>DASZXI010000044.1:0-20716 GCA_035545955.1 Candidatus Didemnitutus sp. | reverse complement strand
CACCGTGAGATCCGCCACCCCGCCCCCCGCCGATTCCCTCGAGCGCTATGTCATCCCGAACCTGCGCAACGCCTGCCGGATTCTCAAGTCCCTCAGCGCGCACGCGGACGGCCTCAAGGTCGCCGACCTCGCGCGCGAACTGAAGCTGCCGGTCACCACCACCCTGCGCATCATGGCCACCCTCCAGCTCGAGGGCTTCGCCCGCAAGGCCGAGGGCCGCTTCTTCCTCGGCCCCGTGCTCATTCACCTCGGCAACGCGTCGCTCGCTGGCGTCGAGATCCGCGACGCCGCCCTCCCCGTCCTGCAGGCGCTCACGCAGCGCACCGACGAAACCTCCCATCTCGCGGTGCCGTGTGACGACCGCGCCCTCATCGTCGCGGTGCAGGACAGTCCCCACCCGCTGCGGGCCGCGTCGCGTCCCGGCTTCCTCGCCGAACTCCACTGCTCCTCCACCGGCAAGACCTTCCTCGCCTTCCTCCACCGGCAGCGCCTCACGCAGCTTTACGGCAAGGCGAAGGTGACGCGCCGCACGGAATTCACCCACACGTCGTTCGCCGAAATCGCGCGGGAGGTCGAAGTGACGCGCAAGCGCGGCTTCAGTCTCGACGACGAGGAATTCAATCTCGGAGTCCGCTGCCTCGCCGCCCCGGTGTTTTCGTCCGACGGCTCGGTCGTCGCCGCCATCGGCATCACGGCCGCCGCCGTGCGCTTCACCCGCGATCGCGTCGCGGAAATGGCCGCGGCCGTCAAGGGAGCCGCCGCCGAACTTTCCGGCCTGCTCGGCTATCACGGTCCGCGCTTCTGAGCGCGAACGCATGATTGCCCACGGAACATACCGAGGACACGGAACGACCATACAGTCGATCCCCCACGAAATTCACGAATTGCCACGGAAAGGTCTGCCCGCGGAATGAGCGCTATCCGTGAAATCCCTGGTCGAAACTCCGGCCTCGTCACTCGTCACCCATCACTCATCACCAGGCCCGGATTGCCCACGGAACACCCTGCGGACACCGAAAGATTGGAATCCATGGCACCGTTGCCTCCGTTTGGTCCGGTAAAATCAGTCTTGTTCCTTCGCCGCCTCCGGTAAATTAAACGGCTCATGGCCATCGCTCCCCACCAGGCCGTCGCCCCTTCAGGCCAGGCGCTGACCCTCGACTCCGTCCGCGACCTCGTGGCGCATGCGTGTCCGCCGGCGGACTATCGCGGCCAAAAAGTCCTTGTCATCATTCCCGATGGCACCCGCACCGCGCCGATCGGCACGATGTTCAAGCTCCTGCACGCGCAGCTCGCGCCGGTCACCGCGGCGTTCGACGTGATGATCGCGCTCGGCACGCATCCGCCGATGTCCGACGAGGCGATCAACACGCGCGTCGAGATCACCGCCGCCGAACGCGCCGCGACCTACCGGAAGGTGCGCTTCCTGAATCACCAGTGGGACAATCCCGCCGAGCTGCGCGATCTCGGCTGCATTCCGTCGGCCGAGGTCGCCGCACTTACCGGCGGCCGGTTTGCGATGGATGTGCCGGTGCACATCAACCGCCACCTGTTCGAGTACGATCATCTCATCATCGTCGGGCCGGTCTTCCCGCACGAGGTGGTGGGATTTTCCGGCGGCAACAAATACCTGTTCCCCGGCGTCGCGGGCCCGGGTATCCTCAATTTTTTCCACTGGCTGGGCGCGGTCGTGACGAATCCGATGATCATCGGCAACAAGTGGACGCCGGTCCGTCGCGTCGTCGATCGCGCCGGCGCCATGGTTCCGTTGCCCAAGACCTGCTTCTGTCTGGTCGTGGCGGGACACGGCGAGCTCGCGGGCGCGTACGCCGGCACGCCCGAGCAGGCGTGGGATGCGGCGAGCGACCTCTCGCGCGATCTCCACATCGACTACAAGGACCGTCCATTTCACACGGTGCTGTCATGCGCGCCGCCGATGTACGACGAGCTCTGGGTCGCGGGCAAATGCATGTACAAGCTCGAACCCGTGGTCGCGGACGGCGGCGAGCTGATCATCTACGCGCCGCATCTCCACGAGGTCAGCGTCACCCACGGCGAGCACATTCGGAAAATCGGCTACCATTGTCGCGACTATTTCCTGGCCCAGTGGGACAAGTTCAAGGACGAGCCCTGGGGCACGCTCGCCCACTCGACCCACGTGCACGGCATCGGCACTTACGATGCGGCGACGGGCGTCGAGATTCCGCGCGTGCGCGTCACCCTCGCCACCGGTCTCTCCGAGGCGCAGTGTCGCGAGATCAATCTCGGCTATCGCGACTGGCGCACGATCGACGTCGAGTCCTACGCCAACCGCGAGGACGAGGGTGTCTTCCTCGTGCGCAAGGCAGGCGAGCGCCTCTATCATTTGCGTCACAAACCCCTGTGGGCCGGAGGCACCTGAAGCGGGGCAAGTCGGTCGGGCGCGAATTCGCCGGGTATCCACCGATTCACTATCCGCTCGACTGGCCTCCGGGTTTCGGACACCGATGGCTTCATCATGGCCGCAACGGAATGGTTTTATGCCGAGGGCAAGGAGAAGCGTGGTCCGCTGCCGGAACCTGAACTGATTGCGCTGATCCAGAGCGGTCGCCTCGCCGCCGACGTTCTCGTGTGGAACGCCGGCCTTTCCGGCTGGAAGGCTGTCCGCGACACGTCGATGGCGGCCGCGCTTCCCGCCGGTGCGGCCGCGCTGGTGTGCATCATCACGGGCAAAGTTTTTCCCCCGGAGCAGATGATCCGCACCGAACACGGCTGGGTTTCGGCCGAGGGCAAGGACCGCTACTATCAAAGCCTGCGCGAGGGCGTGCCGCTGCCGCTGGCCGCGGGCGTGACCAATGCCCGCGCGGACGGCAAGCGGATCGTCGTCCCGATCACCAATCCGCGCCTGCCCAGCCGGTGCGTGAAGACCAATGAGCCCGCGTCGTTTCCGCAGACCAAGACGCGCACACTCTATTGGTATCCGCCGCTGATCGCGCTGACGCTCCTGGTCAACGTTTTGATTTTCCTCATCGTGTATCTCATCGTGCGCAAAGCGCTGAAGCTCGAGATCCCGCTGAGCAAGGCCGGCAAGGGGATCGTCATCCGCAATGGCTTCATCTGTCTCGGCATCTGCCTGGGAGGAATCGCGTGCATGTTTCTCGCGGCGATTTCATCGGGCTTGTTCATCCTGATCGGAATTCTGATCCTTTTGGGCGGACTGGTTTTTGGCGCGACTCGCGGTGGCACGCTGCGGGTGACCAAGATGAAGAATGGCGAGGCCTGGCTCGCGGGCGCCTCGCCGGAATACCTCGCGTCGCTCCCGCCGTATCCGTCGGCCTGACACGAGTCGGCGGGTCCGGCGTCGCTGGCGGCGGACGCAACGACTGCGTGCGAACGGGACCCCCGTGGCCGTTCCAATTTTCCTTCTCGTGCGACGGTCGGACGGCATTGTATCCGGCCGGTTGATAGTTTAGGGAATATCCTTCGGCTTTTCCCCTCCCACGCCTCAACGGATGTCGACGTTGTCGTTCGCCCACCCCGCACCCCGGAGATCCATGAAGACCCGACTCACCCTGCTGGCCGCCCTGCTCGGCCCTGTCCTCGCCATCGTTTCCCAATCGGCCGACACCACGGCCGAACGTCCCTGGCCGCTGATCGACGGCCTGGGCGATCACACGCATCCGATCACGACGTCCTCGCCGGAAGCCCAGAAATATTTCGACCAGGGGCTGCGCCTGCTCTTCGGCTTCAACCACGGCGGCGCCATCCGCTCCTTCCAGGTTGCGGAACGACTCGATCCCGACTGCGCCATGGCCCATTGGGGCGTCGCGCTGGCCAACGGTCCCCACATCAACGTCCCGATGGTCCCGCCCCCGGCCGCCGCGGCGGCGTGGGACGAAATTACGAAGGCCCGCGGGCTGGCCGCGCACGCCAGCCCGCTCGAACAAGCCTTGATCGAGGCGCTCAGTCATCGCTACGCCAATCCCCAGCCCGATGACCGCTCAGCGCTCGACCTGGCCTACGCCGACGCGATGCGCAAGGTCTGGCAGGCTTACCCGCACGACGCCGATACGGGCGTGTTGTTCGCCGAGGCCATGATGGATCTGCGTCCCTGGGACCAGTGGACGCCGGAGGGCAAGGCCCAGCCCGGCACCGACGAAATTCTGGCCACGCTCGACGCCGTGCTGAAACTCGACCTGCAGCACCCGTTCGCGAATCATCTTTATATTCACGCGGTCGAGGCGTCGCCTCATCCGGAACGCGCCCTGCCTGCGGCCGATCGCCTGCTGAATCTGCAACCCGGACTGGCGCACAACGTCCACATGCCGTCGCACATCTACATCCGCGTCGGCCGGTGGGACGATGCGATCGAGTCGAATCTGAAGGCGGTCGCGGCGGACAAATCCTATCGCGACATCGCCGGCCCGGCCCGCGGATTCTTCCCGCTCTACATCGCGCACAACGAACACATGCTCGCCTACGCCGCGATGATGACCGGCCGCAGTGCGCTGGCCTTCGAGCACATCGACGCGATGCGCGCCGGAATGAGCGACGAGTTCCTCACCGAATTCGCCGGCTTCGCTGAATTCACCCGGGCCATGCCCATGGAAATGAGGGTGCGCTTCGGCCGCTGGGACGAGATCATCGCCGAGCCCGAATTCCCCGCGTCGTTTCCCTTCACGCATGCCTTCCAACACGCGGCGCGCGCGATCGCCTACGCGGCGAAGGGTGACACCGCGTCCGCGCGGAAGGAGCAATCCGCCTACGCCGAGGCCGCCAAGGCCGTGCCCGCCGATGAGATGGCAGCGGGCAACAACCTGTGCTCGTTGATCCTCGGAGTGATCGCTCCGATGGTCGAGGGCGAGATCCTCCTGCGCGAAGGAAAAACCAAGGAGGGCTTTGCCTCGCTGCGGGCCGCCGTCGCCGCGGAGGACGGACTGCACTACGACGAGCCGCCGGGCTGGCTGATTCCCGTGCGTCATTCGCTCGGCGCCGCGCTGCTGCGTGCGGGAGAATTTGCCGAGGCCGAAAAAGTCTATCGCGAGGATCTGGCGCGTCTGCCCGGCAATGGCTGGTCGCTCTATGGACTTTCCCAGGCACTGCGCCTGCAGGCGAAAAAGGCCGAAGCCGCCGAGGTTGAAGGCCGGTTCAAGCTCGCCTGGCAGAAGGCCGACCTCGTGATCCATTCCTCATGCCTGTGCCAGCCGGGATTGGTGGAGTGAAGGGAAACGCGCGGAACCGGACCGGTAGGGGCGGATGTCCGATCCGCCTTTGCTCGCCGGCGCCCTGACCGCCCCATTGGCCTGATCTCCGCATCAAGGCCGACGGGACGTCGTCCCCTACCGGGATCGCAGTGTAAAGTCGCTCCTGGCGCAGCTCGGTTTCCTCCGCTGCCTTCTGTGGAAACGCCCCGCGCTCGACATATTTTGCCTTCGTTGCCATCCTGAAGCTGCCATGACCGCGCAGGAAATTCTCGCCGAGCTGAAGCCCCTGGGCGCCGAAGGCTACAAGGCGATCCTGCTTCGCCACGGTGCGCACGAGCCGTGCTACGGAGTGAAGATCGAGTATCTCAAGAAAATCCAGAAGCGGACCAAGATGGACCACACGCTCGCGCTGGCGCTGTACGACACCGGAGTCTACGACGCCATGTATCTGGCGGGTCTCATCGTGGATGATGCGCAGATGACGAAGAAGGACTTCGCGCGCTGGGCGGCCACGGCGTCCGAACCCCTGACCCGCACGGTCGCGGCCGTCGCGGCGGGCCATCCGCAGGCGTGGCCTCTCGCGCTGGAATGGATCGATTCGAAAAAGGAGCGTCTCGCCGCGATTGGGTGGACGACGCTGTCCCTGTGGGTGTCAATCACGCCGGATACCGCGCTCGATCTGCGAGCGCTCCAGGCGCTGTTGGGACGAGTGGTCAAAGAAATTCACAGCGCGCCGAACGAAGTGCGGAATCACATGAACCTCTTCGTGATTTCGATTGGCTGTTATGTTGGGCCGCTCACCGCGCTGGCAAAGAAGACCGGCCAAACGATCGGGAAGGTCACCGTGGACATAGGCGATACCTCCTGCGAAGTGCCCTACTCGCCCGACTATATTGCCAAGGTCGAGAAGCGCGGCGCGATTGGAAAGAAGCGCGCGACGGCGAAATGTTGAGGGGATGAGTGGTTGAGAGTTGAATGTTGAAAGTTGAGAGACCCATCGACGGACCGATCGATCGAATTTAGATCGAGGGTGCTCGTTTGGCTTCTGGAATGCTTTTCGCGGCGTAAAGCCGCTCCTACAGTTCCGGTCCGCGTGTTCCGTGGGCAGAATCCGGATCGATGCTTCGGATCGATTTCCTGTTCTTCATTGGTGAAGATTTGTGAGTATTCGTGCGCAATGAATCGGGATTGTGGAAGATGGTTGAGCGTTGAAGGTTGGAAGACCAATCCACGGAGCGATCGATCGAATCATATCAAGAGTGCGTGTCTGGTTTCTCGGATGCATTTCGCGGTGTAAAGCCGCTCCTACATTTCGGGTCCGTGTGTTCGGTGTGTTCCGTGGGCAATTGATCGGTCTTGGCCTCCCTATTTGTGATCATTCGTGAGCATTCGTGGGCAACGGATCGGAATCTTGGACACCGGTTGAGAGTTGAATGTTGAAAGTTGAGAGACCAATCGACGGAGCGAGCGATCGATTTCATATCGAGAGTGCTCGTCCGACTTCCTGGGTGCTTTTCGCGGCGTAAAGCCGCTCCTACATTTCGGGTCTGTGTGTTCGGTGTGTTCCGTGGGCAACGATCGGTCGTGGCCTCTGGATTTGTGAACATTCGTGAGTATTCGTGGGCAACGGATCGGATGCCTTGGGTGTTTGGTGGGCGGCGCGCCGGGCTTGCGCCGATCGCGGCCGGCGTGCTGAAATAGGGTCATGAACCGCCTTCTCCCCTGGCTGCTCGGATTGGTCCTTCTCGCCGGATGCACGACCGCACCCACTCCAACCAAGACGGCTTCGCACGAAGTTCCCGCCACCGATGCCGGGCTTCCAGGTGTCGGCCCCATTCGCCGCTACGACTGGTTCACGAAATTGTGGAAGGAAAAGCGCGACCTCTGGGCCTCGCGCGTCGACCAGGACCAGGGCGCCGTGGTCTTCCTCGGCGACTCGATCACGCAGGGTTGGAACGACGACTTTCGTCACCGGTTCGACGGCATGAAGCTGGCGAATCGCGGAATCAGCGGTGACACGACGCGTGGCGTGCTCATCCGCGTGCGTGAGGACGTCGTCGCGCTGCATCCCAAGGCCGTCGTCCTCCTCATCGGCACGAACGATCTCGACGAACACGCCACACCGGAAATGTGCGCGCAGAACATGAAGCTCATCATCACCGAACTTCACCGCGGACTGCCCCGCACCCCAATCATCCTTTGCCAGGTGTTTCCGAGTTCGCCGACGAAGAACCGTCCGCCGGCCGCGATCAAGAAGATGAATTCACTCTATCTCGAGGCGGTGAAGGGCGACCGCAACGTCATCTACCTCGAGACCTGGCCGATGTTCGCCGACCCCGACGGCAATGCGAAGCCCGAGGAGATGCCCGACCTGCTCCATCCGAACGATCTCGGCTATGCCAAATGGGCCGCCGCGCTGCATCCCATTTTTGCCACCCTCGGTTTCGTCGACCAGTCACCCGATCTCTTCGTGCCGGAGCCCGGATTCACCAGTCTCTTCAATGGGCGCGATTTGACCGGCTGGTGCTATCGGCCGAACAGTCCCTCCGATATCCGCAACGCCGCCTCGTGGCGGCAGCACGATCCCAAGGCGCCGGAATGGCCGGTGATCACGCAAACGGTGAACTTCGATGGCCGCACCGCGACGCCCGACGGCCGCTACGTCGCCAAAAATGGCCGGCTCATCGTGACGACGCCGCCCGACTACCGCAAAATCCAGAAGCTTTCGACCCAGCGCGAGTTTCCGAAAAACTTCGTCCTGAAACTGGAATTCCGCGCCACCCCGAACACCGACAGCGGCATTTTCGTGCGCGAGCCGCAGCTGCAATGTCGCGACTACACGGTCGCGGGTCCGTATCTCCTGCTGAAGAAGTACAAGCCGCAGGATTGGAATGAAATCGTCGTCACGGTCACGGACGGCAAGGCTCACTGCGAATGCAACGGTGAGCTGCTCGAGGACGCGATGCTCGTCCCGGAAACCGGTCCGATCGGGCTCGAGGGCGACCGCGGGCAAATGGAATACCGGCGTATCCGGATCCATGAGACGCCCGATCAGCCCAGACCTTAGCCTGTCGGGCAGGGTCGCCTGACCTGAGCTTGTCGAGGTCCCGATTCCGCGGCGGTGGAACGCGTTGTCCCCAACGCGTCAAAGCGTCGTGCGGACAAGCCGCTCCACCTCGGTCAGCAATCTTCACCACGGATTTCACGGATAGCACGGATCAACAAGATCCGGGCCAGCTCAACTTGTACGGAATCCGTCTTATCGCGAAATCCGTGGTCAGAATCTGCTTGTTTCGAAATGGGAGGCGGGTCCGGCAACCCCGCGCGACATCAGGCCTCAATATTTTTTCCGTGTTCTCCGTGTATTCCGTCGGCTCCTCAGGGTCGGAGTTGGAGGTATCCGTGACATCCGGGTAATCCGCGGTAGATTGGAATGGGGAAAGGCAGGCGTTGCCTGACGCGGATCGGCCGGTCACACTCGTCGCGTGAAGATCCAGATCCCTGATACGCTCAAGAAGGAGCTGCCGACCAATCTCTGGGGCAAGGTGCTCAACTCCACGCCGGTCGTCATGACCGTGCTGGCCACCATGCTGGCCGGATTGTCCTCGAGCGAGATGACGCGGGCCCAGTACGACCGCTCGGTCGCCACCCAGCAGCAATCGAAGGCGGGCGACCAATGGGGATTCTATCAGGCGAAGCGCCTGCGCGGATCATCGCAGGCGTCCACCCTCGATCTTCTTTCGAGCCTGACCGAGATCAAACCCCTCGACGCCACGAACGTCGCGACGGTGATCGGTTCAGCCGCGGAAGCTCCGGGCGTCAAGGAAGCCCTGGGGCATCTGGCCAGCGGGACACTTCCGGCGATTCCCTCCCCGGCCGCGCCCGATCCCAAGATCGTCGCGGCGATCGAATTCATCGAGCATTCGCCCACCAACTCCGAACTCGCCCAGGAATTGAATGACATCACCGACCGGTCGATCGCGGACGAAATCCGGGCCACTCAGGCCCGCAGCGCAGCGCTCGATAATGTGATCGCTCCGATCGCGCAGGCCAGCGACCGGCTCGCCGCGGCGCTCGAAGCGCGGCGCGGCGACCAGGCCGCGTTGAACCGGGATTTCACCGCCGCGCGCATTCGCTTCGCGGTTCGCCGTTATGAGCAGGAGGCCAAGATCAACCAGTTCATCGCCAATCTGTACGAGCTGCAGGTGCGCAAAAGCAATCTGTCGGCCGACCGCCACATCCGGCGCAGCCAGCGCTTTTTCTACGGCATGCTGGCGGCGCAGACCGGCGTGATCGCCGCCACCTTTGCCATCGCGGCCCGTCAGCGCAGCCTCCTCTGGGCCTTTGCCGCCGCCGCCGGCGTCGGCGCGCTCACGTTTGCCGCGTATGTGTTCATGTTTCTCTGATTCATCGCGGCATAAAGCCGCTCCTACAACCGTTGTCATCTCCCA
Source organism: Candidatus Didemnitutus sp. (assembly GCA_035545955.1). Classification (GTDB taxonomy): domain Bacteria; phylum Verrucomicrobiota; class Verrucomicrobiia; order Opitutales; family Opitutaceae; genus Didemnitutus. Next base: position 11,082 of record DASZXI010000044.1, on the reverse strand, counting down.
CCGTTGCATTCCCGCGAAATTCGCGCATTCTGAGCGCTCTCATGCCGACTCCGTACGAAACCCTCCGCGCCGACATCATTGTTGCCGTCAAGGCCCGCGACAGCGCGACCGCCGTCGCCCTGCGCTCCGCCGACGCCGCCATCCAGCGCGCCGCGATGGACGCCAACAAGCCGATCGATGACGCGCTGGTGATCGCGACCCTGCGCAAATCGGTCAAGAACCTCGCCGACGCGCGCACCGAGTTCGAGAAGGCGGGGCGAGCAGAACTGGTCGCCGCCAATTCCGCCGAGATCAAGTTGCTCGAGAAATATCTGCCGCAGGGACTCGATGCCGCGAAGCTCGACGCCCTGATCGCCGAGGTCATCGCCGCGACCGGAGCATCCTCGAAGAAGGAAATGGGCAAGGTCATCGGCGCGCTCAAGCAGCGTCCCGAGGCGCCCTTGATCGACTTCGGCGCCGCCAGCAAACTGATCCAGGCGAAGCTGCCGTAGGAAGCGGCAAGCGGTAAGTTCTAAGGTGTAAGCTGTAAGGCTTAAGCGGTAAGCCATCCCGCCAAAATATTCCCCACGAAAGGGCGCCCATTCCGGTAGGGATCGATGTCCTCATCGATCCGGGATTCCAAAATTGGTTTGGTCGATCTCTTCGTGTCGTTTCGTGAGGATTCGTGGGCAACTGTTCAGAAATCCAGGCGGGGTTCGGCCCATTCGACAGGCTCAGGGCAGGCGACCCCGCCCTACACCGGTCATTACGAACCGGCGGCCGGCTCCGCGCGCGATAACTTCGCCACGATCCAGTCGGGAATACGATTCAAGCGCAGGAGAAACACGGCGTAAACGACTCCGAGTCCGACGAGACAGGCGTTGCCGAGAGCATGGTAGGCGAAGCGGATGCGGCTGTGCGTCCAGCCGTAGTCGCTCATCAGCACGTTCATGTCGCCGCCGGCATCGTCCTCGCCATTGACCATCGAGCCCATCGGAATGTCCTCCAGGCCGTGATAGATATCCCGCCAGCGCAGATAGGTGTAGAGGAAGCAGCTGGCGCCGAGAAACAGGAACACGTACCGACAGCCGCCCCAGCGAAATTTTTCCGGCAGTTGCACGTAGAACGACGCGATGGCCAGCGCGCTCAGGTAGAATTCGCCACCGACGCCGCAAAACGTCCAGTAGAACTGCTGCTCCGATTCGGTCAGCCGCCAAGTCATGACAAATTGAAGCGCAGCGATCGCGACCGCCGCGATCATCGCCCAAATTTTTCGCTCCTTCCAGCCCGCGATGAACAGAATCACCATCAACAACAGGATGCCAAAATAGACCATCGGCGAATACGGCGGCTCGATTGGCGTCCATCCGATGGGCAACGGCAGCGCCTTCCGACCCGACATCCAGGCGGCGGTCGCATGCCCGAATTCGTGCACCCAGACGTGGAATCCGGTCAGAAAAAATCCGAGCGGACTGATGTTCACCACCCAGGCCAGCGCCACCACCAGCGGAGGCACGACCGCGTTGACGAGCGGGTTGTCGAACGACAACAACGCCGGGTCGTCGGCTGACGGATCGTGGGTCACCACGGGCGGCGGCAGAATGCCCTTCGGACGCGCCACGGGAGTCGTCGGGACTTCGCGCACGACATTCGCCCGCGCCTGGTTTTCGCGCGCCTTGACATCAGCCGCGACCCGATCGTGCGCCCGCCGCAACTTCTCCCGGGCGGATTCGTCGGCGCTTTTGATCAGCGCAAAATTCTTCTTCATGAACGCCCGTTCGACCTCTTCCGCGGAGCAGCCCGCCTGCAGGCCAAGCGCGGCGTAACTCGCGCCGAGATCCGGTTCGTCCATCGCCGCAGGCTGGCAAAATGACCAAACCTTGTCGAGTCGCGCCACGAAGGGTGGGTCGCGACCTCCGGGCGCGATTTTCCGCGAACGGGCGGCGATTCCTATCATCGGCCTCATTTCCTTCGCCGAGGATGGAATGACGCCGCGTGAAACGTAACATTCCCGCGATTGCCCGAGACCCGGCAACAAGTCAGCGTCCACATTCGCGCCCAAGGATTTCGATCTTCGTCACCCCCGTTTATGAAAGCGAAAACCCCAAAAACCGATTCCCAGGCCATCTCTCCCTCCGCCAAGGACGCCGCCGCGCGGCTGGCGACGGCACGCCGCAAGGCCGAGGACGCGAAAAAGGCGGCACGGGCCGCGAAGGACCAATTGAAGGCGGCGAAGAAGATCCACAAGCGGGCGCGTAAACTGGCAAAGGCCGCGCGCAAGGAATTCAAGGAGCTGAAGAAGGCGCTCGTCACCGCGGCCCGCCGGCGAAAAACCAGGCTCCACCGCCCGGCGCGCGTGCGTCACGAAAAGCCGGCGACCGTTCTGCCCACACGGGCCGACATCCCGACGGCCGCGCCCGCGGTCGGCGAGCCGGTTGAAGTTCCGGCGTCGCCGGAGTCAGCGCCCACGCCACCCGCGGACAATCAGAATTGAACCACGGAGACACGAAGGACGCGGAGTGATCCATTCTTTCACGAACCAACAGAGAAAACCTACGAACGGCGCTGCGATCATGGCGCTTTCCCATGAAAACCCATTCTCTGTTCCCTTCGTTACCTCCTGTGAGTGCGGTTTTCTTTGCGCCTCTTGCGCCTTCTTGCGGCTACGGGTTTTCTGAAACGGCTCCGGCCGCCGGTCCGATCGCCTTGAGGTAGCGTCGGCGGCGACGACTCTCGCCGCTCGAGCGCTCGCGTTCGGCCGGGGCACTGTACGGCCGACGCCGATATCCCGTCCGCGTCGGATCGGACGCGCAGCGCAGCTGGAATTCCTGCATGCGTTGAAAAATGCCGAGCAGTTGCTCCGGCTGCGCATAGCGGTCCAGACCTCGCTGCTCGAGGGCGAGCAGCAACTCGTGCACGGTCTCGAGCGTCGAAAGACAGCCATCCTGCGGCTGCTGCTTGATCACATAACGGCTCCCCGCGGTCGGCGTGAACATCACCCGCGGAAGACGCTGTAGCGAGCGAGACAGTCGCAGCATCTTGCGCGCTCCGCTCCACGTGGCATCGAGCAGCAGGATGACGAGGCGCCGGCCCAACAACGGTGGCAGGGCCAATCCGTCGGGAGTCGAGAGATTGACCGCACCGGCCCCGGGATAGGCGAGCATCACCAGATTGGCCGGATCACGCAGAATTGTTTGGACGCCTTCGTGGTCGTCGAACGCCATTCCCATGAACAGGTCGCTGTTCGCCAGACAGAGCCGCGTCAGCCGTCCGGTCGCGGCCTTCTCCTGCTTGAATTCCTTCGGATGCATGAGGAACACGAAGCGCGTCGACGTCTCCATCGCGTGCAGCGTCGAGCACCAGCAGAGTTCCTGCGGCCAGAAGCAACGGTAGCACATCACGCGCGCCATGCCGCATCGTCGCAATCCCTCCGAGCCGACGAAACAAAATTCCGCCGGACGAGTTCTCCGGATCGATCCGACACAAGCAGCCCACGAATGCACACGAAAACGGCACGAATGTCCGGGACGGTGGTCTCGAGCGGACCCGGCTCGGTCGGTGACTCGTTCTCTCAACCCTCAACTCTCATCCCTCAACCTCAGATTTCTGCTCTCAGCCCTCAGCTCTCGGCTTCACGCCTACAGGACCCACCAACCACGAATAAACACCAATTAACACGAACAATCCGAGTTGGCCGCCCACATACCTGGAGTCCGCCAATCTCCCTCAACCCTCAACTCTCGTCCCTCAACCGCACCTTCCGTCTCTCAGCCCTCAGCTCTTAGCTCTGGGCTCCAATCTCATCCGGTTTCCATTGCCAACGCGCACTCCGGGCGCGACTGTGTTCCTCCCCCGCTTCGCTCATGAGTCCCGTCCGCTGGCAACGCTTCACCTCCCGCTGCATCGCAGCCATCCTCCGCGCGGGGGCGCGCCTGGGCGTCTGGGTCCGATCGCGGCCGGCGCTGGCGCCGTGGGTGTTCGGACCGGCCGCGAGCGACGACGAACGCTATCGCCGGTTCAACGTCTGGTGTTTCGCGCGTTTCGACGAGCAGGAGCGGATGCTCGCCGACCGGGTGCGCATGGATTTCTACCACGCGGCGATTTCGCGCCATGTGCAGCCCGGCGATCGTGTGCTCGATCTCGGCACCGGCACGGGAATCCTCGCGGCGATGGCCTCGCGGCGCGGCGCCGCGCGCGTGATTGCGCTCGACCACTCGGATATCCTGAAGCAGGCGCGGGCCCTGGCGGCGGACAATGGCGTGCGCAACGTGGATTTCGTGGCCAGCCACAGCCGGGAGTTTCACACCGACGAGAAGCTCGACGTGATTCTCCAGGAACAGATGGGAGATTTCCTTTTCGACGAGTCGATGGTGGCGAACGTCGTCGATCTGCGCGACCGGGTGCTGAAGCCCGGCGGCACGATTCTGCCGGCGCGCTTCGAGTTCTTTTGCGAACCCGTCCAGCTGCGCGAAGGCCGCCGGGTCCCGTTCATCTGGGAACTCGTGGTGCATGGCTATCGTTATGCGGCGCTCGCGAAACAGCGCCCCGCCGATCCGTCGTACTATCGCCACGCGCTTTCCGATCCTGCACCGATCGAGCGTTTCCTCGCGACGCCGGAGCCGATGCTCACGCTCGATCTGAACACGGTCATCGAGGACGACCTACCCTGCGACCTGTCGAGCGAACGGGTCGTGGCCGAGGCAGGACATCTCGACGGATTCGCGGTGTTTTTTCGGGCGCACGTCGACGATGACCTCGTGCTCTCCACCGACCCGCTCGATCCCGCGCGCGCGGCACATTGGGGCGTGCGGATCCTGCGGGTCGATGACTGCAACGTGGCGCGCGGCGACACGATTCATTTCAATCTCCGCGTCGGTCGCTGGTCCGACCCCGACACCTGGCGCTGGGAGCATCAGGTCACGCCCGCCGCCGTCGAATCGGCCGGTGCAGCATCGCGTGGAGCTCAGCGTCCTGAAATTTAACCACAGAGGCACAGAGGCCCAAACTTGTGGGAGCGGCTTTACGCCGCGAATCTCCAACCCTCGGTGTCTCCGTGGTTCAATTCCTGAGCCGCCGGCTCGCCAGAAAATGGCCTTGCCAACCCCCGGCAAATCCGACTTTTAGACCTTTCGCATGGGCTCGTAGCTCAGTTGGCAGAGCGCCGCAATGGCATTGCGGAGGTCGTCAGTTCGAACCTGATCGGGTCCACCACTTTAGGAAAGAAGCGAGAATCGGGAAGCGGGGAGCGAGGGAGGCTTTTCGAGGCGTTCAGTGCTGGAATCCCGGGCCGCAGCGGATGGAGTTGCGGGACGTGAAGACGAATGGTTCGCTGGACTTCCCCGCCCCATGAATTCCCGTTTCCGAATCGTAGCTTTTGTTTGCCTCGGTCTCATTCTGTTTTCCCGCGCAGCGGTGGCCCGCGACGGAGATGGCACGCCGGGCTGGCAACGCGGTTTCGAAGGTCAGCGCATCGCCGACCTCGGAAACGGCGAATACCTGAATCCCGTCCTGCCCGGCGATCGACCGGATCCGTCGGTCCTGAAAGTCGGGGCGGACTATTACCTGGTGAATTCGTCCTTCGAGAGCGTGCCCGGACTGATGATCTGGCATTCCCGCGACCTGGTGAGCTGGGAACCCGTCGGCCCGGCGCTGCAGCAATACGTCGGCAGCGTGTGGGCGCCCGACCTGAGCAACCATCACGGGCGATTTTATATCTACTTCCCGGCGCTGACCGGCAACCGGCTGACGAACATGGTGGTGTGGGCCGACGACATCCACGGCCCCTGGAGTGCGCCCATCGATTTGAAACTTGGCGACATCGATCCCGGTCACGCCGTCGGACCCGATGGCAAACGCTACCTCTTCCTCAGCGGCGGACATCTCGTGCCGCTCGCCGACGACGGATTGTCCACCGCCGGGCCGGTGACGAAAATCTACGAGGGCTGGAAGTACCCGGACTTCTGGGAGGTCGAAACGTTCGCTCAGGAGGGGCCGAAGATACTGCACCACGGAGACTATTATTACATGGTGCTGGCCGAAGGCGGCACGGCCGGCCCGGCGACCAGCCACATGGTGATCATGGCCCGCTCGAAGACGATCGCAGGCCCCTGGGAAAACTCGCCGTACAATCCGGTCGTGCACACCGCGTCGGCGACGGAGAAATGGTGGTCGCGCGGCCATGCGACTCTAGTCGAGGGCCCGGACGGCAAGCAATGGTACCTCGTCTATCACGCCTACGAAAACGGCAACACCAACCTCGGCCGCCAGACGCTGCTCGAGCCGGTGACATGGACCGATGACGGCTGGGTCAAAGCGTCAGGCTACGACGTGGCGCGGCCGATCCCGTTGCCGGCCGGTGGCAGCGCCGTCCGTCCCGGCCTGCCATTTTCGGATGATTTTCGGACCAACAAGATCGGTCCGCAATGGACTTTCTTCCGTCCCGCCGGACCGATTCACGACCTGTATCGTTATGAAAAGGGCGCGCTCGTCCTGCGCGCCACGGGCACGTCGCCGAAGGATACATGTCCGCTGACCTTCGTGACGGGCGACCCGGCCTACGAAATCTCCGTGGAAATCGAGCGCGATGAAACCGCCACCGGCGGCCTGCTGCTCTTCTACAGCGAGCGCCTGTTCGCCGGTTTCGGATTTTCCGAGGCGAACATGCTGGAATACCTGAAGGGGGACACCACCCCGTTCCCGCGGCCCGCGAACATCGGCAGGCATTTCTTTCTTCGCCTGCGCAACAATCACCACGTCGTGACGGTTTGGTACAGCCCGGAGGGCACGAACTGGACGAAACACTGGATGCAGTTCGAAGTCTCCGGCTACAATCACAACGTTGCCGGCGGTTTTCTCAGTCTGCGCCCCGCCCTTGTCGCCACCGGTGCTGGCGAGGTTCGCTTCCGGAATTTTCGGTACCAGACATTGCCGTAGGGAAATTGCAGAAATCCTGTCGCCGGAAAAAGCATCCTTCGTTGCCGCTTTCCCGTGCGGCACGCAGGAAACCGAGAGATTTCTTTTCTGCGCTCCTGCCCTATCGCGGCCGCGGTCGGCGCCGGTTTTCCCTTTTCCGGGAGCAATGTCCTGATACGGATCGGAATCTGGCCGAAACGAACGCATGAAAAACTCGACCCGTCGCCGCCGCATCGTCGCGCTGCTTTCACTCGCCGGATTCATCCTGCCGCTCCTCGGCCTGGCCGCCGCCACGAGCGCCCCCGACGCGCCCGACAAACCGGCGCTGCCGCGGGTGAAAATCAGCGATTTGCCGGCCAAGGTCGTTCTCTTCAACGAACCCCGCCCCAACCTTCCGCCGAACCAAAAGGGAATTTTTTGCGTGCTGCGGGAGGGCGGATGGCGCACCGCGGTTTTCCATGACCTGCCCACCGCCGAGGCTTTCCGGGCCAAGCTCACGGCCGACAAGGCGGCGACCCTGACCTCGTCCGTCATTCCCCGCGCTTGGGTGGCGATGATGCTTCAGCAGAGCGAAATCGTGATCTTCGATCCCGTTGACCCCAAACTCGGCGGATCGGTGACCGTTCCGGAGGGGCCAGCGGCGGACAATCCGGAGCTGGCGACGCTGGAGCACGAGGACCAGTCCGACCGGAATGGTTGGCAAGCGGGCAAGATTGACTGGACGAAAGTGGGCCCTCGCGACGAAGCCCGACGGGCGGCCGTCCACCAGATGATCGAACACGCACAGCTGAAAACCGGCAATGACTACTTCAACGCCGCACTCATCATGCAGCACGGGGTTTCGGTCGACGACTACTTGTTGGCGCACGAACTCGCCATCGTCGCCGTCAGCAAGGGCAACTCGAACGCGATCTGGCTGGCCGCCGCCAGCGAGGATCGCTTCCTGATGAAGATGGGTCGGTCGCAACGCTTCGGCACGCAACTGTCCACCCCATTCGAGGTGGACGGTGCCTTGTCCGATTCCTTTCGCGAGCTGTTCAACGTCCCGTCAATCGAGGACAATCGCGCCGAGGCCAAAAAGCTCGAGGAGAATCGGCCGCGTTAGAACGCACGAAGCAGCTGCGTTACCGGGAGAATCAGTCCTAAAAGCGAGGCGCCATCGCTTTTCGCAGCGGATTTCGGACAAATCGCCGTATTGGGCGCGCCGTGAATTTTCGGCGGACCCAGTTTTGCGATTCACCCGGAGACCGGAGCGGCAAACGGTCCCGCCCCACCTCCGGAAGAAATGCAGATTCGCGCGGTCAGAGATGCAGGCGGCGACGAAACGCCACCAAGCCTGCCACGGCGACGCCGAGAAGCGTGAGAGTGCCGGTCGTGTCCGGCACACTGCAGCACCAGCCATCCGGCGCGGCCTGGAGGGAAACGGCGCAAAGCGACGCACCCGCAACGAGACTGACGAGGGAGATGATTTTGGATTTCATGGGTTTGATTTTTTGATTTGAAGTCTACGGTCGCGCGCTTCGATGCATCACGCGTACCGGGCGGATGTCCACCGGCCGTAACCTTCTGTCAATCAGTGGACAGGAAATTCCCCTAAACGAGGGCAAGCTCCCGCCTTACAACAGAGACTGTCAGCGATTCCGACGCATTGTCAGCGCGCTTAACAATCCGCGAAGTTTTCAAATACAGGCCGATTATGCCGGCATCCAATCCCGAGAACCAGCGGGCATCCGAAGACCCGGGGGCGGTTTGATCGAAGAGTTTTTTGACCACGGATTTCACGGATGTCACCGATTCGGCATCAGAGCGCCTTGGGTAATCGTTGAACGAATTGGAAAATGGTGCGAGGCCGGCGGGACGCCGTCCCCTACCGGGTTCGGTCCCGTTGCATCTCAGTAGGAACTAACGTCTCGTCGGCCCGATCCAATTTTCGCCGGAGGCCACAGAGGGCGTTTCGTTCCAGATTTCCGGAGTTTCACATTGAATCGATGGTTTGCGGCGGGCGAGGTCGCCTTCGCCAAAGATTCAAATACTGTGCCGGAGCACCCTTTCGCCCGTGCCAATCCGCCTAGGCTGACGCAGGCATCGAATCGCCTTTCCTCTCACGGGCAAAGATAACATTCCGAATCAGGTTTGCCACCGCCAGCGACAAAGCCAGTTGGGGAATGTAAGCCCGCCAGCCAAAGATAAACGCTCCCACCAGCCGGGCGCCCGGATCGGACGAGCGATCGATGATGATCATCCATGGGAGCCAAGCGGTAGTCACCACAACGAACACCACCAGATCGTAGGCGCCCATCGCCAAATTCGTCCAGGATCCTCGAAACAGAATCACGTAGATAATCCATTCCAGCAGCGCGAACTCCCAATAGAATTGGGCAACACCATTACGTCCAGCGGTGCCTGCGCCATAGGCGGCAATTTCGCAGGGAACGAAAAAGAGAAACGCCGCGACCAATTCCCGCGCCAGCTTCATGACGGTACCAACATGGACATTTTGCGCGCGCGTTGCACGTCTCAAAGGGGGCCCATTGGAGTTACAAACTGCGTTGGCCCTCGGCAATTTCGAAGCCGAGGGATGCCGTCGTCAGGTCTTCGGCCCAAATCGCAGATGGCCGCTTGAGCACCGGCGGCATTCGGCGATGCCGCCCTACAACTGAATCCTGCGATCATCGGAATTGCCCCAGCCGCGATTCGTTGTTCGACTGTCGGCCTTCCCCCCGGCCACGGCCGCACCGCAACCCCCCAGCGTTCATGCGCATGAAGCTCCGATCGATCGTTTATATTCTCACGTCCCTTGCCTTGAGCACGTTCGCCCTGGCCGACAGCGGCGCCAGCGAATTCATGAATCTCGCCACCGTGCGCCCCGGCGTGAAATCGAAGCGCGTGGGCAGCTACGACCGCACGGGCGGAAACGGCGACAATGTCTCGAATCTCCCCGACGGCGCGAAGCTCGACATCATGAACGTGCAGGGCGCCGGCGTGATCACCCACATCTGGATCACGCTCGCCCCCGGCGCCGACAAGCTCGATCGGAATAACGTCATCATCCGGATGTATTGGGACGGAAACACGTTTCCGTCGGTGGACTCCCCCGTCGGTCCGTTTTTCGGCAACGGCTGGGGTGAAGCGTATAATTTCGTGAGCGCGCCGCTCGCCGTCACGCCCGGCTGGGGCAAGTCGTATGTGAGCTATTTCGCGATGCCGTTCGCCAAGGGCGCCCGGATCGAGATCGAGAACCAGAGCGGCCAGAAGATCGACGCCCTTTATTTCAACATCGACTACGAGGAAATCCCGTCGCTGCCCGCCGACCTGGGCCGCTTTCACGCGTGGTACAATCATGAGCTCACCCCGGCGTTGCCGGGCGGCGAGAACGAATGGGGGCTGCTCGGACCCGACGGCAAGAATCCCGACGGCAAGGGCAACTATCTTTTCGCCGACATCAAGGGCCGCGGCCAGTTCGTCGGAGTAAACTACTATGTCAATTGCCCGAGCACGATGTGGTACGGCGAGGGCGACGAGATGGTGTTCATCGATGGCGATCCGCACCCGACACTGAACGGCACCGGCACCGAGGATTTTTTCAACACCTCGTGGTCACCGAAGGAACTCTTTCAGCATCCCTACTTCGGATACCCGCGCGTCAACAACGGCACCGGCTGGCTCGGCCGCACGCATCTCTACCGGTTCTTCGTCGCCGACCCGATCCATTTCGACAAATCGTGCCGGTTCACGATCGAGCACGGTCACAACAACAACCTGACGCTGGACCTGGCCTCCGTCGCCTATTGGTATCAGGACACCGCGAGTCCGCTGCCTCGCGAAATCACCAAGGCGGAACGGAAGCCGATGCCGGACATCGATGCCTCAGACATCCATCTCTGGCGCGACGCCTGGCGCAAGAAGAACGGCAACGATCCGCATCTGTGGGGCAACGAGCGGGCGAAGCCGTAGGAAAGAAAAGCTGAGAGCCCGGAGCTGAGGGCTGAGAGCGACAGGCTCACGCAGTTGAAGGTTGAGTGATGAGGGTTGCGAGACCGAGCCACCGAGTAAAGGTCCTCGGGGCAAGCCCCGAGGCATCAGTCGGTCACTCTCTGCCTCATGCCGCGGTGCAACGGGAGGAGCAGGCTTGCCCCGCGATCCTTCCGGGCCCTTCGGACCCGGCTACAGAAGCACTTGGCTTGTTGTAGC
>DASZXI010000043.1:0-23412 GCA_035545955.1 Candidatus Didemnitutus sp. | reverse complement strand
GTTCATGCCCGAAGCATGACCTCCCTCGCTGCGGCCTCCGAAAACCAAATCGAAGACACGATCCCAGCGCGACTACCTCCTACTGCTCTGCAACTACCAAAACCGGCGCGACCCCTTAATCAGACAGGCGTGGGTTGAGGGTTGAGGGACTGAGGCCATAGACAGAGCGGCATATTCCGTGCCTTCCGTGAAATCCGTGGTCAAATGGGTTGGGACTGCATTGGCCTCCTTGCCGCCGCTTGATTTTGCGTCCGGCCGTGCTTCATTGACCGTCCCCCCACCCGCGGCATGGCCACGTACATCTACGAAACGATCCCCGACCAGCCCGGTCAGGCACCCGAACGATTCGAGGTGGTGCAGGCAATGAAGGACGCGCCCCTGACGCGTCATCCGCAGTCGGGCCGGCCCGTCCGACGCATCATCACCGGTGGGTTCGGGTTCATGGGGGGCACCAAGACCGAATCAAAGGCGACCGTTGCTCCATGCGCCCCGGGTTGCGCCTGCCACCGCGGAAGCTATGTTCCCCCCAATTGATTTTCTCCCATGGCCAAATCACTCAAATCATCCTACACGAACCCTTCGGCCACTGGCGCCGGAGCCGTCAATCTGGGCGCCCCGGATCTCACCAAGTTTCCGCCGCGCAGCCCGCGCGTCCGCCTCGGCGGATTCGTTCATTTTCCGCGGCTGATCGACAAGGCCCGGGCCCATGTCGCGGGGACGAACGGCGACTATCACTACGATTGCCCGGTCGACTCCCATTTCTGGGCCTTCACCGGAATCAAGGCGTCGGAATTCATCAAAGAGGTGAAGGCCGGCAAGAGCGACAGCGATTTGCTCGCCTATGTCCTGACCAACGCGAAACCCAAACGGACACCGAGCGAAATCGCCGCCTGGTCCGCCTGGTATGAGAATCGCCCTCCTGGCGCCGCCGATGGCCGGGCGTTTTTCACCGAGGTGCATCGGAAGAACGCTCCGCATCGCGACGACATCGGCACCTGGTTCGACTGGCTCGATCTGGACGATTACGTGACGTTTGGCGGGAAAGCGTGAAGAAGTGGCCCAGTAGCGAGTAGCCAGTAGCGGGTAGCGAGTAGAAAACGCCCGACGCCAACGGGCAAAATATTCGAATAGCCGCGTACGCCTCTTGTAGAATTGGGATCCGCGTTTTGCGCGCGGACTGACCCCACCGGAGTATTTCTACTCGCTACCCGCTACTCGCTACTCGCTACTTCCTCCTCACAGCTCAGTGTATTTTTCCGACCGCCCCTTCGCCTTCTCCACCGGATACTTCGCGGCGTTCTTGGCGAGTTTGTCGCCGATGGCGGTCGCCAGATCGAGTTCGCAGATATTCGCGAACTCCAGGGCGTAGATCACCACGTCCGCGAGTTCCTCCGCGATCGCCGTGCGTTTGGCAGGATTCCGCGTGGTCTCAATCGACGCCTTCGAGTCGGCCCAGAGAAAATGCTCCATCAGCTCGCCGGCCTCGGCGGCGAGCGCCATGCTGAGATTCTTGGGCGAATGAAACTGCTCCCAGTCGCGCTCGCGGGCGAAGGCCATCACGCGCTCCCTCAGTTCGGCCACGGTGGTTTTCGTATCCTGTATCGGCATCATGGATTTAGTGTGATGACATAACTGTGCGGGCGCAAGAGTCGCGACGCTGGATGGGTTGGCATGGTTCCGGCTATCTTATCGACTTGTCGAATCGGGCATTTCGCGCACGGTTCGTCACTCAACCAATGGCCGCCGCCACTAAAGTTCACCGCTCGCTCGCCGGCACTTCGATTACGAAGGCCGCGCCGCGCTGTGACCTGCAGTCGATGCAGCAGTGTCAGCGTGCGTCCCATTGGGTTAACCAAATCACCGACGCGGGCTGCCTGACCTGACCCGACCGGACCACGGTCCAAGTCAAAACAGGAGTCCCCCGCCGGTTGCCAAACCGACGAGAATAATCCGTCCATGAACACGATCATACCATCCCTCAGTTCCAATGCCGCTGTTTCCAGCTCCGAGTCCCGGCCGGCCATCCGCCAGCCGCACTTCGAGTGTTCGGACCTGCCGCAGGCGCTGAAAATCGTCGTCCTTGTCCCGGGCGTCGAGGCTTCGGGAATCGAGATCGTGACCACGGGCCCGGACCTGGTCGTGAACGCGCACAAGACCTCGGTCGTGCGCGTGAACTGGCAGGCGTTGCACCTCGAAGGCGTGCAGCGCGACTACCAGCTCAAGCTGCGACTCGGCCACGGCTTCGATTTCCCGGAGCTCCGGGCCGATCTGCGCGACGGTGTGCTGACCGTCCTGGTACCCAAGCGCGCCAGCGCCTGGGCCACCATGACGAATCGCCAGCGCCGCGTGGCGTGAAGCCGGCGGCGACGCCGAGGCAACAATCGTGTGTCGCCGCCCGCTCCGCGCTTATTTTGGTCGATCATATTTCTTCCGGGATCGCGGCATCGCCTCTGGCGGGCGCGATTTCCCGGGATTGGGGTAACAGAAACCCGGGGCGGGCCGTCTAGGGGTAGGCGGCCCGCCCTCGCCCTTCGTCAAACATACGTAAATCTCCCCGCATTCAGGCCGATTTTTTTTGGAACAATTGCACCCTTCCGGGGTTCTGGATATCATCTCTTCTAAATCCCGGCCCTTTCTTTCGTGACCCACTTCCCCAGCAACGTTCGCCAACTGCGCGTCCCGACGGCTCCGTTCGTCGCGAAGTCGGCGCCGATGCGCGACGTGCTATGGGGCCGGCCGCTGTTCAAGGCTCCCAGCCTGCCCAATCCGCGAGTGGCATTCGATCCGCTGCCTTTCTTCGCGCAGCGCGTCACTCAGCGCGTGGCGGCGTCCTGAGGTGTTTTGTTTCCGGTAGGGCTTGTCCGCTGGGCCGGCCGGAATATTTGAGCGGCGGGCCCAGCGGTCCCGCCCTACCTTACGCCTCCGGCACCAGCCAGAACGTCGACGCGCCAGCGCCGTCATCGAGCCCGAGTTTCGCGGCCACTTCCCTCCCGATCGCGATCAGGTCCGCTTCGATCTTCCAGGGCGGATTGATGATCAACAGGCCGCAGCCCTTCATCCTGAGCGCCGAACCGTCGCTCGCGATCCGCATTTCCACCACCAAAGTCGGCGGTGGCTTCAGCGCCAGATACTCCCGCTGGAACCCTTCCGTGCGCGCGCGCTCGGTAACCGGATACCAAACGGCAAAGGTGCCTCCGGGCAGGCGTCGCAGCCCTTCCCGCAGCGCGGAAAGTATCTCGGAGAATTCCGCGGAACTCTCGAAGGGCGGATCGATCAGGACCAGCGCCCGCTTCTCCGGCGGCGGAAGCAGCGCGCGGACCGCGGTGTAGCCATCCATGGTCCGCACGGACACATTGGAACGACGACGGAATTCGGCCGCGAGCGCATCGGCATCATCCTCGCGCAGCTCGCACAAGGCCAGTCGATCCACTGGACGCGCCAGTTCCGCGGCAATCCACGGCGATCCCGGGTAGAAACCGGGGGTGGCCGGCCCGCCGCCGCGCTCGCGGTTGAATCGTCGCACCAGGTTCAGATACGACGCCAGCGGACCGCGTTCCTCCGTCCACAAGCGGCCGATGCCGGCGGGCCACTCGGGTTCCCGTTCGCTTCCGTCGGGCCGGCGGGTCACGGACTCCAATTCATAGCTTCCCCGACCGGCGTGCGAGTCGAGATAAAGGAACCCCTTCTCCTTGCGCTGGAGTCCGCCGATCAACGCAACGAGTGCCGCATGCTTGAAGACGTCGGCGTAGTTGCCCGCGTGAAAATGATGCCGGTAGTTCATGAGCCGGCGCTCTGCCCGCCGCCGAAATGTTTCAGGTAACTCTGCGGCATTCGGAGCCTTGGTCTCTCAACCCTCAACATTCAACTTTCAACCCTTGGTGTCCGCCTCATCCTCCCACCGGGATCTTGATCACACTTTTCCGGACGAGCGCCTGCGGCCCGAAATGGAGCGTCGGCATGTGTCCGTCGCATGGGAAAAAGACGGCGGCGTCGCCCGCTTTGATCACGAGGCGTGATTCGGTGGCGGGTTCGAAGTACTTGATGATCTCGGCCTCGGAATCGTAGGGCATCGATACCTTGAGGCGGCTGATGTCCTCGACTCCCATCGTTTCCGTCCCTTCCAGTACCAGTTGCACGTCGATGTTGCGCAGATGCGACTCGAAATAGGTCTCGGAGCGCGCCCGCGTCAGATAGGCCTGTTCGAGCACGTAGGTGCCGTTGGCCACGTCGATGCGCTCCGACGGCCCCACCGCCCGGCTGCGCATGCGCAGGTTGGCGGGCGAACCGGGTTGCAGCAGCTCCTCCGCGTAACGAATCGCCGTCGCGAAACGCGGGTCGCGGGCGAGAAATTCCCGGACGGTCGAAAAAGGGCCGAAAAATGCCATGGCCGCAGGATTGCGGAGCGGCCGTCCGTCGCAAGCGTAAGGTGGAGCGACTTGTCCCCAAGGCGCTTCTCTCCGGCCAGGTTCCCTCAGCGCGTTCGGATATCGCGCTCCACCGTCGGCCCCTGAACTCGACGCAGTCTAGCGCAGATTCAGAAAAGGTGTGGCCGGGTCCGAAGGGCCCGGTCAGGTTCCGGATGCGGCTGATGCCGCAATCGACTTCCCGGGGGCGGACGCCCCCGGCTACATCTCCGCCTCCACACCGAAAAATCCAGCAGAATTTGGCCGCAAAAAGGCACAAAAATCCGATGGCTTACTTGATTCAAAGGCACCTATAGGCGCTCGGAAAATGTGCGCCGGCAGGCGCTACTCTTGCGCCTTTTTGTGGCCAAATTATTTCGGACTCACCCTATCTCTGGATCGATCCTGACGCCCGCATCAGGCCCAGAAATTCCGCTCGTTCGGGCGAGCTGGCCGAGGACGCCGCCCAGTCCGCGACCGTCGGCGGTGGCACGGCCACCGCAGGATCGGTGCCGCGCAGGCCAATGCCGAACGCCGCCACCGCCGCCACGAATTTCATGTCGGGACTGGCATCCTCGAATCGATGGTTGCCCGCGGCCAGATGCCACGCGACGCTCTCGACGGATTCCGAATCCGGCTGCCGGTAACGGAGCGCAACGGTCAACAAATCGGTCCCGTCGCCTGTCGTGCCTCCCGCGACTGGAATCAATTCATAGAGCACGGTGATCGCCGAGCCGCCGAACATCGGCTCGCCATCCACGCCCGCCAGCCCGATCGCTGGTTGGCCGCCATCAAAACCGATGAGACGCCAGGCGGCGACCTGCCGGGCGTTGAACTGAACCTCCACCCGGGCGTCGTCCGCCACGCGGGTGCCCTCGTGGCCAGTCGCCTTGAGACCGATCCGAACGAGACGGTGCTTCGGATTCCATGGCGCCGCCGACTCCTCCAGCACGGACGCGAAGGGTTCGCCGGATTTCGCCGCCGGCCAGGCATAGGAAAACGCATTGATCATCTCCGCCACGCGCACCGTCGCCGGGGCCGGACGCCGACCGCGAGTCAGCGCGTCGCGGACCGCCTGATAGGATTCGCGGCCGACGTGAAGCGGAAACGTGGACGTTTCGGCATCTGCCACGGGAAAGAATGTGTCTTCGGGAGCGGCAACGGTTCCAGTAAGTTCCATCGTGGCGGATTCATCCGTTGCGACGGCGGGCATCGCGCCCGGGCTCTCACGCGCCGCCCGATTTCCCATGTCCGCCAGGACTTTCTTGCCGGCCTCATCGCCCGCCGCCGGCCGGTCCCGAACGGCGACAAACACGGCGAAGCACGCCGCCGCGAGGCCGCTGACGACAAAGTAGAGCTGTGGAAAGCGCAGGATTGCCGGCCGGCGCCGGGCGCGTCCCCGCTCGAGCACGTGACTGGACACGACCACCGCGGCGGGCATCGGCTCATCGCGCAGCGACGATTCGAGCGAATCCGCCACCGAACGGATCTCCTCGATCCAGGCCTGAGCCTCGGGTTGGGCCGCGAGAATGCGCTCGAATTCCTGCCGCTCGACCGAATCCATTTCGCCCAGGGCGTAGGCGGTCAGCCGCGGGTCGTCGGGTAAAATACTCTGAGTACTCATCACTGGTTCATATTTGTGTTCGGCCATTCATTCGGGCTGGCCGGCCATTTCGCGTCGCAGGCGCATCACGGCGGTGTGAATCAAAAAACCCACGTTACCGACCGACAGCGAAGTTATGCGGCTGATTTCCTTGTAGCTGAATCCATTTTGGAACTTGAGACGGATGACCTCCTGCTGATTGGGAGGCAGGCGATCGATCATCGCCATCACCGCGGCACTGGTTTCCCGGCGCTCGATGTCGGGTCCCGGCATGGGATCCGGACTGGAGAATCGCTCCGCGGCCATGGGATCGAGCGGCGTCATGCGCGTGTCCTTCCGCAGAAAATCGAGCGCCCGATGCCGACAGACGGTGAACAGCCATTCCACCAGATGATCCTCCACCTGCGCGCGCGGCTGCGCCATGAGGCGGACAAAGGTGTCCTGCACGACATCCCGCGCACGATCCGCGTCGCCATGCAGCAGCCGGGTCGCATAACGCAAAAGCGCACCCTGATGTTGCTCCACGGCCGTCGTGATGAAGGCGTCACTCTCATGATGGTGGGGATCGGTGGTCACGGCACCTGAAAGGACTACGGACGGAACGGAGCTTTATTAGAACAAAGCCAATATAGTATCGAAATCGATGGTTCGCAATGCCTTCAGGTACGAAATCGGCGGCCGCTTTCGGATCGAATTCACGTCCATTTCGGCAAGGCCAGCGGGACGCCGTCCCCTACCGATGATGAGGATCTCGGTAGGGGCGGATGTCCTCATCCGCCCGCTAAGCCCTCGATCGCGTTACGACGCCGCTTCGCCCAATCCGGCAAACGTCAGCGCTCCAGCTGCCGCGCCTGGTCGACCAGCGCCAGAAATTCGGAACGATAGCCACCGATGTCGTCGCCGAGCGACTCGCGTCCCCAGGCATCAACTTGATCGAGCGTGATCCCTTCCGCCTGCGGCGCCTGCCGGAGCACCAACCCCAGGGCCGCCACTGCGGTCGCAAACCGGAAGTCCCGGCTCGCGTCGCGAAAAATGCCCGAACCGCGAACCAGCGGGATTTCCTGATGCCGGAATCCGGATTCGTCGCCGCGACGGTAGTTCAGCCGCAGATCCAGCAATTTCCCGACGGGGGAAAGCCCGGGCTCCGCTTCGACTTCGTAAAGCGCGGTGAAGGATTGGCCCGGCAGGATCGCCGGCGCGGAGCGCGAAAATCCATGATTGGAGGAATCACCCTCGGGCGTCTCGTACCCGAGCAACTCGTGATGACGGACCGCGGCGTCGTTGAAGGAAACCTTCATCGAGAGGTCTCGCGCCACCGGTTTGAACAGGCCGTTCATTTCGCCCGCCAAAACCTGTTCGGCCTCGCGCCCGGTGTTGACGTATCCGCTGGTGCCGTGTCCGCGAATCGCCAGCGCCTCGAGACGCGGATCGATCCGGCCGTTGCGACCGAACCCAAAAATACTGAGGTGCACGGGCGTCCTGCCCCAATGGTCGATCAATTCCGCGAGCGCCGACTCGCTGGTCGGGCCGACATTGAAATCGCCGTCCGTGCAGAGGATCACGGCGTTCGGTCCGTCGCGGACGACATGCGCGGCCGCGAGCTCGTAGGCGAGTTCCAATCCGGCCCCGCCATTGGTCATGCCCCCGGCCTCGAGACGGTCGATCGCTGAGCGGATTTTCCGCGCCTGGGACACGGGAGTCGGCGCGAGCGTGAGACGGGACTCGCCCGCGTAGGTCACAATGCCCACCCGATCATCCGGCCGGAGTCGATCGAGCATGAGACGCGCGGCCTCCTTGACCAGGGGAAGGCGGTTCGACGCCGACATTGAACCCGACGTGTCGATCAGCAACACCACATTGGCGGAAGGCCGGACTGGGGGCGGGATTTCCTTCGCCTTGATCGCCACGCGGACCAGCAGGTTTCCGCGCGACCAGGGCGCGGGCGCGACTTCGAGCGCCGCCGCAAAATCCGCCGAACCGTCCGGCGGCGCGTAGGCGTAGGGAAAATAATTCAACAGTTGCTCGATCCGCACGGTGTCGCGCGGCGGCGTCACGCCCAGCGCCAGGCTGCGCTTCAGGTCAATCACCGCGCGCGAGTCGACGTCGCCCGCGAGCTCCGAAACCGACGCCTGCGACTTGGTCTTCTTTGACTTCTCGCCCGGGGCTTCCGAAGCGGACTTCGCCGTTCCCGTCGGAATGGATTTCGGCGATACCGTCGATCCATCCGGCTTCTTCTCGGTCCCTTCGGATACCGGAGCAGAAGTATCCTCCGTCGTTTCCGGCTTTTTCCCTTCAGACAATTCATGAGTTGATTCCCCGGTCTCCCGTGCGGCCTGTTCACCGCCCACAATCTCTCCGGTCCGTCCGCGGGCGCGTGCCGCCGGGCCGGTGGAAAGCGGTTCCGGGTCGTCGGCGTCGGGTGTGGCGGCATCGGCAGTGCTTTCCGCGCCCGGATTGCTCGCATCGACTGCATTGAATGAAGGCGTCGCCGTCTCAATCGTCGCGGGCATGGAAAGCGCGTCGCGTGCGCTCGTGGACGAACCATGGCCACCAGACTCCGACGCACCCGCTCCGGCGCCCACGGAACGACTTTTCTCCGACGGTGCCGCCGCCGGGGTTGGCCAATCCGCCGCCTTGAGCCGGAAATCCACGTCCGATGTTGCCGTCGCCGGCGGCGCCTCCTCCCGCCGAAGGAAGAAGAATAGCGCGAAACCCAGGGCCGCCAGCGCGCCAACCGGCGCCAGAACGCGCGGAAATCGAAACCAAAGTCCAAGGCCACCGGAGTTTTTTTTCTTTTTTCGCGAGCGCCGGACCTGCGCGGGATCAACCGACAGCGACCGGCCGATCAAATCGCAGGCGGCCCGCAACTCATCGATTTTCTCTCCCGCCGCCTTGCGATCCACCAAGGACGACTCGAACGCCTTGCGCTCGCGATCCTCGAGTTCGCCCAAGGCAAACAAGGAGAGACGCGGGTCGCGCGCTGATGCGAGCTTCGACTCGGGTGCATCCTTGCCGGCCCGGTGCGCGTGCAGCTCACGACCGAGCCGCACGACGGCGTTGTGCACCAGGGTGCCGACGTTGGCCGGAGTCAATTCGGTGATGAAGGCAATGTCCTTCACTCCAAATCCGTCCTGAAAATGCAGACGCAGGGCTTCCTGCTGCTTCGGCGTGAGGCGGTCGAACAGCCGGCGCATGGTTGTCAGCGGATCTTCGGACTCCGCACCGTCATCCGGGCCGGTGACATCCCCACCATCGGGTCCGTCGTTGGATGCGCCGGCATCGCGGGGCGCAATCCGCAAGGCCTGTCGGCGGCACTCCGCAAACAGCCACTCCGGCAAAATGTCCTCGATCTCCTCCACCGGCTGGTCCTGCAGGCGGTTGAAGGTTGCCGTCACCACATCACGCGCCTTGCCACCATCCCCGCGCAACAGCTGGGTGGCATAGCGCAACAATCCCGCCTGGTGATTTTCCCGGGCGACCGGCAGCAGGCTGCGTTTTTCGAGGGTGGACGGATCGTTTTTCACCGGAGCAAACCCTTGCATCGGTCACGGAACGCGCGACTTGAGCCCGATCCGCTCCCGTCGACAGGTGCAACCGTTTGGTGAGCAATTCGCCCGCGGAAGTATCGAAATGTTCATTCCCGGCAAACGGTCTCCGGACTCTCAGGTCTGCGCTCTCGACTGCTCGGAACCGTGCCACGCCGGCCTTGCCGGAACCGGATTTCCGGTTTCCATGCCCCCATGCCGCGCCACTGCCTCGTCCTGCTTCTCGCCGCGACGGGCCTGTTCTCGGTTTCGTGCTCCCGCCGCGAAACCGCGGTGGAAGCCGGCGACCGGACCCAATCGCTCCTGGTCGGCAACGGAGCCGAGCCGCAGGATCTCGATCCTCAGGTCGTCACGGTGCTCTCGGATCAGAATATCATGATGGCCCTGTTCGACGGCCTGACCGCGCTGGACGAACAGTCGACCAAGCCCGTGCCCGCCGCCGCGGAAAAATGGGAATCGTCCGCCGACGGACTGGCCTGGACCTTCCATCTTCGCCCGCAATTGAAGTGGTCCAATGGCGAGCCGCTGACGGCCGCGGACTTTGTCGCCTCCTGGCATCGCGCGCTCGACCCCAAGCTTGCCGCGGAAAACGGCTGGTACTTTTATTCGGTTCGCAATGCGGAGGCCTTCAATGGCGGCAAGATCACGGACTTTGGTCAGGTCGGATTCGCCGCACCGGATGATCGCACACTCGTCATCACGCTCGATCACCCCACTCCCTACCTGCCCGCACTCGTGTCCCTGCCGGCCTGGTTTCCGATCAATCCGCGGGTCGTGGCGCGCTTCGACGGAATGCAAAAGCGCGGCACGCCCTGGACCCGCGCGGGCAACCACGTCGGCAACGGCCCGTTCATGCTGAAGGAATGGACGCCGAATTCGCGCATCGTGACGGTGAAAAACCCGTACCACTGGGAAGCGGCCAAGACCAAACTCGAGCAACTTACTTTTCTGCCGCTTGAAAATCCGGGAGCCGAGGAACGCAGTTTTCGCGCGGGACAGTTGCACGTGACGTTTTTCCTGCCACTCGACAAGATCGCCGCGTGGCGCGAGCACAACCCCGAGCAACTTCGCCTCGATCCACAGGCGCAGATCAATTTCCTCCGCCTGAACGTCACGCGTGCCCCCCTCGGCGACGTCCGGGTCCGGCGCGCGCTCTCTCTCGCGCTCGACCGCGACACACTCGTTCGCACGGTGCTTCAGGGCAGCCGGCTGGCCGCCGGCTCGCTGACCCCTCCCGGCACCGGCGGTTACACCGCGCGCGCCAGGGTGCCGGTCGATTTTGTCCAGGCTCGTCAGCTGCTCGTCGAAGCCGGATTTCCCGGCGGGAAAGGTCTGCCGGAAATCGAAATGCAGTGTCGCAACGATGAAGTCAGCCCGAAGCTTGCCGAGGCGATCCAGGCAATCTGGCTCAAGGAACTTGGCGTCCGTCTCACCCTCGCACCGGTCGAGCAAAAGATCTGGATCCAGAACCAGCAGCATCTGGACTATTCGATTTCACTGGCGGCCTGGACGGCCGATTTCCCCGACCCGGTCACGTATCTCGGACTCTTCACCGGAGACAGCGCCTACAATTGGACGGGCTGGAAGAATGCCGACTACGATCATTTGCTCGACGAGGCGGCGCACACCCTCGACCCAGTCAAGCGCTTCGAGATTTTCCAGCAGGCCGAGCAACTTATTCTGGAGCAAGCGCCCGTCGCACCGGTCCATTTGGGAGCCCAAACCTACCTGATCGACCCCGCCGTCAAGGGCTGGGTGCCCGCTCCGCTGGTATTTCGCCGCTACCAATATGTTTACCTTCAGTCACCCTGACCCTTCCCGGCTTGCGTGGCGCTCGTCGACGCGAAAGGTTGCGACCATGCGTTTGCTGACCGCCTGCCTGATCGTGTCCGCCGCGGCACTGTCCGTCCGCGCCGCCCCGCCGCCACCGCAGGCCGTGCATCTCGAACGCGCCTACGCGGGCTGGCGCGATGCGGCGTCATTCAAACGCATTTCGGAATATTTCAACGGCAAGGAAAACACCGGCGGCGAAATCATCCTGCGCACGCACCCGGCCGAGCGCGGCGGCTATTATTTCCTGGCCCGGATTGCCAACGACGGTCCCGCGGTGCCGGTCAAGTTCGTCGTCCACGTGGTCAGCCCCGACTCCGGCACGCCCAAAATCTTCACCTTCGCCCAGACGCTGCCCGCCGGCACCTCCCTGTTCGATCTCGGCCTGACCAGCGCGGACTGGCCCGGCAAGGACACCCATGCGGTCGCGTGGCGGCTGGATGTCGAGGACGCGACGGGGACGATTCTGGCCTCGGAGAAGAGCTATTTGTGGGAGAAGCCCGCGAACCTTTGAGCGTCTTGCCATGAGCCGGGCCGCGCGCACCCCGGCGCGAAATCGAGCAGCTCCGGCAACGTCCCCCGCAGGCGCCTTCGATTGGAGCGAGTGGCAGCCGCTGCCGGGTGACTGGCGTCCGGCCGCGGAGACCCTTCGCGAAACCCTCGATGGCGGACAGGCCTTTCGGTGGACGCATGCGCCTGATGCGGACGACACGACGCTCTGGACCGGAATATGGTCGGGGCACGTCGTGCAAATCCGGTGCGGAATGGTTCCCACCTGGCGCGCACCCGACGGCGAACTGGCGGCCACGCGTCCCGCGCTCGCCCGCTATCTCGGGGCCGACGTGTCGTGGGGCGCAATTTCGGATACCCTGCCCTGGCGAAGCGACACTCATTTACGGCAGTGTCTCGAGGCGTATCCGGGACTGCGAATTCTGCGCCAGCCATTCGGGGAAACGCTGCTGGGGTTCCTGTGCAGCGCCACGAAGCAGATCGTGCAGATCAAACAGATGGTGGCTCTTCTGGCCAAACGCCACGGAAGTCCGATCGGGGGCACTCATCATCGCCTGCCCACGTGGGCCGAACTCGCCGATGTCCCCGAGGCAGAACTCAGAGCCTGCCTGCTGGGATTCCGGGCCCGCTACATCCACCAGGTCGCCCGCTTCCTCGCGAGTCGTCCGGGCTGGCTCGAGGAGACCGAAAGCCTGCCGTACGCCACCGCGAAGGACCGCCTGCTCGAGTTGCCCGGAGTCGGTGAAAAGGTTGCCGATTGCGTGCTGCTGTTTGGTGCCGGCCGTCTCGAGGCCTTTCCCGTCGACACGTGGATTCTCAAGGCCATGGCGCGCCGCTATCGACTCGAAGGCTGGAAAGCCGCCCAACTGGCCCAGTTCGGTCGGACTCACTTCTCCGGCGCTGCCGGGTTGGCCCAGCAATACCTTTTCGCCTGGGAACGGCGGCATGGCAGGTAGATCGGTTGGAGCGACTCGCCCTCAAGACGCTTAAACGCATCGAGCACCCAATGCCTCGATCGATCAGCGCGTTGAGGACAACGCGCTCCACCTCACCGGAAGAATCGCGTCAGGAAGAAATAAACCGCCACGACCAGCAGCACTTGGACAAAGGTCCGCCAAACCGCGGTCGAATGCAGCCAACGCTTGCGCTCGGCCGCCTCGGGCGTTCCACGCGCCAGGCGAATCACCATTCCCAATCCGACTCCCACGAGCATCACGGGAATAACCACTTCGAGAAATCGGGCGACGAACATAGCGTGGCCGACCAAGAAGACCGCCGATCCGCCGGAGACAAATCAATCCTGCCCGCGCAAGGCGGCCTGTTCACTCACCGGCCCGACGGATCAAAACTGGCCCGGGAGCCGTTCTTGGGCGCCGTGTAGCAGACGCGCGCCTTCCAAACACCGATCGGCAGCGCCCGCGCCACGACCTGCCGGCGCCGGCGGGACTTCGGATCGGAGTTGCGGGAAGACTCGCGTCGGCTTTGGCTCACACTCCGAGGCTATGCACGACTGCCGACTAGACAAGTGGCTTTGGAGCGTTCGCGCATTCAAAACAAGAAGTGATGCCACGGATACCTGTCGTGGCAACTCTGTGCAGGTCAATGGATTGCCAGCCAAGCCCGGCCGCGACGTCCACGTGGGGGAGGTCGTCACCGTCCGCATTGGCTTGATCACCAAAACGTTGAAGATTGTGGATATTCCGCGCTCCCGCGTCGCCGCCAAGCTCGTGCCGCAATTCGCGTTGGATCTCACTCCCCCGGAAGAATATGCACGGGCGAAACAGGCCGGAATCGAGCACATGCTGGCCCGGGAAAGAGGCCGCGGGCGGCCGACCAAGAAGGATCGGCGGTCGATGGCCCGTCTTTTCGGGTTCTAGCAGACAGTTATCGATTCGGCTTAAAGCCGCCGGGCAGACGCCGATTTCAGATTGGATGCCCCCTGCCCTTGAGGCTTCGGAAACCCTCGAACGTGCGCGTGCCGCTCTCCGCGACGGCCGGGGCGCGGGCCTGCCCGAATTGCTCAAGCTCATCGAGACGATCTCGACCGATGTCGGCAAAGCGACGGTCTCGGAGATCGCCGACCTGGTGGAACGCGACGCCGCCGTGCTTTGCCGGGTCCTGACGGTCGCCAACACCATCGTCCACAATCCCAACATCGCGCCGCTCGCATCCATTACCCACGCGATCCACCAGATCGGGTTCCAGCGCGTGCGAAACCTGGCGGTTTCGCTGATGCTGATCGAGAACAGCGACGGCTCATTCAACCCGCCCGAACAACGCGAGGCCGCCGCCCGCGCCCTGTGCGCCAGCCTGCTCGCACAAAGCTGCGCGAAAGCGCTGGGCAGCGTTGATCCCGAACTCGCCTTCACCTGCGCCGCTCTCCGTCAGTTCGGCCTGATCATTCTCCCGGCGGTTTCGATCGAACACTATCGGATCGCCGTCGACGCCGCAATCGACATGCCCGAGGACGATGCCTTTCGCGCCCAATTCGGAGTGACGCCGATCGAGGTCAGCCGCGAACTGCTGGGCTTCGTCCGCCTCTCCCCGGAGGTCACGCAAAGCCTGCGCGACTGTCACCCGGAAATCATGGGCGGCACGTCCGCCACCACCCTGGGATCGCGCCTCCTGGGAATGGTCGATCTCGGCGGTCGCATGGCCCGGCTCGCCCTCGACGGCGATCCCGAGAAATTTGCCGACGACGCGAAGGCCCTGGCCGCGCGCTTCGAGAAACTCCTGCCGGGGGTGGGTCAGTCGATCGAGACGGCGGTCGTCGAAACTGCCGAACACATCCACACGTTTTCCCAGCACAGCAGCCTCGGCAACTGGTCGACGCGCGGGCTCCGCTACCTGGCCGCGCACGCGCGCAAGATTTCCGACGACCGCGAGGAGAAATCGGATGCACCGGTCCGTCGCAAAGCCAAGCCCGCCCCGGCCGCCCGCTTCGAGCCGCGTCGTCGCGCGTCCAATCCGCCCACGACATCGTCCCGAGCGCCGGCCGTCGACGCGCATGCGGAAGCGGTCGTTCGCGTCCGGGAGATCTTCAAATGCGATGAATGCTGGCTGTTCGAGCCCGCGCCGGCCGCCGGTGTTTTCCATCTCGCCCATGCCGACGGCGCGCAGGCGGCCGCGGTGCGCGCCCGGGGAGTCGTCAACAAATCGGAGCGAACCGTATTCGGCATCTGCCTGGCGCGGCGCGAGCACGTGCTCATCCATGACACGGGAATGCTTTCCATCCTGCCCTATCTGCCGGACTGGCTGCGTGCCGCCCCGGCTTTCCCGGGTGCGTTCTTGCTGATGCCGCTGATGCGCGGTGATGCCTGCGCCGGATTGGTATTGGTCGGCTGGCATCGCCCCCAACGCATCGCCGTGACGCCCGATCAGGCCGAGCAGGCGCGTCAGGTCATCCTCGCCGCCACCCCGACCGAAAAACGGGCGGCGTGATTGGCCGCGGGCTGGGTTTCACAGGAGACCGCAAAGATCGCGGAGAGGCGTCTTGGGTAGGGCGGGACCGCTGGGCCCGCCGAGTCAACAGGGCGGCGGGCCCAGCGGTCCCGCCCTACCTTGCTTGTTTGATCCGCGGACTCTGCGACCTGTAAGAAAAGACTTACCGCGCGAATTTCCGGTACTTGAGCCGGTGCGGCTGGTCAGCGTCGCGTCCCTTGCGCCGACGGAAATCCTCGAGGTACGAGGAATAGTTTCCCGCAAACCAATGCACCGTGCTTTCGCCCTCGAAGGCGAGGATGTGCGTCGCGATGCGGTCGAGGAACCAGCGGTCGTGCGAAATGACCACCGCGCAGCCGGCGAAATTCTCCAGGCCTTCCTCGAGCGCACGAATGGAATTCACGTCGAGGTCGTTCGTGGGCTCGTCGAGCAGCAGGAGATTGGCTCCGCTCTTCAGCACGCGCGCGAGCAGCACGCGATTGCGTTCGCCGCCCGACAGGATGCCCACCTTTTTCTGCTGGTCGGCACCGGTGAACCCAAACTGGGCGCAGTAGGCACGGCTGTTCACCGTCCGCGGTCCGAGCTGGATCATTTCCTGTCCGTCGCTGATCACCTCCCAGATGGTGCGATCGTCGCGCAGGGACTCGCGGGATTGCTCGACGTAGGCGGACTTGACCGTCTCGCCGACCTTGAAGCTGCCGCGATCCGGCTTTTCGAGGCCCGTGATCAATTTGAACAAGGTCGTCTTGCCCGCACCGTTCGGGCCGATCACGCCGACAATGCCGCCTGGCGGCAACGAGAACGACAATTCATCAAAGAGAAGATTCTCGCCGTAGGCCTTGGCGACCTTCTGCGCCTCGACGACCAGCGTGCCGAGCCGCGGTCCGGGCGGAATGATGATCTCGAACTTGCGCTCCTGCTCGGCCACGTCCTGCTTGAGCATCTGCTCGTAGGCATTGATGCGCGCCTGTCCCTTGGCCTGCCGCGCCTTGGCGGACGAACGGATCCACTCGAGTTCGCGGGCCATGGCTTTTTGACGACGGTCCTCGGTGCGTTGCTCGATCTCGAGGCGCCGCTGCTTCTGTTCGAGCCACGAGGAGTAATTCCCCTTCCACGGAATGCCGTGTCCGCGATCCAACTCGAGAATCCAGCCGGCCACATTGTCGAGAAAGTAGCGGTCGTGCGTGACGGCAATGACGGTACCCTCGTAGCGGGCCAGATGCTGCTCCAGCCACTGCACGCTTTCGGCGTCGAGATGGTTGGTGGGCTCGTCGAGCAGCAGCACGTGCGGTTTCTGCAGGAGCAGCCGGGCCAGCGCCACGCGGCGACGCTCGCCGCCGGACAAACGGTCCACCCCCTGGTCGCCCGCCGGACAACGCAGCGCCTCCATGGCCATCTCGACCTGCGGACCGGTGTCCCAGGCACCCAGCGCGTCGATTTTCTCCTGCAATTCGCCCTGGCGCGCCGTGATCGCGTCGCGCGCCGCATCGTCGGCCGCCGCCGAAAGCTCATCCCAGGTGGCATCGTACGCCGCGGTCAGGTCGGTCAGATGCCTGACTCCTTCCTCGACGCAGGACCGCACCGTCGCTCCCAGCGTCAAGGCCGGCTCCTGTTCCAGCAATCCAACGGTGTAGCCTTCCTCGAAG
Organism: Candidatus Didemnitutus sp.; assembly: GCA_035545955.1. GTDB lineage: Bacteria > Verrucomicrobiota > Verrucomicrobiia > Opitutales > Opitutaceae > Didemnitutus. The sequence goes on along the minus strand of DASZXI010000043.1, from coordinate 6,434 downwards.
GACACCCGACCCTCGATCTCGCGATCGCGGCCGGCCAGGATTCGCATCAGCGACGACTTGCCCGACCCGTTGAGGCCGAGCACGCCGATCTTGGCGCCGTAGAAAAACGAGAGGGAGATGTCGCGCAGGATTTCCTTTCGCTCGATCTTCTTCGAGACACCCATCATCGAGAAAATCACCTTCGGCGCGGCGGGGGCGGACATGGCCCGAAACGAATGTCCGGACCGGGTCCGGCGCAAGACAATCCCGGATGCAACGGCCGGTTTCCCTCTCGACCCGCTGTTCCCGACGGGATGAAATGCCGGATACACACTACCCCATGAAAAAATACCTCGTCGAATTCATCGGCACCTTCTTCCTCGTCTTCACGATTGGCATGACCGTGATCAATCCCGGCGCGGGCAATCTCGCCCCGATTGCCATCGGTTCCGCGCTGATGGTCATGATTTTCGCCGGCGGACACATCTCCGGCGGGCATTTCAATCCGGCGGTGACCCTTGGCGTCTGGCTGCGCGGGAAATGTCCGACGGGCGACGTCGTGCCGTACATGATTTCCCAAGTGGCCGCGTCGCTGGTGGCCTCGGTCGCGGTCAAGGCGCTCAAGACCGGTTTCATGGCCAAGGTCGCCGCGCTCTCGCCGGCGTTCACCCCCGAGGTCGGGCCCGCGCTCCTCGCGGAATTCCTCTTCACGTTCGCCCTCGTCTGGGCCGTGCTCAACACCGCCACCGCCAAGGGCACGAATGGCAATTCGTTCTACGGTCTGGCGATCGGGTTCACGGTAATGACGGGTGCGTTCGCGGTCGGCTCAATTTCCGGCGGCGCGTTCAATCCCGCGGTCGCCGTCGGCCTCTGCACGATGGGAATCGTCGCCTGGCCGGCCTTCTGGGTTTTCCTCGTCGCCAATTTCGCCGGCGGCGCCGTAGCCGCCTTCACCTACAAGGCGATCAACGGGATGGATTGATCCGTGATGTAGGGCGGGGTCGCCGAACCCCGCCAATACGATCCCCCACGAAACTCACCAAGGCTCACGAAAAAGAGAAGCGATTCGATTCGAGCCTGTCGAATGGGCCGAACCCCGCCAGGACGACCCCGACTGCCCACGGAACACACTGATGACACGGAAAGCCGGGAAACCCGGTCGACGTGGAACGCGTTGCCCTCAACGCGTTCAGCATCTTGAGGGCAAGCCGCTCCACCTGACCAAGGCATCTCCCAGCGCGACACCCCGATCCGCCCGCTATTTCTTCGGGCCGAAAACGGGCTTCAGGATCAGACGCACGAGCTGATCGGGACTCTTGTTGGTGTACCCGGGATGAAAAATCCCGGCGCTGGCCAGCTTAACGTCCGACCGCGCGTCACGCACGATCACGTTGAGCCGGATGAGATACGTCCGAAAATCCCAGTCCCACTGCGCGGTATACTCGAGGTAGATCTCGGTGTTGTCGGGTGCCATGGTGCGCGGACCATAGGAAGCGTCGTAGCCGAGGCGCTGCAGTTCCTGGACGATCGCCTGGTCGACGTGCGCGCTGTCATTGGACGCCGTGCGCACGAACACGTGATGATACGAGCGAACGTCGCGCGTGACTTCCGAGGTGATGTCGACGGTCTGGCAGCCGGCGAGTCCGAGCAGTATGACCGCGATGAATACAGGGATCCTCATGCTCACGTTAGACGCTCATCCGCGCGGTCGGTTGCCGCAAGCCCGCTGTTTTTATTCGCGGGCAGGGTCGGTCAAGACCTCCCAATTGGCCAGCCGGGCCAGGGCCTCATCGCGATCGCGACCGCACATTTCCTCGTTGGGCCGCAGGCCGGAACAGAACGCCGGTCGCTCCGGCCGGCCAAACAGCGCACAGCGATAATCGGGCAGCAATTGCACGCAGGGGATCCCAGCGGGTTTGCCATGAGGCATCCCCGGAATGGGCGAGGAAATGCTCGGCGCGATGCAGCAGGCTCCGCAGTGCGGGCGACAGTCCATGTCACTCCAACTTCAGGAAAACGCGCGCGCCCTTGCCGTTGGGGTTTGCCGCCGCGGTGTCGTCTTGCGGCTTCGTCACGAACAACCGTTCGGGAGCGATGTGTCCCTCATTCGCCAGATAGTCGCGCACCCGCTGCACGCGCGCGTCCGCAAGCGCCTGCAAATCCTCCGGCGTAACCGTGACCGTCGTGAGCAGACGCGCGGTCATCTCGTCCACCGGCAGGCCGGTGTCCGCGGCCGATTTCAGCTCCTTCACGTAATCCTTCTGCGCCTTTTGCTGCGCAACCCTGTAAGCTCCGAGCTCACGCGGGCGTTTCAGGGTGACGAAATCGATGACCCGTTGCAGCAGATTGCCCGAGGGCGGCGCCGGCGGCGCCACCTGCGGCGGCGGCGGAAGGGGTGTGCCCAGCTCGCTGCCCGGCGGAAACTTCTGGTCGAAAAGCCGCTTGATCATCGCATTCGTGTCCGCCGGCGAAATCTCGATCTGTTCCGGTGGCGGAATGTTGGGGTCGATGGCATGACGCGATTCCCAGATCGCGCGCCGGACCTGTTCGACGAATTTCGCCTGGCGCAGGACGTCGGTGTCCACGGCCGCATCGTAACTTCCCTCCAGGTTCAGGTTCAGGCCGGGCCGTTGCGTCAGCGCCTTCGTCAGGGTGTCCAGCTTCTTCAATCCGTCGGGCGTCAGCGTCGACTCGCCGCCATTGAACTCCTGGAAGCTCAGCTCCTCGCCGCCGCCGCCGAACATCGCGCCCAGCATCGAAAACGGCGACGCCACCGCCTTGGTCAGGAGATTGCCGATCACGCGCCACACCACGCGCCCGATGCGGAAATCCGGATCGTCGAGACTGCCGTCGACCGGCACGTCGAGGACGATCTTGCCGTCGAGGTCCTTGAGCAAGGCGACCCCGAAGCGCACCGGCAGCTTCGTCGCGTCCGGACTGTTGGTCGCGCGTCCGAACGTGAACTGGTTCAGCGTGACGACATTCGCCATGTCGATCTTGCGGTCGGCCACCTTGGCGGTCACGTCGACGAACAGTTTGCCGCGCGCGAGCTCGTAGCCGGCGTACTTGCCGGAATACGGACTGAAGGGCACGAGGTCGAAGCCGTCGAGGCCGACCTTGGCATCGACGAAAATGTTCTTCGCCAGCGGATCGAAGCGCCCTTTGATCGTCATCGCAGTTCCACCGGTCAGCGTCGCCTTCAGGTCCGCCTCGCCGCGACCGGGATTCTCCGACGAAAGCCCGGTCAGCGTGCCGCCGAAAGAGGTCATGCCCAGCCGGACGGCCGGCGAGATGGACTGGTCGCGCAGCGAAAAATCGCCGCCGTTCAACACGACGCGCGCGACCTCGATTTTCGGGGCAGGCGCGGCCAGCGCGGGCTGGGTTTCGGCTGCTGGCTTGGCCGGGGCCGGTGGGATGAGCGAGGCGAGGTTGAGCTTGCCGTCGCGATCAAGATCCACCCGCGCATAGGGGCCGTTCAGGTTCACTTCCTCGATCGAGGCGGACATTTCCGGTGCCGTTGCGACCTTCATCCCGCTGACGATCAGGTCGGAAAATCCGGCGAGTTCCTCCACGTGCGCCGTGTCGAGCAAACTGAAGCGCTCGAGCCAGGCATTGCCCGCGAACGTCACCTGCGGCGGGCCGCTCTCCGGCAACGCGGCTGTTCCGTCACCCTTCACGGAAAGCACGCCATCGGCCAGGCGCACATTGACGAAGCGCTCGAGATACGGACTCAACGGCAGGAGACCGAGCGAATCGATATCGACCTTGAAACCCACCTTAAGCGGTTTGAGCACGACGGAGCCGAGCGCCCGCACCGTTCCCTGGGGTTGCCAGCGTAAAGCCACTTCGAAGGGCAACGTCGCTCCGTCGGCCAGGGTGACGTTTTTCAAATGCGCGCCCACCTCGCTGAGGCCGAAATGGGCCGGCGAAGGTGCCGCGAGATCCTCGGCCTCGATGTTCCAGCCCGAGACGAGAACGTCGTCGATCTTGATGCTCGGAAGCGCAGCACGCGGAGATTCAGACTCCGCAGCGGTCGAAGAAGGCGCTGCCACATTCGGCGGCAGCAACTGCATCAGATTCAGGGATCCATCCTTTTCCCGTCGTACGCGGACCCGTCCCTGGTCGAGCACGACCGATTTCACGCCGGCCGAAAGCGTCGTGCCGTCCGCGGTAATTCCGGTGACGTCTCCCGCGGGCAGCTCGAAGAGCGACTCGCCCGAGCCGCGCTCAACCAGCTTGATGTTGCGCACCTTCACCGCGCCGTCGAAAAGCTTCATCGCCTGGTTCGCCGCGTCAAAGCTGACCAGATACTTCCCGCTCACGGTCAGGCGACCGTCCACCAGGTCAACACCGGTCCGGTCCGCGTAGTAGGGAGTGTACTTTTTCAGCACCAGACCGGTGACACCGAAGTCGCCCCCTGACCGGAAGGGCGTCGACTCGACCCACCCGTGCCAGGAGAATTTTTCGCCGAGTTCGGTCACCGCCTCGAAGCTGTAGGGCGACTGTTCGCTGCCGACGGTGTGGAAATCCGAAACGGTGAATCCGACCGGGCCGAGCCGGGTCGCGAAATTCTGGCGACGCGAGCGGTCGACAAACTCGAGGCGCGCGTTGGTGAGCTTGAAACGCGTGATGACCAGCGGGCGCAGCGCCGTGGGAGCAGGCGCACCTTTCGTCGGCGCGGGCGGCGTGTTCGTCAGCAGGTCGGAAAAATTCAGCGAGCCGTCCGCATTCCGGACGACCAGGGCGTGCGGCCCATCGAGGTCGATCTCCGAAAACTTCCATTTCTTCCGAAAGAGCGAGATCAGTTCGAAGTTCACGAACAGGCGGTCCCAGCCAAGGAAGATTTCCTTACCCTTCGGCTCGTGGATCGCGAAATCCTCGATCGTGGCGGTAAGCGCGATCGGATTGATCGACAGGCGGCCGATCGTCACCGGTCGGTGCAGCGCCGCCGTCAGCTGCTTTTCCGCCTGACTCCGCGCGATGGGGGGAACCACGAGCCAGGCCACGAGCATCAAGACCGCCAGGATGCCCAGCAACCAGAGGAACCAACGGCTTTTTTTCGTGCCGGCACGGCGGCGGCGAAGAGTCATCGCTGGGAGCATTGGTCCGCGTCACCGCTTTGGCAACCCCGGCGGAAGGCGATTGCGGGCTTGGCGCACGGGAACGCTCCGCTTAACGGTTTTTTGTGAAATCGCTGCGCCAGGAGCTTTGGTTCGACACGCCGACCCGTCGCGCGTTCCTCAACATCACGGCGTCGGTCGCGGCCGCCGTGAAAGCCAGCGGCGTGCGCGAGGGCCTGTGTCTCGTCAATGCCATGCACATCAGCGCCTCCGTCTTCATCAACGACGACGAGTCGGGGCTTCATGCCGACTACGAGCGCTGGCTGGAAAAACTCGCGCCGGAAAAGCCGCACAGCGCCTACGAGCACAATCGAACCGGCGAGGACAATGCCGACGCGCATCTGAAGCGCCAGATCATGGGCCGCGAGGTGGTCGTCGCGATCACCGCCGGCCAGCTGGATTTTGGTCCGTGGGAACAGATCTTCTACGGGGAATTTGACGGCCGCCGAAAAAAGCGTGTTCTCGTGAAGATCATCGGCGAATGAGCAACATCGTCCCCGAAAGCCTCCAGCGCCAGGACCTCGAGCGCTTCCTGCACGACAAGATTCCGCTCACCCGCGCCATGGAACTGCGGGTTGTCGAAAGCAACGGCGACCGCCTCGTTCTTGAGGCGCCGCTCGCGCCAAATCGGAATCACCTCGGCACCGCATTTGGCGGCTCGCTGCACAACCTGCCGACGCTCGCCTGTTACGCGGTCGTCTGGACGCTGCTGCGCGAAGCCGGCATCGACGGACACGTCGTCGTGAAGCGCTCGGCGGCCAGCTATCGTGAACCGGTCACCGGTTCCTTGACGGCCACCTGTCCCCGTCCCGCGGCGGGCCGCGTGGCGAAATTCGTTTCCGATCTGCAGCGTTATCACAAGGCCCGCATGGATCTCCACGCGACCATCGCCGGGGCGAATGGAAAACCCGCCGTCGAATACACGGGGACGTTCGTGGCGATCGCGTGAGGGGAATTGGATCCGGTTGAGGGTTGAGAGTTGAAGGTTGAGGGACCGAGACGGAGGCATGCAGTTGAAAGTTGAATGTTGAACGCACGCCTGTCTGATTAAGGAGTCGCGCCGGTTTTGGTAGTTGCAGAGCAGTAGGAGCTAGTCGCGCCGGGAGCGTGTCTTCGATTTGGTTTTCGGAGGCCGCAGCGAGGGAGGTCATGCTGCGGACATGAACTCTGGTCGCATGATTTTCTCCCAGCTGCTGGAGGGCATTGATCGCACGGAGGTGGAGCGATGTGCCCGTCTGTTTCCGATGCGGCGAGCGCCGCGTCGTTTCTCGGTTTACGATCACTTTGCCGCGATGGTGTTCGCGCAATTGACCTATCGACAGAGCCTGCGCGACA
>DASZXI010000042.1:0-7806 GCA_035545955.1 Candidatus Didemnitutus sp. | reverse complement strand
CAGCCTAATCATCGCGGCGTAAAGCCGCTCCTACAACTTCCGTCGCACCGCACTATTGAGGCGGCATTCGGCGATGGCGCCCTACACCTGGCGCCCGAGGTGCGCCGCGAATTTCTCGGCGTCCTCGGCAGTGTCGACGCCGATCGAAGGATCCTCGGTGACGTCAATCGCGATCGGGTAACCGGCTCCGAGCACACGCAGTTGCTCGAGCTTTTCGATCACCTCGAGTTTGCCCGGCGGCAGGCTCACAAAACGCTCCAGGAAGTCGGCCTTGTATGCGTAAAGCCCGAGGTGCTTGAAGCACGGATTCGCGGCGACCCACGCGTCATCGACTTCCCCGCCCGAGTCGCGCGCATAGGGAATCGGTGAGCGGGAAAAATAGAGCGCCCGGTTGGCTTTGCTGATCACCACCTTGACCTGATTCGGATTCCTGAAGTCGGCCGCGCGTTTAAAGGGAGTGCACAAGGTGGCCATCGGACAGTCGCCCTGGATCAGCTGGGCGAGCGACTGGATCTGGCTGTTCGAAACGAGGGGTTCATCCGCCTGCACGTTGATCACATAACTGGCACGCACCCTGCGGTTCGCCTGTGCGATCCGATCGGTCCCGCTCGGATGCCCTGAATCAGTCATTATCGCCCTAAACCCAGCACTCTCAATGCATTGCGCCAATAATTCATGGTCGACCGCAAACCAGAGCGGAAGATCGGGGGCCTGCTCGGCAATGCGCTCCGCGACCCATATCACAAGCGGCTTACCATTAATAACATGCAATAGCTTTCGCGGAAACCTCGTCGACTCCAAACGACACGGAACGATGATGGCGAAGGCAGGCATGAGGGGGTCTTTGTGGTTGCAAGCCGGACCACGTCCGATTTTGTCCGTTTCCTTTAACTCGACGCTCTCGTCGCATCGCAATGGAAAAGAGTGATACCACAACCGCAGCCACCCACGTGAAGGAACTTCTTGTGCAAAACAAGATGGGCATTCACGCGCGTCCGGCTGCGATGATCGTGCGGGTCACCAACAAATACAAAGCCGAGATCCTGGTCGAAAAAGACGACGAGCAGGTCAATGGAAAGAGCATCATGGGCCTCATGATGCTGGCTGCGGCCAAAGGCTCTCAGGTCAAGTTTATCGCCACCGGTGACGATGGTCCTCAAATGCTGACGGAACTCGAGCAGCTGTTCTCGCGTAAGTTCGACGAGGCCTGAGGGTTAGGTAGGACTTGGCGGACAGTGAGCGGTGAGCGGGAAATGGAGGGCGGGCGACCTCGCCCGCCGGTGATCTGCGCTGCCACCGAGAGAGGCCGGCGAGACGCCGTCCCCTACCTCGTCGCGGCGACCGCGCATCGATTGGCGGGGTCAGGAGACCATCGGAATGCCAGCGTTGGACCCTGTGGGAGCGGCTTTACGCCGCGAATCTTTTGGTTCCGGTGAGTCCAACTGAATCGGGCGGCAATCAGTCACCTTGCCCAACCATTTCCGATTCGGTTCGGGAAACTATCCGTGTTGTCCGTGAAATCCGTGGTCAAAAAAGAGATCGAATTCGGACGAGGATCGGCCCAGCAACACGCCCAGGGCAGGACACCCGCCCCTACTCTCCATCGATCCCGAAAAATGCGCGGGCGTTCTGCGTCGTGATCCGCGCCAATTCGTCGTAGGTCACACTGAAAAGTGGCGCGCAGTATTCTGCCGTATGCCGCACCCACGCGGGCTGATTGGGTTTCCCGCGATGGGGCGCAGGCGCGAGATAAGGAGCATCGGTCTCGAACATGAGGCGATCCAGTCCCTGCTCCACGGCCGCAGCCCGCACGGTCTCGGCCGTCTTGTACGTGATGATTCCGGTGAACGAAGCCCGCCCTCCGCGCCGGTTCAGTTCACGCACCTCGTCGGGTCCCTCGCTGAAGCAATGAAAGACCACCTTCTTCCAGTCAAATCCGCTGGCATCGATCATCTCGACACATTCGCGAAACGCCCCGCGCGAGTGCACGACCACGGGACAACCGAGAAACTTCGCAAGCACGAGGCTCGCCGAAAACGCCGCCTGCTGATTCTCGAAGAGCTTTCGGGCACCCTCCGCATCGCCTTTCGGCAGGTGAAAGCGATCCAGCCCGGTTTCGCCCAGCGCGACCGGAGGGGGCGACCGCTTCCAGAAGGATTCCATCTGGCCAATCCGATCCGGCCAGTCATCGGCGACACTGCACGGATGCAACCCGACCGTGTAGTAGATCCGCTTCGGGTGCGTGCGGGCCAGTTCCGCATACTGGCTCCAGTCATCGGCGTCGGTGCCAATCGAAATCATCGCATCGACCCCCTGGGCCATCGCGCGATCCAAAGTCGCGGCCAGCTCGCCGTCGCGGGCGAAGGAGTCGAGGTGGGTATGTGTATCAATCAAACCCATATACGCCAATGAACGCGCTCGAAAGCAGGAAGCCAGCGCTTTCGCGCTGGCTTCGTTGCACACCGACAAAATTTTACGCGGACGGGACTTCGGTCATTCTGACTCAATTGTGATATCTCCCCCGCTGGAGCGGAGTTTAAGCGTGGAGCCGCCGCCGTTGACCGCGCCGGCCAGGCGGGATTTACCCACCCCGCCCTTTTCGATCGTGAGAGTCAGACCCGACGCCTTGACCTCGCCTCCGGAGGTGCTGGCGTCGAGTTCGAAGGCGGTGCCTTTGGCGACCGTGACATGCACGTCGCCTCCCGAAGTGCTGAGAACCGTGTCGCGCTTGATCGGGCCCGTGATGTTGGCCTTCACGTTGCCGCCGGAAGTCGAGGCGCCGATCAGCTCGGCCACCGAGTCGAGGCGGATGTCGCCGCCCGAGGTCGAAACCTCGGTGGGACCGCCAGCGCGCTCCACCTTGATGTTGCCGCCGGAAGTCGAAAGACGGGCGCGAGCCGTGCCTTCCTGAAGCTCAATGTCGCCACCGGAAGTGCCGGCGTCGATTTCACCATCGATGCGCTCGAACTTGAGCTCGCCGCCGCTGGTGTGGGCCTTGACGTTTCCCTTGAGGCTCGCGACGGCGATGTCGCCGCCGGAGGTCTTAAGATCGAGATTGAAGGCCTTCGGCACGGTCACTTCGAAGGAGACCTGCACCGGTGGCCAGCTGCCGAAATGAAAGCCGGAGGAGCGGTCGTACTTCGCCTCCACCGTCACTTCGTTGCCGGTTTGCTCGAAGGTCAGTTTGAGATCCTCCAGCAACTTGTCCGCCTCCGCATCGTCGGACGCGTGGATCGTCTCGCGCGCCACAATGTGCATTTCGGTGGTGTCGGCGGTCTTGATCCGGACGTCCCCGCCCTGAGTCAGGGCCTTGAGCAGGCCGCCGGGCTGGACGGTGAAGGTCTTTTCCACCGTGCGTTGAATCTTGGCAGAGAGCACCGCCGGCAGGGAGACCGCCAGGGCGAGAGCGAGGAATCGGGTGATCATTTTCATGGGTAGCAACGTTGAGGAGAACCCGCAGGCCGGCCAAAAGTTACAGAAAAAATGGGCGGATTTTTTGGCCACGGATTTCACGGATAAGTCACCCGCGGTAGGGGCGGATGTCCCCATCCGCCCTCCAATCTAATCACAAAAAAGGCCGGCGGGACGCCGTCCCCTACCGGCCGCCAGATCCTGTCTGTGGCAATCCGTGTAATCCGCGGTCAAAAAGGTTCCGGTCGAATGCCTACGATCCAAACAACTCGCGGAAAAACGACTGCATCAACGCCCACGAACGGCGATCCGCCGCGGCATTGTACGAAAGTCCCTTCAGTCCGTTGGCGGCGGCCAGCTCGTCGGCCTTCGGATTCGTGAAGGCATGCTGCGCGCCGGAATAAATGACGAACTGATAGTCGAATTTACCCTCGTTCATCGACTTCAGGAAGCCGTCCACCGCGTCTTTCGAAACAAACGGATCGCTTCCGCCGTGGCAGATGAGAAACCGGGCCTTGTTCTTTTCGGCGGCATCCGCCGGAACCGGAATCAGGCCGCCGTGGAAACTGACGATGCCCACGAGCGGGGCGCCCGAATAGGCCAGGGCCTGCACGGTCGAACCGCCAAAACAGAATCCGATCGCCGCGACCCGCTTCGCATCGACCATTCCGGTGCCCAGCAGCGTGTCGAGGCCGGCCTGCGCGCGCTCCGCCATCAGCGGCTTGCCGTAGAATTGACCGGAAAGCTCCTTCGCGCGGTCCGCCTTGGTGGTCACTTCGCCGTTGCCGTACATGTCGGCCGCAAATGCCACGTAGCCGAGCTGCGCCAGCATTTCCGCGCGGCCGCGCGCATGCTCATTCAGTCCCCACCATTCCGGAATCACCAGCACTCCCGGCGCGCCGCGTCCGGCCGGAATCCGCTCGTCGTCGTAGGCGAGGTAGCCTTGCAGCTTGGTGCCGGCGTGTTCGTAGGCGACGGTCTTGGTCACGATTTTGGCGGAAGCCGGACCGGTGAGACCGGCGGCAACGATCAGGGGAAGAATCAGTCGGAGATTCATGGAGACATCGTACCCTGCCAGTCAGTTCGCGCAAGTCGCACCGACGATCGAAATGATTTTCCTCCCACCCGAAACCATTCAGTCGAGAAATCGAACCGAAGGATGCGTCGCATCCGCTGAATTGAGAATGTCCCGTCTTATTCGGGGGGGCTCGATCCCTCAACCGCATCAGTCCATCTCAAACCTGCGCTGCCAGCCGCGCCACGCAGGCGCGAAGCTCGTCCTCGCGGACCGGCTTGGCCAGGGCATCGTCGGCTCCGCTCGCCAGGTAAGTCTCGCTCTCCGCCGGACGGGCCGCGGAAACCAGCGCCACGAGCGGCACGCGGCGTCCGCCGGCGCGATCGCGAATCCGGCGCGGCGCCTCGTAGCGACCGGCGCCCAGCATCTCGAAATCGACGAACACCCCGAACCACGGCTCGCGCGCAGCCCATTCGATGCCCTCCATGGCGTTCGTGGCCATCCGCACCTCGAGCCCGAGCTGTTTCAGCATCGCTTCGATCACCCGCTGGTTGCCCCAGTCGTTTTCAATTACGAGCACGCGACCGCGGAAAGTTTTCGGCGTGCCGCCCTCGGTCGCCGGCGCACGACCGCTCGAGGCGGTCAGCGGCAGGTCGAAGGAAAATTCGCTGCCCACACCCGGGGAACTCGCCACGCGGATCTCGCCGCCCATCTGCCGCACGAGGCTCTGGCCGATCGCGAGCCCCAAACCGGGGCCGCCATAACGGCGGGTGGACGTGGCGTCGCCCTGGCTGAATTTCTCAAAGAGCCTGGCCTGCACGGCGGTCGTCATGCCGATGCCGGTGTCGCGCACGCTGAACCGCACCCGCACCGTCCCGCCCGCGCTCGGAAGCGGGCTCACGCGCAGGTCGATGCCGCCGCGATCGGTGAATTTGACGGCATTGCCCACGAGATTGAGCAGCACCTGCCGCAACCGCATCGGGTCGCCGCGCACAATGCCGGGCAGTCCCGCCTCCGCGCGCCACTCCAGTCGCAATCCCTTCGCCTGCGCTCCCGCCGCGAAAAGCAGCGCGACATCCCGCACCAGGACCGTCGGCGAAAAATCCTTGTCCTCGAGTTTCAGCTGACCGCTCTCGACGCGCGACATGTCGAGGATGTCGTTCAGCAGGCGCAATAGGACGTCCGCCGATCCGTTTGCGAGGTCGAGTTGCTGACGCTGTTCGTCGGACAGGCCCGAGTCGGCGAGCAACTGGAGCATGCCGATGATGCCATTCATCGGCGTGCGGATCTCGTGACTCATCGTGGCCAGGAATTCGGTCTTCGCCTGGTTGGCCGCCTCCGCGCGCTGCTTCGCGTCGCTCAGCGTCGAGATCAGCTGCGCGTTTTCAAAGGCCAGGCGGTGCAAGTTGCGCAGGTCCTCGTGATGGAGTCGCGCGGTGTTGATCAAAAAAAGCGCATATGTGACGACGCACGTGGCCGCCAACCAGGCGCCCGGCTCGCCCAGCATGCCGAGGCGCAGCGCGGCCGGAGCGAGCACCACGGTCACATAACCGAGATAGCACCGCGGCACGGACGCCAGCGAGCGCGCGGCTCCGGCCGTCAGTCCCGCGAGGACGAGAATCGCCAGGCAGCGCGGAAGAAGCGCCGCCACGCCAAGAAAGATCCACGCCCCGATGCCCCAGCAGACCGCTGCCGCAAATACCTCCACGACAAATATCGTCCGCCACCGGTCGAGATCGCCGTCCGGCCGTGGCTTGGAGGCGAACGCCGAGTTGGTCGCCCACCGGACCAGCGAGATGCCCATCACCACGCCCAGCCAGGTGGCGGTCCGTGCTCCCGGCAAATAGGGCCACAGCCCGGCCACGAGTGCGGCCGCCAGGACGAAATTCGAGAACAGGCCGAATCCGGCCGCGCGATACAGCAGGCGCGTGAGCTCGCCCTCGACGCGACGCGCGATGGACCGTCCGACGGCCTCGGCCGTCAGAACGTTCGTATCAACCGCGTCGATCATCGCCGCGGGCCTCCCGTTCCCCAGGCGGCGTGGCGCTGCTCGGGCATGGCCACAAAACTGGAAGGCCGGACGCGCGGCGGCAAGCCCGGGAATCGACGGGCCCGCGGTTTATGCGTGATTGACATCCCCGGGGAGGGGAAGACTCAGCCCGACAGTCCTCCGGAAATGTACTGACGCAACGACTCGGCCTCGGCGCGGTGCATGTTCGCGACCCAACGCGAGACGTCGCCGATCGAAATCAGGCCGGTGACCTGGCCATCTTTCATCACCGGCAGGTGCCGGCAGCGCCGTTCGGCAAAAAGATCCATCACTTGTTGGACGGTTGTCTCCGGGGTGATGGTGAGAACATTCGACGTCATAACCTTCGTGATCGGGGTCGTCATCGGTTCCAATTCCGCGCCAACCACGCGCAGCAGCACGTCGCGTTCGGTGAAAATGCCGGCCAGGCGGTGGCCGTTCATGACCAGAACCGATCCAATCTTGTGACGGTTCATTTCCTGGACGGCTTCGAGAACGGTCACGGTGGTGGGAACGGCGCGCACGGAGCCGCCCTTCCGCTCGAGCAGGGTAGCGATCGAGGTTTCCATAACGGGGTAGATTGTCCTGCAGTATATGACACGATGGATGACCGACAATCCCCAAAAAACTGAAGAAACGAACGCCTGAAGGACTGACAAAGCCCGCGAAGAGACGGAAATCGGAGAAAGGCGGCGGAATTTGGCTTCGCCATCCGGTTCAGTCCTTCAGCTTTTCAGCCCTTCAGCCTTTTGGCCTTTCAGCCCTTCACCGAGGCCGGCTCTCCCATCCCCCGCCGCTGCGCCAGCCAGACGTCGCCGATGAAAGCCGGTCGCGGTCTCGAAGAGGCGGACACTACCAAGAGGCAGCGTTCGTCCTCGCAACGCGTCCGGTTCAGCCGTACCGACTTCTGTCAAGAGTCGCGACATGACCCCTTTGGGTCGGCCGAAGAAACGAACGACTGAAGGACTGACAAAGCCCGCGAAGAGACGGAAATCGGAGAAAGGCGGCGGAATTTGGCTTCGCTATCCGGTTCAGTCCTTCAGCTTTTCAGCCCTTCACCGAGGCCGGCTCTCCCATCCCCCGCCGCTGCGCCAGCCAGACGTCGCCGAGGCATCCGCGTTGACGCTTACGCCGCCCGCGGCCTCGAAGAGACAGAGTTCGTTCTCATCACGCGTCCAGTTCAGCCGTACCGACTCCTGTCAAGAGTCACGGGCCTGTTGCCCAAATGAGTTAACGACGAGAGCTGGAATGCAAATAGTGCGGTGAGATTTCGCGGACAGCAATCGGCAGGGGATGGCGGAAAAAAATGCGGCTCAATGCAGCGAGCAAGCCCGTGGCCAGGCCATGGCCT
>DASZXI010000041.1:0-5733 GCA_035545955.1 Candidatus Didemnitutus sp. | reverse complement strand
GATCTCCGGACTGGTCGGCGTCGCACCCCACGCCGACGACAGCGGCGAGACTCTGCGGCCGCGCCACGCGCACGGGGGCCGGGTCGCGGTGCGCAACGTGCTCTACATGGCCGCCGTCAGCGCCTCCCAGCACAACCCCATTCTGGCGGCGTATTATCAACGGCTCCTTGCCGAAGGCAAACCGGCCAAGGTCTGCCTCGGCGCGGTCATGCGCAAAATGATCGTCGTGCTCAACCGTCTCCTCAAAGACCCCAACTTTACCCTTGGCGGCTGACACCGCTGCTCCTGTAAGTCAATGCCCGGTCGAATCGGGATGGATTTGGCCGTCTTCGATCAGCGTGGGAAGTGCAGACGGGATCGAGCGGATGTTTTTCAGGATCGGATGGGCGCAGGCGTCCAGGGCGAGGGCCGACTTGAAGAAGGGCGAAGGCTGGCCGAGCCAGCGAATGTCCAGCTCGTCGAGCTTGAGGTCATCGACGTTGACGGCGACGAGCGCCGCCAGGTCGCGCTTCACAATCCCCTGCGCGGCAGGCGTGACGGGTCGCAGGTCCAGGTTGCCGCCATAGTCGGCGTCGAGCGGGCTCGTTTTCAGCTCCAGTCGACATTGCTCGAGCGCGATGTCGCGAATCTGACCACGGGCGCTCGCGTAGAGGACGACCGGTGACTCGGATGTCGCCGTCACCCGACGAAAGCGTACGCCGCGCACATGGCCTGAGGCGGTCCGGGCGTTGTAAGGCGCCACGGAAATGTGAATGGGTTCCCCAAGTCCCCACCAGGCTCCGTCGACGAGGTGAGACTCGATGGTGATATCTTCAAAGGTGACGTCCTCGATCGATTCCTGCCCGCGCACGAACAGGCCGATGCCGCGATTGCTGTCGCGGATCACCAGATGATCGAAGGATACATGGCGGATGTCCCGGGCCGCCCAGCCGAGTCGAATGCCGGCGGATCGGCTGACGATCGTGCACCGGCTGACCGTGATGTTTTCCGCGACGCCGGCGGCGAAACCGTCCGAGCACGGGCTGATCGCAATGCCATCGTCGCCGGCTTCGAGGACGCAGTCGGCGACTCTCACGTCGCGGCACGCGCCGAGGTCGATCGCATCCGAATTGGGAATGCGCAAGCTGTTGCGGATGGTCAGATGATCCAGCGTGGCGGACCGGCAGCAGGCCAGGTGCAGGCACCAGTTGGGCGCGTCGACGATCGTGATGCCGCGCACGGTGACGTTCCGGCATTCGAGAAAGAGCGCGAGGATGCCGGGGCGATCCTTCATGCGGTCGGGTCCGTCGCGATTTTCCTGATTCCGTGCGAAGAAGCGGGCGCCCTGGCGCGTGGACGTGGCGTCGTAGAAACCCGCCGGATGCGGCTGGCGCGGTTCGACCACGAAAGCGCGGCCATTGCCGTCGATCACGCCATCGCCGACGATGCCGACATTCTCGGCACCCTCGGCCACGATGAGCGAGGTCGATCGCTCTTCGGAGGACCGGCTGATCGGAACGTAATCGGCCAGATCCGCGCTGGCCAGGAGGCGCGAGCCGGCGTCGAGCTTCAGGGTCACGTCGCTCAACAGGCGGATCGTGCCCACGCGGTAGTTTCCCGGGCCGACCTCGACGATCCCGCCTCCGCCGGCGGCACAGGCTGCGATCGCGGAATTCACCGCGGCCGTGTCGAGATGATGGCCGTCCCCCGTCGCGCCAAACGTCCGAACATTCCAAACGTGTGCATCAGGGGCGGCTGAGGCTTGCGCCGAAAGCAGAATGGCGAAGAGGGCAGCGGCGAAACCGAGGGTGAGCGCTTGGAAGCGGCGGGTGACCATCGCGGGATGGTCGCGATGCGGCTGGGTGGGTGTCAAACGAGCAGCCGGGGAAGGCCGGATTTTACAGGAGGTAACGGAGGAAACTGAGTATTGGCGGTCCACGGAACACACCGAATACACGGGAGGACGATCCCCCGCGAAAATCACGAAGAGACGCGAAGGAATATTTTCAGGAGGGAACTGAGATCGCGGAGCGTCACGGGACTTATCTGTGCCATCCGTGAAATCCGTGGCTAAAACCTCAGCCCACGAATCACACGAAGAAACACGATGTTCCCGGTCAGGCTTTATCGGAGGGGACTGAGGAAACTGAGTATTGGCGGCCCAAGGAACGCACCGAATACGCGGAGGGACGATCTCCCACGAAAGTCACGACTCGGTACGAAAGGATTCTTGCAGGAGGTCGCTGAAATCGCGGAGCGCCATTGGACTGATCCGTGCCATCCGTGAAATCCGTGGTTAAAACCTCAGCCCACGGAGCACACGAAAAGATGGTCGGAGGAAGACGCGCGACGAGCTTCCGGGCTCCGCCCGTCGCTCCTTGCGCACTCTCTGGATACGACCCGGGCGATGGAAATCAGGATGGTGAATTGGCTGCTCGCTACTGCCGGGCAGGAAGATTTTGGCGGAAGAAGGCGTTGATTTCGTTCAGCATGATCACCTGCGCGGCCACAGGCCAATAGGTGTGGGTGGCGCCTTCGAAGCCCATCGATTTGACCTTGGGATTGTTTTTTCCGAGCGCGGCGATCATCAGTTCGGCCTGTTGGGGCGGCACGGTCCAGTCCCAGTTGCCGTGCATGATGTAGATCGGCTGCTTGAGCTCCGCGACGCGAAGGCAGGGGTCGATGTATTTCCACTCCGAGGGTGCGTTCGCGCCGCTCAGGAGATTGCGCAGATAGCTGTACTCCATGCCGAGATCGCGGAAGAGGTGCTTGCTGTGGACAAAATCTTTCCAGCTCGAGATGGCGGCGATGGCCACGCCCGCTTTGTACAGGTCGGGATACTTGATCAGGCTCAGATAGGTCGCCCACCCGCCAAAGCTGCCACCCATCACGACAATCCGATCCGGGTCGACCACTCCTTCCCGCACGAGGTGACGGGCCCCGTCCGCCACGTCGTCGATCACCACCGTATCGAGCCGGGCGCGCAGGCCGGCCCGCTGGTAGGTCGCGCCGAAGCCGGACGACCCGCGATAGTTTACCTGCAGGACCGCATAGCCGCGGGTGGCGAGAAACTGGTTGGTCGGATCGAAGCCCCAATTGTCGCGCACCGTCGGGCCGCCGTGGATGTTGACCACGAGCGGCGGCTTCGCCCCGGGGGCGAGATCCGGCGGGAGCGTGAGATAGGCGTGCACCTTCGCTCCGTCGCGGGCCGCGAAATCCAGGGCGGTGGTCCGGGCCAGTTTTCGTTCCTTCAGCCGTGCGCCGGTATCAACCAGGGGAATGAGTTTTCCCTCCGCCGGCTGAAAAATGTAGATCGTACCGGGATCCTGATCGTTGAAGGAGCCGAAAATAAAGGTGCTGCCGTCGCGCGACCAGTCGATCGGAAGATTGATGTGGTCGGGCAAGGTGTGATCGATGGCTTTCTGCACTGCCTCGCTGTGCGGATCGAGCCACACGACGGCGGGCTTCTCCGCCTCGTAGATCAGCCCGATAAGTTCGGAGGAGCCCTTGCGAAAGAGCAGTCGCGAGTGACCGAAATCGGACGTGGTGAGGTCGTATTCCGGGTGCTTGGCGATGGTCCGTTTGATCACGCCCTCCTTCAGGCTGAATTCGGCGATCTCAAACCGGTCGGAGCTGGCGCGGGTTGAAATATAGAGAGTGTCGCCGTCCCGGCCGAGCGAATGGATGTCGGCCACCCGATCCAGCACCTCGGCGCCCGTGCGGTCGAATTTCAGCCCGGCCTGTTTGACGGCATCGTCGAGGTTCCGCCACGGCGAATTTTCCGTGGGACGATATTGATACGACATGTGATCGTCGTCGAAGACAATCCGCAACAGAAGATCCCCGAAGTCGTCGATATAAAACAATCCACCATCGGGAAATTGGGTCGTATGCGAGGCCTTCCCGGAGTGGGCATCGAATCGCTCGACCAATTCGCCTTCATGCAGCACCAGTTCGCCAGGTCGGCTGCGTACCGCACCCAAAATCCGGTACACCGGCTCGCGCAGTTTCCGTGACGTCTTTGTCCCGGTGTCGAGAAGCTTGAGAATGGTCCCCGCCCGGTAGGCCAGCTCGGTGGAGGAGATCCAGCGCAGGTCGCTGATGGGCTCGTCGTACTTCGCCGCATTGACCTCGGCAACCTGCTTCATGCCCACCAGATCATATACGAC
The DNA here is from genome assembly GCA_035545955.1 of Candidatus Didemnitutus sp. Taxonomy (GTDB): domain Bacteria; phylum Verrucomicrobiota; class Verrucomicrobiia; order Opitutales; family Opitutaceae; genus Didemnitutus. The sequence continues at coordinate 1,585 of DASZXI010000041.1, read as the reverse complement.
GATGGCGAAGCTGGACTCCCGATCACGGACGGTGGCCAGCAGATGGCCGTCGTCGGACAGAACATACGGGAAAACCTGGGCGGCGCGGCACAAGTCGAGCGCCGGCACTCCCTTGGATTTTTTTGCCAGCGTCGCGAGATATCCCGCTGCCTCGTAAGGCTGGGGCACCTGAGTCGAGCGAATTTCCTGCCCGCGCGAGAACACATGCAGGAAACCCACGTCATCGACGCGGTTGAAGAGATCCAGTTTCAGGTGCCGGGGCTTTCCCGGCGCCAGGCTGCCCACGGGAATCGCATTGATGCTTACCGAGCCGTCGGTCACGCACAGCAGCAACGCGATGCAGTCTTCCAGCGGGGTGTCGGCGGTGACATCACCTTCGAAGTGAAAGATAATGGCCTGCTTGGACGCCAACAGGCCCGTCTTGTTGACGGGATGATAGTCAAAAACCAGATTGGACTCGGTCACGAAACCGGGACCGAAGGAGGACGCCGGCCGGACAACCATGTCGTCAGTGGCCCGATGCTTGTCGTCGTCCTTCAGGACAATCGGGGTTTCGTCTTTCCATCCGACCACGGGACAATACTCGCCCTTGTACGGCGCGAAGGGCTGCATCTGGGCCGGTGCCCAGGTGGTAGCCGCGAAGAGGAGTAGGGCGCCAAGATGGACAAGACGCAGGAGCGGGAAGCAAGTCCAGGCCGAGGGGGTGGTATCCCGATTCATGGGCGGAAATCGACGGGGTGTGCAGTGGGTGCGAAACCGGAATCGCGTCATTGAGCGTAAGGGGGACCGTCGAAGTGCTCAAGCGAGGAACCCGTCATCAGCGATAGCGATCGCGTTTTACAGGGGGTAACGGAGGAAACTGAGCATGGGCGGCCCACGGAACGCACTGAATGCGCGGAAGGACGATCCCCCGCGAAAATCACGAATTGGCACGAAAGGATTTTTACAGGAGCGGGGAAACTCCGACTTTTAACCACAGAGGAATTTGTGAGAAAAAACTCCGAAGGCCGATGAGACATTTGCCCCTACCGTTTCCGGTTAAATGTCTGGGCGGATCGATGAGTGACATCGATCCCTACCCCGAGCGCTCAGCTGTGTGCATTCCGCTTAGACCTTAAACACACGCCTGTCTGATTATGAGTCATTGATTTTGAGCAAGTCGCAGAAGTCGGTTTGTCGATCCTGAGGGGGTGATTTGGTAAGTAGCTCGGAGAGTGGAGTTTTCTCCCAGATGCAGACACTGACGATTTGCAGGATTTGATACAGACTGGCCTCGAGACGGTGGCGTGCCCGGGCGATGGCGACAAGGAGATGGGCACAGAGGGCGGACCAGATCTGGAGCCGGACTCCGTTGGGCGTGGTGGCGAAGAACCAGCGCAGGCGCAGGTGCTGTTTGATCCAGCGGAAGAACAACTCGACGTGCCAGCGGCGTCGATACAGCTCGGCGACCATCAAGGCGTCGAGCTCGAGATGATTGGTCAGAAACACAAAGCTCTTGCCCGTGAGCGCATCGAAGTAGCGCACCCGCCGCAAGGCGCTCGGATAACTGCGGGCGGAGGGGCGGTGGGTGAGGCGGATGCGCTGA
>DASZXI010000040.1:0-49534 GCA_035545955.1 Candidatus Didemnitutus sp. | reverse complement strand
CGGCTTTATGCCGCGATTGATCGCGGCATAAAGCCGCTCCTACAGGTCGAAATCAACCAGCCAAAAACTAAAACCTTCCGCGACGGGAAGGGGTGCTGACGGGCGCAGAGTTCAGCGGAGCAAAGGGAAAGGTCGGGAAATTATAAACGCCGTTGTGGGAGTTGCCGGACTGATCGTTGAAGCTCGGATTCCAACGGTAGGGATTATAGTCGGGCGTGGACGAAGAATTGTTCTGCCGGGATGAGCGGTGATGGTCGCCGGAATTGTCGTCCCGGTCACGATGGTGACGGTACGGGGAGTCGACATAGCCCGAATAGAGTCCGTATCCGGAATAACCGTATCCATAGCGATAGGGCGACTGGGTTGCGGGGGTTTCAGCGTCATCCATCCGCTGTTCCAGGTTGGCCAGACGTTCCTCCGTCGCGGCCTGCTGGCTCAACTGCTCCGCCAGCCGGGCGCGCGCCAGCGCGATCTCATCCGCCACCGAGACTCCCGGATAGCGCGCCGCAAAATTCTGCCAGTAAGCGACCTGATAGGCAAAGGGTGTGGACGCAAAAGCGCCGTCGGAAAGCTTGCGGGCCTTCAGCGATTCGCCTTCGGAAACCAATCGGCTGCGCTCGGCCGCGAGACGCGCCTCCTCCGCGTTTTTCCGCGCGGTGAAGGTGGCGAAATCCGCGTCCGACAGGATGTCCGCGCGCGCGACCGAGCCATCACGCAGTTCAACGGTGCCGCGATCGTAGTATAAAATTTCCCGGTTGCCGACGCGAACGTCGCCCTTGGGTAATCCCATGGCCGTTCGAACATCGGAAAGCTTGTCACCGGTTTTGACCTCAGCCGCGCACACCGCAGCACTCAAGCCGAACAAAATCGCCCATTTTGCAGCATTCATCGGGAAACCTTTCGTTGTAAAAAGACGGTAAACGATTTCAGATGAATTGCAATAAGGATTCAGTGCAGGGCGGCCGACCTCGGTCGCCGAGAACCCTCGTTGCGAAAATCGCAACGAATCAAACGCCGAAATCACTACGCGGACGTCTTCGGTGGGCGAGGTCGCCCGCCCTCCAATCTGCGCAGCCTAAACCAGCTTCGCGTCGAGCGTGATCTGGGCGTTCAGAAGCCTGGAAATCGGGCAGTTGGCCTTGGCGCCGGCCGCCACTTCCTTGAATTTCTCGGGGGTGATGCCCGGGATCTTGGCGCTCATCGTGAGGTGGGATGCGGTCACCGTCCAACCCTTGCCTGCCACGTTATCGAGGCTGACCTCGGCACTGGCCTCGACTCGATCCGGCGTGAAGCCGGCTTCGCCCAAGGCGGCGGAGAACGCCATCGCAAAACAGCCGGCGTGGGCGGCGGCGATCAGCTCCTCGGGGTTGGTTCCCGCTCCCGATTCAAAGCGCGAACCAAAGGAATACTCGGTGTTGCGCAACGCGCCTCCCGGCGCGGTGAGGGAGCCTTTTCCGGTTTTCAGCGATCCCTGCCAGACAGCATTAGCGGTGCGTTTCATAGGACGGCGAACGTCAGCCCGAATGCGGCGTGATGCAAGCGCGAGGTGAGTCACTGTGGGGTGGATTTCCCGCCCCTGAACAATGCTCCGAACTCAACCACGGATTACACGGATATCACGGATGAGATGATCCGCGTCTTCCGCGCAATTCGCGGTGGAGCGGCTTTATGCCGCGAAGTCGCGAATGGTAGGGGCGGATGTCTCATCCGCCCTGGCATATCCGAGGCGGGATAAGGTAATCCCGCCCTACATCCGCTCACGCCGCCGCGCGGGCGCGAAGGCGCGTCGCGATCAGCTCGGTCGCCTCGGGCAGCGTGATCTGCGCGGTGTTGATCACGAGATCGTACAGCGCGGGATCGTCGATATCGGCGTTGAAATTGTCCTTCACATAACGCCGGCGCGCCGCGGTGCACTTCGTGTTGTGATCCAGCGCCTCCGTTTCGGATATCCCGTAAAGTCGCGCGATCGTCTGCGCGCGATGCCATTCCGGCGCCACCAGACGAACGTGCAGGCCACCGGAACAGGTCGTGGTCGCAAAATTGGCGCCGCGCCCGACGAGGATGACATTTCCGCCGTCGGCGAGCTGCCGCATGGTCGCATTCATCTTCTGCCCGAGATCCCACAGACTGGGATGCCGGCCGAGCAGCTCGCCGATCGAGGCGTGGATCTCGGAAACGTGATCTTCCGGAAGAAAACGCGCGAGGTCAGCGGAAAGCTGGTTCGCCTGCAGCATCTTCGCCGGCAGGTTGCCCTCGAAAACCGCCCAGGCGCGGCCGACCGGCGCATCCGCCGACAATCGCGTGGCCAGCAGCTGCGCGAGACTTGAGCCACCCGATCCCGACTCACGGGAAATCGTGACAAACGGTTTGGCGGTCGCATGACGAACGACCCAAGGAATCCGGGACTCACGGGATTCCGCTTGGAAAAAACCGTCGGCTCTTTCCAGGAATAGCGATGCATTCATGGCGGGTGGGGTGACCAGCCGGCGGGAGGTGCCCTTCGGGCGGCCGGGCGATGGTGTGGATTTTCAGGGGAGCACAATCCATGCCGAACAGTCCCACCGTCCCCGTCATTTCCGCATTTCCATTTGGACGATCGCCGCCATGTTTCGGGCCGATGCCGTGCCTCCTTCAGCGAATCCTGCCCGCCGCCCTGGTATGGGCGTTTGGGCTCGCGATTCCAATGGCAGCTGCGCCCGCCTCCCCCGCCCCACCGGCATCCAAGTCGCCACCGACTGCGCAGCCTACCCGGCCGGAGGACATGCCGGCGATCGAAGAGCCGCCCGACGACGTGCCCGCCCAGGAGGAAGTTCCCGCGCCGGCACCGGAGGAAAAGCCGGCCGCGCCGGCGCCCGCACCTGAACCCAAGCCACCGCCGCCCGATGATTTCCCACCGGTTAAGGACTGGCTGGAGGCGCAGGTGGAGCTATCGCGCCGCGGATTTTCCTGCGGTTCCATTGACGGCGTCGGCGGAGCCCAGTCCGCCGCGGCCCTGAGGGCATTTCAACGCGCCTCGGGGCTGCGCGAGTCGGGTCAGTTGGACAAGTCCACGAAACGCGTGCTGCACCTCACCGCGCCGGCATTGGCACCCTATACGTTCGATGTCGTCGACCTGTCGCACCTGCGCCCGATCCCCGACACGTGGGTCGGAAAATCGCAGGAGCCCGCGATGTTCTACAGCACGCCGCTCGAGTTGGCGGGAGAACGTTGCCGCACGGCTCCGGCCTATCTGAAAAAACTCAATCCGACGATGAACTGGGGATCCGTTCTGCCTGGAACAGTGATCCTGGCTCCGTCGGTGGCAGCCTTTGTGCCGCCAACCATGGCGGCGCGCATCCATGTGCGCCTTGCCGATCACGTGCTGGAAGCGGTCGATGAGGGCGAGGAGGTCATTTTTCATTGCCCGGTGAGCATCGCGCGCAAGGTCGAGAAACGGCCGGTCGGCGAGCTGCATGTGCAGGTGGTCATTCCCAATCCCGTCTACACCTGGGATCCCGAATTGTTTCCCGAGTATCCCGAAAGCAAGGAGCTGACCCACAAACTCATTCTCCCGGCCGGACCCAACAATCCCGTCGGACTCGCCTGGATCGGACTCGACCGCACCGGCTATGGAATCCACGGGACGCCCGAGCCGGAAAACGTCGGCCGCACCGAGTCGCATGGATGCTTTCGCCTCGCGAACTGGGACGCGCTCGTGATGTTGCAGCTCTGCCGCGTCGGATTGCCGGTCGAGGTTGAACCCTGAGTCGATCCAAAAAGCTCAGGGCGGAGAGACGAGAGCTGAGAGCCCGGACCCCAACGCCAGGGCCGCACAGTCCCTGGGCGAATCGTCTCCGCAAATTGGCGCAGCCGCATCGTACTCCCCTTCACCATTGAATGAATGCGATCGGCTCGTCACCAATCGGGGCTGCTGCCCGAACCCGTCTTGATGCTTCGTCTTCTTCTTCCTCCGAATCTCGCCGCCGCGGCCACGCGCGATGCGATTGCCGTCCGCGTCGAGCTCGACCTCTCCGTCCCTCCGCCGCCGGAACTGCTCGCAGGACTCGCCGTATTGCAGCGCATCGGCGTGAAACCACAGCCCATCAGCCTCGTGCCACTGAAGCGCCGACAGCTGGCCGAAGTAGTCCAGGCCTTGAAGGGGCAGCCCGTTTTTTTCTGGCTGAACCAGCCCAACGTGCCGATGGCCTGGAGCGGTGAACGTCTGAGCGACGTGGCGGATCACTTGATCGAGGCCCCGGCCGCACCTCCCAAACCGCTGGCGACGCCGGCGCCCGTCAAATCGCCCCCGCGCAAAGCCATCGCGGGAAAACCGGCCAGCGTCGACGGCTCCGAACATTTCCTCGCGATCGCGCTGCCTGGCCGCGAATCGCCGCTGCATCTCGAGCTCTGGGAGTTGCTGAAGGCGCACGGATTCGTCCTCGAGCCGTCGAACGGAAAGTTCTGGCTGCGCGACCGTCACAAAACGCTCAACTTCCTCGCCCGCCACTGGGACGCGCTGCGCGATCACTTTCACGCGGAGTTTTCCGAAAATTTCCAACGCAACACGGCGGCGATCCGGATGGCGGAGGCCACGGCGACCGCGACCGAGTCCGGCGACGGCTATGATCTCGCGCTGGGATTGTCCGCGGGCGCTGCGCCGGAAGCGGCGATTGCGGGAGCGATCGCCACGAGCCGGAGCTACGTCGCCGATGGATCCACGGTGTATCTGATCCGCCCCGAGCAGGTCGCGACACTGCAACGCACGCATCAGGCGCTTGCGGGCTCGCCCGAGGCCCCGGGCGGCTTGCGGCGGACGCATCGCATCTCCCGCGCCCGCGTGGCCGAAGCGGAGGAGATCGTCGTGGCCATGGCGCCCCATTTCCAACCGCCCGGCACCTGGCGCCAGCGCAGCGAGGCGTTGCGTCATCTCGAGCGGCTGACCCCCGCTCCCGTGCCCGCCGACCTGGAGCGACGGCTGCGACCTTACCAGAAGCTGGGCGTCGCGTGGCTTTGGTTCCTGCTCAATCAGGGTCTGGGCGGCATCCTCGCCGACGAGATGGGACTCGGAAAAACGCTCCAGGCTTTGGCGCTGTTGTCCGCCCGGATTTCGTCCTCGTCGCGCCCTCTCCGTCCTTCCCTCGTCGTTTGCCCGGCCTCGCTGATGGAAAACTGGCGTCGTGAGGCCGCGCGTTTCGCTCAGAATCTTCGCACGCTCGTGCACCACGGCAGCGAACGTCAACTCGCCGGCCCCACCCTCGCCGTCACGGACCTCGTCATCACCTCGTACGGAACGCTGGCGCGGGACGACGAGCTTTTCGCCGCCGCGGAGTTCGATCTGATCATCGCCGACGAGGCGCAGCATCTGAAGAATCGTCGAACCCAGGCGGCGCGTTCGCTGCGGCTGCTGCGCGGAGCGGGCCGATTTCTGCTGACGGGAACGCCGCTCGAGAACGCGCTCGACGACCTGCGCTCGTTGTTCGAATTCCTCATGCCCGGATATCTCTCGGCCGTGCCGCCGGGAACCCGGCCGGCCGACCGCGCATGGTACGACGAACGTCTGCGGCGCCAGGCGGCGCCGTACATTCTGCGGCGCACCAAGGCCGCGGTGGCGCCGGAGCTGCCCGCAAAGATCGAGCAGGTGATCCACTGCGAATTTTCCGGCGAGCAGGCCGCGCTGTATCGGCGCGTTCAGCAGACGGCGGCGTCCGAGGTGCAAAAGCTGGCCGATAACGGCGCGTCCGACGCCCGCCTGCGGCTCGCGATGTTTACTGAGTTGCTTCGCCTGCGTCAGGTCTGCTGCGATCCTCGCCTTCTTCCGGGCGCGGCGGACTCGAAGGCGGAATCGGCCAAGCTCGAGGCGTTTCGTGAGTTGCTCGACGAGATAGTCGACGAGGGCCATCGCGTCCTGGTGTTTTCGCAGTTCACCTCTCTGCTCGAGCTGCTCCGTACCGAGCTTGAGCGCGAAGGAGTCACCGTCTGCCAGCTGGATGGCTCGATGTCGCCTCGCGCCCGCCAGGCCGAGGTGGATCGCTTCGCAGCCGATGCGTCGATTCCCGTGCTTCTCATTTCCCTGAAAGCCGGCGGTACCGGCCTTAATCTGACCGCGGCCGACACGGTCGTGCACTACGATCCCTGGTGGAATCCGGCGGCGGAAGCCCAGGCGACCGATCGCGCGCATCGCATCGGACAAACCCGCGTCGTGACCAGTTACAGGCTGATCTGCGCCGGCACCGTCGAGGAAAAGGTTCTCGCGCTGCAGGAAAGCAAACGTGCGCTGCTCGCCGATGTGTTCGAGGCGAGTGAGGAGGCCGCCGGACGGTTTACCCTGACGGAATTGCGGGACCTCCTGACCTGAACCGATCACGCGCGGCGCCGGGAATATCCACGGCGCGGTGCGCCGCTCCGGCTTCGACCCAAACCCGCTTGCCAGACCGGCGCCGACCGCGTCGAATGTCGCTATGCGCCGTCTGATCCGCCTCGTCATGGCCACGATCTCGTTGACCGCGCTGAATGTCGCGGCCTCGACCGCGATGCCCGTCTGGCACCGGCCGGGCGGCGTGGTGTCGCCGGGCCGGTTGATCGACGTTTTTGGCTCGGTGGCCTTCGTTTCCGACGGCAGTCATTCGTTTTTCGTCAGCGTGGCCGACATGACTGACGCCGAGGTTCGAACGGTGGCGCAGTTCCAGATCGACCATGCCACGCGGCCGACATGGAAGTCCTCGACCGCGCGGGTCACCAGCGCGATCCGTCGCAGCCTGCACCGACCGAACAACGGCACACTGGTACCGTACAACACCGACACCGAAATCGAGCCGCAGGTCTATCTGATCTATTTTTCGGCGGGTTGGTGCCCGCCGTGCCACGTGTTCACGCCCGAGTTGGTCAAGGCGTACGCCGAACTTCGGCAAGCCCTGGGCAACCGGGTCGAGGTGATCTTCGTATCGCGCGATCGCAACCGCCACGAGGAGGATGCCTACGTGCGCGAGATGAAAATGGCGTGGCCGGCGATCGACTTCGACCTCTCCGACCGGATTTCCGTCATCTCGAGCTATGAGGGTCCCGGCATCCCCTGCCTCGTCGCGGTCACTCCCGATGGTTCGATCATGTTCAATAGTTTTCGGGGCGACTATTACGACGGCGCCGACAGCGTGCTGACGTCATTTCAGTCAGTCGCCGCCGAAATGGACGAACGTGGACCGGCCGCGCGCCGCAAGCGGTTCCGCATCGAGATCGCCAAACGGGAAATCCAGCACGCCCACGACCGTTGCGACCCCGCACCGTACCTCGTGGGTGTCGAGCAACGACGCTATCAGACCATCGACCGGACGGACGTGCCGATCCGGATTACCATCGACGCCCACGGCAGCGTCACCGACACGCAAATCGAGGCGCCCCTTGAAGCGGTGCTGGCCAGGCAGCTCGAGCGCGACTGTGGCGACTGGTTGTTTCTTCCGGCCGTGCGGGAAGGGCGATCCGAGGGAGCGACCTTCGAGATGCATGTGCAATTTCACCCTCCCGCGACCACGACGGCCGCTCCGTGAAATCCCGCGGACGGATGAAAATGCCGGCGGTGCGGACAGATCAGCCGCCGAGGGAAAGTGTCACTTCCTGCGGCGCACCCGAAGCCAGGCTGAAAACGGCATAGTGCGACTCGCCCACGGTTTCGGTCCGGACGGGAATCGTCGTGTGGTCGCCACGCATCGCCGAATGCACCTGTGCAACTCCCGGCGGCAGCAGCAAGCGAAAGTCAATCGCCTCACCGCTCCCGGTCGCGCGCAGGAAGACTGTTCCCGGATTCCGGACCGAATATTCGTAGGCGACATAACCACCGGACGCGGGATAGCGAATCGTCGCCGCGACGTGCGCTGTTTTTGTGTCCGCCCAGCGCGGTGAGATCACCGGGTGACGGTAGGCTTCGCTGCCTTGGCCGTCCTTGACGCCGGCCAGCCCTTCCACCAGCGCCGCCATCGCGGTCGCCGCCGCCCAATTGTCCGGGCCGCCGAACGACACCGGATTGGGCGCCACATAGTGTGGTCGGTCCGCGAGCGTCAGGCCCGCGAGCGTGTAGATGCCGTCCGCCGTTTCCGGCGCCTGCAGCCGGATGGAACGGATCACCTTGTCCGGTTCGGGATTGTCGAGGGCGCACCACGACAGGCCGACGTCAGCCGCCACCGGGCTCGGGCCGTGCCAGCCGATGCCCGAGCGGTCCGTCTTCAGGCGCGAAAACCACCAGTACGTCAGCTGCTGGTCCATGAGCAGATATTGCGTCCGCCGCGTCCCGTCCTCGTAGACGAACGCAATGCTGCCGGAAACGCGTTCCGATTCCGGCTTCGTCGAGGTATGCAGCAGGTAGATCGCGCCGGCCTTTTTCCCAACCGGGATGTCAACCGACGCCGGAAGCTCCGGCCGATGCGACACCGCCACGATGCTGCGCCGTTCATTGGCGGCGGGATCGGTCACAAGAAAGGGTATGCCGGCAAACTCATTCCGTCCGACCGGCAGACCCCGAAGGTCATCGCCCGGTTTTCCGCCCATCATCCATTTCGCCGCATGGGGACCGCCCTTGTCCCAATGATCCATGTTGGCCACGGCGGAAAGATCGACCGGCGTGTACTCCGGCGGCGGGGGCGGCGGCGGGATCGAACCGGTGTACGCGAAATAGATCTTGTGCCCGTATTTTTCGCCGAGCGCATCGAGCCGGTCGAGGATGTCGACCCCGTAGGCCTCGTACCCGTTTTCAAATGCACCGCGGGCGAGTTCGCCGGCCACGTGTCCGCCGACGCCCCCGTTCATGTACTGCCAGGTCGCGTCGTGCCGGCCGAACCCACGTCCGAATGGCGGATAGATCGCGTACCATTCGCCCGGCGATCCGACGGGCAGATGATCCTTCAAGTCGAGATACGTCTTGAGGATGGCCACGGAATGATCGCGGCCGATCGCGCGGTTGAGCGAATAGGCGTTCGCCTGCGCAATCTGCGAGCGCTCGTCGACGCCGAGATGCCGCTGCACCGTCGGATCCTCGTCGATAAAGTGGGTGTAGAAGCGTCCGTTCCAGGATAGCGCGTCGAGGCGCTGGCGGACACCGGCGGCGCGGTCGCGGTATTTTTTCGCCGCCGCCGCATCGCCCGCATGGTCGAGCATCTCGGCCAACTCGTCGCACGCCGCGGCGTAGTGGGTGTTGTCGCCGAAAAACACGCCGAATTTCGATTTCGCCGGATCGATCAGCATCGTGTTCGTCAGGCCGATGTCCGGCGTGTATTCGTCGTCGACCGCGAAGTCCCAGGAATCGATCGTGTAGACGCGTTTGAGCAGCTGGAAGCGCCGGCTCCAGCGCGCCGGGTCGTTGACGGTGTAATCGAGCGCCTTCTGGGCGGCGGCCAGGTTCCCTCGCATCCACGCCTCGTCACCCGCCGCCTTCCAACACTGATAGACTGCGCTGACGAAAATGTATTCCGGATGGTTTTCCACCGGCTGGCGCACAAACCAGTGATCCCCGTACTGCCGCACGTAGCCGAACGGTCCATAGCACGTCTTGTAGTACGGAAGGTCCTGGTCGGTCAGAATGAAGCTCCAGATCATCCCGTCCTCGCGCTGCGCCTGGCGCATGAGATCGACAAACTCCGCGGCGGAGTCGGCGAAATACTTCATGCCTTTCATCGTGTGATAGTGATCGAGCATCCACGGTTCGAAATAATGGTAGGTCCGGCCATTCCACGTCACCGCGCTCACTCCGGTGGGGCTGTCGGAATTCATGCTGCTGCGGAACAGCGCGAACATGTCGCGGTAGTGGCCGCCGTCGTCGATCGTCGTGTGCGCATCGACTTCGAATTCACGGTGCCCGGTTTCGTGTCCGCTGGCGTCACGGAAGATGATCCGCTGCTTCCCGAGCGCGCCGCCGGCGTGAAAAGCCACGCTGCCCGGGCCCGTCGCGGCCTTGAAATAGATGTGACCGGCACCGTCGACGACCTCCACGGTGCCCGAGCCGGGATTGGTCAGGAGCAGCGGGTCGAGCGGCGCGGCGTGCGCCACCGTCTCGGGTCCGCCCGCGCCGTCGCCGCGGATGAGTGCGGGCGCCGCAGACAAGGAAAGGTGCAGACCAAAAAGCAGGACGACAATGACGGCGCGCGGAATCAGATTCTTCATGGGAAAAAGGAGGACACCGGCCAACCATGGCCGCTCGCGGGGGCAGTGAGGGTGGAATTGGACACGATCGTGCGATCTCAAGCAATGTCCGAAGACGGGACAGGCGGTTCGTGTACGACCGCGCTGGCGTCCGGCCGGTACTCCGGTCAATGTCGCCTCGTGAAAAAGCCGACGCGCGAGGAATCGCGACGCATGTGCACGCGAAAACGACGTTATCGTTCGCAAGGCGACGCGCTCGATGCGGCGATGGTGGCGGGAGTGGAGCGGCAGCGCTCGGCGTATCGATGCCCGATTTGCGGCCATTGGCATCTGACGTCGGGGTGAGAGCAGAAAGCGCGTGACACGGTAGGGGCGGATGTCCTCATCCGCCTTCCCAACATTCGTTCGCGAAGGCGGGGTTCGGCCCGTTCGACCGGCTCAGCCAGGCAACCCCGTCCTGGGTAGGGGCGGATATCCTCATCCGCCTTCTCGATATTCGCGCTCAAAGGCGGGGTTCGGACCTTCGAGAGGCTCAGATCAGGCGACCCCGCCCTCGGTAGGGGCGGATATCCTTATCAGCCTTCCCAACGAACGTCCTCTCCAGGCCGGCAGGATGCCGTCCCCTACCTTAGGGCGCCCCGCCCGCGCGCAGCGATCCGCCGTCCTTGATCGGCTTCGCGAAGCGATAGTCGATGTCCCAAGGGAAGAAGATCCATTTGCTCTGCTTGAATTCCTTCACGCAGGTATCGACGATCGGGCGACCCGCCGGCTTCGCGTAGAGCGTCGCGAAATGCGCCTTCGGCAGCATCTGCCGGACAATCTGCGCCGTTCGCCCCGTGTCCACCAGATCGTCCACGAGCAGGTAGCCATCGCCGTCGCCGGTCACGCTTTTGAGGATCTTGATCGCACCCTGCGCCTGCTGGGCGCCGCCACTTTCGTCCGCACCATAACTCGACACGCAGACCGTGTCGATCAGACGAATCTCCAGTTCGCGCGCGATCAGCGCCGCCGGCACCAGACCGCCCCGGGTGATCGCGATGATCCCCTTCCACGTCTTCATTCCGTGCAGAATCTCGGAAAGGTAGCGCGCGTCGCGGTGGAGTTCGGCCCAGGAGATGACGATCTCGTCGTCGTAGCGGGACAGATTCATGGGGTTGCGAAATCGGGGTTGCGCGCATCGCACCCGACCCGCGACAACGAGTCAATCCCCGCGGCGGCGAGAGCGCGGTGGCAAATCGACTCCTCCTAGGCACATCAAAAAACAGTTAGCCGCAAAAATGCACAAAAACCCGCCGCGTCGGTGAGTTTTTTGTATGCCCATAGGCGCGCGCACCCAATATCGCTCCGGTTCCTTTTACCTGGCGAGACGTCTTGCGCGATCAAGTCACCAAGCCGGCCCATAGGCGCGCGGGGTCCGTCATCCCAACTATCGGGACGCGGACGATCGGTCATGCACCGGCCAGCATCACGTAAAGATCCTCGGGGCAAGCCCCGAGGCATCAGTCGGTCACTCTCTGCCTCATGCCGCGGTGCAACGGGAGGAGCAGGCTTGTCCCGCGATCCTTCCGGGCCCTTCGGACCCGGCTACAGAAGCACTTGGCTTGTTGTAGCCGGGGGCGTCAGACCCCGGGGGATAATCGCGGCATTCCGCCGTCGCCTGAAATATCGCGGATACGAAAGCCGTTACCACTCCCACTCCCGTCCGAGCCGGAGCAAGCTCCGGGGTATCGGACCCAACGGGAATGAAATAATCTCCGCGAATCACGCCCAAGGGCAGTTGACCCGGCGCATCATGAGCCGGACTTTTGCCGCGTGCGTGATTCTCTAATAGGTAGGTAAATGCCCTACGGCCACGGGCGGGGAGAGTAACAATTCCGCCGGGAAAATCGTCGCATTCGGGGTTATATTTTCCACATGAAGACGTCCTCCCGCTTGCTTCCGGCCCTGATGTTATCCGGTGTGGTTCTCGTCGCCGTTCCGGCGTGGGCCTTGAGTTCGACCGATCAGCCGGCGCCGCAGGACGCCAAGACGCCGCCAGTCGCGTCGTCCGGCGCCAAGGGCGAGCTCGAGAAGGGAATGACGGGCGACCAGGTCGTGGCGCTCATCGGCAAGCCGGCGACTGTGGAGAAAATGAAGACCGACGAACCGAAGGCGGAGAAATGGATTTACCGCCGCGCGACGGCGCATCGCGTCGAGCAGCAGGCCATGACGGTGGCGAATGAGGATGCTTTCATCGGCACGGGCGGCGCGAACAACAATACGCTCGGCACCCGGCCGGTGATCCAATACGGCTTGAAGCACATCGACACCTATCGGGTGACGGCGTTGCTCATGGTCGACAACAAGCTCGTCGTCGCGAAGCAGTGGAACGAGCAGCGGGTGAGTTACGAGCAGTGAGTAACGGACCTCCGCCCGCATCGCGGCGGAGGTGACGAGGTCTGGGGTTGCGCGGCGTCGGGCGGAGTGCTTCGCTGAAACTCCCCTACCCGCTATGACCCCATGCTCCCTGTTGGGGCGGACGTTTTTCGCGTTCGCCACATTCGTATTCGTCTCCAACCTCCGCGCCGCCGACAAGCTCGATCTCGATCGCGACACGCCGGTCCCGGCCGACCAGCCGATCCCCGTGCAGGACTTTTTCCGCGCGCCGATCATCGATCAGCCCGTGGTGAATCCCAACGGCACCCATATTGTCGCGCTGGTGTCGTCCGGGGTCGATCACAACGCCGCCATCGTTTACGACCTGCAGACCAAGTCCATCGAACCGCTCGGAACGCGGGACATCGACAGCGACATCGACTGGGTTGACTGGCTGGGTAACGACCGCATCGGGTTCCGCATTTCATTCAAGAAGATGTCCGGCACGATTTATGGCTCGGCCAAGGTCGGGTCGCTGCAGATCAGCGCCCATCCCGTCCTGCAGGGCATCGGCGCCGCGGAGATCGCCATTCCACCCGGCGACCGCATCCACCCGCTCTTCAATCTTTATCCCAACGGCGTGGCGACCGGACGCTACGGCCAGGTCGTGCACGTCTATGGCGGCCGCGATTCCGGCAGTCTGCTCGACATGCAGACCATCAATGACGGATCGGCGTTGGAGAAGGCCAACGAGGACAATTTGCGCAACATCAGCAAACGCTATCCCGTGCTGGAAACGCCGGATGGATTCCAGATCGGCTATTTTGCCGACGGCGAAGGCTCCCTGGCCTACGGCATGACATCGACCAACGGGGTCGAGTCGCTGCACCGGCTGGATGGCGACCGCTGGCAGAATTGCCCGGAAAACATGGACGAAATTCACGTGATCGCCGCAGGTGACAATCCGGGCGAGATTGTCGCACTCGGAGCCCGTGCCGACAACAAGCCGCGCCCCTTGGTCATCATGAAGGCGGCCACCGGCGAGGTGCTGGACACTTTGATCGCGGACAAGGCGTACGACGCGAATGCCTGGATCTATCGTGATCCGCATTCCCATCGCATCGTCGGGGCGAACTATGACCGCAGTGTTTCGCGCGTGGTGTGGTTTGATGACAACTACCGCGAGCTCCAGAAAATGGTTGACGGCCTCTTCAAGGGCCAGGTGGTCCGCATCATTGGCAACGACGAAAAGGGAAAGATGCTTCTGATCATCAGCTATTCGGATCAGCAACCGCCGGTCTATCGGTGGGTCGATCTCGAGAAGCACACCGTGAACGACATCCGCCAGTCGCGTCCCTGGATCGACCCGAAGCGCATGCAGACCATGGGTGCGATCAAATACAAGACGCTCGATGGCCGTTCGCTCGACGCCTACGTCCTGATGCCCGCGGGCGCTTCCAAAGCCAAACCGCCGCCGCTCGTCGTCGTCCCACCGCAGGGTACCAACGATCACTATGCCTGGGGCTACAATTCGCTCGCGCAATATCTCGCCAGCCGGGGGTACGCGGTGCTGCTTCCGAACCATCGCGGATCCGCCGGCACCACGTGGATGTTTCCCACCGAGGACGAGTGGGCGTACCGCAAGATGCACGAGGACGTCACCCAGGCAACCAAGGCCTTCATCGCTTCCGGCCTGGTCGACCCGCATCGCGTCGCCATTCTTGGCACCGATTTCGGCGGCTTCCTCGCCCTCTCCGGCGCAGCCTATCAACCCGACCTCTATCGCTGCTCCGTCGCCATCTCACCGGTGGCCGACTGGGGTCGCTACATCGCCGACCGGCGCGCCGACAAATATCAGGATGCCTATTTCACGCGCATGACGCTGAAGCTCGGTGATCCGAGCCGTGATCCCGCGAAATGGGACGCGATTGCCCCGTTACGCCACGCCGGTGACATTCGGTCGGCGGTGTTTGTCTCCACGAGCGAATACGACAATCCGATGCTGATCAGCGCGGCCAAGGACATTGCGTCCGCCGCCGAGCGCAATCACGTGCCGGTGGAAACCGCGTCGTTCCTCGATGAGGTCGTCGGTGTGCATCACCTGAAGAACGAGGTGGACCTTTACTCGCGCATCGAGGCGTTCCTGGCGAAGAATCTCTAGGTTTCCGGACGGATCCGGCGTCGGTCTCCGCGCTAACTCGGCCTCGCTTGATCTCGGGAGTGCAGGCTTGCCTCGCATCCAGCGCATGGATTCGATGCCGGCTCGGGCCACCTTCCTCTCGCACGCATCCTGCCTGCGTTGAGCCTCCGTTCGCATCGTGGGCCCGGTGGGCCGCCCTCGATCCGTGTGGCAGGATCAACCCGGCGGGAGCCAAATCCTCCCTTCCGTCATGAGCCATGTTGCCCACCGCTGCGCCGGGATTTCCATCCTCGCGCTCCTCACCACCGTCGCCTCGGCCAGCCCGAAGATCGACCTGAACCGGATCGCGCCCGTGGCCGCAAACGAGCCGATCCCCGTGGCCGATTTCTTCCGGCCGCCCCTGCTCTCCCAGCCGGAACTCAACGCCGCGGGCGATCATTTCGTGGCCCTGGTCGACATGGGCGACGACCATACCGCGATGATGGTGTGCGAACTCGCCAGCGGGCACGCCTCGATTATTCGCGGATCGGGCGACAAGGACGTCGACTGGGTGGAATGGCTCGACGACACCCACGTCCTCTCGAACGTCCTCGCCGACAAGATTTACGCCGACGGCTTGTACGTCACCGACATCGCCCATCCGGACGACACCCACCTCGTGGAATCCCACAGCGCGGTGTCGCTGGTGGGCGTGCCGGTCGCCAATCCCATGCACCCGCTCGTGTGGATCTATCGCAACGCCTATGATGACGGCAAGGACATGGGCGTGGTGGAGATCAACCCCAACAAATGGCTGGGCCGCATGCGCGATTCGTCGCCGGGCAGCGTCCAGGGCTCAGAGGCCCGCGACGAAACCGACCTCTTCGGCACCCGGGCCAGCATCGCGCGCACGTTCCCTGCGCCCAAAACCGGGGGCGTGGTGACGGATTATCTCCCCGACAAGAACGGTGACCTGGCGTTCGCGATCGCCGCGGAGGACGGGACCTTCACCCTTTTCGAATTCAGTGAAGGATCGTGGTCCCCGTGTCCCGTCAACCTCGACAAGATCGAGGTGATCGGCGCGGGCAACCAGCCGCACGAGCTGGTGGTCATTGCCCCGGGCGAGCCGGGAAAACCGCGCCCAGTGCAATTGCTCGACGCGAGCACCGGCAAGCTTGGCGCCGTGCTGATTCAGGACAAGGGCTTCGATGTCAGCGGCAGCGTCATTTACCGTCACCCGGTTTCGCGGCGCGTGGTCGGCCTCCGCTACAACCGCGTCATGCGGTCGAGCTCCTGGTTCGACGACAACTATGGGCAGGTCCAGAAGATGCTCGCGACCAAGTTTCCCGGCGAGGTGGTCCAGATCATGGGCAGCGACCGCAAGGAAAACCGCTTTTTCGTCCTGACCTACTCGGACCGTCAACCGCCCCAGTACCACGAGCTGGACCTCGCCGCCAAGTCGATCGCGCTCGTGAAATCCGCCTCGCCCTGGATCGATGCCGCCCGCATGCGGCCGATGAGCGTGGTGAAAATTCCGACGCGCGACGGCCACCAGATCGACGCCTACGTCACGATGCCCGCGCCGTTGCCGGGCGGCGCGAAACCTCCCCTCGTGGTCCTGCCGCACGGCGGACCGTGGGCGCGCGATGTCTGGGGATTTGACGGCGAGGTTCAGTTTCTCGCCAGCCGCGGCTATGCGGTGTTGCAGCCCAATTACCGCGGATCGATCGGCACCACCTGGATGTTTCCCGACTCCGACTCATGGGCCTTCCGCAAGATGCACGATGACGTGACCGACTCGGTCAAGGCGCTGGTGAAAAGTGGTCTCGTGGATCCCCACCGCATTGCGATCATGGGAACCTCGTTCGGCGGCTACCTGGCCATGTGCGGGGCGACGTTTGAACCGGACCTCTATCGCTGCGCCATCACGATCGCGGGCGTTTTCGACTGGGCGCAGGTCATGCGCGAAAAGAAGTCCCACGAGTTCGAATTCGCGGCCTATGGCATCTTTCGACGCAATCTCGGCAATCCGGCGAACAATCCGCAGGAATTCGACCGCATCTCACCCCTTCGCCATGTCGATCAAGTGAAGATTCCCATCTTTGTGGCCCACGGAAAGGACGACGAGGTGGCGGAGGTCACCGAGTCGAAGGCCCTGCTGTCGGAATTGGACAGGCGTCACGTCGTCCACGAAAAGATGCTGTTCAGCGGCGAGGGGCACGGGCTGAGCTACGCCACGCACCAAGCCGACCTCTACGCCCATATCGAGGCCTTCCTCGCGCGGAATCTCGCGGCGACGCCCTGAAACTCGGGGCGGTCGGCAAAAGTTGAATGTTGGGAGTTGAAGGTTTCGCCACACCGCCGACCCCGTGCGCAGCCGAGGTCGGTCGGTCAAGAGGTCGAACTGAATCGTGCGCCGCAGGTGATGAATCGAGCATTCGCGGCTTTCATTCGGGCGCCCGGTCCTTCAACCCTCAACTCTCAACCTTCAACCGGCTGTTTCGAACGTGCCCCTACTTCGTCGGACTCAGTCCGCCCCAGGGGGTGATCGCGTTGAGCGCCGGCACGATTGCCCGGCGCAGCGCCAGAAAATCCAGCGAACCGGTTTCGCGGTAGAGCACCTTGCCGTCGCCGTCGAGGAGCAGCGTGTACGGCAATGCACCGCTCCATTCCGGGTCCAGCGCCTCGATGTAGGCGTACTTGTCGGTGCCGCTGTACATCAGGTTTTTCGTCGAGGCATGATGTTTCTGCAGGAACGCCTGCACCTTGGCCTGCTGGTCCGGGAAATCGGCCGAGACGGTCACCATCTCGAAGTCGCGATTGCGGAAGCGCAGGTTTTGCTCGATGAGCTCGTCGAACTCCGCGACGCACGGGCCGCACCACGTGGCCCAGACGTTGATCAGGCGCACTTTTCCGGAGGCGGTTCGCAGCGCGTGGACCGCCGGGGGATCGGCCTTTTCCATCGTCACGGGCTCCTGCGCGACCTTCGCCAGCCAGCGCTGGTTGTCGGCGATCTTCTCCTTCCACTTGATCGAGCAGCCGAAAACCTTCGTATGGGTCACCGCCGGCTCCCGACCGCCGAGCAAGGCCTCGATCGCATCGCGCGTTTCGTGGTGCGTCGCCAGCTCCTCGCGCTCCGAGTCATCGATCCGACCCTCGAAACGGAGTTTCCGGTCGCGATCGAAAATGAACACATGCGGCGTGGCGAGCGCACCGCATTTCTCCACCAGCGCCTGCGTCGGACCATCGTCCGCGTAGGGATACGTGAAGTGCCGGTTCGACGCGCGTTCCTTCATCTCGGCAAAACTGTCGCCCAGATCCGTGTAACCCATCTCGTCCAGCCGGACCGCATCGGCATTGTTGGAATTCACCGCCAGAAAGGCGACGCCCCGCGGCTCGAAGTCGGCGACCAGCTTCTTGATCCGGCCCTCGTAGGCCTGGGCCGTCGGACAATGATCCGACGTGAAGATCAGCACGAAAATCGGCGACGAAGCAAAGGTCGCCGGCGTGTATTCCTTGCCGTCGACGCCGGGCAGTTTGAAGTCCGGCAACGGCGAACCGATGGGCAGCAGCGGACGATCGAAGGCAAACAGCGCCGTGGCAAAAGCGGCAAAGGTCACGGCGAGGAACAGTCTTTTCATCGGGGAGCGGGGTGAAACGCCGACACCGGACATGGCGTCGAACACGCGGCAAACGAAGATTCGGAAACGGGCCGGCGCAAGCTCAACCGGCGGAGGGAATCGATGTACGGCGGGGTCGCTTGCCCTGAGCCGGTCGAATGGGCCGAACCCCGCCTTGAACGCCAGACTGACTCCCACGAAACGTCACGAAAGGCTCACGAAACCCGGAGTGCCCACGGAATACACTGACGACACGGAAGGAAATCTTCCTCGATCCTCCCGTTCGCGCAAATGCGTCCGAAAAATTGACGGCCCGCGGTAGGGGCGGATGTCCTCATCCGCCTTGCCGATCATTTCATGGGCAGATCAAACCCGCCAGTAGCCGCGCACGTAGACCCAGCCGCCACCCCCGCGATGAGCCCAATGGGGCGCCACGAAAACGCGATAGTTGGCCGGCGGAATTTCCCAGCGGCCGGGAACCCATTCGTAGCGGCGATGATCGTTGAACACCCAGTAACCGCCGATCCAGACCGCCATCGGATCGGGCCGAATCGGAATCACTTCGGTGGGCAGGAACGGCGGCGGCGGCGGATCGGCGACGACGTACTCCGTTTCCGCCTGCGACTCGGAAGTGTAAAGCGTGCCGCGCTCGTGATCGACCTGATTGCCCATGGTTCCGCCAATGACACCACCGGCCAGCGCGCCGACGAGCGCACCGTTGCCCGCGCTGTGGTTGCCCGTGTTGTGGCCGATGATCGCTCCGGCGATGGCACCGAGCGCCGCGCCGCCCACGGCGCCTTGCTGGGTATTCGGACCCGTGCCCACGCAGCCGCTGGTCAGGGCGGCCAGGCCGAGGGCCGAGCAAATAACGATATGCTTGGAATTCATGAAAGTTTTGGACCGACAAAGGTCGAATTTGTTTCGTGGCAATGTTCTATTGTAAGTCACTTATAATAAATTATTAATCGAATCTTAATCCCGCGGCCTACCGCTTGTGTTTGGCCGATTTGTAGCTCACGTTGAGCGTCGTTATGTCGCCCTGGAAATCGCTTGGTTTGGGTCTGCTGGTGGCAACAAGTGCGGTCGCGGCGCTGGCCGACGACGACTACACGCGTTCGGTTGAGGCTTGGCGCGCCGATCGCAAGGACAAGCTCACCAAGCCCGACGGCTGGTTGACGCTGACCGGCCTCTTTTGGTTGCGCCCGGGCGAGAACACGGTTGGCGCCGCACCCGACAACACGATTCATCTGACCTCCGGTCCTGCGCATTTCGGCACCGTGGTGCTGGAGCCGGGAAATGTGGCCCGCTTCAAGCCGTGGCCGAAGGAATCGATCATGATCGACCAGGCGCCGGCTGCGCCGGGCGTGCTTCGACATGGGGGCGGACTGAAGCCCTCGTACGTGCAGAGCGGCACGGTGACCTTCTACGTCATCGAGCACGGCACTCAGCTTGGCCTGCGCGTGAAGGACTCCGAGGCGCCGCGACGGCTGAAGTTTGCGGGCATCGATTATTTTCCGATCGACCCGGCGTGGCGCGTCGAGGCGAAATGGGTTCCGTTCGATTCTCCGCGGACGATCAATTTCGCCGATGTGCTCGGGCAGACCCAGACGGCGTCGGTGCCCGGCGAGGCGGTCGTGACCCTGCAGGGCCGCACGTTCGCGCTGCTGCCGATCGACGAGGGCAAGGATCGCCCGCTGTTCTTCGTGATCGGTGACGCGACCAACGGCGGCGAGAGTCACGGCGGCGGGCGCTTCCTCTACACGGAATGGCCGAAGGACGGAAAGGTGACGCTCGATTTCAATCATCTGGAAAACCCTCCGTGCGCGTTTTCTCCATTCACGATTTGTCCGCTACCGCCAAAGGACAACCAGCTTCCGTTTCCCGTGCCCGTCGGTGAGAAAGCCTACCGCGGCGAAGGGTCCTGACCGGGTCGCAGCGATCTTTCCCAGCCGGCGCGCCCGGGCGGACGCGAGGGGTGATGAAGCCGGGCGGACCGATTCGATCGATCCGCCCAGCGGCAGGTCATGGACGTCCTCGGACATTACCAGCGACGATGAGCGTCCGGGCAGAAGCGCCACCGGATTTCCCGGCAGCCATCGTTCCGGAAGAACGTGTAGCGTTCGTAATGCCCGAAGCGCGGACGGCCCGGCTCGGGTTGGACGTAGACGATCCGGCCGCGAGCGGGAGCGCAGTAGGATCGTGTGACCGTCTCGCGACGGTACGGCGCGTCTCCGTAGCCGACGGCCGCGTGGCCGAGCGACGTGAGACCCGCGAATCCCAGGAGAGCAAACAGGATTTTGGAGTTCATACCCATCGAGACGCCCGGTGGGTCGCACCGTTGCGCTACAAAACGATTGTCGTTTTCCTGTAACCGCCGGCGGAGCCCAAACGGCCACTTGGATACGAGAGACTTCCGCTGGACATTGCGGACTGGCTTTCCGTGAACGCGTGTGAATGCTCGCGGCGCATGTCGGCTCCGCGCAAACCCGCCGTCGGATTCATCTTCTTCACGCTCGTCCTGGCGATCGTTGGCTTCGGGTTGTTGATTCCGGTTCTGCCCCAGCTGATCGTACAACTCAGCGGCAACAGCGTGTCGGAGGGCTCGGGCATCTACGGCTGGATGGTCAGCGTGTACGCCGCGATGCAGTTCATCGCCTCGCCCATCCTCGGATCGCTGTCGGACCGCTTTGGTCGCCGTCCCATCATCCTGATCGCGACCGCGGGCTCGGCCATCGACTACCTGATCATGGCGAACGCGCCGAATCTCAGCTGGTTTTTCGTCGCCCGCATGATCTCGGGCGGAACTGCCGGAGTGCTTTCAACCGCGAATGCTTACATCGCCGATGTGACTCCGCCGGAGAAGCGCGCGCAATCGTTCGGCCTGCTGGGCGCCGCGTTCGGACTCGGGTTCGTGATCGGTCCCGCCGTCGGTGGATTTCTGGGCAAGTTCGACCTTCACCTGCCCTTCCTCGTGGCCGCCGGCTGCTCGGGCGCCAACTGGCTCTACGGATTTTTCGTCCTGCCGGAGTCGCTCAAGCCGGAGAACCGCCGCCCGTTCTCCTGGGCGCGCGCGAACCCGATCGGCGCACTGCTCGCCCTGCGTCGTCTGCCCGCAGTTCTCGGTCTGGCGTGGTCGTACTTCCTCCTGTCGGTCGCGCAGACGATGCTGCAGTCAACGTGGGCGCTGTACACCGGCTATCGCTATCATTGGGACACCAGCCAGGTCGGCTTCCTCCTGATGTACGTCGGCATCGTCACCGGCGCCGTGCAGGCGACACTGGTGAAGAAAATCGTCCCCAAACTCGGCGAGACTCGCGCGGTGATCCTGGGCTTCACGATCATGATGCTGGCCCAGGTGGGCTACGGCCTCGCGAGCCAGGGCTGGATGATCTACGCCATGGTGTTGATCGGCGCGCTGGCCGGAATTTCGGGTCCGGCCATGCAGGCCTATATCACCCGGCACGTGCCCTCGAACGAGCAGGGTTCGGTGCAGGGGGTTTACTCGGGCCTGGCCAGCCTGGCCGGCATGCCCGGTCCGATCCTCGCCTCCCACACCTTTGGCTGGGCCATCGCGCCCGAGCGCTCGGTGCCCATTCCCGGACTTTCCTTTTTCGAAGCCGCTCTGGTGGTGCTGATCGCGCTGATCCTGACGCAACGCACGTTCCGTCAGGATGCGAAACATCCCATCGCGACTCCGCCGCCCGCAACCGCCGTTTGATTTTCCCGGGAATACCCGCACCTTGGACTTACTCTTACCTCATCCCATGAAACTCCGTCTTCTTATTGCCTCGGTCGCACTCCTGGCTGTCGGTGCCGTCGCTCTGTCGGCAGCCGCGAAAAACGAAAAAGGCCCGGACGTCGCCCAGGTTTCACAAGGGGAGAAAATCAATCTGGCCGACTACGCCGTGCCCGGCAAGACGACGATCTTCGATTTCTCCAGCGACTATTGCGGCCCGTGCCGCACGTACACCGAGCCGCTCGCCAAGCTGCATGCGAAGCGCAGCGACATCGCGGTCGTGCGCGTCGACATCAATCGCCCGGGCGTCCGCGGCATCGACTGGAAATCACCGGTCGCGCGCGAGTTTGAGCTCGAGTCGATTCCGCATTTCAAGGTTTACGGACCCGACGGCAAGATGATCGCGGAAGACACGGCGGAAGCCGGTGCTCCCGCCCGTCAGATGGTCGACAAGTGGATCGCCGAGCTCGGGCAGTGATCATCCAGGTGGAACGCGACGTCCCTGGCGCGTTTGTGAGCACCCGTCTGAATTGAACCGGCCCGGAGGTCCGGTTCCACCTCGACTCACTTCGCCGGCACGTCGCCGTGATGAACGCGATGGGCGGCATACGCCGACGCATCGTTGAGCATGGCCTCGATCGTCGCCGCCAGCGGCTCGTAGGCCACGAGTCCCGAGAACACGGCCTTGTCGCCAATCGCATCGGTCAGCACGAACGCCGGCCGCTGGTTGATCTGGTGCGCATGAAATTCCGCCGTGCTCGCATCGACGCGCGCGCGAACCGACTTCGAGCCCGCGGCCGCACGCAGCTTCTTCGCGTCGATCTTCGCCGCCTTGGCCGCGACCTTCACCACGGTGGCGAGGTCGCCGATCCTCACGCCTTCCCGCAAGGCGGCCGTTGAGATGGCCCAGCGGATTCGGTCATCGGTGACACCGAAGTCCTTGCCTGCCTCCGCGACGAGATTGGGGACAACGTAGTCGCCCTTGCGCTCCTCCTCCAGCCACCCCGAGTTCAGCGTGAACGGCGAGCGCATCACCGTGCCGCCGCTGCGGCGGTAGAACCAGTCGCATTGCGCGCGCGAAACCGGAAAGTCCGCCGGATTCATCAGCGCGATCTTCCACTCGAACTCGACGCCGCGCCCCGCGTAGGTCGCCTTGAGTTTCTCCCAGCTTGGCTGGACCCAATAGCACCAGGACGACAGCACCTCGACGAAATAGGTCACCTTCATGCGCGCATTTTCGCGCCGGAGTGCGCTTGCGGTCAACCCGGCAACGCGGATGCACCCTCACACCTTGGCCCCGGTCCGACGCGCACAATCCGGCAATTGCGCTTGTCATGCCGCGCGCCGCGTCATCACTTTCCCGCCAACGACCATGCCCTCGAACTATACCGAAGCGAGTATCAAGACCCTCTCGTCGCTCGAGCACATCCGTCTGCGTCCGGGCATGTACATCGGACGCCTCGGCAATGGCAGCCACGCCGAGGACGGCATCTACGTCCTGCTGAAGGAGACCATCGACAACTCCATCGATGAATTCACGATGGGCGCCGGAAAGAAAATCGAGGTCGAGCTGACCGAACGCTCGATCCGGGTGCGCGATTACGGCCGCGGCATCCCGCTCGGCAAGCTGGTCGATTGCGTCTCGATCATCAACACCGGCGCCAAATACGACAGCGAAACGTTTCAGAAGGCCGTCGGTCTCAATGGTGTCGGCCAGAAGGCCGTCAACGCCCTGTCCCTCTCCTACCGCGCCCAGGCGTTTCGCGACGGCGAGACCAAGGTGGCCGACTTCGAAAAGGGCAAATTGAAGAAGGAATCGCGCGCCACCAAGACCGACGAACGCAACGGCACGCTGATCGAGTTCGTGCCGGACGAGGCGCTGTTCGGCAAGGACTTCAAGTTCCGCGTCGAGTTCATCGAGGACATGCTGTGGAACTACGCGTTTCTGAACCGCGGGCTGACGCTGACGCTGAACGGCAAGCCGTTCAAATCCGAGCACGGCCTCCAGGATCTTTTGACCAAGGAACTGAGCGGCGAGCCCCTCTACCCGATCATTCACCTCGAGGGCGAGGACATCGAGGTCGCGTTCACCCACGGCAATCACTACGGCGAGGAATACTGGTCGTTCGTCAACGGCCAGCACACCACGATGGGCGGCACGCATCTGTCGGCGTTTCGCGAGGCCCTCGTCGAGGTGATCCGCAATCATTTCAAGAAGGATTACGATGCCGCCGACATCCGGCAGTCGATCGATGCCGCGATCGCCGTGCGCGTGCAGGAACCGGTGTTCGAGTCGCAGACGAAGACCAAGCTCGGCTCGAACGACGTGGGACCGAAGGGCCCGTCGCTGAAGGAATTCGTCGGCAATTTCATGCAGCAGTCGCTCGACACGTGGCTGCACAAGAATCGCGAGACCGCGGAGGTCATCAAGAACCGCATCGAGGAGAGCGAACGCGAGCGCAAGGAGCTCGCCGGCATCCGCAGCCTCGCCCGGGAACGCGCGAAGAAAGCCTCGCTGCACAATCGCAAGCTGCGCGACTGCCGCCTGCATCTCGGCGACCGCAACCCGCGCGCCGAGGAGAGCACGCTCTTCATCGTCGAGGGCGACTCCGCCGCCGGTTCGCTCACCGCCACGCGCGACGTGCAGACGCAGGCGGTCTTTGCCCTCAAGGGGAAGCCGCTGAACACCTATGGGCTGTCGAAGAAGGTGATCTACGAAAACGAGGAGTTTCACCTGCTCCAGTCCGCGCTCAACATCGAGGAAGGCCTCGACGGACTGCGCTACAACAAGATCGTCGTCGCGACCGACGCCGACGTCGACGGCATGCACATCCGCCTGCTGCTGATCTCGTTTTTCCTGCAGTTCTTCCCCGACGTCATCCGCAACGGGCACCTGTTCATCCTCGACACGCCGCTCTTCCGCGTGCGCAACAAGCGCAAGACGATCTATTGCTACTCCGAACGGGAAAAGCAGGCCGCGGTCGAGGAACTCGGCGCCGGGCACGAGATCACGCGGTTCAAGGGCCTCGGCGAGATTTCGGCCGGCGAGTTCAAGGATTTCATCGGCGAGAACATCCGCCTCGAACCGGTGAACCTGCACCATCTCTACAGCAGCGACGAACTCCTCGCG
This sequence comes from Candidatus Didemnitutus sp., assembly GCA_035545955.1. Lineage (GTDB taxonomy): Bacteria > Verrucomicrobiota > Verrucomicrobiia > Opitutales > Opitutaceae > Didemnitutus. The sequence continues at coordinate 24,473 of DASZXI010000040.1, read as the reverse complement.
TTCTTCATGGGCAAGAACACGCCCGACCGGCAGGATTTCATCATCGAGAACCTGCGTGTCGAAAAGGACCTGGTCGCGACAGCATAGGTGGAAGGCGTCGCCCCCGACGCGTTTGCATTGGATGTAGGGCGGCATCGCCGAATGCCGCCGGTAGGGCCCGATGTCCACATCGGGCCGTGCATCTGAGACGCGAATCAACGGATGGATGAGGACATCGATCCCTACCAACAATTCATTTACTCAGGTGGCATTCGGCCCCGCCCCGCCAAAGCCTTGGCGACGGCGGGCAATGCCGCCCTACATCGATCGGATTCGTCTCCGTCAGTTCTGCAGCACCCAATCGAGGGTCACCGTGCCGAGCGAGCTCGTGCTGCTGACCTTCGTGCCCGACATCACCCAGATCTGGCAGGCGCCGGTCAGGCTGTTCTGCAGAACGATGTCCGAGCTGCCGTTGTTGTTGAAATCTCCGCAGCCGCTGATCTCCCAGCCGACCGCCGGCGTGCCGAGCGAGACCGTGGACGAAGGCACCGTGTTGGCCATGAGCCAGACCTGGCACTGATTCGTCACGGAATTCTGCCACAGGATGTCGGAGCGGCCGTCGGCGTTGAAATCGCCCGCACCGGCGATCTGCCAGTCGAGCGAAACCGTGCCGAGGTCAACGATGCTGGAAACCGTCGTGCCCGCCATCAGCCAGATCGCGCGATCGCCGGTGAGATTGTTCTGCCAGAGAATGTCCGACTTGCCGTCGCCATTGAAGTCGCCGGTGCCGCAGGCTTCCCAGCCGAGGGCCACCGTGCCGAGCGAGACCGTGCTGGAGATCTTCGTGCCGGACATCAGCCAGACCGAAACCTCGCCCGTCACCAGGTTTTGCCAGAGAACGTCGGACTTGCCGTCGCCGTTGAAGTCGCCGGCACCGATGAGCGTCCAGCCCGGACGGCTGCCGAGCGAAACGACGCTCGACACCCGGGTACCCGACATCAGCCAGACGCGGCACTCGCCGGTCACGGTGTCCTGCAGCAGGACGTCGGACTTGCCGTCGCCGTTGAAATCGACGCGGTAGACCGCCGGCGGGGTCGCGGAACGCACCGTCAGCACCGCACCCGTGCTCGTCACCGAACCGCTGCTGTTGGTCACGACGACCGTGTAGGTGCCGGAATCGGAGGTGGCCGTGCTGGAGATCGAATACGTCGCGGTCGTCGCCTTCGAAATGCGGGAGCCGTTCTTGTACCATTGATAGGTCATCGAGGAGCTCGACGAGGCCGTGACGAAGAACGTGACCTGACCGCCGGCGGTCAATGTCTGGCTGAATGGCTGCGTGGAGATCACCGGCAGGGTCGCTTTGACCGTCAACGTCGCCGTCGCGCTCGTCGCCGAACCAACCGAGTTCGTGGCGACCACGGTGTAGGAGGCCGCGTCGGTCGATTGCGCGGAAGAGATCGTGTACGATGACGCCGTCGCGCCCGAAATCGCGGTCCCGTTCTTCTTCCATTGATAGGTCGGCGCCGGCGTTCCGGTTGCGGCTGCGGAAAACGTCACCGCGCTGCCTGCATTGACCGTTTGGCCGACCGGCTGCGTGGTGAAGACCGGCGCGGAATTGACCGTCAGCGTCGCCCCGCTGCTCGTGACGGAACCCGCCACATTCGTCACCACCACGGTGTACGTGCCGACGTTTGCGGCTTGGGCGCTCGAGATCGAATAGGAGGCGCTGGTGGCGCCGGAAATATTGGTGCCGTTGAGCCGCCACTGGTAGGTCGGCGCCGGTGTGCCGGTCGCCACCACGGAGAATGTAGCAGCCTGTCCCATCACCACGGTCTGGCTCGCGGGCTGGGTCGAGATCGTCGGAGCCACATTGGGAACGGTAACCGTCACCGTCGCCGAGGCGCTCACGCCGGAAAGACTCGCCGTGATCGTGGCCGATCCCGCGGTCAGGGCCTGCGCGCTGCCGCTCGTGCCGATCGAGGCGACGCTCGCGTTCGACGAGGACCACGTCACGGAAGTGCTGACGTTCTGGGTGGAACCGTCGGAATAAGTCCCCGTCGCCACGAACGACTGCGTGCCGCCGACGAGGAGAGCCGAGGACGACGGTGTGACCGCCAGCGATTTCAGGGTCGGCGCCGAGGACGCCTGAAACACGACGTCGACCCAGTAGTTGGAAGAGCTCCAGGTCTGCTTCGGAAATGCGCTGCTCGAGCCGTAGGTGTACACGCCGTTGGCCGTGGCGGTGCTGTTGACGAGGGCGTGCAGCGGCGGCGCATCGACGCCGGTCGTGGCAAAGAAGTTGTTGTCGTCGCTGTAGTGGCCCGCCGGGCAGAAATAGGACACGGTGTAGACCGTGTTGGCGGCGATGGTCACGGGCGAAGAGAAGTTCACCTGCTGCCAGCCGCTCGCCGACTCATTGGTGAACGTGGCCGTGGCCAGACGCGCGCCGGCGCTCGACCAGAGATTGCCCACGTGCGTGCCGGTGTTGGCCGCCGATTTGTAGAAGCGCACGCCGGTGATGACGCCCGCGACGTCCGACTTGAAGTTCAGGCCGAGTTCGACCGGTGAGTCGGCACCCGCATCCGCGCGGGTGGGCACCGCCGACGCCGACCATACGCTCACGGCGCCTCCGCCCACGAGCTGATTGGTCACGCCGCTGACCGTGAGGGTGGCAACCGCGCTGGTGACCGTGCCGGCGACGTTCGACGCCGCGACCGTGTATGAACCCGCGCTGGCCGACTGGACGTTCGCGAGCGTCAGGCTCGAAGCCGTCGCGCCGCTGATCGCGGTGCCATTGAAATACCACTGGAAAGCTGGAGCCGGCGTTCCGGTCGCGGCTGCGGTAAACGTGACCGATCCACCCGCCGAAACGGTGGCCCCCGTCGGTTGCGTGGTAAACGCGGGCAGGACGCTCGCCGTCGAGACCGTCAGCGCACCCGAATCCGAGTTCGTCGAACCGTAGGCATTGGATACGGCCACCGTGTAGCTGCCCGCGTCGCCGGTCTGCACGCTCGCGATCGCGTAAGTGGCCGAGGTGCCGCCCGAAATCGCCGCGCTGTCCTTATACCACTGATAAGAGAACGGCGCCGTGCCGCTCACGGATACGCTGAAGGTCACCGACTGGCCGACGACCGCGGTGGCGGTGGCGGCGCGAGCACCGATCGCGGAAAACAGGCCGGCGATTAAAAGGAATGTGAACGCGAGGACGCGGGAGGTGAGGTGCATGGTCGGAATCCGGATGGGTGGCATTTCGACCGGTGCTTCGGCACGCGCTTCCACCTGCACCCCCATGCTTACAGGTCTTTCACCAGAAAAATTTCGCGCGGGAAATTCGCTGTGAAAACCCGCCGGCGTTCACACATCGCTCAAAAATTTTTCACCCGAATTTGCCGAATGCCACGACAGTCCGTCGGGGAAATCTTGTCGGGGAAATGCCGCGGGGAACCCGGAATGTTCCCAACGCCCGGTCGGACCGGCGCGCGATTCGGGCTTGTCAGTCCCCACCCGGCCGGCATGCGTTGCAGCCGTCGCTTGACGCAACTTTGAGCGCGCACCTACCCTGCTGCTGATTTCAGTCTGTAATGGCCAAACGCAAGAAATCCAATCCGGACCAACCCGAACTGCCGCTCGACGCGGCCGAGAAACCCGCGACGCCCGAACCCAAGGGTCGCAAAGCCGCTGCGGCCCGGGAGGTTGCCGAAACGCCCGCGGCGCCGACCGCGCCCGCCCCGGCCCCGGCCGCCGGCGAGGAGCCGCCGAAGAGAAAAAAAGGTCAAAAGGTCCAGGACGATCCCGCCCCGCTCGCCCGGAGCTACAAGAACTGGTTCCTGGACTACGCGAGCTACGTCATTCTCGACCGCGCGGTTCCCCATCTCGACGATGGCCTGAAGCCCGTCCAGCGCCGCGTGTTGCACACGCTGTGGGAGATGGACGACGGCCGCTTCCACAAGGTCGCCAACATCGTCGGTGCGACGATGAAGCTGCACCCGCACGGCGACGCTTCGATCGGCGCGGCGCTCGTTTCCATCGCCCAGCGCGGCTGGCTGATCGAGCCCCAGGGAAATTTCGGCAACATCCTGACCGGCGACGAGGCGGCGGCGCCCCGCTACATCGAGGCGCGCCTGACGCCGTTCGCCAAGGACGTCCTCTTCAACCCGAAGACCACGACCTGGCAGCTCAGCTACGACGGGCGCACCCGCGAACCGGTCACGCTTCCGGCCAAGTTCCCGATCACCTTGCTGGAAGGTGCCGACGGCATCGCGGTCGGCCTGGCCACGAAGATCCTGCCGCACAATTTCAACGACCTCTGCCGCGCCGCCATCAATCACCTGCAGGGAAAAACGTTCCGCATCCTGCCGGATTTCCCAACGGGCGGCACCGCCGACTTCGCCGAATACAACGATGGCGAGCGGGGCGGCAAGGTGAAGGTCCGCGCCCGGATCGAGGAGCGTTCCAAGTATCTGCTCGCCGTCACCGAGCTGCCCTACGGCGTCACCACCGAGTCGCTCATCGAGTCGATTCTCGCCGCCAACGCCAAGGGCAAGATCAAGGTCAAGCACGTCGACGACAACACGGCCGACAAGGTCGAGATCCTGATCCACCTGCCGCAGGGCTCGGAGCCCGACAAGGTCATCCAGCAGCTCTATGTGTTCACGAGCTGCCAGATCCAGCTCTCGCCGGCGGCCTGCGTGATCGTGCGCGACGGGAAAACCGGCGAGGACAAGCCGCAGTTCCTCGGCGTCCGCGAAATCCTGAAACGCAGCGTCGACGCCACCAAAGAGCTCCTGCGCCGCGAGCTCGAGATCAGGCTCGGCGAACTCGAGCAGCAGTGGCACTGGGATTCGCTGGAACGCATTTTCATTGAGGAGCGCATCTACCGGAACATCGAGAAATCGAAAACCTGGGAGAGCGTGCTGTCCGAAATCCGCACGGGCCTGAAGCCGTTCGTCAAGCAGCTGCGCCGCGAAGTGACGGACGACGATATCGTCCGCCTCACCGAGATCCGCATCAAACGCATTTCGGCCTACAACCGTTTCCAGGCCGATGAGGCCATGAAAAAGGTTGAGGAGGGCATCAAGGAAACCAAGGGGCACCTGAGGAAACTCACGGAGTACGCGGTGGCCTGGTTCGAGATGCTCGCCGAAAAATACGGCAAGAGCGCGAAACGGAAGACCAGCTACGACGAGATCGAGCAGATCGACGCGTCGGCGGTCGTGTCGGCGAACCAGCGCCTGTACGTGAACCGCGAGGACGGGTTCATCGGGCTGAACTGGCGCCAGCACGAGTTCGTGACCGAGTGCACGATCCTCGACAGCGTGCTCTGCCTGATGGGCGATGCCTCGCTCAAGGTCTCGAAGGTGGCCGACAAGGTTTTCATGGGACGCGACATTCGCCACATCGCCGTCTGGCCGAAGGAAGGTGACACGCGATTCTACACGATGCTCTATCGCGACGGTCCGGACGGAAAGACCTTCGCGAAGAAGTTCCAGATTGGCGGACTCTCGCGTGACAAGCTCTACCCGCTCGCCAAGTCGGAGGGCTCGAAGCTCGTCTGGCTGCACGTGGCCGAAAAGGAAAAGGACATGCCGAAATCAATCCACGTGTCGCTCGACGGCCGCTCGGGCGCACGCGTGCGCGAGATCGATTTCGACCTGACGCCAGTTCCCGTCTCGACCCGCACCTCGAAGGGCCTGACCGTCACCAAGTGGGCCGTGAAGGAAGTCCGGGCGAATGACCTGGAGTTGAAATAGTCACACCGAATTCCGAGTGCACTCGCTAACGGGCGAACCCGGCCCGACAGGCAAATCAATTCGCAAAAACTCAGCGTCGACCCGAACGCACTCGGTAAAGACGCTCCGTGAACCCTCCGTCACGTTCGAAGTCAGCAGCCAGCCGTTCTATCTGGCGGTCCAGCAGGGCACAGGCCACCCCAACCAGGACATGCGCGGCGTTCGCGGCGATCGCAGAATACCTGACTTCGATGGACCTAGTGGACGGCATAGACCGAATGGACCCCGCACCTTCTTGGGTGCCATCTGCGGTTGCCGGGTATCTTTGTCCATTCCGTCCTTCCGGTCCATTCGGTCCGGTCCCCTCACCCACTCGCACCTCCCGCACCCACGCCGCCACCTCGTCGGCCGTCGTGCAGCGATGGGCTACGAGCGCCGTTCGCCGCGGGTCGCCCTCGGGCCAAAGTCCAAGGCGGCGTTGCCGCAGAAAGTCCTCATAGTCCAGTTTCAGTTCCTCAAGGCTGGCCCGCGCCACGTTGGTCAATTTGAGCTCCATCTTCTTTGAAGTTCCGCTGGCCTCGCTACCCTCGGCGATGTTCTGCACTCCACTGCGCGCCGCTTGAACCATCTGGTCGTGGGTCCGACTGCGCCGGTCGATGTACCGATCGCAGAAACGGACTGTCACGTCGAAGACCAGTTGCGCAATTTGGAAGCTCCGCAACCGCCGGTAGCCGCCGTGGGCGGGAATCAATGAATTCTGAATCGTCCGCCGTTGTTGCACCTTCCGATTCCGAGTCTCGAATTGCGCCATGACAGAAGTTCTCCGGCCCACGTGATCCCAATATCTGACTCAATGCGCGCAAGCGCTTTCCTTACCGCCGGCGCAGCAGATCCACGGAGTTTCGCCAATAGAAAGGCGGGCTTCTCTCGGGCGATCCCGTGGAAATCCTACCAAAGCTTCTTTGGCTTGGTGGCGATAGGCCGCAGCAGGAACCCTCGGAAGTTTTCCTGATTCTTCACGATCTCCGTCGATCGTCTTGCCACTCGCCCGGCAGATGACATCCTCGAAAATCGAATCCCGACCGGTATGAAAATTCTGCCACTCGCTCTCGGCGTGCTTTTCGCCTTCGCGCTGAATGGCGCTGCCGCCACGATCGTCGAGGTCGTTGCTGATCCCTCACACTGGCCGGCCGAGGTCGTGGTGCCGGCGGCCACCCGGGCCACCGTCATCCGCGACGGCCAGCCCGCCGGCGCCATGCTGGTCGGCGCCGGCACCCGGATCACCGTCAGCGAAATCACGGCTGACGCCGTCACGGGCAAGGCGGGAAGCACCACGGTGCGGGTGCCGGTCAGCCGGACCAACCTCGCCAGCCTTGCGGCCGCCGTCACGATCGCCCCGGTCGCCGCTGCGTCCGCTTCGCCCGCGATCAAATCGAATGGAGCCGCAAACACCACGCCGCTGCAGCGCATGTTTGGCGGCTATCTGGTCCGCTGCGTGGATGGCGGTCTCCACGACGTCGATGCCCATGCGCTCGACGGCGTGAAATACTACGCATTTTATTATTCGGCGTCCTGGTGCGGACCGTGCCGTCAGTTTACGCCGGATCTCGTCGCGGCCTACCGGGACCTGAAGCGCGCCCACCCGGAGTTCGAACTCATTTTTGTCAGCGCCGATCACTCGGCCTCGGACATGGCCGACTACATGAAGGACGACGCGATGCCGTGGCTGGCCCTCAAGTTCAACACGCAGGACCAGAAATTGGTCGACTATTCCGGACCCGGAATTCCCTGCCTGGTGCTGGTCGACTCGCGCGGCAATGTGCTGTCGGACTCCTTTCAAGGCGACAATTACCTCGGACCCCGCCACGTCCTGGCCGACACCCGGCGAATTCTCGCCGAAGGCTCGCGCTAAGCTCCGACTACTTTCGGATTTTCCGCTTCGCCGGCTTGATCAGGCCCTTCAGCCGCTTCGTGGTCTGATCGCGATCGAGTTTCGAGGCCGCAACTTCGAAGACAAAGGCTTCCCATTGATCCACGGGAAGAACGTCTGCCTTCCACAGATCATTCACGGCAAGAAAAGTAAGGCAGGCCGCCAGGCCAACGCGTTTGTTGCCGTCAACGAAGGGATGATTGCGACAAAGATAGAAAAGGTAGGCGGCGGCAATTTCGTAAGGATCGGTCAGCATCGGCTCGCCGCCCCAGAATGCCTGCGGGGCTGCCACCGCCGATTCCAGCAGTCCAACGTCGCGCAGTCCTTCGCCGCCGCCGTGAACGGACAGCACGTGCGCATGGAAAGTTTTCACCGTCTCGACGGTGAAGTGCTTCCACTCCAGGCTCATGAGAAACGGCGGAACAGCTCCTGGTTTTTCGCGAAAACGTCCTTGATCACCGCCCGCGCCTCTTCCGGCGTCACCACCGGCCGGACCGGCGTGAGATAAATCGAGCCGCTTTCGTGCACGGTCAGGTTGACCTGATCGCCGACCTTCAGCCGCGCGAGGTCCATGATCGCCGCGTCCAGCATGATGCCCTGCGAATTACCGATCTTGGTGATGGTCTTGATCATGATGTAATACAGTGTTTTACATAATCGGAAAGTCAAGCCTCTCTCCCGAATGGTTCCCCGTTCTTGCATTCGACTCGTTCGCCCACCACACTTGCGTTCGGGCCGACGGAATCGCTGAACCGAATCATGCTCCAGGAACTGCGCCACGCTCTTCGAGCCCTGGCCCGCCATCCGCGGTTCACGACTGTGACTATGTTGACGCTGGCGCTCGGCATCGGATCCGCCGCCGCGATCTTCAGCGTCACCGATTGGGTCCTGTTCCGTTCGCACCGTTTTCCGACCGACGTCTACTTCGTCGGCGGCCAGTGGCAGGACCATGGCTTCCTGCCCTGGCGTTACCCCGCCGCTGTCGAAGCTTACCGGCATCAGGCAAACATTTCGGCCGATTGGTGCCTCACCGAGCGCCTGCAGGGAAACGTTGTCGTGAATGGCGAACCGGTGGCGACGTCGTGGATCGGCACCAACGCGAATCTCTTCACGATGTTTGGAGTCGTGATGGAACGCGGTCGTGGTTTCGTCCCCGGCGAGGATGGCGCCTCCCCGGCCCCGGTCGCGGTGGTCAGCGACCATTTCTGGCGCACGTTTCTCGGCGGACAGGACGACGCGATTGGCCGGAAGATTCGTGTCGGTGACAGCATCTGCACCGTCATCGGCGTGGTGCATGCCTGGGAGAGTCTGCCGGGCTTTTTTGCGAACGACGTCTACCGGCCAAAGAATTTTCGTTTCGATCAGAAAGAGCCATGGGAAATGGTGAACCTGATGCCACTGGTGCGGCTGAAATCGGGAATCACTCCGGAAGCCGCCACCGCCGCGTTTTCCGCCGCAAAATATGACCGACCCGACTGGCTCAAGCAATGGATGACCGACGATCGGCCCGTGCTGGCGAGCATGGCCAAAATCAATGAAACCTGGCGGGCTGACGTCTATTGGGTTCTGGTGGCCGCCGTGGGCATTCTCTACGCTATCGCGTGCCTCAATGCCTCGAACCTGATTCTGCTGCGAATGCTCGGACAACGCCGCGAGCTTTGCATCCGCCTTGCCGTCGGGTGCAGCCGCGGACGCCTGGTCCGTTTTCTGGTCCTGCAGAACGGCGTGCTCACCCTGTTTTCTGCCCTCGGCGGGGCACTCGTGGCCAACTGGGTCTTTCCGCTCCTGCTCCTCGCCACGGGTAACTCGGGAACGACATTCAACTGGCTGGCGTGGTCGCTCGACTTGCGGGTGCTCATTGTCCTCGGCGGTCTGACCATCCTGACAAGCCTTCTGGTCGTGGTGATCCCGGCCTGGCGGGTGTTGCGGGCGGACATTTCGGGAGGCCTGAAGGACGGAGGAGGCGCGCTCGGCGAAAGCCGCCCGCTGGCCCGGCTCCGCGCCGGGCTGGTTGTCTCCCAAGCTGCGTTCGCCGTCATCCTGCTCGTTGGCGCTGGCCTGATGGTGCGCACGTTCGACCGGTTGCGGGAGGTCAATCTCGGATTCGATCCTACCCGGCGCATCAAGATCGAGGGCGGTTTCCCCACCGAACCTTTGGCGGGAGAAGCCCGCCGCATCCGCCTTTCCGAGATCTGCGAGCATTTGCGGCACATTCCCGGGGTGGTTGCCGCCGGTTTCGACACGAACCTGCTCCTGCCCGGCTACAAATACACCTCGCTTTCCATCGAAGGGGCTGACGGAAAGAACCTGCCGATCACCATCGGACTGTTCACGGCCGGCTATCAGGACGCCGCCGGACTCGCTTTGAAACGCGGACGTTGGCTCACGTTGGCCGACAATACCGAGGTGATGGTCAACGAAAGCCTGGCCCGCACGCAGTGGCCCAATCAGAATCCGATCGGACAAGTCCTGCGTCCGATCGAGCCGGGCACGAGCTCTGGCGAGAAGCATGGCGGCTGGACCGTTGTCGGCGTGGTGGGTGATTTCCGGTCGACGGTACGCGACGCACCCGGGTTGTGGGTATTGGAGTCGCCGCGATTTGTCGGTTCCATGGGCACCTGTATCGTCAAACTGTCCATGGACTACGATGAAGCCTTTGGCGGCCGGTTGCGCCGGGACCTGTACGCTTTCGAGCCCAAGATGGTTGTGACGCGAATCTCGCCGCTTGGCCAACTGCGCGATCAGCAGTTGCAACTGGAGCACATGGCGGACTCCGTCATGCGTGTCCTGGCGGGCATCGCGCTCTTGCTGACCGTTGTCGGATTGTACTCGGTACTCGCCTACTCCGTTGATCTGCGGATGGGAGAATTCGGAGTGCGCGTGGCACTCGGCGCCGGGAGCCGTGATATCATCCGTCTGGTCTTGCGCCGGGGGTTGTTGCTGACCGTGCCTGGGCTGGCTCTTGGCGTTATCGTCAGCGTGACTTTGAGTCGTTTCCTTAAGTCACTGCTCTTTGGCGTCTCGGGACAGGACCCCATGGTTCTCGCTGTCGTGGCGGTCACGCTCCTCCTGGTCGGTTTCGCCGCCTGCCTGCTCCCCGCACGTCGCGCCATCCGGGTCGATATCGCCCGGCTGCTGCGGTCGGAGTGATTCGCACCTTTGAACGACGCCGAGGCCATCGCGGCATAAAGCCGCTCCTACAATCGGCCTTGCCACGCGCGTCCAACGCTCACCGCTCCCTGCTTTCTGCTCTCTGCCTGCTGCTCACAGCTCACCGCTTACTCTCCTTCGCCAGTTCACTAAACGTCACAAACACCACGCCCTGCTTGCGCAGTTCGGTGATCACCCAGTCCAGGTTCGCCAGCGTCACCTCCGGCCACTCGTGCATCAGGATCACGGTCCCATCGACAATTCCCGTCGTGCTGTTGGCGCGATATTGTTCGGCGGTCGTCGTGGCTTCCCAGTCCTTCGACCCGATGAAATGAAACTTCCCGAGGGGAAAGTGTTCGAGACCGGCCCGCCGCACGGCCGCGTCCACGCGCGCGTCGTGCTCGAGAAACGGCGACCAAAACCACGCCGGTGCCTTCCCCGTCGCGTCCTTGATCGCCTTTGAGGTGTCGGCGATCTCCTTCTCGATCGCGGCGTCAGACAACGTGTTCAGATGCGGATGGGTGTACGAATGGTTGTTGATTTCGTGTCCGGCCGCGGCGATCGCCTTCGCGAGATCCGGGTGCGCCACGACGTTCTGTCCGACAAGCGAAAACGTCACGTGTACATGCTCCCGCGCCAGCAGAGCCAGCAGCGCGGCGTTGTGGGCGGGAATCGGACCATCGTCGATCACGAGAGCGACGCGTTTGGGCGTCGGAGCATCGGCGCCACGGGCAAGACTCAGCGCGGCACCGAGCACGGCAAAGCCAAGGGCAAGGAAGCGAATCATGGTGAACATCTTTCTTTCGCACGCCGCGCCCCGACACAATCTCGATTCCGCGCGAGAAGCCGACCGCGAACAGTGGACCGGTTTATCCGCAATAGGTAGGGGACGACGTCCCGTCGGCCTCGAACCGTCCGCGAAAAGGCGGATGAGGACATCCGCCCCTACCGCGTGCGCATCGGACCTTTCGGTAGGGGACGGCGTCCCGCCGGCCTTAACGTAATTCGGTTTGGTCAACCTTTGGGGACGTATCCCTTCCACACCCACTCGAGCGCCTCGGGCAATGTCTGCTCGCGGACGTTGTGGTCGACGTGAAATGAATTCAGCGAGAACACGTATTGGTAGTGATAGCCTTTGGCCTTCAGCGCCGCGGCCATGTGGTGATTTGCTTCCACCCAGTCGTGCAGGCCGTCGCGCATGACATTCGGATTGTACAGGTCCTGGTCGCTCACGTGCATCCACAGGCGGATGGGTCTGGGCGGATTCTCCGGAATCAGATGCGCATGATAATCCCAGGCGCCATCGGGCGTCTCCGGATGAAACGGCCATTGCTGGTTCACGAACGTGCCCGAGTACGCCACCACCCGGTGATACCATTCCGGATGATACCAGGCCATGGTGAACGCAGCCGCGCCGCCCGAACTGCCGCCCATCGCCGCGCGGCCGTCGGGATCGTGGGTCAACTTCACGCCGGCATGCTGTTCCACCGCCGGCAGAACCTCCGCCTCGATGAACTCCGCAAATTTTCCGGACAGCGTGTCGTATTCGAGTCCGCGCTCGCTGCCCTGCGCGTCGCCACCGCCATTGCCGATCAGGATCGCCACCAGCGCCGGCACGCGACCCTGCGCAATGAGATTGTCGAGCGTGTGCTCCAGGGTCGGGTCGGATTTACCCAGGCCGGGACCGTCATGACTGACGATGAAAGGCGCCGCCGCGCCCGCCTGGTATTGCGCCGGGACAAAGACAGTGACCACGCGTTGGTACGGCTGCGAATGGGTGACGACGATCAATGTGCGTGGATTGGCCGGATCGACCGTGCCAAAAACGTCCCGCGCCACGCCGGGATAGAATTTGCTGTCGGCTGACTGCATCGTGAATTGGATGACGCGTCCCTGCGGCACGCCCGCGACGGCTTTCGTCTCGGGCGCCGGCACGTAGTCGGGACCGACAAGCCAGTCGCCTTCCGCGTCGACGGGTGGATTGGCTCCCGGAGCCGCCCGCAGTTCCGTGTTTCCCGGCCGGGCGCCCGCCATCTGGAAATGCGGGGCGCCGGGCCCGTCGGGGGCACGCTCGGGGGGCGGGGGACGATCGGCGGCCACAGCAGCGACCGGAATGAGAATGGCCGCAAAGACGGCACAGGCACGAGAGAATACTGGATTCATGGCGGGGTAGCGTGGAGGTGGGCGCTGGGACGCGCGCAGCAGACGGGCAATCAACCATGGTCGTACATCGAAAATTCGCCATGATAATTCGGGCACGGTTACGGTCCCGAGCCGGAAAGATCTTTAACCACGGATTTCACGGATCGCACGGATTGAAAGAATTCCGACGATGCGCGAGGGCGCCATGCGGATCGTATCGGGTCGCCGCCCCTTCCGGGTCATCCGTGTTCTCCGTGAAATCCGTGGTCAAAAAATCATTCCAAGACTCGGAAAGCGCCGGACAAACCGCATTGAGTTTTCACCGCTTCCGAAAAGAATATCGTCATGTTCCTTCCCCGTCATGCCCGCGCCGTGTTTGGCCTTGGCTTGGCGCTCCTCGGGCTCGCCTCGCTGCCCGCCGCCGAGCCGCGCAATCTCAACCTGCTGAAGAATGAGATCCGGGCCTACATTGAATCGGGAGAATATGACCGCGACATCGCCCAGGTTGTGGCGGACGCCCGCAAGTGGCTCGAACAGCGCATCGCCGCCGAGGAACAGCGACCGGCCGGCGAGCGTCACCGGCTGGCGGCAGTGTTCGACATCGATGAGACGCTGCTCTCGAACCTGCCGCACATGCGGAAGATGGATTTCGGCTACGTTCCCTCCGCCTGGTCCCAATGGGTCGACACGGGCGAGGCTCCGGCCATTGCTCCCGTGCGTGACCTGCTCCTGTTCGCCCGACAGAAGGGAATGGCCATCTTCATCCTCACCGGGCGGTTTGAGCCGGACCGATCCGGAACCGAAAAGAACATGCACGCGGTCGGGATTTCCGACCTGTCGGGGCTGATGTTCAAGCCGGCCGATCACGGTCTGAGCACCGAGGCATTCAAGACCGCCTGCCGGAAAAAAATTGAGACGGACGGATACACGATCGCGCTCAACATCGGCGACCAGGACAGCGATCTCCGCGGAGGATTCGCCGAGAAGACCTTCAAGCTGCCGGATCCGTTTTATCTGATTCCGTAGGCGCGCTCACCCGGTGGAGCGCGTTGCCCTCAACGCGTTGAGCGTCTGGTGGACAAGCCGCGCCACCCCGCCAAATCGCCCTCGGGAATAGGTTCGCGGTAGGGGCGGATGTCCTCATCCGCCTTCCCCCGAATCGTCTCAAGGCCGGCGCGGAGGCCGTCCCCTACCAACTATCGCGCGAGAAGCCGCGCCAATCTTGGCAGGGTTGGCGAAGAACCGGCCCGCCTCTCGACCATGCTCGAGGCCCTGAGCCTGTCGAACGGGGAGGTCCGGTTCCACCTTCCGGCCCCCGCTCAATGCGTCTGGAAATTGCCCGGCGACAGCGGGAAGATCGGATAACCCAGCCGATCGGAACTGACGCGCTCGAGCTCGACGGCGACGGAATAGTTGTGCGCGACGAAGCGCAGGAATTCGCGCCGGCGAATGCACAGGCAGCGCGCGCCGCCGTCGGCCGTCACCTGGGCGGTGGGATTGCTGTTCTGCAGCAGACCGATCTCGCCGAAGAAGGCGCCGCGATGGATGGCGCCGCGGATGGCACCGCGCTGCGAAATGTTCGCGTGGCCTTCGAGGATCACGAAGAAATTGTCGTTGTAGACGCCTTCCTGCAGGATGATTTCGCCGTCCTGATATTCCTTGACCTGCGAAAGCTCCGCGAAGCGCTGCACCGCCTGCAAATGCCAGTTCTGGCACAGCGGGATGCGCGCCAGAAAGGGCAGCTTGCGCACGAGGTTCGGCACGGCGGCCGGATTGACCTTCGCCAGGATGAGACGTTTCGCGGTCTCCCAGTCCACGCGGAACAGCATGACCGGCGTCAGCGAGCGGTAGACAAAGTCCGGTTGGGCAGGATCGGCGATTCCGTGCAGTCCGACCACGTCGTCCTCGCACAGCACCTGCACGAGTTCCCGCCGGCCGGCCTGGGTCAGGCGATAGACGCCGACGCGTCCGGAAGCGATCAGCGACACGTGCGACGGCTGAGCCCCGGTGTCATGAATGATTTTCCACGCCCCGAGCGTGAACGGCGCCATCGCGGCGGCGAGTTCGCCCTGATCGGGAGGGGGCAGCTGGCGGAGCAGCGGCGAGCGCAGGATGGCCCGGGCGCGATCCTCGACCTCGGCGGGGCGCTTCTTGCCGCCGAACCACCGGCGGAACCACAGGCGAATGGTCTCGTGGCGCGCGATCGCGCGCTCACGGGCGAACAGATAGAATTCGGAGCCGAGATAAACGACGCCGAGGAAAACGAGCGAACCGACGATCGCCATGCCGAGCCACGGACCGCGCACCGTCCAGAACTCCAGCTTCCACGGCGGAAGGTCGGTGAGCACACCCACGAAAAAGCCGAGCGCCAGCGTCCAGCAGATGCCGTAGCCGATTTCCTTCCAGGTCGTCGCATTGCGCAGGCTGCGCCACAGGAGCCGCCAGCGGATGCGCGGCGTGCGGTTGAGCGGAAACAAAAAGGCGTACTCGGCATCGCTCAGGCGGGGTTCGGACCGGGCGCGGAAGATGCGATTGACGCAGCCGCCCAGAATGGGGCGAAGCATCAGCAGAACCCCCAGCAGCGGGAAAAAGCACCAGGCCCGGTGATCCCAGGTCAGGAATCCGGAGACCGCGGCGACGACTGCGACCGGAGCCAGGAGGACGACGGACTGGTCCCGCGGCGAGACCATGCACACGTCGATCGTGCTGATCAGCCGGCGACGCGAAAGGTACACTTCGCCCCCCGCACCGCGGAGCAGGCTGGCGGAAAGTGCCCGTCCGGCGAGCGTCGCAATTCCCAGCGCCAGCAGGCTGATGACCGCGCTCAGAACCGTGGGCGGGAACGTCGGGTGTTTGGTCGCGGTGATGCCCAGGCCCGCCACGAGGAGAATCCAGATCGCCCAGCGAATTTTCTGCGGTCGAACCTGGACGTTCCAGGATGACGCCGGGACGAAGACCGGAACCTGACCCGGATCGATCAGGATGCGGGCCCGGACCGCCTTCAGAATCAGTTCGTAGTACTCGCCGAGCGCCGGACACTGGCGCAGCTCGATGATCTTTTCGAGCAGACCCGGAACGGTGTGTGACTCCCGAAACATCTGCAGCAGCTTCCACTGCTTGGGCGTCACCGTCAGATATGTCCGGGCCGCGACATTCTTGATCACCAGCACGCCGCCAGCCGGCTCCGTCTGCGCCAGGTCACTGGCCAGCTCGAGGCGTTTCGCGGTGAGGAGGAGATTGATTTCCATCATGGCTTCAGGCCGGCCCGTCGGCGCGGAGTCGTGCCTCGCGCAGGAATTCCGTCAGGGCCGTCATGTGAAAGGGTTTCGCGACAAAGGCGACCTCCCGCAGATCCGCCGGCCACCACGAGGCATCCGACAAGTGACCGCTCATGATCACGATCTTCGTGCGTTTGAGTGTCGAAGCGAACTTCCGCGCCAGGCTCAGTCCATCGATTCCCGGCATCATCACGTCGATCAGCGCCAGCAAGGGCGCGGAGGGACGATCCGAGACGATCTTCAGCGCCGCCGCACCACTCAAGGCGGTGACCACCTCAACTTTTTCGCCGGCGAGCGAGTTGACGATGAGATTGCACATGGCTTCCTCGTCATCCACGACGAGGATCCACGGGGGCTGATTACTGGATTGGGGTGCGCGAGTCGGCGACATAGGGGCGAGCTTGAATTCAGGGTGCTCTATTCCATCGGCTCATCAAGGATTCTGCCACTTAAAATGGGTGTTTTTACCTAGTGTTCATGGGGTGAGACACCTTTTCTTAGGTGCCGGAATGGCCTAAAACGCCTCAACTTGTTGGATATAAGCGATAGCAGCTTTGGAAGAAATGACGACAAGCAATTGGATCAGGGGGCATCGTTGTCAGAATTTCCCCGGTGCAACGCACGTCCGCCGGGGGCCGATGCATGCCATCCCAAGATCACAAGCCGGCAGGGGCGGATGTCTCCATCCGCGTTCCTCAAAGTCCCCATATCGACGAGGCCGGCAGGATGCCGTCCCCTACCTCGAACCGGTCACGGATGGATGCGCCTGGATCGACGCAGGGGGCAAAATTATTTTTTCGGTTCCGCAGTCGCCGCCGGTGCCGGTGCCGGCTTCGCCGCTGGCGCTGCCGGCGCGGCGGGAGCGGGCTCCCAGAAATAGTGCCCATGCTGATTGTGGTCCCACCGGACCCAACCCGCGGCCGCCACCAGCAGAAGGATGAACAGCAGGATCAACTGACGCGACCGGGCCTTGGCGGCCGTGTCGTCGTAGGGATCGTCCAGGGTGCGCCGCGAGCCCGGCGGCAACACCGCGAGCTCCGTCAGCGCGGTGCCGAACGGAATATTGATCTGCACGCGCCCGTTGATGGCCCACCCGTTCGCCTCGAGGATCGGGCCGATGGTGCGCTGGCGCAGTTTCAGCCACGCGATGACCATCGAGGGACCCGAGATCACGACGATCAATCCGACCAGCACGAGCGGGTACTGCCACGCCCTGAGCTGAAACAGGTATCCGAGGATCAGGGTCAGCGCGCTGATCGCACCGGTGATGGCGACGCCGATCGCAGCCACGGCACCCACGTCGATTTTCTTCGGCGGCGCCGGCGGTGCGCCCGCCGTGCCGACATTCGCTGTTTTTTCCGCCGCACCCGCCAGCTTCGCGCTCGATTCGGCGTCAGCCGCCGCGGCGCGTTTCGCGACCTGCTCCTCGATCATCCGCACGAATTTCTTGTACGGTGACCAGAACGCCTGCCGGATGCTGATCGGATTGTCGACGATGCTCGTGATCACGGCATCCCAGTCGCGGCCCTGCCGGTCGTAGAACACGCCGTGCCGTCCGACGAACACGTAGTCGCTGTCGCCGCGCGTGAAACAGGCCGCGATCGTCATCGACGCACCTTCCCGCGTGCAGGCGCAATACACGATGTAGGCCTTGCTCATCGCCGCGAGCGGGTTGGCGCCGTCGACCCGCACGCACAGCTCGGTGCTGCGGCTGTCGAGGTACAGCGTGCCTGCCTGGAAAACCGCCCATCGATCCCGGGAAAAGAAATCGGCAAAGTTGACGAAATTGTGGAGCACCGTCCGCATGTCGCGGAAATAGTGCACGAGGCGGTCGACATCGCTGATCGCCTTGAACTCCGGCTCCAGCGCCTTGTCCTTCGTCACCAAATCCGCGAGCTGGGCCCGCTGCTGTCCGGCGAGAATTTCCTTCATCCGCGCGAGCCCGAGTTTTTCGACGGCACTCCCGGCCTTGCCGCCGAGCCAGGCTTCGTAGGACGCGAGACTCGCGTTCACCGCCGCCCATTGCGACTCCGTCAGGGTCGTGACCCCGGCGCCGAGAACGGGGGCCACAGCGGCCTGATGCAGCGTGACCATGGCGCCCGCCCACGAGGGATTCACCGATTCGAGCAGCGGCAGCGCTTTCCGCGGCGCCACGTGCGCCAGCGGGAGCGCGGCGACGTCGTCCATCGACGCGCTCATCGACTTGGCCGCGATGACTGCAAAATCCACCTCCGAGCGGTTCAAGGCGGCGGTCGCGCGTTCGTCGAATGCCGCCAGCCGGCAGCGCGCAAAGTAGTCCTCGACCTTGGCGCGCACGGTCTTGACCGCCTTCACCGCCGCCTCCGTGCCCTCGCCCAGCACCGCGATCTCCTTGGTGCCGCTCTTCCCCACCCACTCCACGTAGGCGGCGAGGTCGCCAAAGAAGGCATCGATTTGGGCGGCGGTAACCCCGATCGAACCGGTCCGATCCGCGCTGCCACCGGTGCAGGCAATGATGTCCTTGATCAGCGCCTGGACCGCGGGGTCCTCCGTGGCTTCGGGCGGAATCACGCCATCGCCATTCAGCGGGCTCGCCGCAAAAATCTGCGCGGTGTTGCCGCTGTCCGCCGCGGTGATCGCGCCCGCCTCGCGCTTTCCCAGCGTGACCAGAATCTGTCGCGCCGACGAAAGCAGCGCGGCGCCCTCCGCTGTCGCGTCGCCAATGGCCGCCAGCGGCAGCGCCTCCGCTCCACGCAGCAGGTCGGCCGGGTCCTTCAGGCGCGCGGCCGCCCAATTCACCGCGGCGATCAGCTCCGGCACGCGGATGCGGCCGTCGTGATCGGTGTCGATCAGCTTCAGCGTCGCCTCATCGACCTCCAGACCCTTGACCGGGCAGCTCCACGCCACCCACAACTTCTGATCGAGTTTTTCCAGGTTCAGCAGGTCCTCGGCCGTCTCCAGGGCGACCTGGTCCAGGCCGCCGGTGCGGAAAAATTTCCACGTGTGATGGGAATGCGTGCGGGAGGCCATGTTCGGTTGTGGGGAGGGATTATTCCCGGGCCCGGCGCAGGTTGGCAAATCCGAAGCGCGGACAAAATGAGCGCGAATACATTGGATACCCGGGCGCAACGGTTGGACCCTTTCCCGGGCTTGCCCGGCGTCTTCCGTTACGCTTGCGTGTATCCATGAACAGGATCGCTTTTGTTGCGCTCGTTCTCGTGGCTTTCCTGGCCACCAGTTGCGGCGAGCGGGGCGACAAGGCGATCAGCTACGGCGACGAACTGGGACAGGACTGGCGACCGCCCGCCGGCGCTGCGCAGATGCGGATCTCGGTCGAAAATTATTTCACGCGCGATGTCGTGGTGCAGGCGGATGCCGGGTCCGCACACTACGAACTCACGGTCGGCCCGATCCGCAAACGCTACATGATCGTCCCGACGGCGAACTACGAGATCAACGCCACCACCGAGGAAAGGAGCACGGGCACCACGCTTCTCCATGTGCGCCCGGACGATCGCGATGGCGCCCATGCGCTGCTGGTCAGCATCCGGCCTTGAAGGCCCAGTGTAGGGCGGCATCGCCGAATGCCGCCTCTCTTGGCGGGGTTCGGCGACCCCGCCCTACACCAAGCCATCGTAGATCAATCCAATTCGAATTTCTCCATATCCGCGGTCAAACGGATCGTCCCGCGTTTTTCCATTTCGTGCCATTTCGTGTTTTTCGTGGGGGATCGGGATCGATTTTGCCAGTTCGGGCCGGGATTGAAGGCGGGGTTCGGCCCATTCGACTGGCTCAGGGCAGTCGACCCCGCCCTATATCCCGCTCACCGCCCAAACTTGATACCCTGGGCGAGCGGCAGGGCGTCGGAATAGTTCACCGTCACGGTCTGACGCCGCATGTAGACCTTCCAGGAATCGCTGCCGCTTTCGCGTCCGCCGCCGGTTTCCTTCTCGCCGCCAAACGCGCCGCCGATTTCCGCGCCGCTGGTGCCAATGTTCACGTTGGCGATGCCGCAATCGCTTCCCGTCGGTGAAAGAAATTGCTCCGCGGAACGCAGGTCGTTGGTGAATACCGCCGAGCTGAGCCCCTGGGGCACGGCGTTCTGCAGCGCGATGGCCTCGTCGAGTTCGCGATAGCCGATGACGTAAAGGATGGGCGCGAAGGTCTCGTGCTGGACGACAGGCCAGTCATTCTTCGCCTCGATGATGCAAGGCTCGACGTAGAGCCCGCCCGGCGTGCGGGCGCCCGTGCGCACGTTTCCGCCGATTCGCACCCGTCCGCCGAGTTTCTTCGCTTCCGTCACCGCCGACTGCATCGCCTGCACGGCCGCCAAGTCGATCAGCGGGCCCACTAGCGTGCCGGGCTGGAGCGGATTTCCGATGGGCAAATCGCGATAGGCGGACACCAGCGAGGACACAAAGCGCTCCCTGATCGATTCGTGCACGATGATCCGGCGCGTGGTCGTGCAGCGCTGCCCGGCCGTGCCGACCGCACCGAACAGTATGCCGCGGCGTGCCATTTCGAGATCGGCCGTGGGCGTGACAATGATCGCGTTGTTCCCACCGAGTTCGAGAATCGAGCGGCCGAATCGTCCCGCCACCACGGCGCCAACCCGCCGGCCCATGCGCGTCGATCCCGTCGCCGAAATCAGCGGCACGCGGGCATCGGCCGCGAGCCGTTCGCCGATCGCCGGACCGTCGCCGATCGCCAGCGCAAACAGCGCAGGGTCGACCCCGCAGTCGCGGCAGACCCGCTCCGCGATCCGGATGCAGGCGATGGCGGTGAGCGGAGTCTTTTCCGACGGTTTCCACAGCGTGGCGTCGCCGCACACGCAGGCCAGCGCGCTGTTCCAGGACCAGACCGCGACCGGAAAATTGAACGCGGAGATGATCCCCACCACGCCCAGCGGATGCCAGGACTCCATCATGCGGTGGCCGCCCCGCTCGGAGGCGATGGTCAGTCCGTAAAGCTGCCGCGAAAGTCCCGTCGCAAAATCGCAGATGTCGATCATCTCCTGCACCTCGCCGGCGCCTTCGGCGACGATCTTGCCCGCCTCCAGCGAAACGAGCAGCCCAAGATCCTCCTTCAGGCGGCGCAGTTCCCCGCCCAGTCGCCGCACCACCTCGCCCCGCTTCGGAGCGGGCACGCTGCGCCACGTGGCGAACGCAACGCGAGCCGCGTCGACGCAGCGCTCCAGGTCGGCGGGCGACGCCTGCGCCACGCGGCCCAATAGCGAGCCATCGATCGGCGATCGCTTCTCGAGCAGTTCTCCCGCGCCGCCCCACGTGCCCCAGAAGGCACCGGCATTGAGGTCGCGGCGAGAGAGACCAAGGCGCGGAAAAATACGGGAGGCGACGGAAGAGACAGTGCTGGCGGGAGATTTCGGCATGGCAGAATGGCTAACCACGAATTGACACGAAGGCACACGAATTGGACCGAGCCCGATCCAAGGTTGAAATGGCCGGACGGAATTCCTCCGAAAGTTTCCCTTCGTGTGAATTCGTGTTCATTCGTGGTGGTCCGAACCTCGCTATCCGCCATAGACCCGGCCGCCCCATTGCGTGCCGAGGAATGCGTCGAGCGACACCGATTCCTGACGGACGAAGCCGCGTCCGAGCTTGCCGCGGGCGTGCAGTTCGAGGACGCCCACGATGCCCGCCGCCGTCGTGAGCTGAATGGCGTTCAGTTTCCGCCCGCGCACCGTCGCGCCATGCATTTTCTTGATGAAGCTGCGCTGTTTCAATCCGCCCCCGCTCTCGCTTCCGACCACACTGACGTAGAAAACGACCACGTCGGACTCGGTCAGCGGCACCTCCTGGTCGAAGATCTGCGTCACCAATTCCTGCCGCGGGGCGAGATTCAGGTCCTGCAACAGGAACTTCATCAGGTCACGGTGACCAGGATAGCGCATGGTCTTGTAGTTGAGGTCGCCGACCTTGCCGGCGAAGGTCTGGCACATCGTGGCGACGCCGCCGGAGGTGTTGAACGCCTCGTACTCGGTCCCGTCGATCGTGATGCGCTCCACGCCGTCGAGCGGCATCGTCGTCACCACCTTGCCCCCGTGCAGCGCCTCGCCGACCTGGCAGTACTCGTTGATCAGTCCGGCCGTGCTCCAGCTCAGATAATATTTCATCTGGTTGCTGGCGTTCAGCGGGAGAGCGCCGACTCGCATCTCGCAATTTCGGACGAACTGGAGCGACGATGCCAGCGAGCCGCCGACAATGTTGATCGCGCCCGGGGCGAGTCCGCACTGCGGCATGAACGTACCTTCCGCCTTCGCGGCCAGCCGCTGGATGAACGCCGTCGTCTCGACGTCCTCCGTCAGATCGAAATAACTGACCTCCGCCGCTGCGCAGGCGCGCGCGATCGTCTTGTTCAGGAAGTACGGCGCCGCGCTGACGATCGTGTCGACACCCGACACGAAGCGACCGAGGTCACGTGGCTGGTTGACGTCGACGCGCGTGAATTTTGCCTTCTTCAGCCCCTTGAGATCGACCGAGGGACGGGAATCGGCCAGGGCAACCGCGCGGCAAAAGCCGCAGGATTCGAGGAGGGTGGCGATGGTGGCGCCGACTTTGCCGGCGCCGACGATTCCAATTTTCATGTGGGGTAACGGGATTGGCCGGTCGGCGTTGCGGCCCGACGGTGGCACCGACACGTGACTCAGTGGGCGGCGTGGGCTTCCTGGACTTTGCGCGGATCCGTCGCGGCGATGATCGCACTCACGGCCTTCTGATTGAAGCCCTTGAATCCGCCCTTGCGCTCCAGATTCTCCAGGTGGCTGCCGATCGCGCCGTCCTTCAGGAATCCGTCGGCCTGCGCCTTCGTGATCAGGCCGCGCGCGAGCAGCGCCTCGACCCGGCGCGGCGCCACCGGCCAGCGCTCGCCCTCGGTGAAAGCCTGCTTCAGGAACGGAAAATCCGAAAACGGCTTCATGGTGGCGATGCCCTCGGACTTCAACTGCTCGCGCAGGAGCGGGTGGTTGAAGCGGGCCTCGAGGTGGTGCATGCCCGACTGCAGGAAACTGTCGCCGTGCAGCCCGCACCACAGACCGACGGTGCGCACGAAACCGACCTCGGGCAGGCGTTTCGCCGCGTAATCGCCCTCGACCTCCTCCGGCAGCAGATCGACATCGGCAAAAACCACGATGCCCACACTCGGGGACTCCATCACCTGCGCGCCCCAACCGGCTTCCGCCCCGGCGTAGAAGCGCTCCCGTTTCGCGAGACCGAGTCGTTCCATGAATCGGACCAGATCGGGAAAAAAGGCCCGCGAGCAGCGAAACGTGTGGTGATCGTGATTCGCCCAGCCGAGCCCGAGCTGATCCTGGCGGCGCTTTTGCACACGGCCGGCGCGATTGCGAAACATCCAGAATTCACGTTCCTCGGCGAAATACAGCTCGCAGGCGACGTCGACGCCCACGCGTTCGATGCAGCGCTCGAGCACCTCGAACGCGCGCTTCACGCCGTCCTCATCCCGGGCAAAGTCGCGCCGGCGGCTGCGCCACCATTCGCGCACCTGGAGGATGTCGTCGGCGAATCCCGGGCGGGGCTCGCTGACGATGAAGCCGCGATAGCCGAGGCGCTCGACGGCCTGGAGCACCACGCCGTTCTCCTCGCCCACGGTGAGCACGCGATACCGTGCGCCCGGACGGCCCATCGGTTCGCCGGCCAGCCCGTGCCGCGCCATGAAATCCGCGATGAATTCCGGCCGGACCGCGAGCGAGAGCGGCGTCGGCGACGGCGTCGCCTTCAGGCTCACCAGCACCCGCGGGAGCATGGCGTGCGGATGCGCCAGCACGGTGCAGTGCACCGGCGCGTCCGAGGCCTCGGTCACGAATCCGGCGGCGCGAAACTCCTGTTCGAGATTTTGCGCGACGACGAAATGGTCGGTCCACTCGAAGAATTCCGTGCCGGTTTCCTCATGCATGCGCCGGGCGAGATCCCGCGCAAAGGCATGTTTTTCGAGAAACGCGTTGATGTGGCGGCTCAGCAGTTCCTCGGCCTCGTAGGCCAGCGGCCAGTTGAAATTCTGTGGCGCGTTGAGAGCGGTCATGGATGAAACGGGTTCGCCGGCGACGGTCCGACCGCCTCCGGGAAGGCCGAGTAAACGCGCTCCCGTGTCATATCCAAGCCCTAATCGGAATAAAGGTCCTCGGGGCAAGCCCCGAGGCATCAGTCGGTCACTCTCTGCCTCATGCCGCGGTGCAACGGGAGGAGCAGGCTTGCCCCGCGATCCTTCCGGGCCCTTCGGACCCGGCTACAGAAGCACTTGGCTTGTTGTAGC
>DASZXI010000039.1:0-69061 GCA_035545955.1 Candidatus Didemnitutus sp. | reverse complement strand
GGCCCGCGAAACTTGCCCACCTCCAGTTCGCTCACCACCTGCTGCTTGAATGCTTCGCTGTAACGAATCGTTTCTTTCCGCTTCATGTTCCTCCTTGGCGGGTGTCAACCTAGGCTAGGACGGGACAATTGCCGCTTACAGCTTACGGCTTACAGCTTATAGCTTGCCCCTCAGCAGCCACGCCACCG
Source organism: Candidatus Didemnitutus sp. (assembly GCA_035545955.1). Taxonomy (GTDB): domain Bacteria; phylum Verrucomicrobiota; class Verrucomicrobiia; order Opitutales; family Opitutaceae; genus Didemnitutus. The sequence goes on along the minus strand of DASZXI010000039.1, from coordinate 68,873 downwards.
CCTGCAACGTCACGCAGGCCGCGAACGCCGCCGCAATGTCATCTACCACGATTCCCCAGCCACCGGGAAGCTTTTGCAGACGCGAGATGCCCAGCGGTTTCAGGATGTCGAACAACCGGAACAGCGCGAAACCCGCCGCCAGCACGAGCCAGATCGGCCAGGTGGCCGTGTAGCCGGCGTGCCAGCCGAGAAACACGAAAGGCATGACGACAAACTCATCGAGGTTCACCTCCCCCGGATCCTCCCGTCCCATGCGTCGCGCCGCTTCGCCCGTGAATCCCACCGCCAGGTAGCACACGACAATGGAGATGAGCACGGTGGGAATCCAGGACGCGCGATAGAAGAATGCCATGACGTACAGCAGGCCGGCCGCGGAACCCCACGTGCCCGGCGCGGGAAGATTACGTCCGAGCGGACCCAGCGTGGCCACGGCCATGACAAATTTTCCCGGCAACCGCCGCGCCCAGCCCGGATCCTTCAGCTTCATCGCCACGCCGATTCAATCCCGCACCACGTGCCCGTGCCGCCAAAAATAGGAAATGCCCGAGGTCACGGCGAGCAGCACCGACAGGGCGTAGAGAATCAGACCGGTCGTGTGGATCGAGTTCGCCCACGGCGACGCGTCGCCCGAAAACAGCTGGCCGTAATCGCGATCGAGCATCTTCGCCGCCAGCAACCAGCCGATTGCGTTCAGTTGTACGAAGGTCTTGGCCTTGCCGCTGGCGTCGGCCTCGACCACGACACCCTTGGACGCCGCCGCCATGCGGAGCCCGGAGATCGTGAATTCGCGCGCCAGTAGAAGCAGCAAAAGCATCATGGCCGTGACGCGAAAGCCGTGGAAATAGCCGCCGTTGATCAGGGCGATCATCAGCCCCAGCACCATGACCTTGTCGATCACCGCGTCCATGAAGCGGCCAAAAATCGAAACCTGGTTCGCCCGCCGCGCGAGATATCCGTCCAGCCAGTCGCTCACCGCCGCGATGATGAACAGCCAGAACGCCCACGTCGCCGCCCAGGACCAGTCCGAATACATCAGCGCCACCACGACAAACATCATCGGCACTCGCGACAGCGTGAGGATGTTGGGGAGGGTGAACTTCACCGGTCGAATCGAACCCTGCCGGCGGGGATTGGCAATCCCAACCGGCTCGGCTTGTCTGTCAGCAAAAGAGCCTCGCCATTCGGCAGGCATTGACTTCCCTCGGACGGCCCGCCCCGCATGAAGCACTGCATCTACCCCGGCACGTTCGATCCGTTCACCAACGGACACCTCGACGTCCTGCAACGGGCCGCCCGGCTGTTCAATCGCGTCACGGTCGCCGTGGCCATCAGTTCGACCAAGGATCCGCTGTTCACCCCGGAGCAGCGGGTGGCGTTCATCCGGGCCTGCACGCGCACCATGAAAAACGTCCGCGTGGTCAGCTTCGAGGGGCTGCTCGTGGAGTTTGCCCGCCAGCACAAGGCGGACGCCATCATCCGCGGCTTGCGCGCACTCTCCGACTTCGAATTCGAGTTCAACATGGCCCTCATGAACCGGCATCTCGAACCGAAGGTGGAAACCATTTTCGTCATGCCGAACGAGGCTTACAGCTATACGAGTTCGTCGCTGGTCAAGCAGATCGCGAAACTCGGCGGCGATGTCTCCAAGTTCGTTCCGCCCGAGGTGGCCGAGGGCATGCGCCGGGCCTTCGCGCGCTGAAGAATGTAGGCGCGCCGCCTACCCGCGCGCCGTCCGCGCGCTTGACCGGTTCCGGTGTATCCACGATTCTAGGACGTGACTCCGCTCCGGCTCAGCGTCCTGGTCGCCGCCCTTTTTGTGGCGGTGGCGATCGGATTTGTCGTGCGCGACTCGCTGCACCGACACCCGGTTTCCCGCGAAGCACCCGCGGCGACGTCCCTCACCGCGCGCTAAGGCATCATTAAGAAATGGTGCAGCCACAAAAAGGCACGAAAAGTCCGCCGCTTCGGCAGATTTAGCGAGCACCCATAGGCGCACGAACCCAAGGTCGCTTCGTTTTTGTGACTTCTTGTGCCTTATTGTGGCTACAGAATTGTTTCAGCTGCACCCGATCCCGCCTCTGCCGGAACCGTTCAGGTCGAGAAGCCGAAGCAGAGGTCGAAAAGTCGAACCGAACAGCGCCTCACATCGACGAATTGCCAATATGCCGTTTCATTCGGGGGATCGGTCTCTCAACCCTCAACATTCAACCTTCAACTGCGTGAACCGGCTCAGCTCTTCGTCCGCTCCAACGATCCCGCCATCGTCCACGCCGCGCCGCACAGCGCACACGCCACGCACAGCATCGTCCATTGCAGGCGGTCGGTCGGTGCGTGAATCACCCCGGGCAGGTGCAGCAGCAGGACGAAGAGGCTGACCATGATCGCTTCCAGTGTGGCGCCGAGACGCGGCACGATTCCCAGCAGCACCGCGACTCCGGCCGCCATGTGACCCGCGCCGGTCAGATACGCCAATGGGAGGCGACCGGGAATCCAGCCCGGGATCATCGACGCGGTGAAGTCGGCATAGACAAAATGGGAGAGGCCGATCACCGGCAATGCGACGCCGTAGAGAATCCGGGTGGCCCGCAATTTCTTCGGACTCCGCGCGAGCGCCGCGCCGTGAGCGTCGCGCGCGCCCGCCCGCGAAATCCAAACGGTCCATCCGCCCGCCACCAGCATCGCGTTTTCTCCCCAGCCGAGCCAGACTCCGGCATCGCCCGGATTCGCCGCGACTCGCGGTACCTGCAGGACCAGCAGCCAGAGCGTAACGAATCCCGCCAGCAGCATCGCGGCCCACGCGGAAAAGCGATCGACAAAAACCCCAAGCCCTCCGGCCAAGAGGATGGCACCCGAAAGGCTTCCCAGAATTGGACGCAAAGGAACCCAGTCGGGCACGGGCTGCCAGTTCATGCCGAAGTCGTGATAGATCAGGCTCAGCACTCCCATTCCCGCCAGGCCGCCGGCAAACAGGATTCGCCCAAGTCGAGTCATCGGCATGATCAGACGTTTAACCCTCCCCGCGCCAATATCCCTTCATCTTTTCTGATGTAACTGCCTCACTTTAACGGCACGCGCTGCCCGAGTGGAGCGAGACAAGTCACAATAACGAAGCGCCGTCAGGTTCGCGCGCCTCTGGGCGCTCATGAAATCCACCGAAGCGGCGAGCCTTTTGGGCCTTCTTGTGGCTACAATACTTCCTGACAAGCGTTCGCGGCCGGCGCATTGCGACCTCGACAACCACCGACGTGCCGATTCCCCTGCTGGAATGTCGATCTGGCCGCACGTCGCTCGTTTCTTCGCGGGTGCGTTCCTGTGCAACTGCATCCCGCATCTCGGGCGGGGACTCACGGGTCGGACGCTTCCGACGCCCTTCTCCCGGCCGCCCGGCATCAAGCCATCGTCCGCGGTCGTCAATGTGCTCTGGGGCACCGCCAATCTTTTCGTCGGGATCGGCCTGGTCCTGCGTTTTCCGATTCTCACCGTCCTGGAACCGGGAGCGGCGCTCTTCGCCGGCGGCTTCATCGTGCTGGGCGTCTATCTCGCCCGGCATTTTTCGACAATCGAAAGAGACTGACCGGTTCCCCGGCCCGAAACGAAATGGAGGAGCCTGATGCCAGGCGACTCAGGCAAAGGTGGGACCGGACCTCCCGGGCCGGTTTTTGGATAAAGCGCGTCCGCCTCGCGACTCCGCTCGAGGCCCTGAACCAGTCGAACGGGGAGGCCGCGCTCCACCTGCGCGATCCCGCCTGAATCCCGTCTCCTGTCTCCTGTATTTACTCTCTTGTCGTTCGTCTGTCGTCCGCCCTCACCTGACCCCCGCCGCCTTCAAGGTGTCGTCCATGTAAGCCGTGAAGTCGGCCTTCAGCTTCTTCAGCGACTCGTTGTGGATATACATCATGTGGCCGGCCTCGTAGTAGGTCAGCTTGACGTTGCCGCGCACCGCCGGATCAAGGCCCATGTGCTGGACCGTGTACTCCGTCGCAAAAAACGGCGTCGCGAGGTCGTAGTAGCCGTTGGCGATCCAGACCTTCAGAAAAGTGTTCTTCGTCATCGCCTGTTTGAGCGTCGTGGAGACGTTCAGATATTCGTTCTCCACGTTGCGATAACTCCAGGGCTGCACATTGCCGGTCAGCATTTCATAGGTGAGATCGCTCTCGTACTTCAAATCGTGCCGGACATAGGCATTCAGCGCGTTGGTGTAGCCGCCCATGATGGCCTCGATGCTCGGATCGTAGAAGCCGCCATCGCGCGGATTCGGACCCTCCCCCTGCGAGATGCCGACGAGGCGGCTGTCGAGGCGGCCGACGACCCGGTTCTCGTCGCGCCGCAGTTCCCGCACGAACTGGAAAATGCTGACGCGCAGGTTGAGCTTGAGAATGAAATCCTCCTTCAGCCCGGTCAGCGCCGACAACTCCTTCGCAATGCGGTCGCGCTCCTTCGCCGGCAGCGCGTCACCCTGCATGAGCGCCAGGGTGTAGTCCTTCGCCGCGAACTCCTTCGCCCGCGCCAGCGCCGACGGCAGATCCTTCGCCCAGTCGCCCTTCAGTTTGCCGTGATACCACGCCGCGGCCGTGAAGGTCGGGAGAAACAGCTGGTATGGCAGGTCGTTGCCCGCGGTGAACTCCAGTGTCTCGAAGTTCATCACCGACGAAATCAGGACGATGCCGTTGAGATAGAGATCGTATTCCTGCTGGAGGTAGCCCGACAGGCCGGCCGCGCGCGTGGTGCCGTAGCTCTCGCCCACGAGAAATTTCGGCGAGGCCCAGCGATCGTTGCGCGTCGTATAAAGGTGGATGAATTTGGCCACCGACTCGATATCGCCCGTGAAGCCGTGAAACTGCTTCGCGTCGACGTCCTTGGCCGCGCGACTGTAACCGGTGGATACGGGATCGATGAACACCAGGTCGGTCTGATCGAGCCAGGAGAATTCGTTGTCCTGCCACTTGTACGGCGGCGGCAGCGAATCGCCCTTGTCGGTCATGAGCACCCGTTTCGGCCCGAGCGCGCCCATGTGCAGCCAGACCGACGCCGAGCCCGGGCCGCCGTTGAACGAAAACATCAGCGGGCGCTTCGACGGGTCAGGCTCGTCCGACTTGGTGTAGGCGACGAAGAAGATGTTCGCCTGTGGCTTCTCCTTGTCGTCCTTCAAAACCAGATAACCGGCGGTCGCCTTGTACTTGATCGTATGTCCGCCGATCGTGATCTCGTGTTCGGTAACGGACAGCTTGGGCTCCTTCGCCTCCGCCGCGCCCTTTTCGTCACCCTTCGGCGCTTCCTTGGGCGGTTCATCGGAGCGGACGGTCAAGGTGAGCGAACCGAGGAGGAGACAGCAAGCGAGCAGGCGGAATTTCATGTTGGGCCGAGAAAACTCGCGTCGCGCGGACGAGGCAACGGGAAAGCGGTGAAAGGCTGAAACTTCGGAAGGTCCGTGGCCGTCTCCCGCTTCGCCGAACCCCACCCGCGTGCGGGCATTGCCTTTCCGCGCCGGGTCGGCCATCAACCTTTTTCGCACGCATGAAAACCCTCCTGATTGTTGTGCTCGTGGCCGCCCTCGGCGGCGGCGCTTGGTACGCCTATCACGTCAAGGAAGCCCGCGCCGAAGCGACGCCGGAATACACCACGGCCATCGTCGGCCGCGGCGACGTCCTCCAACTGGTCACGGCCACCGGCCAGATCGACGCCGTGCTCTCGGTCGACGTGGGCAGCCAGATCTCGGGCCTGATCACGAAGCTCTACGTCGACTACAACTCGCCGGTGAAGGAGAATCAGAAGCTCGCCGAACTCGACCCGTCCAGCTACCAGCAGTCGCTGTTGCAGGCGGAGGCCAATCTCGCCTCGGCCGAGGCCAGCGAACAGCTGGCCGAACTGAACGAGCGGCGTTCGAAGGAGCTCCTGGAAAAGGCGCTGATCACGCAGCAGGACTACGACTCCGCCAGCGCCCAGCTGAAGCAGGCGAAGGCACAGCAGCAGATCAACGCCGCGTCGGTCGAAAATGCCAAGGTCAACCTCTCCCGCTGCACGATTTATTCGCCCATCGACGGCATCGTCATCGCGAAACTCACCGAAGTCGGCAAGACGGTCGCCGCCGGACTCAACGTACCGACTCTGTTCACGGTCGACAATGACCTGACCAACATGCAGATCACCGCGGCGGTCGCCGAGGCGGATGTCGGCCAGGTCACCGAAGGGCAAAAGGCCACGTTCACCGTCGATGCCTTTCCCAACCGCAGCTTCAGCGGGACGATCACTCAGGTCCGCAACGCGCCGCAGAACACGAACAACGTCATCACCTATAACACCATCATCACCGTCGAAAACAAGGATCTGAAACTGCGCCCCGGCATGACGGCCAACGTTTCGATCATCGTCGCCCGGCGCGACAAGACCCTGAAGGTGCCCAACGCCGCCCTGCGCGTCCGCATGCCGGAGGGCATCCTCGTCACGCAGACGACTGACGCCAAAGGCGACGGCAAGGAAGCCAAGCCGGTCGCCGCCGCGGACTCCGGATCGGGTCGCGGACGCGGCGGAATGTTCGGCGCCAACGCGTCGCCCGAACAGCGCGAAAAGATGCGCGCCATCATGGCCGAAATCGGCTTCGCGCCGGGTTCGGGCCCGCCGTCGACCGAACAGCGCGAGCAGATGCGAAAGCTCATGGTGGAGCGCGGGCTCATCACCCAGGAGCAGGCCGATGCGATGGCCAGCCGTCCACGCAACAGCGAATCGACGTACGTCAACCGCACCGTCTATCGCCTTCCGGCCGGCAACAAGCTGGCCACACCCGAAGCGATCACCGTCCGCGTCGGCATCACCGACGGACTGGTGTCCGAGATCGCCAACGGGCTGAACGAAGGCGACACGGTCATCACGAGCGCCTTCCTGCCGAACGCCCGGCCCGCGGCACCGGCGGCAAATCCGTTCGCCGGCGGACGCCGCTTCTGAAGCCGATGGCGGCGGTCATCCAGATCGAGGACGTCCACAAGACGTACAACTCGGGCGAGGTGCCCGTGCACGCCGTGCGCGGAGTCACCCTGTCCATCGAGCGCGGCGAATTCGTGGCGGTCATGGGTGCCTCGGGTTCGGGAAAGTCCACGTTGATGAATCTGCTCGGCTGCCTCGACCGGCCGACGAAGGGACGCTACCTGCTCGATGGTGTTGACGTCTCGCGCCTGCAGCGCGACGCGCTGGCGGACATCCGCAATCAGAAGCTCGGTTTCGTTTTTCAAGGGTTCAATCTGCTCGCCCGCACCACCGCCCGCGAAAATGTCGAGCTCCCGATGCTCTACGGCCGGCGCAAGCTGTCCGCGAAGGAAATGCACGCCCGCGCCACAAAGTGCCTCGAAATGGTCAGCCTGGGCAATCGCGCCGACCACTTTTCGAGCCAGCTTTCCGGCGGACAGCAGCAACGCGCCGCAATCGCCCGCGCCCTCGTCAACGATCCGCAGGTCATCCTGGCCGACGAGCCCACCGGCAATCTCGACTCCAAAACCTCCGTCGAGGTCATGGGCGTTTTTCAGGCCCTGAACGAACAGGGCATCACGATCGTGATGGTCACGCACGAGCTCGACATCGCCCGTTTCTGCAAGCGCAACCTCGTGATGCGCGACGGACTGCTGGTCAGCGACACCGCGGTGCAGGGCCGCACGATCGCCACGGAGGAATTGCGCCGCATCCGGAAGGCGGAGAGCGCCGCCAAACTCACCGCCTGAGCCATGCGTTTCTTCAACACCATCCGCATCGCGCTCCGCGCCCTCCGCCGCAACGTGCTGCGCTCGATCCTGACCGCGCTCGGCATCATCATCGGCATCGCCGCCGTGATCGCCATCGTGAGCATCGGCAACGGCGCCAAGGCCCAGGTGCAGGCCTCGATCGCCAGCCTCGGCCAAAACATCGTCACCGTCTTCCCCGGCAACTTCACCACCGGCGGCGTGCGCGGCGGACTCGGCAGCGCCAGCACCCTGACCGTCGAGGACGCCCTGGCGATCCGCGCGCAGATTCCCGGCGCACTGAATGTCAGCCCCGACATGCGCGATCGCTCGCAGATTCTCGCCAAGGGACTCAACTGGAACACCACCATCCAGGGCGAGGACGTTAACTATCCGGACATCCGGATCTGGCCGATCGGGACGGGCTCGATGTTCACCGACGCGGACGTGCGCAGTGCCAACAAGGTCTGCGTGGTCGGCCAGACAATCGTCGACCAGCTGTTCCAAGGTGAGGATGCGATCGGCCAGACGCTGCGCATCCGCAATCTGCCGTTCAAGATTGTGGGCATCCTGAGTCCGAAGGGTTTCAACTATTTCGGTCAGGACCAGGACGACGTCGTCATCATTCCGTACACGAGTCATCTCAAGCGCATCGCGCGGCGCCCGTACCTCAACTCCATCACGATCCAGGCCGCGAGCGCCGACGAGATGGCGCGCGTGCAGCAGGAAATCACCGACCTGCTCCAGCAGCGGCGCAACGGCAAGGATCCCGATTTCACGGTGCGCAACCAGCAGGACCTCGCCAACACGGCCACGCAGACCGCGTCAACGATGACGACCATGCTGCTCTGGGTCGCCATCGTTTCACTGATCGTGGGCGGCATCGGCGTCATGAACATCATGCTCGTCTCCGTCACCGAGCGCACCCGGGAAATCGGAATCCGGCTCGCGGTGGGAGCACGGGGCAACGACGTGCTGCGCCAGTTCCTGCTCGAGGCGGTCGCGCTCAGCTCACTGGGCGGACTGCTCGGCATCGCCACGGGCATTGGCTTCTCGATCATGTTCTCGCACCTGAAAAACATGCCCGTGTCGTTTTCCGTCGTCTGGGCCGCCGTCGGTTTCGGAGTCAGCGGACTCATCGGAGTCGGATTCGGATTTTTCCCCGCGTTCAAGGCGGCCCAGCTCGATCCGATCGAGGCGCTGCGGTACGAATAACGACGGCTGCGCCGGTGGTTGAGGGATGAATGTTGAGGGTTGAGGGATCGACCCGAACGGACTTGATCGACTCGGTAGGGGCGGATGTCCTCATCCGCCTTTCGCACCGCATCCGCCGCGGTTGATTCGGACCTCTCATCCGCCCTTCGCATGATCGCCAAAAGGCCGGCGGGACGCCGTCCCCTACCGACCGCACGCGCCGTACGAAAGGCAACCCTGTCCACGCGTGCTCCGACCTGATTTTTCCCAATTTCGGGAACGCTGGCTCCCGTCTCCGATGGAAAAACGGCTTAAAGGAAAAACCCGCATCCTGCCCAATGCGTCTGCTTCTCGCTTGTCATTAGCTGGTTACGCGCACCGGGCACCACTTGGCACGCACGGTGCATTTAGGAGCGTATCAAGCGAATCAATCCCATGAAGACCACAAAGACTCTTCTCACTTTTATCGCCGCCGGCCTTGCCGGTGCGGCTTTTGCCAAGCTCGGACTCTCCTCCACCCTCGCCTACGTTCCCGGCACGCTCTTCTTCGCGGTCGCCGCCGGTGCAGCCCTCGTGGGCTTCGCGCTCGGCGACCTCTCGCGCAAGATCGAGCCGCTGCGGCCGTGCGCCAGGCTCGCCCGCCCGAACCTGCTCCCCGCGCACGCACCGTCCTGGCGGGTGGCGGCGCCGGCCCGCGAAGTCAGCCGCGAACGCACGGCCGCCTGATCCGGAATCTCGAGGCCCCGTCGCGCGCGAGCGCGCCGGGGCTTTTGCTTACCCACCCGGGCGAAACTTGACAGCCCTCCAACCCCGCGAGTCACTCTTTTTATGGCAGCCAACGACCCGACAACCCACCGCATCCTGGTGGCGGACGATCAGCCCGATGTGCTCGAGGCGCTCCGCCTGCTCCTCAAGGCGGAGGGTTATCTGATCGATACCGCGAAGTCGCCGGGCTCCGTCATGAAGGCCGTCGAGCAGCGCGACTACTCGCTCGCCCTGATCGATCTCAACTACGCGCGCGACACCACGTCGGGTCAGGAAGGCCTCGAACTGCTCGGCAAGCTGCAGGCCGCCGATCCGACGTTGCCCGTGGTCGTCATGACCGCCTGGGCGAGTGTCGAAGTCGCCGTCGAGGCGATGCGTCGCGGGGCGAAGGATTTTCTGACCAAGCCCTGGGAAAACCCGCGGCTGGTTTCGATCGTCAAGAACCAGATCGATCTCGCCAGCGCCGTCCGCGCCTACCAGCGCCTCGAGCAGGAAAACCAGATCCTGCGCGGCAAAGGCGGGCCGACGCTGATCGCCCAGTCGGCGGCGATGCGTCCGGTCCTCGAAGTGATTTCACGCGTCGGTCCGTCCGACGCCAACGTCCTGATCACCGGCGAGAACGGCACCGGCAAGGGCGTCGTCGCGCAGGCGCTGCACGCGGTATCCGTGCGCGCGGCCAAGCCTTTCATCGCCGTCAACATGGGCGGACTGCCCGAGGGCGTTTTCGAGAGCGAACTTTTCGGCCACGTCCGCGGCGCGTTCACCGATGCGAAGACCGATCGCGCAGGCCGTTTCGAGCTGGCCGACAACGGCACGCTGTTCATGGACGAAATCGGCAACATCCCGATGAGCCAGCAGTCGAAGATTCTCCGCGTGCTGGAAACCGGCGAACTCGAGCGCGTCGGTTCCTCCCGCACGTATCGCGTCAACGTCCGCCTCATTTCCGCGACCAACGCCGACCTGCCCGCCGAGGTGTCCGCCGGCAAGTTCCGCCAGGACCTGCTGTTTCGTCTGAACACGATTCACATCCACCTCCCGCCGCTGCGCGAGCGCCGCGAGGACATCGCGCTGCTGGCGCAGCATTTTCTCAAGGGGCACGTCGAACGCTATCGCAAGGCGATCACGGGCTTTGATGATGCGGCGCTCGAGGCGATGAAGAATTATGCGTGGCCCGGCAACGTGCGCGAACTCGACCACGCGGTCGAGCGCGGCGTGCTGATGGCGCAGGCGAAGGTCGTGCGCGCGCCGGACCTCGGACTCAACGCCGGCCAGGCCGCGCCGCGCCTCGAAGATATGAGCCTCGAGGAAGTCGAGGGCTTCCTCATCAAGAAGACGCTCGCCCGCTGCGACGGCAACGCCCGCAAGGCCGCCGAGCAGCTCGGACTCAGCCGCAGCGCGTTTTATCGCCGGCTGGAGAGGTATGGGCTGTGAGCCGTAAGCTGTAAGCTATAAGCGGTAAGCTTTAATCTTCCTGCAGTAAGATGATTGGCCGCAAAAAGGCGCAAGAGGCGCAAAAAGCGGCGGATGAAAGACGATATCTTTATCTGTTCCGACTCGATCCGGGAATCTGCCTTATCGCTCCACAGATTTCTCCGCCATGGGCACCTCGAACGAATTTATGAGAACGGCATGGCCAATCGCCTTAAGAGAAAAGGACTCCGAGTGCGTCAGCAACACCCTTTGGCCGTTGTCGACAACGACGGCACGGTGCTCGGCGACCTGATCGTTGATCTGTTGGTCGACGATCGTCTCATTGTGGAAATCAAAGCCTGCCGTTCCTTATCCGATGAGCACGTGGCCCAACTATTGGGCTACCTGAGAGCCTCGCGAATTGAACACGGGCTCTTGATCAACTTCGGGGCACCCCGACTTGAGATTCGGAAGTTCGCGTTAAGTGCCTTCTGAATCTTTTTGCGCCTCTTGCGCCTTTTTGCGGCAATAAACACTCTGCCTTATGCCTTCCCGTAAACGCCGCATCGCCCACGAACAGCGCGTGTTCTTCTACACGCTGCTGTCCGGCCTGCCTGCGGTGATTGTCGCGATGATCCTCCTGCTCACGGGCGACTTCACTCCCAAAGTGGAATGGACGCTCGGGCTGTTGATCGGGTGCTTCTGGTTCGGCTACGCCCTCTTCGTGCGCGAAATCGTCATCCGGCCATTGCAGACGATGGCCAATCTTCTGACCGCCCTGCGCGAGGGCGACTTCTCCACCCGCGCCCGCGGCGCCAATCGCGACGAACCACTCGGCGACGTCATGTCGGAAATCAACCTCCTCGGCAGCGTGCTCCAGGAGCAGCGTCTCGGCGCGCTCGAGGCCACCGCGCTCCTGCGCACGGTCATGGAGGAAATCGACGTCGCCATTTTCGCGTTCGATGGCAATTCCACCCTCCGCCTCGTCAACCGCGCCGGCCAGGAATTGCTCGGCCAGCCGGCGGAGCGCATCCTCGGACGTTCCGCCGGCGATCTCGACATGGTCGACTGTCTTGGCGGCGATTCGGCCCGCGTGCTGAACCGCACGTTCCCGGGCGGCACCGGCCGCTGGGGAATGCGTCGAACCTCGTTCCGCGAGGGAGGCCTGCCCCATTCGCTGATCGTCATTGCCGACCTCAGCCAGCCGTTGCGCGAGGAGGAATTGAAGGCGTGGCAACGCCTCGTCCGCGTCATCGGTCACGAGCTGAACAATTCACTGGCCCCGATCAAATCCATCGCCGGCAGCCTCTCCGCCATTCTGCGCCGCCCACAAAAGCCGTCGGATTGGGAGGACGACATGCGTGGCGGACTCGAGATCATCGAGGCCCGCGCCGAGGGCCTGAACAAGTTCATGCAGGCCTACGCGCGCCTCGCGAAACTGCCGCCGCCGACCAAGTTCACCTGCGAACTCGGCGCCCTGCTGCGCCGCATCGCTTCCTTCGAAACCAGAATCGCCGTCGAAGTGTCCGGCGGACCCGACGTGACCGCCGCAATCGACGCGGCGCAGGTCGAACAGGCTGTGATCAACCTGATCAAGAATGCGGTCGACGCCGCGCTCGAAACCCACGGTGGTGTCCGCGTGGCCTGGCGCAAGACGCCCGGTGCGGTCGAAATCCTCATCGAGGACGACGGGCCCGGCATCGCCAATCCGCAGAATTTGTTCGTTCCGTTCTTCACGACCAAGCCGACCGGTTCCGGCATCGGCCTCGTCCTCTGTCGTCAGATCGCGGAAAATCACGGCGGCGCGCTGTCGCTCGAAAATCGCGAAGGCGCGACCGGCAGCGTGGCTCGCCTTCGTTTGCCGGTGTAGGCGGGCGAATGCCACCGAGGTGGAACGCATTGTCCTCAATGCGTTGGGCGCCTTGTCTCCCCAAGATGATTCAACGCGTCGAGAACGACGCGTTCCACCCGGGCGAACATGGTTCGAACCAATGAATCGGGGTCGCCGCCGTCGAATCCGAGGCTCCTCCCCTATCCCAAAATTGGGACAGCCACATCCCGGCTTCGATCTACAAGCCATAAGCCGTAAGCCGTAAGCTTTACGCTAGTAGCTTACAGCTAGTTACTTAAAGCTTATGGCTTATTTGGCACGAGCACTGCGATAAGAGAGGGAAAAGCCGACATGGATATCCCTCGTCCCAACGCCGCGAAAGAGAAACGAAAGAAGCGCATCATGTACGGTGCGATTGGCGCGGTGGCCCTGATTGCCATCACCGTCGCCGTCGCCCGCCTGAAGCCCGCGGCGCCGACCGTCGATCGCAACATTGTCTGGAGCGACGTCGTGAAGCGCGGTCCGATGGTCCGCCAGGTGCGCGGCCTCGGCACCCTCGTGCCGGAGGAAATTCGCTGGATCGCAGCGCGCACGCAAGGTCGCGTCGACAAGATCATTCTCCGTCCCGGCGCGATCGTGGAGCCGGGTAGCCTCATCCTGGTGTTGAGCAATCCGGATGTGGTTTCCGCCGCGGACAACGCGGATTCGCAGCTGAAGGCCGCCCAGGCCCAGTTGACCAATTTGAATGTCACGCTCGAAAGCCAGCTGCTCGCCGCCGAGTCCACGGCCGCGGCCGCCAAATCGACGTTCGAGCAGGCACGCCTCCAAAACGAGGTCAATGAATCGCTGTTCAAGGACGGCCTGGTTTCGCCGCTAGAGCTGAAGCGTTCGAAGGTCAGCGCCGACGTGGCACAGGCGCAAAATGACATCGAACAGAAACGCTACGCTTTCGCCAAGGAGTCGATCGACCCGCAGCTCGCCGTGCAGAAAGCCGAAGTGGAGCGTCTCGCTTCGGTCGCAAAGTTGCGCCACGAGGAACTCGATGCGCTCGAAGTTCGGGCCAGCACTCCCGGCGTCGTTTCCGCCCTGGGCACCGCGGCCCTGCCGATCGAGGTCGGCGCGCAGGTCCAGCCGGGCAACAATCTCGCCCGCGTGGCCGACCCCACCAAGCTCAAGGCGGAGGTCCGCATCGCCGAAACCCAGGCCAAGGACATCGCGATCGGACAGCTCGCGCAGGTCGACACCCGCAACGGGATCGTCGATGGACATGTTTCCCGCATCGATCCCGCCGTGCAGAACGGCACGGTCACGGTCGACGTCACGCTCACTGGTGAATTGCCAAAGGGTGCGCGGCCTGACCTCTCGGTCGACGGCACCATCGAGCTCGAACGCCTCAACGACGTTGTGTACATGGGCCGCCCTGCCTTCGGCCAGGAGAAGAGCGATGTCGGCATCTTCAAGCTGAACGGCGACCGCAACACCGCCACGGAGGCCACGCGTGTCCGGGTCACGCTCGGCCGCAGCTCGGTCAACACGATCGAGGTCGTCAGCGGATTGCAGCCCGGCGACTGGGTGATTCTGTCGGACATGTCGCAATACGACGCGAACGACCGCATCCGCCTGAACTGATTCCGCCGTGACCGTCATCTCGCTTCACGTCTTCCGCCCGTCCATGATCGCTGTCACCGCCATTCTCGCCCTGATCGCCCTGCTCGTGGGGACCGAGAATGGTTCCGCCGAATAGATTTCGCTTTCACTGTAACTTTTCCCGGCCCCCCGTGTTTTCAACCCCAGCTCACTGCCACTATCATGACCACCGAAAATAGCTCGCTCATCAAACTCGAGGGTGTGACCAAGGTCTTTCTGACCGACGAGGTCGAGACCCACGCCCTGTCCGGCATTCACATGGACATTCGCAAAGGCGAATACGTCTCCATCGCCGGCCCGTCCGGCTGCGGCAAGTCCACGCTGCTGTCCATCCTCGGCCTGCTCGATACGCCGACCGACGGCACCTATTACCTGAACAGCCGCCCGGTGCACGGCCTGACGCTCCCGGAGCGCGCCCGCATCCGCAACCGCGAGATCGGATTCATTTTCCAGTCGTTCAACCTGATCGGCGACCTGACCGTGTACGAGAACGTCGAGCTCCCGCTGACCTATCGCGGCATGCCCGCCAGCGAGCGCAAGCAGCGCGTCACCGAGGCCCTCGAAAAGGTCGGCATGGGCCATCGCGCCAAGCACCTGCCCTCCCAGCTCTCCGGTGGTCAACAGCAGCGCGTGGCCGTCGCCCGCGCCCTCGCCGGCTCCCCGGCAGTGTTGCTCGCCGACGAGCCCACGGGTAACCTCGACTCGAAGAACGGCGACGCCGTGATGGAACTGCTCCATTCGCTGCACAAGGCCGGCTCTACCATCGTCATGGTGACGCACGACGCGCGTTTTGCCCGCCACGCCGAGCGCACGATCCACGTTTTCGACGGCCGCGTCGTCGAGGAACAAGTCGAGGCCTGATGCCGTCCGGCCGGCACACCGGCCCATGCCTTCCCTTCGCCAGTCGCCCGTGAAGCGGACCTTTCGGTGGTCTTCCGCACGGCGCTGGCGCGGGGATTTTCGCTTTTCACCCCGCGTCGATTTTACCTCCTGATCGGCCGCCATGCACGCGCATCTCGTCCAGGCCTTCCGCCAGCTGCGCAAGAGTCCGGGCTTCACCATTCTTGCCGTCGTCGCCCTCGCCCTCGGCCTCGGCGCCAACACCGCGATCTTTTCGGCCATCAACACGCTGTTCCTGCGACCGCTCGCGTTTCCTGAGTCGCAGCGCCTTGTGCGGGTCTGGGGTTCGTTTCCCGACCGGGGCATGGAGCAAACAGTGCTGTCGTTCCCCCGCTTCGAAGCGCTGCGCGACGGGCAAAAGGTGTTTTCCGATTTCGCGGCCGAAGCCTTCACCAATTTCACCCTCACGGGCCGCGGCGATCCCGAGCAGCTGCAGGCGCAGCGTGTTTCCCAGTCCTTTTTTCCGCTCCTGGGAGTCCAGCCCGCCATCGGACGCGGCTTCTTGCCCGAGGAGGATGTCCCGGGCGGTCGCGCCGTCGTTCTCCTCAGTCATGCCTTCTGGCAAAAACGTTTCGGCGGCGACCCGTCGATCGTGGGCCAGACGCTCACCCTCAATGGCATGCCCCACACCGTCGTCGGCGTCCTGCCGGCCACGCTCGGGTTTCCGTTCAACCAGACGCAGGTGTGGGCCGCGCGCGTGTTCGACGTCGAAGGGTTGTCGGTCGACCTGATTCACCGGGGCACCGGTTATCTGCAGGTGATCGGTCGGTTGAAGCCGGGCGTTTCCCTGGCCGCCGCCGACGCCGAAATCAAGAATCTCGGAAAGCAATACGGCCTGACGAATACGGGAAAAGTCGACGCCAAGGCCGGAATCTATGCCGTGCTCTTCCAGGATGATCTCGTGCGCCAGCAGCGCCCGATGTTTCTCGCCCTCCTCGGTGCGGTCGGACTGGTCCTGCTGATTGCCTGCGCCAACGTCGCCAACCTCCTGCTCGTTCGCTTCACCGGTCGCCGGAAGGAAATTGCCGTGCGTCTCGCGCTCGGCGCGACTCGAAGCCGCGTCATTGCGCAATTTGTCACCGAGAGTCTGCTCACCACCTCGCTCGCGGGCGTCCTCGGCGTCGTCCTGGCCGAATGGTGCGTCGCCAGCCTGTCACGCATCGGGGCTGAGTTCATTCCCCGCGCCGCCGAATTGTCGCTCGACGGCACCGTGTTCGGTTTTGCGGTGGGCTTGAGTCTTCTCACCGGACTCGTCCTCGGACTTTTTCCCGCGCTGCAGGCCTCGAGCCCCGACGTCGTGGTCGCGCTCAAGGAATCGGGTCGCGGCACGTTCGGCGGACGTGCGACGGGCCGCTTCCGCTCCGCGCTGTTTGTCGGGGAGGTCGCATTGTCGCTCGTGCTGCTCGTCGGCGCCGGCCTGCTCGTTTCCAGTTTTCGACACCTGCAGCGCGCGCCGCTCGGCTTCCAGCCCGACAAGGTGGCGGTCCTCTTCGTGACGATTTCGCCCGGCCAGCACGCTGACACCGCCAGCCAGGCCAACTTTTTCGAGCGCTTCCAGGATCGCCTGTCCGCCATTCCCGGCGTCACGCGCGTCGCGGCGACCGACGGTCTGCCCGTCGCCGGCGGATTCGCGCGTTCTCCGTTCGTCCTCGAAGGAGAAACGATTCCCGCCGTAAACGAGCGCCCTGCCGCACTCCGCTCCCTCACCACGCCCGGATTTTTCGGCACCCTCGGCATTCCGCTCCGCCAGGGCCGCGACTTCACCTGGCGCGATCGCACCGATGCCCCGAACGTCGTCATCATCAATGAAGTGATGGCCAAACAGCTGTTCCCGCACGGCGAAAACCCGGTTGGTCACCGGCTCATCACGGGAATCCAGTCGATTCCCCGCGAAATCGTCGGCGTCGTCGGCGCGATCCGCTCCGAGCAGCTGGCGCTGACCCCGCAGGCGGAAATGTACTACCCGATGGCGCAGCTCGGCGAGCTGTTCATGAACGTGCTGATCCAAACCGATCGCGCGCCCGCCGGACTGGGCGCGGACGTCCGCACCGCCCTGCGCGAAGTCGACGGAAGCGTTCCGCCGCCGGACGTGCTCTCTTTCTCCGATCTCCTCCGAACCACCATTGCCGACCGCCAGCTGATGATGGGCCTGATCGGCACGTTTGCCGCGCTCGCGCTTTTCCTGGCCGGACTCGGCATCTACAGCGTGATCGCCTATAATGTCGCGCAACGGACCAGCGAATTTGGCGTGCGCCTCGCGCTCGGCGCGAATCCCGCGGATATCCTGCGCCTCGTCCTGACCGAAGGGCTCAAGCTGACCGCCCTCGGACTGGTGATCGGACTCGTGGCGGGACTTCTGCTGACGCGCCTGTTGGGTTCGCTGCTCTACGAAATCAGCGCGGCGGATCCGCTCGTTTTCGGCGGAGTCTCGGCCTTCCTCGTCGCCGTCGCCCTCGCCGCCTGCTGGCTCCCCGCACGCCGCGCCACGCAGGTGGATCCCATCGTCGCCCTCCGCAGCGAATAGCGCGCCCGCTCTGATTCTGTCATCTGTCTCCTGTCATCTGCGTCCCGCCTTCAGAATCCTGTCTCCCGTCATCCGTCTTCTGTCATCCGACCTCTGCGTTCCGCCTCCTTCTCCGTGCCCACCCTCATCCGCCAAACCTTTCGCCGCCTTCTCCGTGAGCGCGGATTCACTGTCACCGTTCTCCTGACGCTGGCGCTCTGCATCGGCGCGAACGTGGCCATCTTTGCCGTGGTCGACGCGGTCATTGTGCGGCCGCTTCCCTTCGCCGAACCGAATCGTCTGGTCATCGTCCGGAATTCCTATCCGGGCGCGGGCGCGGAGATTTCCGGCGCGTCGTTCGTCAACTACTACGATCGCCGCCATGCCATCAAGGCCTTCTCCTCCGTAGCCCTCCAACAGGATGGCGGAGTCATCGTCGGTGACGAAGGCTCTCCGAACCGCGTTTCCATCGGACGCGTGACTCCGGAATTTTTCGCGACGCTGGGCGTACCGCTGCTGATGGGACGCACTTTCACGGACGCGGAACTGCTCTACGGCCCGGACGCCGTGGCCATCCTGACCAACGAGTACTGGCACACGCACTACAACGCCGACCCCAATATCCTCGGGAAGAAATTCCTGAACGACGGCCTGCCGGTCACGATCGTCGGCGTGTTGACGCCTCATTTTCAGTTCCTGTCCAGCAAGGCCTCGTTTTTCCGCCCGGCCTCCCACGGACCCGATGACATCAAGCCCAATGCGCGCCACAATAACAGCTACATGATGATCGCCCGGCTCGCGCCCGGCGCCAGCATCGACGAGGCCCAGGCGCAGATGGACGCGTTCAACCAGGTGCAGCTGAAGGACGATCCCTACGCCGAACTCGTCCGCAACGCGCATTATCACACGTTTGTTCACTCGCTGCACGCCGACCACGTGCGCGACGTGCGTCCGATTCTCCTGATCCTGCAGGCCGGCGTGCTTTCCCTCCTGCTCATCGGGGGCGTGAATCTGGTCAATCTCCTGCTCATCCGGGCGAATGGCCGCGCGAAGGAATACGCGGTCCGCCAGGCTCTCGGCGCCGGCCGTCGTCATCTGTTGCGCGA
Source organism: Candidatus Didemnitutus sp. (assembly GCA_035545955.1). Taxonomy (GTDB): domain Bacteria; phylum Verrucomicrobiota; class Verrucomicrobiia; order Opitutales; family Opitutaceae; genus Didemnitutus. The sequence goes on along the minus strand of DASZXI010000039.1, from coordinate 49,814 downwards.
GATTTTGCTGGAAACCATTCTGCTGGCGCTCGCGGGCGGCGTGCTCGGCGTGCTCGCCGGCATGTTCGGCATCGATCTGCTCGTGCGCCTGGGCACGGACCGGCTTCCCCTCGGCGGCACGATCGCTTTCGACTCCCGGGTGGCTTGGGCGGCGCTCGCCGTTTCCCTCGCGGTCGGGGTTCTGCTCGCCCTGCCCATCGTGTTCGTGAACGTGCGCAGCCGGCTCGCGCCCGTCCTGCATTCCGAAAGTCGCAGCGGCACCGTCAGCCGCGCCGCCCAGCGTCTGCGTCATGGCTTCATCGTCGCCCAGATTGCGATCGCCTTTGTCCTGCTCGCCGGAGCCGGATTACTCGGGCTCAGCCTGATGAAGGTCCTGTCCGTTTCGCCGGGATTTCGCGCTGATCATGTCCTGGTCGGCACGGTTTCCCTGCCGTGGAAAACCTACCCCGAACCCGCCAACCGGCTGGCGTTTTTCGACCGCCTGTACACCACGCTGAAATCCCAGCCCGGAGTCACGACCGTCGGTTTCGGCACCAGCATTCCTCTCACCGGCAACGACAATAACAATGCGATCACCGTCGAGGGCTTCCAGCGCGCTCCCGGCGAATCCATCCGGACGCACTACACCTCCTTTGCCATGGGCGACTATTGGAACGCCCTGGGCATTCCCCTGCTCGAGGGCCGGCTGCTCGAGCCGGCTGACAATCATCGCGAGCAGAAGGTTTGTGTCGTCGACCAGGATTTCGCCCGGCGGTACTGGCCGAACGGAAGCGCCCTGGGTCACCGCATCGCGAACGATGTTTCGGTCACCGACAAGACTTCCTGCGTCATTGTCGGCGTCGTGGGCAACGTGAAGCACCTCGATCTCGCCGACACGAACGCCCAGGGTGCGGTCTATTTCACCTATCAGACTTACTCCGTCAACAGTGTCGAGATTGCCATCCGCACGCCATTGGCTCCGGAAGCCATGGCGGATATTCTCCGTCGCACGGTGCTCTCCATCGATCCGGGGCTGCCCGTGGATGACATCAGGTCGATGCAGACCGTGGTAAACAATTCTCTGGTCTCCCGCCGCTCACCGGCCGTACTCGCCGGCGCCTTCGCCGTCGTCGCCCTTCTTTTGGCGGCCGTGGGAACCTACGGTGTGCTCGCCTACGCCGTCGGTCAGCGCCGCCGCGAGATCGGGGTCCGCATGGCTCTCGGCGCATTGCCGGCCCAGGTCCTGCGGCAGTTTCTGGGACTCGGAATCCAATTGCTCGCGATCGGCATCGTCCTCGGGACAATCCTGGCGTGGCTCGTCGGCTGGGCGATGCAAAGCGTCCTGTTCGGCGTCGGCTCGGTAAACCCCGGAGTTCTCGCCGCCACCGCGGGCCTGATGATCACCGTTGTGCTGGTCGCCACGTTCATCCCGTCACAGCGCGCGACGCGGGTGTCGCCGATCGAGGCCTTGCGCACCGAATAAAACATTTCTGCAACCTTCCGGCCGGCCCGCGTGTGCTGGAAGGGGCCGCGTCGGTTCGACGTCGGTCCCTGCACCCATGAAATTCGCCCTTCGTTCCCTTCTCAAATCGCCGGGGTTCACGGTCGTTGCCTTGGTGACGCTTGCCCTCGGCATCGGCGTGAACACCTCGATGTTCAGCCTCGTCGAGTCCCTGCTCCTGCGCCCGGCGCCGTTTCCCGAGGGACGGCGCATGTTTCAGGTGATCGCCGACACGCACCAAGGCCCGCGCTATTCCTATTCCGAGGTCGAGACGCGCGAAATCCGCGAAAAGGCCACGTCGTTCGAATCGCTCACGACCCTGCGTTATCTCGACAACGCTCTCGCCGAACCCGGCCGGCCCGCCGAGCAGGTTCTGGCCGTCATGGCGTCCGCCGAATTCTTCTCCACCTTCCGGGTGCAACCGATCCTCGGACGGGCCTTCACCGCCGCGGAAACCGAACCCGGACGGAATCAGGTCGTGGTCCTCAGCCACGCGTTCTGGCAGCGCCGGTTCGGCGGTTCCACGGACATCATCGGCCGGACGCTGCGCGTCGACGGCGAAAGCGTCACCGTCATCGGCGTGATGCCGGCCAGCTTCGACTGGCGTTTCCTCTGGGGACAAACCGCTTTCTGGCGTCCGCTCAACTACACGCCCGATCAGCTCAAGCGGCGCGACTACCGCGCCTTTCAGATGATCGGCCGCCTGAAGCCCGGAGTGACCGGAGTCCAGGCCATGGCCGAGCTCGGGCCCGTCGCGGCCGCGCAGCTCAAGGATTCTCCGCAGGACTACGACGGTCTCGTCTATCACCCCAAGGTTTTGCATGAGGCGCAAATGGACAATGACAGCCGCCGCATCGTCCTGATGCTGCTCGGACTATCGGGCTTCGTGCTGCTGATCGCGTGCGCCAATCTCGCCAATCTCCAGCTCGCCCGCGCCACCACCGCGATGCGTGATTTCGCCATCCGCGCCGCGCTTGGAGCGTCCCGCGCCCAGCTGGTGCGCCAGCAGCTCACCGAATGCGTGATCCTCTCGCTGGCGGGCGGCGGACTGGGAGTGATGCTCGCCTGGTGGCTCAATCATGTTCTCAACTCCATCGTTCACATCGCCAATGAACCCGGCGGACTGGGCTTGGAGCTGAATGTGCTGGTCTTGATCGTCAATTTTGCCGTCGCGGCTCTGACCGGCGTGATCTTCGGCATCGTCCCGGCCTGGTTGTCGTCGCGCACCGATGTCGTCACCTCGCTGAAATCGCAGTCCCGCGGATCCACCTCGGGCCGCGGTCAGCATCGCATGCGCCAGGCCCTGATCATCGCTGAAGTCGCCCTGGCCCTGGTTCTTCTCGGCGGAGCGGGCGTGATGCAGCGCGGATTCGACAAGTTTCTCCACAAAAATCTCGGCTGGGACTCGAACCGGGTGCTCAGCGGTGCGCTGCCCATGCCCGAGGCCCGTTTTCCGACCCCGGAGAGCCGGCTCGCATTCTTCCGGCAGATCCAGACGCGGCTCGCCGCGCTGCCCGGCGTCGAGAAGGTCGCGATGGCCACGGACATTCCGCTGTGGGGCTTCGGCAACGCCCGCAAGGTCTTCACGGAAAAGATGCCGTCCGGCGACCAGTCCAATCTTCCACTGGCCAACCACGTGATGATCACCTCCGACTATTTCAAGGTGCTCGGAATCCCGTTGGTCGAGGGACGCGAATTCTCCTCCGACATCAAGCCCGATGATCCCAAGGTGATTCTCGTCAACGAGTCGCTGGCCAAACAGATGTGGCCCGGTCGCAGCGCGGTTGGTCAGCGCCTCGCCACCATCAACGGCAAGGATACCGTGTGGAGCGAGGTCATCGGTGTCGTCCGCGATGCTGAATCGGCCGGAAATCTTGGCAACGAGCCGGTCAAGGGCGTCGTTTTCCGCTCGGTGGTGCACGAACCGTGGACCTGGATCCGCTTCGTCATCCGCGCCCGGAATCCGGGCGCGCTGGTCGACAGCGCGCGCAAGGCCGTCGCCGAGGTCGATCCCGATCTGCCCGCCGATCAGTTGATGACCGTGCAGGCCGCCGCCACGCAGAGCACCCAGAACCTCGTCGTGGTCGCGCAGCTCCTCGCCGGTTTCGCACTCCTCGGGCTGATTCTCGCCGCCGTCGGCTTGTATGGCGTTATCTCGAATCTCGTCGCACAGCGCACGAGCGAATTCGGCATCCGGCTCGCCCTCGGCGCGAGACCGTTCGATGTCCTGACTCTCGTTCTGCGCCATGGCATCACGCTGACGCTTATCGGCATGGTGTTGGGCCTTGGTGGCGCCTATGGACTCAGCAATTTCCTCCACGCCATCCTGCCGCGACTCGTAAATCCCGACGCCGTCGCCATCGGCGGCATGGCCGGCCTGCTGTTTCTCGTGGCGGTACTGGCCTGCTGGATTCCCGCCCGGCGCGCCACACGCGTCGACCCGATGGTCGCGTTGAGGTCCGAATAGGAAAATTCAAGAGAACAGATGACGGATGACAGAGAGCAGACCGACTGATCTCAGCCGAAAAACAGGATTCCGATCGAGCAAGGCGTCGAAACCGCCCCGTTGAGCGTTCCGGAATCGACCACTGTCCTCCGTCCTCTGACATCTGTTGTCGAGTCCTGGCTAAAAGTTGACACCCTTGTGTTGATGGTTGTTTGAAGAAAAGTATTTTTGGGATGGGGTGCAGGGGAAGGGGCGTAGCTCCTTCCCCGCCCCGACTAGGCGGCCTGGAAGTGGACGGCGTCGGGAGTGCGCAGCTGCAGGGAGAAGTGCAGGCGGCTGGAGTTGTAGGTGTGGATTGCTTCGGCGATGGCGTGGCGGGCCTGCCGACGACTGGCAAAGATCCGGTCCAGGTTGAACTCGTCCTTGAGGATGCCATTCACGCGTTCGGCATGGGCGTTTTCGTAGCAGTGGTTTTCCTCCGTCATGCTGATCGGCAGTGCGCGGGCGTTGAGGACGGCCACATACTCGTGACAGCAGTACTGGCTGCCCCGGTCGGAGTGATGGATGGGCCAGCGTCCCGGCGGCAGCGCGGCAATGGCCATGTGCAGGGCCTGCACGGCTTCGCTGGCCTGGCCGCTGAGCCCGGCATGCCAGCCCACGATCCGCCGCGACATCAGATCGGTAATGAGCGAGAGGTACAAAAATCCTTCCTCGGTGCTGATGAAGGTCATGTCGCTGACCCAGACCTGGTGCGGCCGGGTCGGGGCAAGCTCGTACAGCAGGTTGCGGTACACCGGCAGCGCGCGGTCGTAATAGGTGGTGCGCGCCTTGCGGCGCTTGGGCACGACGAGCAGTTCCTGCCGGCGCAGCAGCCCGAACAGTCGGTCCCGGCCAATGCGCTGCCCGTGCTGGCGCAGCTGGTGCTGCAGTTTGCGCGCGCCCACCCGTGGCTGCTGCCGACGGATCGCGCGCACGGCCTCCAACACCTCGGCATCGTGGTGGTCGCGGCGCCGGCGCTCGCCCCGGCCCTGATAGTACCCCTGCCGGGACAAGCCGGCGCTCCGGCACAGCCCGCTGAGTGTGGCCCCGCTCATGGCCGCGGGCCCTCGGGCGGCGCGGATCGCGGCATGGCGGCTTTTTTTTTGAACTCCTCGACCTCCAGTCCCAGTCGCCGGCAGGCGATCCCCAGATAGGCGTCGTCCAACAGGCCCTTGAGATGGCTGTCCGCCAGGGCCTTTTCCAGTTCCCGCACCCGTTTTTCCAACGCTTTGGTTTTGTCCTCTTCGCTCATCGTGGTAATGGTGACGCGTCGTCGCATCAGGTCCACCCGCCCGTACCGACGCAACCATCCTTTGACGGTCGCACTGCCTTTGATGGCGTACGCTCGCGAGGCGTGGTCCGGCCCGCGAAACTTGCCCACCTCCAGTTCGCTCACCACCTGCTGCTTGAATGCTTCGCTGTAACGAATCGTTTCTTTCCGCTTCATGTTCCTCCTTGGCGGGTGTCAACCTAGGCTAGGACGGGACAGGCTGAGGGTTGATGTAGGGCGGCATCGCCGAATGCCGCCTCGGCGCGCCCGGCGGTCGCGCCCCACCTTACGGCCTTTGGGAGCGGCTTTCCGCCGCGATGGTTGAGCTGAATCGCGGCGTAAAGCCGCTCCTACAGTTCAAACCAAGGCGCCAATGGCCCTTCGACAGGCTCAGGGCGGGCAATGCCGCCCTGCACCGGATCGATGGGACATCGATCCCTGCCGCCGCTCACCGCTGACCGTCGTCGTTTACTTGATCAACTCCGCCACGAACGCGCGTTCCTCGACGAGCTCCTTGTTGGTAGCGGCGATCTTGGACTTGGCGAAGTCATCCATCGCGTAATTCGTGATGGCTTCGTAAGCGCCGGGAGAGGTCGTGCGCACGGGCATGCCCGCCCAGACATTGGCGTCAAAACCGTAGGCGCCGTTCGACTTCACGGCGATCGAATGAATCGTGCCCGGCGTCACGAGATCGTGCACGTGGTCCACGAGCGCGTTGGCGGCCGACGCGGCTGAAGAGGCGCCACGGGCGGCGATGATGGCGGCGCCACGCTTGCCCACGGTTTCGCAGAACGGACCCTGCAGCCACGCACTGTCGGTGATCACCGAGGTGGCCGGCTTGCCGCCGATGGTCGCATGCGCGTACGCCGGGAACATGGTCGGACTGTGGTTGCCGTAGATGAAGATGTTTTTGACCGTGGTGAGGTCAACGCCGGCCTTCTTGGCGAGCTGCGTCTGGGCGCGATTCTGATCGAGGCGGACCATCGCGGTGAAACGGTCGGCCGTGAGGCGCTTCGCCTGGCTGGCCGCGATCATGCAGTTGGTGTTGGCCGGATTCCCCACGACGGCGACGCGCGCGTTGTCCGCGGCGACGGCATCGATGATCTGTCCCTGCGTGATGAAAATGCGGCCGTTGTCCTTGAGCAGATCGGCGCGCTCCATGCCGGGTCCGCGCGGTTTGGCGCCGACGAGCAGGCACCAGTTGGCGTCCTTGAACCCGACCTTCGCGTCATCGGTGAGCACGGCGCCCTTCAGCAGCGGGAAGGCGCAGTCGTCGAGCTCCATCGCCACGCCCTCGAGCGCCTTCATGGCTTTTTCGATCGGCGCCTCGATCAGCTGCAGGATGACCGGCTGGTCGGGGCCGAACATGGCACCGGACGCGATGCGAAAGAGAAGGGAATAGCCGATCTGGCCGGCGGCACCCGTGACTGCGACACGAATGGGGGATTTCATGACACGAGATTATTTGCCTATGAAACGCACGAACGCCACGAAAGAATGGGCGAAGCGGGGTGGAATTAAGAAAAGCGACGGCACTCGATGGATGAGGCTACTGGCTGCGAGGTGGAGCGACTTGTCCCCAAGGCGCTCAACGCGTTGAGACAACGCGTTCCACCATCAGGCGAAGCGCGGCGCCAGGCTGGCGTGAATTTCGCGCACGAGCGACTCGGTGGCGGCCCAGTCGATGCAGCCGTCGGTGATGGACACGCCGTATTTCAGTTTTTCCCGCGGCTGGGGGAACGGCTGGTTGCCGGCGCCGAGATTGCTTTCGACCATGGCGCCCATGATCGACGTGTTGCCGGCGGCGATCTGCGCGAGCAGGGCACGCATGACTTCGGGCTGACGCTCGGGCTGCTTGAGGGAATTGTCGTGGGAGCAGTCCACGAGAATCGACCTGGGCAGTTTCGCCGCGGCGAGAAGCTGCTCGGTTTGCGCAATGTGCGCCGGGGAAAAGTTCGGTCCGCCGGTGCCGCCGCGCAGGACGACATGGCAGTTGGGGTTGCCGCGGGTGACGATGGCCGAGGCGGCGCCGTCGAGCCCGATGCCGAGAAACGTGTGCGGTTGTGCCGCGGCCTTGATGGCGTTGACCGCGGTGCCGATCGATCCGTCGGTGCCGTTCTTGAAGCCGAGCGGCATGGACAGACCCGAAGCCATCTGGCGATGCGTCTGCGACTCGGTCGTGCGCGCGCCGATGGCGGACCAGCAGATCAGGTCGGCGATGTATTGCGGCGTGATCGGATCGAGGAGTTCCGTTGCCGTCGGCAGGCCCGTGTCGAGAACCTCGCGCAAAAACTTCCGCGCCACCCGCAGGCCGGCGGCGATGTCGTGGGATCCGTCGAGATGCGGATCCATGATGAGGCCCTTCCAGCCGACCGTGGTGCGCGGCTTCTCGAAATAAACGCGCATGACGATCAGCACGCGATCGGCCACCTCACGCGCGAGCGCGGCGAGGCGACGGGCGTAATCGGCGCCCGCCTCCAGATCGTGGATCGAGCACGGGCCGATGATCAGCAGGAAGCGGCGATCGTCCGTGAAAATGATGCGATGAATTTCCTCGCGCGCGCGGGTGACGAAATCGGCCTGGGTTTCCGTCTTGGGCAGCTCGGCGAGAAGCGCGGCCGGGGACGGCAGCGCCCGGGTCTCGACGACATTGAGGTCAGATGTCTTGCGCACAGAGGGCTTACGGTGCCACCGTGGGTTCGATGGGCAAGCCTCCGGTCGGATCATGACACGAGCCGTTTTTTTCGAATCTGGGCAAAGAAAAGGCGGGCCGCCTACCCCTAAGCGGCCCGCCATTGCTTTCTTAGTTACCCCAAAACTCCCGCTAGGCGGGAGAAGCGAAAAATCTGATCAACTAATCGGTACGATGTTCCGACGGTTCGTCAAATGAATCGGCCCATTTTGATAACTCCCGCTTGTTACGGTTGTGTTTCACTCGGTTAACGTCTAAGAATTTAGGTCCGTGTATTTCCTTACCATCAACGAGTTGCATGTCACATCATGCGTCCTGCGGATTAGCGGCCCTGATGCTTATACATATCTGCAGGGGCAGTTTACCCAAGAGCTCCGGCAGGAATCCCGAGCTGCCGCTTACGGCCTTTGGTTAAACCAGAAAGGTAAAACCGTGGCAGACAGTACAATCCTGCGACTGCATGAAAACACTTTCATCCTGGTGAGCCCGCGAAGTCCGGCCCAAGTCATCCGCGAACGGCTGGAAAGCTATCTGGTAGCGGACGAAGTGGAGCTGGCGGACGAATCGGCGGGTTGGAGTCGAGTGGTGGCGATCGATGATGGCGCCGCGCCGACCGTCGCCAGCCTGTTCGGGGAATTCCCCGCGAGGGACCGGTTCACTGAGATTCCCGGCGGGTATGTTTTTCGTGGACGCCTTTCCCGCAGCGACAATCTCGATTGCTGGCTGGTGCCGGATGCGGCGTCGGCCCTCGCCGCGCGTCTGCGCGCGGCCGGAGCGCGCGAAGTTGACGCGTCCGCGATCGACGCCGGACGAATCGAGAGCGGACTTGCCGCGGTGCCGGACGACATCGGACCGTCGGATCTGCCGAACGAGGGTGGACTCGAAAACGACGCGATCTCCTACACGAAGGGCTGTTTTCTTGGTCAGGAAGTGATGGCTCGCCTGAAGAATCTCGGACAGGTCCGTCGCTTCCTGCACGTGGTGCGAGGCCCGGGAGAACTGCCAGTTGCGGGAGCGCCTCTGTACGTGGGCGACAAGAAGGTGGGCGACTTCCGTTCGAGTGCGCGCCGCGATGGCGGCTTCGTGGCAATGGCCATGCTCTCGCTGGCGAGCTTGGAGGCCTCGTCCCTTTCCCGCTCCGTTGGCGGACCGGCGGACGTGTCCCTCGTTGGACGAGCAGGCTCGATCGCAACATGACCGAACTCGAGCAAGTCACCGAGCTCTGCCGCCGTTTGGGGGCCAACGACACGCAGGCGGCCACGATGGCGGCGCAACTGATCAAGAGGGCCGATCAGCTTGTGGTTGAGCGCGGGATCACGCGAGTCCAGGCAATGCAGCACCTGCTGCAGGTTTTGGTCGAAGGCCGCGCCGGGCGGGTGCCGGGCGAGACCGGACAATCACATCAGTGATTTGACGGCGTCGACGTACGCGTCGACCCAGCGGTGCGCGACGAAGAAATAAATCAGCGCCGCGATTCCGAGCATCGGGCCAAAGCTCACGTGGACGCCGAGTCCGATCTCCGCCGGCTGTCCATCGGCGGTCTCGACCTTGGGGCCGATCGACGCCGCGCGTCCCGACACCTTTTGCCAGACCAGGGCGAACGCGAACCAGACGACGCCGATGATGGCGCCGCCGAACATGCCGAAAATCGCACCCTTCCAGCCGACAAACGCACCGAGCGCGCCGAGGTACTTCACGTCGCCAAAACCCATCGCCTCTTTTTTCAAGACCGCCTCCGCGACCAGCGCGATCCAGAGCACGATCCCGGAGCCGATCATCAGGCCGAGAATCCCATCGATGCCACTGCGCAGGCTTTCCACCGCGTAGATGTCGCCGCGATGACCGTGCAGCGAGGGCAACAGGAACGACAGCAGCACGCCCAGGACGCCGCCGCCGATGGTGAACGCGTCAGGGATGATCATGCCGTCGATGTCGGTGAACGTGGCGCCGATCACAATCGCGACGAGCACGCAGCCGGCGATGGCCTTTCCGCTCATCGGAAACAGCAGCCAGCAGGTGGCGAAGAGCGCTCCGGTCAGAAGTTCGATGAAGCAGTAACGAAAACTGAACTTGCGTCCGCAGCAGCGGGCGCGTCCGCGCAGGATGATCCAGCTGAGAATCGGAATGTTGTCGTGCCAGGCGATCGGCTGGCCGCATCCGCAATGCGAGGCGGGCGAGACCACGGATTCGCCCTTGGGAATGCGATAAATGCAGACGTTGAGAAAGCTGCCCACGCACGCGCCGAAAAGAAACAGGCAGACCGGGTAGAACCACGGGAGCGTGTGGGCGATTTCGAGGTACGAGGACATTCTCTGAAGACTAAAGGCTGGGAGCTGAGAGTCTAGAGTCGAGGGGCCAAAGCTGAGCGTTGAGGGCTGAGAGTCGAGAGACGTTTTCGCTCGGAAACGCCCGACGGGGATGATCGCTTCCCGAATACGCGCGCGATTCTCGAATGGCGGACGGGGCGGTCACTGCTTCGAACGGATCAAAATCGGAGGATTCAGAAGCGCTCACGGGTGTCCATTCGGTCGCTTCGTGATTCGCCAGTATTACCCGAATCAAAGTCGTTCGATCGCGTACGCGGCGCGCGCGGCTCCGTTCATCACTCCCACCGGAACCGGTCGGCCGAGCCACTGGGAAAGAGAGCGGGCGCCCTGATGCACGAGCATGCCGAGGCCGTTGGCGGCGGGACGGCGCAGCGCGGTGGCCTGACGGAGCAGCGCCGTCATGGGCGGATTGTAGATCATGTCGAAGACGGCAGCGGGCGGCGGAATCACCTCGAGATTGAGCGGCGACGGATCGTTCGGACGCAGGCCGAGCGTGGTGGCGTTGATGACCACGGATCGGGCGGGAAGATGGTCGGGATGGATCAGCTCGAACGTATGGATCGGAATCTTGCCGGCGTAGGGCGCGAGGGCTGTCGCCAGCGCCGCGCTGCGAGCGGTGGTCCGATTGCCGATCCAAAGCGAAGCGGCCTGGTCGCGAAGGCATTGGAGGGCGGCGGCGCGGGCTGCGCCGCCGGCGCCGAGGAGAACGACTGGCGACCGCGTCAGGCTGATCTTGAGTTCGGCCTGGAGAGCGTCGGTCAGTCCGCCGCAATCGGTGTTGGTGGCGCGCCAGCCCGTGGGCGTGCGGATCAGCGTGTTGGCGGCGCCGACCGACCGCGTCAGGGCATCGGCGTCCTCGGCCAGCAGGAGCACCGCCTCCTTGTGCGGTACGGTGAAATTCATGCCGGCAAAACCCTTGGCGTGAAACAGCAGCACGGCCTCGGGGAGATCCGCGGGCTCGATGTCGAACGCGTGGTAGCGCCACGTGCGATATTGCGGATCCTCGCGCGCGACCTCGGCGAGCGCGGCGTTGTGGATGCGTGGGCTCAGCGAGTGGGCGACCGGATGACCGACGACGGCGAGGGCGGTGCCCGGCTGGCTCCACGCGCGGAGATCGGCAATTGTCCGGACGGGATGTTCGGCAACGGGCATGCGGCGGGCGTCCGATCCGCTTATGGACGGGCGTGCCGCTCGTAGGCCGCGTCGAACTCGGCGACGAAGCTCGCAAAAAGCTGGGCGTGCTCGCGGTCGCCGCTCACGGCGTACTGCGTGGCGAGCTCGCGGCAGCACCGGCAAAGCACCTCGCGCACGGGCGAGGGGACCAGATCGGAAAGTTGCGGCATGTGGTGCTGGCTGCGCAGCCGGGCAAAAACATCGTCGGGGGCGAGAAACTGCCCCTGATTGAAAGGATCGATGTAGAACGGGCCCTCGGGCTCGTAACAGCCGACAAAAAAATGTCCGGGCACGCTGACGGGCTCGAGCTCCAGGCCCGTGCGGCGGGCGACGAGCAGGTAGATGATCGAGAGCGAAACCGGCAGGCCGAGCTTCCGCGCCAGCACCTGATCGAGCATGCTGTTGCGCGGGTCGGCATTGTGCGTGTGATCGCCGCGCAGGCCGAGTTCCTGAAAAAGCACGCGGTTGAGAACCTCGCAATGCTCGCGGAGGCTGGCCGTCTCGGGACGAAGTTTCCGGCAGCGCGCGGCGAGCGCGTCGAGCTGCAGGCAAAGCGCCGTGACGTCGAACGCCGGGTTGATCGTGCGATTCAGCAGAAGCATTCCGGTCTCGAGCTCGTAGCTGAGCGAGCGGATGAACCCGCGGAATTCGGCTGCCGGGTCGTAGAATTTCAGCTCGCGCAGATACCAGCTCGCAGCGAGCGCGATGATGCGGTTCGAGCCCGTCGCGATCTCGCGGAGAAACCGGCTTCCTTCCTGGCCGAGGCCTTCAAACCGGGCGAGGAGCGCCTGGCGAACGGCGGGGGAAGGATCGTCGAGCAACCGGCCGAGGGCATCCTTTTCCGCGGGCGTGAGCCGGTTTGTTTCCACAGCGAAAATCGAAAGCGTTTCGTGGGGCGACGCAACGCGAATCCGGCCCCGGAGCGTTTTCGGATTGCCACGGGCACGCGGACGGAACGCACGAGCGCGCACGGATATGGCGGAGGTGGTGCGCGACCTCCGGGCGCGCATGTTTATCGGAAACCATATCAGCCAGTCGCCCCACACCGGCCCGGAGGTCCGGTTCCACCTGCATGCCGGGGGCTGCGCCGAACAACCCTTACGCGCGCGGACCAAAAAGCGCCGTTCCGACGCGGATCACGGTGCTTCCTTCGGCGATGGCCGCGGCAAAATCGCCCGACATTCCCATCGACAATTCGGTCAGGGTGCGACCGCTGCGGGCGGCGAGAGAGTCGCGGATCGAGCGCAGGTTGGCGAAGGTGCGATGGGCGACGGTGGGAACGTCCGAAAGCGGCGCGATCGTCATCAGTCCGTCGACCTCGAGGTGGGCCAGGCCGAGAACCGCCTCGAGCAGCCGGGGAGCTTCGTCGGGCTCGACCCCGAATTTCGCGGGATCGGCGCCGGCGTTGACCTGCAGCAGGATCGAAAGGCGTTTCCCCAGTGCGCCTGCGGCCTGATCGAGCTGACGGGCCAGCTTTTCGCTGTCGACCGATTGGACGCGCTCGAAATTGGCCGCGGCGAGGCGGGACTTGTTCGATTGGAGATGTCCGATCAGTTCCCACCGCAATCGGGCCGTGACCTGGGCGCGTTTTTCGACCGCCTCCTGGACGCGATTTTCACCGATCGCGGCAAATCCATAGCGCGCCGCATATTCCGCGGCTGCCGGCGGATGATTCTTGGTGACGGGCAGGAGGGTTACCGAGCCCACCGCGCGGCCGGCGGCGCGACAGGCCTCGGCCATTTGCTCGCGAATGCGATTGGCCCGCTCTTCGAAGGTGACGTATTCGATAAACATCTATGAGGGCCGCTTTTAGGGTGGATTGCCAATTAGGAATATTTATATTGGCCTTTCCTACCTGTCGCCATGCAAATCGAAAACTTCAAGATTTTCGCCGATTTGGTCGAGACCAAGAGTTTCTCGAAGGCGGCGAAGTTGAACGGCATCACGCAGTCGGCGGTCAGCCAGCAAGCGCGGTCGATGGAGCGCAATTTCAAGACGCTGATGATCGATCGCAGCCAGAAGCAGTTCAACCTGACGCGCGAGGGCCAGCGGATCTACGATGCGGCCAAGGAAATCCTGCACGTTTACGAGAAGCTCGCGAGCGAATTGCAGGAAATGAAGAAGGTGATCAGCGGCACGATTCGCATCTCGACGATCTACTCGATCGGGTTGCACGAGCTGCCGCCGTACATCAAGCGGTTCCTCCACGATTTTCCGTCGGTCAACGTGCGCATCGAGTACCGGCGCTCGAACCTTGTCTACGAGGACATCCTGCACAACTCGGTCGATTTCGGCCTCGTCGCGTTTCCGCAGAAGCTGCGGCAGATCGAGACGCTGCCCTTTCGCAACGACCGCCTCGTGCTCATCACGCATCCGAGTCATCCGCTGGCGAAATCAACCGAGGTCGAACTCAAGAACCTGGCGGGGCACAAGTTCATCGGATTCGATCCTGACATCCCGACGCGCAAGGCGGTCGACCAGATCTTCCGCGACAACAAGCTCGAGATCACGCCAGTGATGGAGTTTGACAACATCGAGACGGTGAAACGGGCGGTCGAGATCGACCACGGCATCGCGATTGTCCCGCACGCCACCGTGCAGCAGGAAATCAAGCAGGGGACGCTCGCCGCGGTTCCGTTTGTCGGGAAGGAGTTCACGCGACCGCTCGCCATCCTCCATCGCAAGGGGCGCGTTCTCACGCCTGCAATGAAGAAATTCATCGAGACGCTGAACTCCGAAGCCGCGGCGCTCGATACGCGCGAGGCGTGAACGCCGGGTTTCGCGCCGCGGTGCGCGCGCTCGGCATCGTCGCGTTTTTCGCGGTCGGCCTGGCGGGATGCAGCCGCACGGCGACCAGTCCATTGCCAGTGGTGAAGTCGGCACCCGCCTGGAAGGTTGTCGATCTCTCGGGCCATGAAGTGAGCGGCGCGACTTTGCGCGGCAAGGTGGTGGTGCTGGATTTTTGGGCGACGTGGTGCGGCCCGTGTCTGGTCGAGATGCCGGGGTTCGTCGAACTTCAGAACAAGTATCGCGATCGCGGACTTGTCATCGTGGGCTTGTCGGTCGACCAGGGCGGACCGGAGGAAGTGAGGCGTTTCGCGGAGAAGAATGGCATCACCTACACTCTGGCGATGGCCGACGACGCCACGGTGAAGGCGTTCGGTGAATTCGACGCGTTTCCCACCACCTTTCTCATCGATCGCGACGGCAACATTCGCCATCGCAAGGTGGGAATCATGTCGAAGGATGACTACGAGAAGTTGATCGAGTCGCTGCTGTAGCCGGTACTGATCAATGTAGGGCGGGGTCGTTTTTCGCACCGGCTTTCGTGTGAATCGTGAATCCGAACCCCGCCAATCCCCAATGGACCACGGATAACACAGATAGCACGGATCACAGATTATTCCTGTTTAGATTGGGCGGAGTCGTTCGCGAAATTCGCTGCGCACGGGAGAAATATAGGCGGGGTTCGGCCCATTCGACAGGCTCAGGGCAGGCGACCCCGCCCTACAGCGCCAGATTGTTTGGACGTGTGTGCAGCGTCTGGACGACGGATATGTTGCGCAGCGCGAAGGCCGCCTCGCAGTACGACAGATAGTAGTGCCACTTGCGAATGAAGCGGTCGTCGAACCCGAGCGCGCGAACGCCGTCGAGGCGCCGGTTGAACTCCTCCCGCCACAGTCGCAGCGTGCGCGCATAGTCGCGTCCCAGATCCTCGAGCCGGTGCAGCACAAATCCTCCGCGTCGGGCCAGAAGGCTGTTCAGGCGATTGGCGGAAAGCAGGAGCGATCCGGGGAAAATGTGTTTCTGGATAAAATCGACCCCGCTCCGAAACTGGGAGTAGCGGTGATCGGGACAGGTGATGAATTGCAGCGCGAGCAGTCCCTCGCGCTTCAGGGCACGGCCGCAGGCGGCCGCGAACGCCGGCAAGTGTCGGTGTCCGACGGCTTCCAGCATTTCGATCGAGACAATCTTGTCGAAGGATTCGCGAACATCGCGGTAGTCCTGCAGTCGCACTTCGATGCGATCGCTGAGTCCGGCCGCTGCAACCCGGCTCCGCGCCAGCTCGGCCTGTCGTTCGGAAATCGTGAGAGTGGTCACGCGACAGCCATGGTCGCGCGCCGCCTGCAGGCTCCATCCGCCCCAGCCGGTGCCGATCTCGAGCACATGATCGTCCGGAGTCAGACGCAGGAGTCGGCAAAGGGCCTCGTTTTTTGCCGCCTGGGCCTGCGCGAGGGTCAGGTCGGGCCGGTCCCAGCGCGCGCTCGAATACATCAGCGACGGGTCGAGCCAGAGCGCGAAAAAGTCGTTCGAAAGATCGTAGTGATCGCGAATGTTCCGACCCGCGCGCGCCCGCGTGTTGTCGCGGCGCAAGTGGCCCAGGCGATTCACGAATCGCAGCAGGTTGAGGACGAACGAGCGCGCGCGATGCGATCCCGAAAGCGTGGGAGCGGTGTCGACATTCGCCACGAACCACCCGATCACCGCGGTGAGATCGGGCGTGTCCCAGTCGCCGTCGAGGTACGACTCCGCGAATCCAATATCGCCGTGCAAAAGACATTTGCGGAAGAAAGCATCGCGACGCACCCGGATCACCGCCTGGTCGGCCACGCCGGGGGCAAACTCGCGGGCCGGGCCGCGGGCGGTTCCGAATTCGCGAGCCGAACCATCGGATAGCTCCACGCGCAGCCGGCCGAGTTGCGATTCGGCAAATGAACCGAGAACCAGGCGTTCCGCGACGCCCGGCGAGTGGATCGGACCGACCACGGTCGATGCAGAAGGCAGCATGCTCATGGATGCGACGGGTGAGAGGTGTCCCTGCGCGACAATGAAGCCGGAAAACGTCCGGAGACAAATGCGGGTCGCCCCGGTGGCACCGGCATCGGGCTGCCGCGTTCGAGCTGTGGGAGCGGCTTTAGGCCGCGAATTTTCCGAAATGTAGGAGCGGGTTTATCCCGCGATCGTTCGCGGCTTAACGCCGCTCCCACAATGGATTTGCCCTCCGATTTATCGCGGCGTGAAGCCGCTCCTACAAAGCGAGCCATTCTCGCTCCTACAGTTCGGAAGATTCGCGGCTGGCAAAGATGGGGACGGACCGCCGCGCCGTCCGATCGAGGGTCGGCTTGCGATGATTGCCGGCGGTCCCGGCGGTACAGCCCTACCGCGCTGCTACACGTCCGCGACCGGCGGCACGTCTTTCGACGTCGCGGGCGGCTGGGTGGCGAGTTCGCTCACGTCCTTGTGGATCGCGGGGCCCTCGGCCTTTTTCTGGGTAACCAATTCGGCGGAATTGACCGTCGCGATGGCGATGGCGGCGGCGGTCGGGACGACGCGCTTGAGCGTGTTGATCTCCTCCTGGACCGACGAAATGGAGATCCGGCGAATGGTGTCGCGATGATTGTTCTGCTCCGCCTCCTGATAGATCGAGGCCGGGACGGATTTCAGTCCCCAGATGAAGCGCGTGTAGGAAAGCGCCTTGAGGCCGTAGTAGGTGAGATCGATCTCCCACCAATAAAAGCCCTGGCGCGTGGCGGACATGTACCGGTGGTGATTGTTGTGCCAGCCCTCGCCGAGGGTGATGATCGAGAGGATGAAGCTGTTGCGGGAGTCGTCCGTCGTGTTGAATCGGCGGCGGCCCATCAGATGGGCGAGCGAATTGATCGTGGAGGTGCCGTGAAAGAGTGCGGTGGTGCTGATGAAGAAGCCCCACACCAGCAACTGCAGCCCATTGGTGTGCAGAGCCGGCGCAGCGTGTTCGAGGTAGTGGCCGAGTCCGTAGAGTGCCGTCGCGAAGAGAATCGGCACCACGCTGTCGAAGCGGTTCAGGAAAACGAGCTCGGGATAGCGCGCGAGATCGCGCACCTTTGAGTAGTCCGTGGGGAAATTGCGCCGGCTGGTGATCCAGCCGATGTGCGACCAGAGGAACCCGTGAACGTGCGGCGAATGGGCATCCTCCTCGTCGTCGGAATGCTGGTGATGGTGCCGGTGGTGATACGCCCACCAGAGCGGACCGCGTTGCACGGCCGTCGCGCCCCACAGCGCCAGAATAAACTGGCCGAAGCGCGAGGTCGCGTAGGTCTTGTGGGAAAAATAACGATGGTAGATTCCGGTGACCGCAAACATCCGGACGAAATAGAGCGCTACGGCCATCCAGGCGGCAAACGGGCTCCAGCCGACCCAGATGACGCCGAGGCATCCGAGGTGCAGGATGAGAAACGGAATGCAGCGAATCGGATCAACGGCGTCGGGTTTTGCCCGCGTAACCTCCGGGGGTTCGGAGGAATAGTCGGCGTCGACCCATTGAACGAGGGAGCCGCCCATGCGGCGCAATTTGTTGGCGAGAGATGTCACAAGCAGTGAAGGGTGGGAGAGGTGCCGCCGACAGCGGAGCGGCCAGCGTGACGGAGTGCAAGCTGGCTTTTCCTACCCAACGGCAAGATTCGTATTGAGTTGAATGTTAAAACATTCCCCGCGCCTCGCTGGAAGGGCATCCCCGGCGGAATTGGGGTGCCGGTCGATTGATGACACAGCGGCGACGCGGGTGCTTTTAGAATCTCCGGATCTTGTTTCGGGGGGCCCCGGCGAACGATAGTTGGGCAAACATAAAGCCGCCCGAGGTGGGCGGCCAAAGAGTAGAAAATCCAAAGGAGTTCACTCCGGCTCGGTGGCGACGAGCAGGGACAGCAAAGCCAAAATGATGGCACAAACGATCATTGCTTGGTGGGCCGGCGTCAGCGTCAGAGCGTTGAAGCCGCAAATTGTTCCCTGGCAGCACCGAAGGCGCTCCGAAGGATCGGCGACCGGGTCAGGGCCGCATCCCGTTACTCAATCGACCCAAGCCATTCCGCAAGAAGAATTCCGAGGTGCCCGGGGCGGGTGTATCTGTGTCGTCGGTTTTTGACACATTTTGTACAACTTAGCTGGAAGACGAGAACAGCGTGGTGGCGACGTTCACCAGCTCGTTGCGAACTCCGTTATGGTCGTTGTCCCGACAAATCCCGCGGGTCAGTTCCGACATGCGGGGTAGATGATCGAGCGCGTGGTTAGCGGCACCGACGAAAAGCGTGAGTCGCCACAGGAAGGCCGTTGCGGGCATTGGAGGAGCCAGGCGACGAAAGGCCTGCGACAGTTTGGCCAAAGTTTGCTGCAGGACGAGGTGGTCGTCGGGAGGCACGTTAGCCGCCACGGGATCAGTCAGACATCGCCGAAAGAGCCGACCGGCGGAAGAACTGGCGCCATCCGCGGAGGCGAGATAGGTGTCGACGATTGATTCGGCCGAAAAGAAGCCTGCGTCCAGTTCCTCCAAATTGAGCTGCAGGGAGTGGCACAAGGGAAAGATCGCCTGTTGCAGAACCGCGCGATAGAGCCCTGCCTTTCCATGAAAATGGTAGCCAACTGCGGCAAGGTTGGCATTCGCTTGCGCGGTCAGTTCACGAATATCGAGGCCATCAAACCCCTTGGCGGCAAATAGATCCAATGCCGTCGCCAGAAGACGCGCTTTTGTACTGGGATCAGGTTTGGACAAGATAATACAGAAGTATAAAACGTATGTATTATTTCAATTCAATTTGTTCGGAAGGGCGAAATCCTCAGCAACAGCCGCGCTCAAGGGACAGGCTATGTTTTGGTCGTTGCAGTGGAGCAGCGCCGTGGGGTGCGCCGCTAAACGTGAATGCGAAGCGGAATGGGTCTGGCCTGGGCGCGGCTGGTGAATGAGGAATCGCCTCTCATCGCCTGCAAGCAGGCTCCTACATTCCGATCCGACTAGTCGCTATAGAGGGACAGGCTAGGTAGCGGGTCAGAGTCGTGTGAGGGTAACAACGGGGAACGGAGCTCTCCATGTCGCTTGCGAGTGCATCCTCTTGAGGCAATATTTCGTACTAATTCCCATGAAAACGATCTCCCAACTCCGCTTCCCGATGTTGGCGGCCCTGGCGCTCCTTCTGGCGCTCCCGGCGAGCCGTGGAGCCGACGCCAAGAATATCCAGGTCGACGTGAATTTTGACCACCCGGAGAAGTTTACCGACTTCAAGGACACGTCGATGTCGACCGAGAAAGGTCGCGCCTATCTGATGTCCGAATTCACCAATGACATTCGCGAAACAGCCAAGCGATACCTCGCGCCGGGCGATCACCTCGAAGTGACCTTCACCGATATCAACCTGGCCGGCGAGTACGAGCCGCAGCGCGGTCCGCGCTTCGACGAGGTGCGCATCATGAAGTCGATCTATCCGCCGCGCATGGCCATCACTTTCAAACTGCAGTCCGCCGACGGAAAAGTGGTCGCCGAGGGCGAGCGGAAACTGATCGACATGAATTATCTCATGACCACGCCGCCCGGTTTCGACAACGACCGGCTTCGTTACGACAAGGCGCTCGTGAATGATTGGATGCGCTCGGAATTTCCGAAGCGGTAGGGCGCTTTCATTGACTGTAGGAGCGGCTTGTCCTCAAGCCATTGAGTGCGTTGGGGACAATGCGTCCGATCTTGGCGGCATACGGCGATGCCGCCCTACATCGGGACGAGGAGACGCCGCACATGTGCAGCGGATCGATGGGGCATCAATCCATGCCGGCGGCAATCGGACCTTCGGCATGCATGACCTGATCCGGTGCCTTTTCCTTTGACGTTTTCCGGCGCACGGGCGCCATTGGCCGTCTGTGAGCACCGAGCCTTTTCCGTCGCCGGTCTATTCGAAGTTCGAGACCGAACTCCAGGTGCGGCCGGACGACATCGACATGTACCAACATGTCCACAGCAGCCGGTACCTCGACTACGTCCTGGCGGCGCGTTTCGATCAGATGGACCGTTGCTATGGCATGCCGATGTCCGAATTTCAGAAGCTGGGCTTCGGCTGGTTTCTGGCCGGAACCGAGGTGCGCTTCCGGCGGGCGTTGGGACTCGGCGAACGATTTTTGGTGCGCACCTGGATCGAACGATTCACGGCCAGCGGCGTTCGCGTGCGATTTGAAATCGACCGTGCTGCCGGCGTGGAAAGGAGCTGCGATGGCTGGTGCGACTACGTTCTGATCGCCGTCGACACGGGGCGACCTACCCGGATTCCCGATTGGATCATCCAGAAATACAGCATTTAACAAAAGTAGCCTGCCCGGCCGCCGGGCGGAGGTCGTCAAAATCGCCTTGCGTTTGGAGAACTCCGCGATGTTGTGGGCGTCCTCGTTAGAGACAGCGTTTAGATGACAGGATCTGGTGAGTCGTTGGCTGAGCGTCTTGCTTAAGTAATGATTTCGAAACCCACGGTGGGAACGGACTGGCAGCGGATCGTGACTCTACGAAACATTACATGAGCAATTCGAAACTGTACGTCGGCAACCTGTCGTTCCAGACCAGCGAGGCCGAGCTCCGCTCGCACTTCGAGCAGTTCGGTTCCGTTACCGACATCTACGTCGCCATGGACAAGTTCACGGGCCGCCCGCGCGGCTTCGCGTTCGTGACGATGGGCACGCCCGACGAGGCGAAGGTCGCCATCGAGAAGACCAACGGTGTTGATTTCGGCGGCCGCGCGCTGCAGGTCAACGAGGCCCGTCCGAAGGAAGAGCGTTCCGGCGGCGGCGGCTACGGTGGTGGTGGCGGCGGTGGTTTCCGCGGCGAGCGTCGCGGTGGCTACGGCGGCGGTGGTGGTGGCGGCGGCGGACGCGGTGGTTTCCGCGGCGGTCGCGATCGCTACTAAGTCGCATCCTCTGCCCAGGCAGATTTTCCAGACGGAGCCTTCGGGCTCCGTCTTTTTTTGCGCCCGTGCGGCGACTTGACGGCTCCCCGGCATTAGCCCGTCCTTGAAGCCGCCATGCCCGCCGCTCCGACTCTTGAGAAACATTTTCGCCGGCTGGAGGCCTGCACGCTTTGCCCGCGCATGCTCAAACCCGTGGTGGTCGGGCGTCCCGTGGCGAGCCGCATTCTCCTCGTGGGTCAGGCCCCGGGTGACAAGGAGCCCAAGCTGGGGCGTCCGTTTGCCTGGACCGCCGGCCGCACGCTCTTCAAGTGGTTCGGTGAAGCGCTGGGCTGGACGGAGGACGAGACGCGCGGCCGGATTTATTTTGCCGCCGTGTGCCGCTGTTTTCCGGGCAAAAAGGAGACAGGCGGCGATCGGGTGCCGGACGAGGATGAGATCGCGAACTGTTCGCGGTGGCTCGCCGCGGAAATCGAGCTGCTCCGCCCGCAGTTGGTGCTGCCCGTCGGCAAACTTGCCATCACGCAATTCCTGCCCGCGCAGCCTCTGAACGATCTGATCGGGAAAGTTTTTCCGATCGACTATCGCGGACACGCGATGGACTGCATCCCGCTGCCGCATCCGTCCGGCGCCTCGCCCTGGCATCGCATGGAGCCGGGCAAGACACTCCTGCGTCAGGCGCTGGCCCGGGTCGCGGCGCATCCGGCCGTCCGGGCAGCAAATTGATTTGCCTCACCTCCATTGCGGCGCTGTCTTGCGCCTGCTTCAATGAGTTTCCTTCGGTCGCTGCTCCTCTTCCTCGCTTTTGTCGCCAGTCTTTCCGCGGCCACCACGGGCAAGTCGTACCTCGGCGCGATCGTGACCGACGCCGAGTCCGGCAAGGTGATCTTTGAGGACAACGCCGACGAGCAGTCGCCGCCGGCGAGCATGACCAAGCTCATGACCTTTGCCGTGATGCACGACAAGCTGGCGAGCGGTAAGCTGACGCTGCAGACGCCGGTCACGGCCAACGCGGCCGACACAAAAATGGGTGGCACGCAGGTCTGGCTCAAGGAACACGAGACCTTTTCCGTCGAGGACATGCTTTACGCGATGATGATTCAGTCGGCCAACGACGCGGCCCACGCCCTCGCGCGCACGGCGTCGGGATCCGTCGAGGCTTTTGTGGCCGAAATGAATGCCAAGGCGCACGCGCTGGGCATGAACCACACGACGTTTCGCTCGCCGCATGGTCTTCCGCCGGCGGATCGAAAAAAGTCCGACAGCGATCTGACCACGCCACGCGACTACGCAATTCTCAGTCGCTACCTGGTTCTCGAAACCGACGTCACCAAATATACCTCGGTGCGCGAGCGCGATTTCGGCGCCAACCGGCCGAAGGGTCCGGTCAAGATGGTGAATCACGATCACCTGCTGAGTCGGGTCGCCGGCATGGACGGCCTCAAGACAGGCTTCACGAACGGAGCGGGATATTGCCTCGCGGGCACGGCGGAGCGCAATGGACGACGCGTCATTGCGGTGGTCATGGGCAGCCCCACCCACCAGGCGCGCGATGCCAAGGTCGCCGAACTGATCGAGCGCGGCTTTGCGTCGCTGCCGGCGATGGCCAGCGTGAAGACCGACACTCGTCCTGCGACACCGGCCGCAGCAGCGACGGATTCCATTCCCACCGTTTCAACGGACAAGAAGCCGGCGCCGACCGCGCCGTCGGCGATCGAACCGCTCACCTTTCACGTCAATCCATCTCACTAGAATCGCGCCATGAAATCGATTTTCTCCCGACTTTCGCTGCTCGCCCTCGTCCTGCTCGCGGCCGGTCTGCCCGGTCGGCTGCATGCGCAGCGGGAGCGGCTGCCGTTTGAGGACGTCGACGTCGTGGAAAAGCGCTGGCCGAATGCGCACAAGACCGCCACGAGCCTGCGCTACGTGATTGTCGAGCCGGGCGACAAGAACGGTCCGACGCCGCAGCCCGGCATGTTCGTGAGCTGTCTTTACAAGGGCATGCTTTTGAACGGAAAGGTGTTCGATCAGGCGACCGACCCGAACCACCCGCTGCACATGAGGCTGGGGCGCGGCAACCTCATCGCCGGCTGGGAGGAGGCGCTGCAGAAAATGCATCGCGGCGAAAAATGGATCGTGATCGTGCCCTACGAACTCGGTTATGGCACGCGTGGACGCGCGCCCGACATTCCCTCGCGGGCGACGCTGGTTTTCGAGATGACCCTGGTGGATTTCGGCAAGGAGTGAGGGAGGGATCGAATGGTTGAAGGTTGAGGGATGAGGGTTGAGAGACCGAGGCCTCAACTGGGGCGGTGATGGAGGGCGGCCGACTTGGCCCGCCGACGCCTTGGCAAAGGCGGCCCTCGGCCGCCAAGCATTTCGAATCGCGAAAGTCACGCGTGGGAATTAACACGATGGCCGCAACGTGAATCTTCTGCGGGCCAAGCCGCCCGCCCTCCGTTGTTCCGAGGGCGACAGGAAATTTTTTTCGCTTAACTCGCGCCGGCCGCCTGCAAAATCACTCGACGTTGCACCCAGAAGGCGTCGGCGCTGTAGAGCGCGAGTCCGCACCAGATGGCCACGTATGCTTGCAACTGAGTACCATCAAATGGTTCGTGATACACGAGCAGCCCGATGAGAAACTGGACGGTCGGTGCGATGTACTGCAACAGGCCGAGCGTCGCGAGCCGGATGCGACGCGCCCCGTAGGCGAAAAGCAACAGCGGGATCGCTGTGACGATGCCCGCGCTCAGCACATACACGTGCAGTCGCAAATTCACGTGGCCCAGCGCTCCCTCGCCCGTGTGTGCCCGCCACAGCAAAAGGCCGGCGGCGAAGGGTAACAGGAGCAGCGTCTCGGTCGTCAGGCCGGTCATCGAACCGAGCGTCGATCGCTTGCGGGCGATGGCATAGCATGACCAGGTTCCGGCCAAAGTGAGGGCGATCCACGGCACGTGACCCACGCCGACCAGCAGCCCGACGACGCCAAGCCCGGCCAGGCCGATGGCCGTCCACTGCAGCGGTCGGAGGCGCTCATGCAGAACCAGAAATCCCAGGGCAACGTTGCCCAACGGAGTCAGAAAATATCCCAGGCTGGATTCCAGGACGTGATCGTTGTTCACCGCCCAGACATAAACGGTCCAATTCGTGGCGAGGAGGACACCACTGAGGGCGCTGTTCGCCAGGGTGCGGGGCTGGCGGAACGTGGTGCCGAGTTCGCCGAAGCCGCGCTGCACGGCGATGATTCCCAGAAGAAAAACGAGCGACCAGGTCACCCGGTGCGCGATCAGCTCGAAGGGCGAGATGACGTGCATCTGCTTCCAATAGATCGGCACGGTTCCCCAGATCAGGAAACTTGTGGCGGCCGCGAGTGGTCCGCGAAAGTCGGGAGAGCGATTCGTGCGATCGGACAAGCCCGTAACACTGGTCATTCAGCGGAAAAACGTCAATGCGACCGGACCTGCAGTGCGCGGGAAAACGGGGAGGCACACGGGAGGTCAGAGGTCAGAGGTCAGAGGTCAGAGGTCAGAGGTCAGAGGTCAGAGGTCAGAGGTCAGAGGTCAGAGGTCAGAGGTCAGAGGTCAGAGGTCAGAGCAGCATGCAGCGAGATAGCAGCAGTCTGAATTCGGGTCGAAGCGATTCGGCTGAATTCAAAGCAGTCGTCTCCTCCGGGCTCGACATCCGATTTCGGACCTCCGACTTCCGGGGCTTTCAGCCCTTAGCTCTAGACTCTCCGCTTTTCACACCCGATGCACCGGCCGCGGCCGGCCGTCGTCGCCGAGAGCGACATAGGTGAAGACGCCTTCGGTCACGCGCTGCAGTCGTCCGTCCTTCGCGCGTTGCACCCACGCCTCCACGTCGACTTTCATCGAGGTGCGGCCAACGTTGATCAGGCGGGCGTGACAACTGACGATATCGCCGACAAAGACCGGATTGAGAAAAGCCATGCCGTCGACCGCGACGGTCGTCACGCGACTGCGCGAGAGATTTCGCGCAAAAATCGCGCCGCCGAGATCCATCTGGGAAAGCAGCCAGCCACCGAAGACGTCGCCATTGGAGTTGGTGTCGGCCGGCATCGCCAGCGTGCGGATCACCAGTTCGCCGCGCGGTTCGATCGGAGGCGTGGATTCGGACATGCGGCAGGGTAGTCCGGAGCGCTTCGCCGAGGCAAGCGCCGGCCGAGTTTGGCGTTGTTTTCGGCGCCGGTTGGGCGGATATTGATTGAACCATGGCTGTGCACGCTCAGGCCGGATTTCGCCGGCTTCTCGACCAGGTCGGAACGGTCGACGCCGTCGGAATCGAGGAGCGCGTGGCGAAGTTCACGACCCGCAGCATCAAGAAACAATCGAAGGTCCAGGGTCTGAAACTCGCCGTCTCGATGATCGATCTCACGACGCTCGAGGGCAAGGACACGCCGGGCAAGGTGGAGTCGCTCTGTCGCAAGGCACGGCGGCCGCACGACGACCCCGACATCCCGACGGTTGCCGCCGTGTGCGTCTATCCGTCGATGGTCCGCCACGCGGCCGGGCATCTCGCGGACTGCGCGATCAAGGTGGCATCCGTGGCCACGGCGTTTCCGTCCGGCCAGGCGCCGCTGCGGACGCGTCTGGCGGAAGTGAAGGCGGCGGTGGAGGATGGGGCCGATGAAATCGACATGGTGATCAATCGCGGCGCATTTCTCGCCGGGGAATTTTCGCTGGTGCAGGACGAAATTGCGGCGGTGCGCACGGCCTGCGGCGAGGCCACGCTCAAGGTGATTCTCGAAGTGAGCGAGCTCGAGAGCTACGACAACATCCGCGCGGCGTCCTTTCTCGCCATGCAGGTCATCCGGGCGGGCGATTTCATCAAGACCAGCACGGGCAAGACTTCGCTGAACGCGACACTCGGCAACAATCAGGTCATGATCGAGGCCATCCGCGACCACTACCTCGACACCGGTGTGGCGATCGCGATGAAGCCCGCCGGCGGCATCCGGACCGCGAAACAGGCGTTGCAGTTTCTTATCGCGGTGAAGGAAACGCTCGGTGACGAATGGCTGAATCCCGCCCGCTATCGTTTCGGCGCGTCCTCGCTGCTCAACGATCTGTTGCGCCAGATCGAAAAGGAAAAGAGCGGCGCCTATCAGGCACCTTATTATTTCAGCGATGCCGCCGAAAGCTACTGACTCAATCCCTTTTTACCACGGAGACGCGGAGATTTCGGAGCAGTAGGAAATATCCAATCATCGTGTTGTCCTCCGCGCCTCTGTGGTTCAACCATGCCGACTCTGACTGAAAAGAAAAAATCCGTGCGTTCCCACGGGCGTCCGACGCCGGAGCTCCTGTTTGGCGACCTCTGGGACTACGATCCCGCGCCCGAGACGGCCGACCCGAAGCTGAAGGCGCGCTACGACCTTTTCATCGGCGGCAAGTTTGTCGCGCCGGTATCGGGGAAATATTTCGATTCCATCAATCCCGCCAACGAAACCAAACTGGCGGAGATCGCGCAGGCCTCCGCGGCGGATGTCGACGCGGCCTATCAGGCGGCGCGCAAGGCCTTCGAGGGCGGTTGGGGAAAAATGCCCGGCCGGGAGCGCGCCAAGTATATTTTCCGACTGGCGCGGCTGCTGCAGGATCGCGCGCGGGAATTTGCCGTCGCCGAGACGATGGACGGCGGCAAACCGATCAAGGAGTCGCGCGACTTCGACGTGCCGATGGCCGCGGCGCATTTCTTCTATCACGCTGGCTGGGCCGACAAGCTCGAGTACGTCGCGCCGGGCCGCAAGGTGGCGCCCCTCGGCGTGGTCGGGCAGGTGATCCCGTGGAATTTTCCGTTGCTGATGCTCGCCTGGAAACTGGCGCCGGCGCTGGCGATGGGCAACTGCGTCGTCCTGAAACCGGCCGAGACCACGAGCATCACGGCGCTCAAGTTCGCCTCAATTGTCCAGGATGCGGGGCTGCCGCCGGGAGTGGTGAACATCGTGACCGGTTTCGGCGACACCGGAGCCGCCGTCATGAATCATCCGCTGGCGGCGAAGATCGCGTTCACCGGCTCGACCGAGGTCGGAAAAATCATCATGCGTTCGCTGGCCGGAACGGACCGGAAGATGACGATGGAGCTGGGTGGCAAGGCGGCGAACATTGTGTTCGACGACGCTCCGCTCGACCAGGCGGTGGAGGGGATCGTCAACGGCATCTTCTTCAACCAGGGCCATGTCTGTTGCGCCGGTTCGCGTCTGCTCGTCCACGAACCGGTGGCGTCCACGGTCCTCGCCAAGCTCAAGAACCGGATCAAGGTGCTGCGCGTCGGCGACCCGCTCGACAAGAACACGGACCTGGGCGCGATCAACTCGAAGGAGCAGCTCGGGCGCATCACGGAATTGGTGGCCTCGGGCGTAAAGGAAGGCGCCGATCTCTATCAGCCGCCCTGCCGGCTGCCGACGAAGGGATTCTATTTCAAGCCGACGCTGTTCTCGAACGTCACGATGAGCCACCGCATCGCCCGCGAGGAAATCTTCGGGCCGGTGCTAAGCATCCTGACCTTCCGCACGCTCGAGGAAGCCGTCGAGAAGGCCAACAACACGGCGTATGGACTGAGCGCCGGCGTCTGGACTGACAAGGGTTCGCGCATCCTGAAAATGTCCACGGAACTGAAGGCGGGCGTCGTGTGGGCGAACACCTTCAACAAGTTCGACCCGACCTCGCCCTTTGGCGGCTACAAGGAGTCGGGATTCGGTCGCGAAGGCGGCCGGCAGGGCCTGCTCGATTATTGTCGATTGCAGTGAACCACGAATGGACACCAATGGACACGAAAAGGGCCAAATTCTTCACCGGGAGCTGGTCTACTCGATCGTTGGTTGTGCACTCGAAGTCCTTGATTCCGTGGGTCACGGACTTCACGAGAAACCGTACGAAAATGCATTGGTTGTGGAATTCGGTCTTCGGGGAATTTCGGTCGAGCAGCAACGGCGGTTTCCAATCAACTACAAGGGTATTGCGATCGGCGAATATGTGCCGGATCTCCTGGCGGCTTCATCCGTTGTGATCGATACCAAGGTGATCGATCGCATTACCGATCACGAGCGCGGCCAAATGTTGAATTATCTCAAAATAACCAAATTTAGAGTCGGCCTGATCCTTAACTTTCGACACGCCCGTCTCGAATGGGAACGTCTCGTTCTCTGAATTTTCTTCGTGTGAATTCGTGTCCCTTCGTGGTTTGCACCTCCGGCTTCCTTCCCCATGGCTGATTCCAAGTTCCTGACGACACCGGTCAATACGGACAAGATGCCTCCGGGCATCCCGTACATCGTGGGCAACGAGGCCGCTGAGCGGTTCAATTTCTACGGACTCAAGGCTATCTTGGTCATCTACATGACCCAGTATCTTTGCTCGCGGTCGGGTGCGCTCGCGCCGATGAGCGAGAACGACGCCAACAAATGGTTTCATCTCTTCGTGGGCGGAAATTACTTTTTTCCGATGCTCGGAGCCATTGTCGCCGACGCGTTCTGGGGCAAATACCGCACGGTGTTCTGGGTTTCGTTCATCTATTGCGCCGGCGGGATTTTCCTGGCGGCCGACCACACGCGCCTCGGATTGGCCGTCGGACTGGCCCTGATCGCCCTTGGCGCCGGGGGCATCAAACCCTGCGTTGCTTCGAACGTCGGCGACCAATTCGGCCCCGCCAACCAGCACCTCGTGTCGCGCGCCTTCGGCTGGTTTTATTTTGCAATCAACTTTGGGTCGTCGTTCTCGATGTGGTTCGTGCCGATCTGGCTCAAGGAAAAAGGGCCCGGCCTGGCGTTCTCCGTGCCGGCAGCCCTGATGTTGGTCGCCACCTTTGTCTTCTGGATGGGTCGTTACAAATACGTCCATGTGCCGCCACGCGGCCGCACGTTCATCCGCGACACTTTCAATCGCGGCAGTTTGACAATCCTGTTGCGGCTGGCGCTGATCTTTGTGTTTCTGGTTCCGTTCTGGGCGTTGTGGGACCAGAGCGGTGGCGAATGGGTCCTGCAGGCGGACAAGATGGAACGACACATCTTTGGCCACGAGATACTCGCCTCCCAACTCCAGGTGGTGAACGGCGTCATGATTCTGGCCTTCATCCCGCTGTTCCAATATCTGATTTATCCCGCGGTGAGCCGGGTCTGGAAACTGACCCCGCTGCGCAAGATTGGATTGGGCATTTTCACGATCGGCACGTCGTTTCTCGTCAGCGCGTGGATCGACGCGCAGATCTCCACAGGTGCAAAGCCGAGCATCTGCTGGCAGTTGCCGGCCTTCGCGCTGCTCTCCGCGGGTGAGGTCATGGCTTCGATAACCGCCTTGGAATTTGCCTACACACAGGCGCCCAAGCACCTTAAGGCAATCGTCCAGGCCATTTTCTATCTCTCGATTTCAGGCGGTAATTTTTTCACGGCCGGCGTCCACTGGTTCATCGCCAATCCGGACGGGTCCCTGAAGTTGCAGGGAGCGCCCTACTATTTCTTCTTTGCCGGCCTCTCGATGATCGCGGCGATTATCTTCAGTTTTGTGGCCATGCGTTACAAGGAGGTCTCCTACGAGGAAGAGCTTCCCGTGCCGCTGGCCGAAGCCGCCGCCGAAACCTGACTTCGCCATGTCCCGACTTCCCGTCACCAAAACTCCCAAGGTCTACGTCGGCGGCGCGTTCATCCGCTCCGAGAGCGGGCGCACGTTTCCGCTCAAGGACGCCGACGGCAACTTCTTCGCCAACATTCCGCAGTGCACCCGCAAGGACCTGCGCAACGCCGTCGAGGCCGCCGCCAAGGCCGGACCCGGCTGGGCGAAGCGCACGGCCTACAATCGCGGCCAGATCATCTATCGCCTCGGCGAAATGCTCGAGGCGCGACGGGCCGACATGGCTGATGCGCTCGCCGTCGGCGGCGCGACCCGCTCGGCTGCGACCAGGGAAATCGATGCGACGATCGACCGTCTGGTCTATTATGCCGGCTGGGCCGACAAATATGAGCAGGTGCTGGGCAACGTGAATCCGGTCGCGTCGCCGCATTTCAATTTCTCCGTGACGGAGCCCGTTGGAATCGTCGGTCTGCTCGCGCCCGATGCGGCGCCGCTGCTCGCGCTGGTGTCGCTGTTCGCTCCGGCCATCACGGCCGGCAACACCGTGGTGGCGCTGGCGTCGGCGACGCAGCCATATCCCGCCATCGTGCTGGGGGAGATGCTGGCGACGAGCGATCTCCCCGGCGGCGTGGTCAATCTGCTCACCGGACTGCGCAAGGAGATCGTTCCCACGCTGGCCACCCACACGCACCTGCGCACGATCGCGGGTGTCGCGAACGCCGAAGAGCGGAAGGCGTTGCGTCTCGGTGCAGCGGAAAGCATCAAGCGCACGCACCTGCACGCGGCGGAAGACGACACCGACTGGTTTTCCGAACGCGCCCAAAGCCTTTACGCCATCCGCGATTTTCTCGAATTCAAGACCACGTGGCATCCGATCGGGGCATGAGCCCGTCCGAAGCGAGATCGCCGGTCGCGAACCGCCTGACCGCCTGGTGGACGTTTTGGGCGGCGATGCTCGTCGGCGAGGTGGTGCTTTATCTCGCGCTCGCACGGGGTCCGCTCGCTGCTCCCGCGGGCACGCGCGAGTCGCTGGTGGACCTGATCGGAACGATTCCACAGTTCCTGTCCGTCATCACCCGCTGGCTGATCTGGCCACGGACGCGGCGAACGATGCCGGGCTTCGTGATTTTCACGCTGGGGATCGCGCTCGCGGAAATGACCGCGGTTCTCGGAATCTTTTTTGGCGGGCCGTACCGGGATCTGATTTTTCTGCTCGGCATCCTCGCCACGGCGCAGTTCGTGCCGCTTGATGCGCGCCGATTTTATCAAGCCGACGGAACGGCGATCGGGAAGTAGAGGTGGAACCGGACCTCCGGGCCGGTATATTCCGAACCCACGTTCGGGCCTGCGTCCGAATCACAAAGACGGGGTTGGGTAATCTCGCCCTGCATCCGAACCGGCCCGGAGGTCCGGTTCCACCACACGCTGATTGCCGCCGGCGCCACCCGTCGTTTACGCGTGATCGCGTTTGCGCAGGAAACGCGCGATCTCGCGCGCGGTCGGCATGGACGGAGCCGTGCCGGGACGCGTGACCGACAGCGCCGCGACCGCGTTGGCGAAATGGGCCGCCTCGAAAACGTTCCGCTTGTATTTTACCAGGCCCGCGGCGAGTCCGCCGACAAAAGCGTCGCCCGCTCCCGTCGAGTCGATGGCGTCGACATCGTGCGCCTGGATCCGGACATAGACGTCGGGCTGCGACACAAAACATCCCTTCGATCCGAGCGTCACGATGACGATCGGGACATTGAGCGAGCGGCAGAGCCGGTGCAGCAAATCGGCCTTGAGCGAAGTGAAATTGTCCGCGGTCAGGTCGCCGTGTTCGCGAAAGGCCGCGCTGCGCAGGAGTGCCGCGGACGCCGGAACGCGCCGGACGAGGGCAAAAAATTCGGTTTCGTTCGGAATCAGGACCTCCGTGTGCCGCAGCACGCCGAGGTCGAGGTCGGCGCGCATCGGCGCCGGATTGAAGACGGTGATGGCGCCGGCGCGCCGGCCCAGCTTCAGGGCGTGCACCGTGGTGTCCATGTCGGACTCCGCCTGCGTGACGACCACTTCGGCGCCCTGCAGGGCCGCCGGCGGAACGTCGCGCTTGTGCAGGGCGAGATTGGCGCCCAGCGCGACGACGATCTGGTTCTGGCCGGCGGCATTGATGGCGATGATCGCGGCACCTGTCGGCTCCTTCTTCTTTTCGGCCAGGATGGACCGCATCCCTTCGCGATGGGCAAACTGCCGTGCCCCGGCGCCAAAGGCGTCGCGCCCGATCGCGCCGATGAAAAGCGTGGGTGTGCCCGCGCGCATCGCGGCCACCGCCTGGTTGAAACCCTTGCCGCCGGGACCGGGCCGGAAGTCGCCCACGACGGTTTCGCCGGGTCGCGGAAAATCGCGCGTGAAGAAGGCCAGATCCTGGACGAAACTTCCAACGACGACGACACGAGGCTTCATGCGATGGATCGGGCAGGGCGGCGGATCTCCGGCGCGAGATACGCAGCGTGCGCCGGTGTGGCGGGGCGGTAAAGGGTTTTCCGGCGTGTGACGGCTTTTGCGACCGCAGGCGGCGCCGCTCATCGACTCCGAAAACCGTCTGTCCAATCCGCCGTGTGCGCTCCCGGGCGAAGGGGCATTTTTGGGCATCGCCCTCGCCCCCGACATCGCCCGCGTCCGGATCGCCCCGGAGAGTCTTGCCGCCACCCTGCCGCCCGTGGTTCGCTCGCGCGTGGACCTGACGACCGCCACCACTCCCGCGGTGCTGGAACGAAACAAGGAGCGCCTGTACGTGCTGCTGCAGACGATGGGCTGGGGTGCGTTTCTGGTGCTCCAGTTCGCCTTCACGGCCGCGTTCAGCGATAGTGTTGCCCATCCGGGACGCGATTCCCTCACCGACGGTGCCTCGATCGTCATGGTGATCCTGATGGGCCTGCTGCTGACCCACTACGCGCGGCGGCTCGTTCAGAAATGGGGCTGGAAACAGCTGGGATGGAAGGCGCTCGCTCCCCGCATCGTCAGTTTTGGAATTCTTCTCTCCGTGCTCTGGAGCGTGGCGGGTTACGGTTATTCGTACCTGATCGTCGGGCTTCCGTGGCCGGCCAAGTACAGCCCGTTCCTGATCCTGGCGCTCAGCATCGTCAACGGCAGCGGGCTCATGGTGGTGTGGCTCTCGTTTTATTTTTTCTACCACACCTACGAGCGGGTCAACCGTCTCCAGGTCGAACAGCTCCTGCTGGTCGCCAACGTCAAGGAAGCCGAATTGCGCGCCCTGAAGTCGCAGCTGAATCCGCATTTCCTGTTCAACTCGCTCAACAGCCTGCGGGCGCTGATCGACGAGGATGCTCCGCGGGCGCGGGAGGCAGTCACGCGCCTGGCGAACATGCTGCGTTACTCGCTGCAATCGGGTCAGCTCGAGACGGTGCCGTTCGACGACGAGCTTCGCATCGTGCAGGACTATCTCGCGCTCGAGCAGATTCGCCACGAGAACCGGCTGAAGGTTCGCTGGGAAATCGGCCCCGAGGTTCCGACCGCCGGCGTGGTCGTGCCGCCGATGCTTTTGCAGACGCTCGTCGAAAATGCCGTGAAGTACGGCATCGGCACGCGGCGGGAGGGTGGCGAGCTCGTGATCGCCGCGCACATCGAGAACGGCGTCCTCCACCTGCGCGTGACGAATCCGGGCGACCTGACGACGCCGGCCAGTCCGTCCGCCGCGCGGGCCGGTTCTTCCACGGGCGTCGGACTGCGCAATGCGTCCGAACGTCTGAAGCTTCTGTTCGGCGACCGCGCCGCGCTCACGCTCGTGGCCGAGCCGGTCGGGTGCGTCAGCGCGGATGTCCTGATCCCGTGTTCAGCGACCTGAGACGATGAAGACGCTGATTGTCGACGACGAGCGCCTCGCGCGGAACGAGCTCCGGCGCCTGCTTTCCGCCCACACCGACGTCGAGGTGATCGGTGAAGCGGTCGACGTGGAGGATGCGGTGCGCAAGGCGGCCGCCCTCAAGCCGGAGCTGCTCTTTCTCGATGTGCAGATGCCGGGCGCGGACGGATTCAGCCTGCTGGAGCAGCTCGAGGCCCCGATGCCGGCGGTGATTTTCACGACCGCCTACGACGAATTTGCGGTGAAGGCCTTCGAGTTCAATGCGCTCGATTATTTGCTCAAGCCGGTCGACCCCAACCGGCTCGTGGCCGCGCTCGAAAAATTGCGCCAGCGGGGCGGGAGCGCGCCCGGCGAACAGGCGCCGACGCACCGGCTTTCGCTCGAGGAAAAGGTGTTCGTCCGCGAGGGCGACAAATGCTGGTTCGTGCCGGTGAAAAACATCCGGCTGCTCGAGTCGGAGGGCAACTACACGCGCGTCCACTTCGACGACAACAAACCGCAGCTTTTCCGTTCGCTCACGGCGATGGAGGAGCGACTCGACCCCAAGCATTTCTTCCGCGCCAACCGCAAGCAGGTGATCAATCTCGCCTGGGTCGACGGGATCGAGCCGTGGTTCAGCGGAGGGTTGCTCGTGCGGCTGCGCGGCGGCATCAAGGTGGAGCTCTCGCGCCGCCAGGCCCAGGAGTTTCGCGAGCGCATGAGCCTGTGATTTCCGTCCCATGATTCGCGCCACCGACCTCACCAAGACCTTCCACGACAAGAAACGTGGCGCCATCGTCGCCGTGGACCGGGTCTCCTTCACCTGTGAGCCGGGCCGGATCTACGGCCTGCTCGGGGCGAACGGAGCCGGAAAAACGACGACGCTGCGCCTCCTGGCCACGCTCCTCCAGCCGACCAGCGGGCGGGCGACGGTGGCGGGCCACGACATTGCCGGCGCGCCGGAGAAGGTGCGGGCCAACGTCGGATTCCTCGCGGCGAGCACGGCGCTATACGGACGACTCTCGGCGCGCGAGATGATCACCTATTTTGGACGGCTCAACGGCCTCGACGACGTCACGATCGCGGCGCGGGTGAAGCAACTGGTGGCCGATCTCGACATGGCGGATTTCATCGACCGGCGGTGCGACAAGTTCTCGACCGGCATGAAGCAGAAGACCTCGATCGCACGCACACTGGTCCACGATCCCGCCGTCATGATTTTCGATGAGCCGACGCTGGGCCTCGACGTCATGACCGCGCGCTCGATTGTGCGATTCGTGCGGGAATGCCGCGAGCGCGGCAAGACGGTCATCTACTCGACGCACATGATGAGCGAGGTGGAGAAAATCTGCGACACGATCGGAATCATCCATGGCGGCCGGCTCGTCGCGGAAGGCACGCTGGCGGAGTTGCGGACCCGATTTTCCGAGACCGACATGGAGGAGATTTTTGTCAAGGCGGTGGGCGGCGAAGCCGCGCTCGCAGCGGCGGCCAAGGACTGAGGAACGACGATGAACCTGCGCACGATCCTCACGATTTATCTCAAGGAGCTGATGGATTCGCTCCGCGACCGCCGCACGATCATCTCGATGATCGTCGTGCCGACTCTGGTCATTCCGCTGCTCATGTTCGCGGTCGGAACGGTCATGACGAAGATCATGCGTCAGGCGCGGGAAGAAGGATCTTCGATCGTGATCCTCGGCGGCGCCGATTCGCCCGGAGTGGTGGCGAAATTGAGGACCGCGAAGGAATTCCACGTTGTTTCCCCGGTGGGCGACTTCAAGCAACTCATCTCCGACAAACGAATCCGGGCGGCAGTCGAATTGCCTCCAGGGTTCGAGGAGTCACTCAAATCCGGTGGGTCCGCGGTGGTTACCATCTATCACTACGAAGGGGAGATGAAATCGTCGATCGGGGTCGGCGACTTGGAAAAGTTTTTCAACGAGCTGCGCGACACGGCAGTCGAGGCCCGGCTGTCCGCGAAGGGACTGCCCGCCTCACTGGTAAGGCCATTCGAAGTGAAGCGGGAAAACGTCGCGGCGCCGGAAAAGGTCGGTGGCAATGCACTGGGCGGACTTGTTCCCTACGTCATCATTATCCTGTGTTTCACGGGCGCAATGTACCCGGCGATGGATTTGACGGCGGGCGAGAAGGAGCGCGGCACGATGGAGACGTTGCTGTGCAGTCCGGTCAGCCGGCTCACGATCGTGCTCGGGAAATTCCTCATGGTGCTGACGGCGTCAGTGACGACGATGTTGCTGTCGCTGGTTTCGATGGGGATCAGCGCCGCTCTCGGCATCTCGTATCTGGCCAGCGGAAGCAGCTCGGCGGCTGCGAGCGGAGCGCACGGCGGCACATTGCCGCTGATCGATCCCTTGGGCTTGGTTGGCGTTTTCGCGATGGTTTTTCCGATTGCCGTATTTTTCGCCGCACTTCTTCTCGCCATCGCTCTATTTGCGAAAAGCTACAAGGAGGCTCAGAGCTACGTTTCGCCTCTCCTGATCGTCGTGATCATGCCGGCCGTGATTGGCATGCTGCCGGGCATCGAATTGAGCTATCGAACAGCGGTTGTGCCGATTCTAAGTTTATCGTTGGTGTGCAAGGAGATGCTATCCGGGGTCTGGCATTGGAATTACATCGCCCTGATTTTTGGCTCATCCTGCGTGTACGCCGCGATCGCTTTGGGCTTCGCAGTACGCATGTTTAACCGGGAAAGCGTGCTTTTCCGCACCTGATCCCGCCATCGTTGTGTGTGTGTGTTGAGCCGCCCGGTCGTCCGGGCGGCTTTTTCTTCGCAGAATAGAAGTAGGGATTAGCCCCTATTTTGACGTTCAGCGTTCGTCAAAACCGGTAGCCTCCGTAAACCCCGAGTAAATGGCCGGTTGGCCTCTAGCGGGAAGGCAACCTGATACGTTATAGTAAGTCAGATTCAATAACACAGGAGCACCTCATGAGCACGACAACGACTGAAAATCCCACCGGCACCGAACACCTCCGTTACGAGATCACGCAGCTCGAGAAAATGCGCGAGCAGATCCTCTCGGACATGGAAAACCTCCGCACGCAGGAGGCGAATCTGCGTGCGTTTGAATCCCGTCTTCGTGGCAGCCAGCCCCCGCAGGCCCAGGGTCAGACCCAGCCGCAGGTTCAGGCCAACGTCACCCAGGCCCCGATCGTCCCCAATTCCCGTTCCCCGCTGCTCGATGCGGAGTGGGAGAAATTCCAGCGTTCCCGCGCGCTGCTCGAGGCCGAGCGCCGCGCCCTGAACGATGACCGCATGGCGTTGCGCGACGAAAAGAACGAACTGCAGCAGCGCGCCGAGGCTCTCCGCAAGCGCGAGAGCTGGATCGAGACGCGCGAGAAGGAACTCGCCGCCAAGGCCATGCCGCCGCCGAAGGCCCCGAGCCAGACGCCGTTCGAGGCCGCCAAGAGCCTTTTCTCTCTTCGGCGCGCTTCGTAAGAAGCCGCCCCTGCTCCTGTCACCTGTGCCAGCCCGGATCGGAAACGATCCGGGCTTCGTTTTGTCCCGCCGGATGTGTGCATCGGACATTGCGCTTGCACGACGCGGGGAAATTCCTCATCACACCGCACAGTGAAGCTCTCCTGCAATCGTCTGTCCCTGCGCCCGGTCGCCATTACGGCCGCCGGCAAACGTGCCATGTGGCACGTTCGGGCTCGACGATCATGGTAAGCGCACCTGCGCATCCGCGGCCTCCCGCCGCTCAAAACCAAAAATCGCCGAGCCCGACTCTTACCGAGTCGGGTTTTTTATTTTCCACCTTCCTTTTCCCCTGAAAACCATGCCCTCGCTCCTCCCCCTGCCACCACCCGCGCCTTCGGGCGCTGCCGTCGCCCCCGGGCGCACGTTCGATGAAACCTGTCGCCTGTTCGATCTCGATCCGGGCGGCCTCAAGGGCCGTTGTGTCCTCGAGGTCGCCGCCGGCTGGTCCTCGTTCGCCGCCGAGGCGTGTCGTCGCGGCGTCGATGCGGTGGCCGTCGATCCGACCTACCAGAACGCTCCGCACGCGCTGGCCGAGCAAGTGAAGCGTGAGCTGGAACGCGACGAATTTTCCGGCGAATCGCGCGACCCCTTCGGCGCGGGCGGGCGCGTCGACCGCCTCGAGCGGCGGGCCGCCGCGCAACGTTTCCTCGCCGATTACGAAACGAGCGCCCGGCGCGGTCGTTACTTGCGTGGCAATCTGCCGGCCCTTCCCTTTCTCGACGGCGCGTTCGACGTCGTCATTTGCGCCCGACTTTTCTCTGGAAGATCGGATGCCGCCGATCTTGCCGCGATGGTGGACGGTTGCGCCGAACTGGTGCGAGTCACGACGGGTGACGTGCGCATTCTCGCGGGCGTCGCACGCCTCCACCCGGACGCCAACCGGCTGCGCCGACTGCTGGCCGAACGCGACTTGTTGGTTCGTCTGCAAACCGCCGGCCCCGCCAAGATCCTGGTGCTCGCTCGCGGCGACCACCGGTCGTCGATGGCAGCATGATGGACGGACGCGATGCCGCTGGCGGACAAACTTCAATTGCAGGCGACGACGGCCCGATGGCGATATCGGGCCCTGCCTGGATTTTCAGGTGGAACCGGACCTCCAGGCCGGCTCTCCCGTCGGAACGGGTTCGCGGCGTCTTTTCAAACGCGCCAGGGACGGCGCGTTCCACCCTCGATCCCGGCCGAGAAACGCGTTGAGGACAACGCGTTCCACCTCCTATCGGCGTTTTCGTCCGACGAAGTTTTCCTTTCCAGCGAGAAATCGAATGGCGCGAACGATGTTTCGTTTCACGGACTCCTCCGTTTTCAGCGCCGCGAGGTAGCGCGCAATTTCCTTTTGCCGATGCGGACTGAGTTCGGCGAACGCCCGTCGGGCCGCGGCATGTCGCCGCAGAGCGGCCGCAAATTTCGGAATCAGGGGAACGGTGCGGTCGGCGCGATCGACGCGCACGGTCAACGTCACGACCTCGCCCAATTTCTTCTGCGTCGCCTTGAGCATCGGACCGTTGACGTA
Source organism: Candidatus Didemnitutus sp. (assembly GCA_035545955.1). Classification (GTDB taxonomy): domain Bacteria; phylum Verrucomicrobiota; class Verrucomicrobiia; order Opitutales; family Opitutaceae; genus Didemnitutus. Next base: position 11,269 of record DASZXI010000039.1, on the reverse strand, counting down.
GAAGCGCCAGTGTCCGGCATATTTGACCAAGGTCTGGCGATAAGAGTGACCGTCGATCGTTCCGCAGACGGGAATCGGTCCGCGGTCCCTTTTTGCCCGTGCGAACAAGGCCGCCAGGACATCGTCCGGAACGTGGACGAACGGATTGACGCCGATGATCTCGATTCGGGCGGAGAAGGAGGGAACGCGCGGAGACAATCGGCGGGAGGAGCGTTTGGTTCGCGTCGATCGCGGCATGCGCAAGCTCTATGGCATTTCTTCGCGGCGTAAAGCCGCTCCCACAGGGATTGCCCTGGCTTGCAGGTGGAACCGGACTTCCCCGTTCGACAGGCTCAGGGCCTTGAGCGAAGTCGAAAGGCGGGCCGGTTTGTCACAGAGGAGAGAATCCAAATTCCTGCTATCAAGCGCGCCCGGAGGTCGCGCTCCACCCAGGCGGCATTGGCGATGCCGCCCTACATCGCGTCTACGCCTTCTCGAGCTCGGCCAGTCGCAGGGCGGCCTTTTCCCACTCGGCGGTGGCGGTGGTGATTTCATCGACCACCACGCTCAGCTCCTTGTTGAGATGGTGGAAGCGGCCCTTGTCCGCGTAGGTTTCGGGTTTCTCCAGATCGCCCGTGATCTCGGATTGCTTGGCTTCGAGCTCGCTCACTCGCTGCTCGAGTTTTCCGACTTCGATGCGAAGTTTCTTCAATTCCTTCGGATCGACCGCCTTGGGCTTGGGTGCTGTCGGGCTGGGTGAACGCGGATCTGCACCGGGAGACTTCGGGCCGTTGGGGACGACGGCCGCTACCGGGCGGGCGTCCGTGAATCCCGCGGTCAGCGCCGCGCGGGCATTCGTCGCCTTCGATTTCTCGAGGTAGTAGTCGTAGTTGCCGGCGTAGGGCGTAAGCCGGCCCGAGTGCACGTGCAGGACGTTGCGCGCGAGCTTCCGGATGAAATAGACGTCGTGGCTGATAAAGATGAAGGTGCCCTCGTATTGGTCGAGGGCATTGACCAGCGCGTCGATCGACGGGATGTCGAGATGCGTGGTCGGCTCATCCATCAACAGCAGGTTCGGCGGATTCACGAGCAGACGGGCGAGAGCCAGGCGTGACTTTTCGCCGCCCGAGAGCACCGACACTTTCTTGAACACGTCGTCCTTCCGAAAAAGAAATCCGCCGAGCACGGCCCGCGCCTGCTGCTCGGTCAGCTGATTCTCGGCGGTGCGCAGCTCCATGACATTCTCGAGCACGGTCAGATCGGTGCGGAGATTGTCGCCGCGATTCTGCGCAAAATAGCCCGGGACGACGTTGCTGCCGAGCTCGCGCGTTCCGCCCTGGATGGGAATCACGTCGGCGAGAATCTTGAGCAGCGTGGACTTGCCAGCGCCGTTGGGTCCGACGAGCACCGTGCGCTGCCCGCGCTCGGCCTCGAAGTTCAGGTCGCGATAGACGACATGGTCGCCGTAGGCCTGCTGGACCTTTTCCAGCGTGACCACGCGCAGGCCGGACCGCGGAGGTTGTGGGAAGCGGAAATTGATCCGTTTCAGTTCCTCGAACGGCTCCTCAACGGCGACCTCCTTGAGGCGTTCGATCTGCTTTTCCTTCGACTTGGCACGGGAGGCGAGGGAAGCCTTGGCGCCGAACCGATCCACGAATTTCTGCAGGTGGGCGATCTCGCGCTGCTGGTTCTTGAACAACGCCGCCTGCTGCGCCTTCCGGTCCTCCTTTTCCTGCAGGTAGTCGTCGTAGTTGCCGGTGTACTTGTTGAGCGTGCCTCCGCGCAGTTCGAGGATGCCGGTGCACAGTGTGTTCAGGAATTCGCGATCGTGGGAAATGATCACGAGCCCGCCAGGATAGCGGGTCAGATAGTCCTGGAACCAGAGCAGAGCCTCGAGATCGAGATGGTTCGTGGGCTCGTCGAGCAGCAGCAACGCCGGCTCATTGACGAGCAGGCGGGCGAGGTGCGCGCGCATGACCCAGCCGCCGGAAAAACTTTTTGCCGGGCGCTCGTGATCCGTTTCGCGAAAGCCGAGACCGGCCAGGATTTTCTTGGCCCGCGGCTCGAGCGTCCAGTCGATGTCGTAGTCATCGTCGTTCTCGGGCGCGAGCTTCCGGCCGCTGGTGGCGATGTGCAGGACCGTTTCGTCGCCTACCGGGGCGCTCTCCTGCGGCAGGAAGCCGAAATCCGCCCCGCGCTCCCATTCGATGGTGCCGTCATCCGGCGCCTCCTCGCCCAGGATCAGGTTGAACAGGGTGGACTTGCCGGCGCCGTTAGGACCGACCAGTCCGAAACGGTCCGTCCGGGCGACGAACAGCGACACATCCGCGAACAATTCGCGGGTGCCATAGGACTTGGAAACATCGGCCAGCGTAAGCATGGAACCCGCAAGTGAGCGGGTCTGGCGCGCGGCCGTCAACCGCGGGTTTTGCGCCTCTTTTTGCCACCTGGTCCATCGTGTTCGATGGTACTTGCTTGTGACGGGCCTTCGCCATCTGCTCATCCCGGGTTCGATGCTTGGCATCGAAGGCATCAGGGGCAGTCGGGCCGCTGCTTCATTTTAGTTTCTGCGGCTGCGCCGCACTGATCATGAAGCATCTGATTGTCTTCGCCTGCCTGCTTGTAGCCACTCTCGCCGAGTCCTTTGGTGACGCGACCATCCGCACGGCGCTGTTCGAAAAAACCGGGGCGGCACGGGCCGCCACCATTCTCGGTGGCGGTTTTCTCCTGCTCATCTACGGCGTGATGCTCAACCTGGCACCCCTGCCGTTTGGCCGACTGGTGGGCTTCTATATCGCCACCCTTTTTCTCGTCTGGCAGGTGGTGAATTACGTTTCGTTCCGGGCGGTGCCGAACGCACCGATAATCGTCGGCGGCACGCTTATCGTCGCGGGCGGACTCATTGTATCGTTCTGGAAATCATAGGTCGCCGGAAGCGGTGCCGCATGGGTGAGGCTTGCGCCTCCGGAAATCACGGACAAAAGGTGAGGGTCCATGCCCAATCTCCTCGCCGCGGAACGATCGCCCTACCTCCGTCAGCACGCGGACAATCCCGTCGACTGGCTGCCGTGGAGCGACGAGTCGCTGGCGCGGGCTCGGGCCGAGGGGAAGCCGGTCTTTCTGAGCATCGGTTATGCGGCCTGTCACTGGTGTCACGTGATGGCGCACGAGTCCTTCGAGAACCCCGAGGTGGCCGCGCTGCTGAATCGTTCCTTCATTTCCATCAAAGTGGATCGGGAGGAGCGGCCGGACATCGATCGCATCTACATGAACTATGTCCAGCAGACGACCGGCCATGGCGGATGGCCGATGAGCGTCTGGCTGACTCCGGACGGGTTACCGTTCTATGGTGGCACTTACTTTCCGCCGTCGGATCGCGGCGGGCGTCCCGGCTTCGCCACGCTGTTGGGCGCCATCGCCCGGCATTGGACGGAACAGCGGGACCAGATCGAAAAGGGCGCGGCGGACGTCGCGGCAACCTTGCGCGAGGCCGCGGCCGCGGCGCCCACCCGCGAAGGTTCGCTTGCGGACGCCGCAGGCGACGCGCTCGAGGGCGCCTTTCGCTATTTTCACGAGAACTTCGACGGCGAACAGGGCGGCTTCGGCGGCGCGCCGAAATTCCCGCGGGCGTCCGTGATCTCGTTTCTTTTTCGCGTCGCCGCGATGCAGGGACCCGATTCCGGCGTCGGCGCCGAGGCCATCCGCCTGGCCACACACACGCTCCGACGCATGGCCGAAGGCGGGATTCACGATCACGTCGGAGGTGGCTTTCATCGCTACTCCGTCGATGAGCGCTGGCATGTGCCGCATTTCGAGAAAATGCTCTACGATCAGGCGCAGATTGCCTCGAACTACCTCGAGGCTTATCAGATTACCGGCCGCGAGGTTTTCGCCTGGGTGACGCGCGACATTCTCGACTACGTCTTGCGCGATCTCTGCGGCCCGGAAGGCGAATTCCTTTCGTCGGAAGACGCCGACAGCCGGCCCGACGCGGACGCGCACGAGCATCGCGAGGGCGCTTTCTATGTCTGGACGCGAAAGGAAATCGAGTCGGTGCTGGGCGAGGACGCCCCCCTTTTCTGCGCGCACTTTGGTGTGCGCGAAAACGGAAACGCCGGCGCCGATCCCACCGGTGAGTTGCAGGGACAGAACGTGCTGATGCAACAGTGCAGCCTTTCGGACACGGCGCGCCGGGCGGGCATCGACCTCGAGGCGGCCAACGAGAAGCTCGTCGCGTCATTGGCACGGCTGCGCGCGGCGCGCGAGCGGCGGCCGCGACCGGGTCGCGATGGCAAGGTGGTGGCGGCGTGGAACGGCCTGATGATTTCCGCGCTGGCCCGAGCCGCGCGTCTGCTGGACGAGCCGAAATATCTGGTCGCGGCCGGCCGTGCGGCCGAGTTCCTGGCGCGTCATCTCAGCGACGAATCCGGCGATAATTTGTATCGCACCTGGCTGGGCACCCGGAGCCCCGTGCCCGCTTTCGCGGAGGACTATGCGGCCGTCATCCAGGGCCTGCTCGACCTGTACGAAGCCGGATTCGACGTGCGCTGGCTGCAATGCGCGGATCGGTTGCAGGCGGCAATGGACCGGATGTTCTGGGACGAGCGGAATGGCGGGTACTTCAGCACGCGTTCCGACGATGCCACGGTGATTATGCGGTTGAAGGAGGACACGGACGCCGCCGAAGCGTCCGCGATCTCGCTCGCGGTCGCGAACCTCGTGCGCCTCGACTGGATGATCGGCGCCGGGCCCGATGGCAGCACAACCATGACCCGGACCGAACGGGCGCGACGGGCGATCGATTCGCTGTCGCGTCAGTGGACCTCGATGCCGTTTGCGCTGCCGCAGCTTCTTTGTGGTATCGAATGGGTGCTGAGCGAGCCGCGCACGATCGCGCTGGCAGGCAATGCAACAACTTCCGGATTTCGCGCTCTGGCCGGGGTGGCGGCGAAATCATTTCGCCTGCGCCAGGTGCTTCTGCACGCCGACGGGAGCGGTGCGCAATGGCTCGGACAGACTCGACCGTATCTCGCGGCGATGAAGCCGGTCGACGGCAAGCCGACGGCTTACGTGTGCGAAAACGAGACCTGTCAGGCACCCGTCACGACGCCCGAAGAATTGGCCCGGATTTTGATGTAGGTGGAGCGACGATCGCCCCAAAGGCGCTTTAACGCGTCGAGGACGACACGTTCCACCTCTCCATTCGCGGCGTAAAGCCGCTCCCACAGCCGCAAGGTGGAGCGCGACCGCCGGGCGCGCCGAGGCGGCATTCGGCCCCGCCCCGCCAAAGCCTTGGCGACGGCGGGCGATGCCGCCCTACATCGATCCGTCCGTCACCGCGCCAGCACTTCATCCACCAGCTTCTGCGATCCGTCGTTCGGTGCCGGCGTGATCTTCATTTCGGCGCAAAGCAGATTGTAGATATCCACGTTATCGACGTCGTCGATGGTCTTCCCGTGCTGGAACGACGGTCCATCGGCGACGAACAGTGCGCCCATGTCGGGCGCGGCGGGATCGTAGCCGTGATTGCCGCGCTCGAGCGCGAGGCCCTTGAAGTGCACGTCCCCCCGGATCGAGATCATCCAGCCCGGCTCGGCGCACAACACGACGGGCGCGATGCGATTGCTCGCCCGATAGTGCAGGCGTTCCGGCACCTCCGATCGCAGCCAGACGCTGACATGCGGGTGGTCTTTGCCGAAATGCGCCACCAGCTCGGCAGGCGTTTCCCTTTTCGGACGCAGGCCGGCGACGGCGCCGGCAAAATCGACGTCGATCGAATTGGGGTCAACGTAGTCGTTCAGATAGACCATGCGGTCGGACCCGACGGGCGCCATGCCATGGTCGGAAATGAAGACAAAATCTGTGGCGGACCGAAGCCCGAGCTGGTCGAGACCCGCCACCAGTCTACCGATGGCCCGATCGACCAGGGCGACGGCGTCACCCGTCTCGGGCGCATCCGGACCGAAGTTGTGTCCGGCGGAATCCACCATGTCGAAGTAGAGCGTGGCGACGCGCGGACGCTGCCCGGGCGGGAGAGCAATCCACTGCAGGAGACCGTCCACGCGGTCGTTCGCGGTGAGATGTTTGTCGAATTGTTTGGAGAACGTCGGTTTCAGGCCATGATTCTCCGATTCCGATCCCGGCCAGAAGAAACAGGCGCTGCGCAACCCCTGGCGCACGGCGGTAATCCAGATCGGTTCACCGCCGGACCACCAGCGCGGGTCGATCGCGCAGTCATGATGCGTGTAGTAAAACTTCGCGTTGAGGTCGGGATCGAAGAACGTGTTGGCGACGATGCCGTGGTGTTCGGGCCGCAGGCCGGTGACGATCGTGTAGTGATTGGGAAAGGTGAGCGACGGAAAGCTGGATGTCATCCGTTTGGCGTGCACGCCGTCGGCGGCCAGCTTGCCGAGTTCGGGCGGATGATATTTGTCGAAATAGTCCCAGCGAAAACCGTCGATCGACACGAGAATCAGCAGCCGATTGTCGGCGGACTCGGGAGTTCCGAAGGAGGAGACGGTCAGTGACAGCAGCGCGAGCGAGATCAGGACCCGTTTCATGATGCTCCGATGCTCCGCCATCCTTGGCTCATCGCCAAGACCGTAAATTTTCCATCGCGTCGCCGCTTGTCGCCGGATTCAACTCGAGTCGTGTCCGACGCCGAGCGCATCACCCGCCTCGAAGAGAGGCTTGTCCACCTGCAGCAACACGTGGCTGCGCAGGACAAGGCGATGCTGGAGATGCACGAGGAAATCGTGGCCTTGCGCCGCGAGCTCGCGCTCGCGCGGATGCAAATGCCGGGAGCCGCGCCAACCGAGCCGGCCAGTGAGAACGAGCGGCCGCCGCATTACTGAGCGGTAGGGGCGGGGGCATGCAGTTGAAGGTTGAATGTTGAGGGTTGAGAGACCGAGCCCCGGAATGAAAACCGCGAACTCGGTTCGTCGCCTGCGTCACACGGTTCCGTTCGACCTCTCGACGGAGTCGTCCCGGCGGAAAGACCGAGCGGTAGGGGCGGATGTCCTCATCCGCCTTGCCGATCATTAAACTCTGAAAAGGCCGGCGGGACGCCGTCCCCTACCTGGGCGCCATCGGTATGTATGCGTGGGCGGGCGGAGCTCTTCGAGAGGATCGGGGCAGGCGATCCCGCCCAACATCAAGACAGCAGTGGATTGCGGGATAAACCCGCTCCTACAACAAAACCGGAGTCGCGCTGGAATTCAAAACAGCGCCGTGATCTCGGTGTGCCGGCCGGGTTCGATGGTGAGGCCGCCGGAGAGTGCGGCCGTATCGTCGTTCTTGTACAACTTCACGCTGACCGGACCCGCGGCATCCTGGGTCGACCAGCCCCATTTCCCAATCGAGACAAATTGCATCGGCACGCCTTTTTCCCAGCTGAGGCCGGGACCGTCGCCGCGGATGAAAAGCTTGTTGCCGATTCCGATGTAGGCGGTGGCGAGCAGGCGGGTGGCGCCATCCGAGGAAACCGATGCCTCCTGCGTGGTGGGCGGGGGCTCATCCAGGGCCACCGCCACCGCGACCGGGGCCGCTTCGGTTTCGGGCGCGCCATTGGACATCGCAACCAGAACTTCCTCCGGTTTCGGGCGCCGGGCCGGCCGTGGCTTGCGAACCTTGGGTGCCTCGGGGGCGGGAGCCACGCCGTTGGACACGGCGACGATGACGGGAATTTCTTCCGGCGAAGCGACCGGTGGCGGGGGAGCGACAAAGGCTTCAGGAGCCGGCTGAATGCTCGGGGCGGGTTGCGGTTCGGGAGATGCGGGTGCGGCCAAGTTGGCGGCGGGGGGCGGTGGATCCGAGCGGAGGGATTTTTCGAGACCGGCCAGACGTGCATCGAGCTGGTCGAGCGCCCGGCGCAGCGAGCCGTCGATTTTTCCGGCGGCATCCTGCGCGAGTGAAACCTGGCGGCGTCCGGCCGATTCGAGGGCGGTCCAGTCCGCGGTCGCCTTGGCGAGCTTGTCCGCCACGGCCTTGAGCTGGTCGCTGTTGGCCGCGCGCAGTTCCTCGAGCTCGCGCTCGAGCGCGTCGCGTTCCTCGTTTTCCTTCGCGGCCAGCGCCTCGTTGAATTCCGCGAGCTTCTCCTGCATTCGGTACGGCAGGGTCTCGGCATCACGCGCGGATTTCTGCACCGCCTCCTCGATCGACTTGATCTGCGCGGCGGCGCGGCCGAGGCTTTCCGCGGCGGCCTGCACGCGCTTGATCTGCAGCTCGAGTTCGTCGCGCAGCCGCGCCGAGGACTCGCGCGAATCGGCGGCGTAGTCGGAGAAGAAGGGAAACAAAACCGCGATGCCTCCGGCGATGATGAGCACCACACACGAGATCAGCGGGACCGGAGTGATGGGCGACTTCGCCGTATAGCCGATGGCGGCCGCCGCCAGCAGGCAGCAGGCGTCGGCCACGATAAACGGAATTTTATTCAACCGGGGTTCGGGATTCATAGGCAGGGGCGCGGCGGCACCTTTTTGCCGGATGGCGCGATTTTCTCAAGGCCAAATGGCCGGTCCGCCCGTTTCTAGCCCATCGCCCGCCAGGTCGCGCCGATGAGCGAGAGAAGCATTCCGACCCGCACCGCGCCCTCAAAGGTGAGGATGACCAGCGTCCACTTCATGCTCGCGGCCGCGCGCGACGCGTACCCGAGAAATGTAACCGCCAGGAGGATCAGTCCCTGGGCGCGGCCGACGGAGTGGGTGAGCAGGAGAAGCATCCACAATCCATAAAGCACGATGCCGATTGACCACGTCGCGGCGACCCAGGATCGCATGGGGAGTTCGCGCGGATCGGTGTTGAGGCGAATCTGGCGGATGCCGAGATAGCGTTCACTCACCACCAGCTGGTAAATTTCGAAGACCAGAAACAGCGGGGCGATCAGCGCGAACGGATTCATTGCGACCGTCGCCAACAAATGCGGTCGGCTCGAACGGAGCCAGTCTTATCGCCGGCGAAAACCGCGTCCTTTCACGGCGGAAATCGCATGGCAAAGCGGCGAAAATCGTGCCAATTTAAGAGTGGCCGGACACCCGACGCGGCCGGCCTCTTCCAACCCCGGAGGCAACATGAACCTGACATTATTTCTCGCGAAGTATCTCGGTACCTCGCTGCTGGCGGGTCTTTTCGGCGGTTTGGCGATGGAGGTGGTGATGGGCATGATCACCCGGGCAGGTATCGGCCGCGGAGACATGATCACGGCGCTCGGCAGCCTGCTGACTCGTGAGCGAACCAACGCGAAACGGGTCGGGCTGGTCATCCACGTCACGGCGGCGGTCGGTTTCGCACTGGTTTATACTTTGCTGCTGGTGACGCTCGGCTATACGCACCTGCCCATGAGTCTGATGATCGGGCTGGGGGTCGGCATCCTGCACGGATTGATCGTCAGCCTGATGTTGGTTTGGATCGTGTCCGATCAGCACCCGCTCGAGGAATACAAGGAGGCGGATCTGGTGGTTGGGCTCGGCCATCTCGCGGGCCACGCCGCCTACGGAGCCATGGTCGGGCTGATCGTGGGATTGATGCCGCTGGTGTGAAGAGGTGGAACCGGACCTCCGGGCCGGTCTTTGACGACTGGCACCGTAGGTGCCGTTCGAGGCGTAACAGGTTGACGGGTTTGAACCGGCCCGGAGGTCCGGTTCCACCTCTTGCCGGACTATTTCTCGCCGGCGGTGAAATCCACCCATGGCTCGGCGGGGCGGCTCTTGAGCACGCCTTCCATCCAGTCGAACTGCGGATGGTCGGCCAGAAATTTTTCGGCGTCGAACGCCACGCCGTCGCCCGAACCCCAGCGCGCGGCAAAGCTCATCTTTCGTGCCATGACCGTGTCGACCGCCTTGGCATCGATCGTGCCGGACGGATTGTACGGCGCCTTTGCCGCGTTGCCGAGTTGCGGATCGAGATCGGCATGGGCATCCAGGGCGCGCCCGTTCAATTTGTCGCCGGTGCCGTAACAGCTGTCGAAGCAATCGCCCTCGAATTCCTTGGCCTTGGCGAGGTCGATCCTGCCGGCGTTTTCCTTCATCAGCTTTTTCCAACGCACGCGGCGTGCGACAGGTGACTGGCGGATATCCACATCGTTGGCCTCGGTTTCGAGCCGGAGGATGTGCAGGTCCTCCGCGATGTTGGAACCGGAATACCAGCCGTCCTTCGTACGCTCGAAGCCGACGTATTTAAGGCCGAGTTCGAGGCGCGCAATCTCGCGGGTGTTGATGTCGCCGACGAGCCACGCGTTCGCGTAGCCGCCGTTGTTGCCCTTCCGCATGATGGTGCACCATTCGTCGATCGAGCCGGCGTCCTGGGTGGCGCGGCGCATGCGGACGAATTCCGGCACGCCCTTTTCCGTGAAGCCGTGAAAGCTGCCGATCGTGGTCTCGGATCCCACCAGGCCCGCGTCGGTGACGAAGAAATCCGTGCCGCTGTGAATCCAGCCCGGCTGGGTCTGCATGAGGATGCGGTGGCCCTTCTCGGGCACGAGATCGAGGATCACGTTGCACTGGTCCTCGGTGAAATCGGACATCGTGTTGTGGCCGAGCACGACGCCACCGTCGGCGGTCATGCGGCCGGTGGCGATGAACGACGAGCAGCGTTCGGGTGGGCCCGACACGAACGTGGCGGAACTATCCATTTTCTTCTGCACCTCCGGCCACCAGTAGCCTGTCAGCTCGATGCTGGCATTATAGGTTACCACGTCATCGTAGGTGGTCGGCACGCCGGCGGCGTTCATGCCGTCGGCAATGCCCTGCATTTCCTCGCGATCCTCGGTGTCGACCGCCGGATTGATGAAGCCTTTCGTGTGCGCCACCAGCCACGGCCAGTCAAAACTCGAGTCATGATGCCACTGGGCGGCGAGGGAATGCATTGCGTCCGCGATCTCGTGCGCGGCGAGATAGCCATGCTGAAAACCGCGTTCGCGCGGGGCGCCCTCGATGTGCAGATAGATCCAGCCCGCCTTCTCGTGCCGGTTGGCCTTTGCGAGCCAGGCCTGCTGTTGGGAGGTGAGGGCGGCGGGTGCGGCGACGGCGAGACCCAGAGCCGCTCCGACGAGGATCGAGGCAATTTTCATGGCCGACGAACGTGCGTGTCATATCGCTGTCGGGCAAGAGACAAAGGAAGAACCGAGAATCCGGGAGCGAGGAGTGAGAATCGATGACAGAGGACAGATGGCAGCGGGCAGCGGGCAGCGGGCAGCGGGCAGCGGGCAGCGGGCAGCGGGCAGCGGGCAGCGGGCAGCGGGCAGCGGGCAGCGGGCAGCGGGCAGCGGGCAGCGGGCAGCGGGCAGCGGGCAGCG
>DASZXI010000038.1:0-14632 GCA_035545955.1 Candidatus Didemnitutus sp. | reverse complement strand
TTCGGCGCCTTCGTGGAGCTGAAGGACGGCATCGACGGCCTCGTGCACATCTCGCAGATCCAGGAAGACCGCGTCGACAAGATCAAGGACGTGCTCAAGCCCGGCCAGCAGGTGACCGCCCGCGTCGTGAAAATCGATCGCGAAGGTCGCCGCATCGGGTTGTCGATCAAGGCCGCGAACTACTCGGCGGACCAGCTTGCCATGGAGACCGCCTCCTACGAGCAGTTCACCAAGAACACCAGCGGCTCGGACCTCACGAACCTCGGCGACATCTTCGACGAGGCCTCGAAGAAGGAATAAGCCGTCGGCCAGTCACAGAATTCAAAGGCGCCCGTTTCGACGGGCGCCTTTTTTATTGTCCGGACCCCAAACCTGCCCACCAATCCACACGAAACGACACGAATGCGGAGGCATTGCCCACGGAACACACTGAACACACCAAAGGATTCGACTGAACCAGGAAGATTGTCGCCAATCACTCCAGGTTCATCGTTCCGGCCAGAGGCTTTTCGTGCCGAATCGTGATTTTCGTCGGGGATCGATTGGATGGTAGTTTGGTGTGTTCGATGGGTTCCGTGGGCAGCTTGATTTCGCGATAGTTCGCGACCTTTCGCGGGCAATGCTCCGACATCGCTCGGCGCTGGACTTCATTTCCCGGGCTGGATGTATTGAACAAGTGAATTCCGAGATCCTGGTTCGTGCCTACCGCGCCGAGGATTTGCCGGCCGTGACGCGCCTGTTTCACGACACCGTTCATCAGGTCAACAAGGCCGACTACACGCAGGAGCAGATCGACGCCTGGGCGCCGAGCGATCCCGATTTCGTCCGCTGGAAACAAAAGCTGGGTGGCGAGGAGGTCATCGTCGCGGAACATGACGGCCAGCTGGTCGGGTTCTGCTCCTGGGACAACACGGGCACGGTGGATTTTCTTTACGTTCATCACCAGCATCAGCGACAGGGGATCGCGGCCGTTCTCTATGCCGCGGCCGAGCGCTCGTTGCGCGCCAAGGCCCTTTCCAAGGTCCAGGCGCACGTCAGTCTTACGGCGCAGCCTTTCTTCGAGCGCCAGGGCTTCGCGCCGATCCGAAGCAACGTCGTGCGGATCGGTGACGTGGAGCTGCCGAATACGGTGATGGAGAAGCGGCTGCCGGCGAATGGACACGGCAGCAAATTGGAGAGCTAGTTCCGCCGAAGGCTCTATGCGGTTGTGGTGGGGGCGGGACCGCTGGGCCCGCCGGGAATGGCAACGGCGCGCCCGGCGGTCACGCCCCACCTGATCCAACTCAAACCCTTTAGATTCGTGGCGGGTTTCCGATCAAGCGCGATGAGGCCAAAAAAATGCCCGCCGGAAATCGGCGGGCATGAATTCGAACAATCGGCGACTTAGGAGTGTGCCGGCGCTTGCTGCGCGAAGTAGTCGCGGATCAGTTGCGCGCGTTCCTCGGCATTGGTCTCCTGCTCAATCTCGTCCGTCGTCCGCTGCTTGTCCTGCTTCTGCAACTGCCGGCGGATCTTGCCGAGCGCGAGATACTCGAGCTGACGGATGCGCTCGCGCGTGACCTTGAAGCGTTTGCCGACTTCCTCGAGCGTGAGCTCCTTCTCGCCGTCGAGACCGAAACGCAGCTTGAGGATGCTGGCCTCGCGCGGGTCGAGCGAATTGACCATTGCGCGCAGATTTTCCTTCAGGTTCTTTTCACCCAAGCCGTCATCCGGCGAGATGGTGCTGTCGTCGCCGACGAGCTCGCCGAGAGTCGCGGAGTCGTTGTCCTCGCCAACCGGAGCATCGAGCGAGGCCGGGCGGACGCTGACGATTTTGAGCAGCGCAACCTTGTTGGTCGGAATCTGCATCTCCGCCGCCACCTCCTCGGTGGTCGGCTCGCGGCCAAATTCGTCGGTGAGCTTTGCGATGGTCTTGCGCATGCGCGAGATCTTGTCGACGAGATGAACCGGCAGGCGGATCGTCTTCGACTGATTGGCGAGCGCGCGCTTCATCGACTGTTTGATCCACCAGGCGGCGTACGTGGAGAGCTTGCCACCCTTGGCGGGATCGAAGCGTTCGACGGCCTTGATGAGCCCGAGGTTGCCCTCGCTGATCAGGTCCATCAGGGGCAGGCCCATCTGGTTGTAATCGTAGGCAATCTTCACGACCAAGCGGAGGTTCGCCTTGATCATGTGATCGCGTGCGGCCTTGTCGCCGCGCTTGATGCGGGCGGCCAGCTTGATCTCCTCCTCAATGGTCAGGAGGGGAGTCTGGCGAATTTCGTTAAGATAGAGCTGCAGGTTGGAGCGCTCGTCGCGCCGATCGACGGGCGACGGCTTGTCGAAGTCGCCGGGCGACGGACGTGAATCAGTCCGAATGGCCGGAGCACGAGTGGAGTCATCCAAGGTAGCGCTTGCCGCGGTTTGAGCCGCCGGCAATTCGACTGCCTCGGTGGTCGAGGAAAGAGTCTTTTTGCGAAATGGCATGGCTTGAATCTGGTTTGGAACGGAAGAGTACACCCAACGTCCTGCATTTAAGATGCCGGACGGCGGAGATAAATTCCCGACACACTGTTTCGACCCCGGATTGGGGCCGGTGTGCCCGTCAGACGCCCATGTTTTCGGCCAACTCGATGGCTCGGAACAACGCCGAGGCCTTGTTTATGGTCTCCTGGTACTCGGTGGCGGGCACCGAGTCGGCCACCAGTCCCGCACCCGCCTGAACGTGCACCTTGCCATTCTTAAGCATTGCCGTGCGCAAGGTTATGCAGGAGTCCAGATTGCCATCGTAGCTAAAATATCCGAGCGCACCGGCGTAGGAACCACGCTGGTTGCCCTCCATTTGCGCGATCAGCTGCATGGCGCGAATTTTTGGGGCACCGCTGACAGTTCCCGCCGGAAAGCTGGCACGCATCAGGTCAAAAGCGGAACGATTTGGCGCAAGTTGTCCCTCCACCTGTGACACAATGTGCATCACGTGGGAGTAGCGCTCGATCACCATGAACTCGGGCACCTTGACCGATCCGAAGTCGCAAACCCGTCCCAGATCGTTGCGGGCGAGATCCACCAGCATGAGATGCTCCGCGCGCTCCTTGTCGTCGGCGAGCAGATCCTTCTCCAGTTCCGCATCATCCTCCGCGCTCTTGCCGCGTGGACGCGTGCCGGCGATCGGGCGGATCTCCGCCGTGCGCCCGGTAAGACGGACATGAACTTCCGGCGAAGCGCCCACCAGCGAGAATTCACCGGTTTCCAGGATGAACATATACGGCGAAGGATTGACCGTGCGCAGCGCGCGATAGAGGTCGAGGGCGCTGCGGGAAAAGGGTCGCGAGAAACGCTGGGAGAGGACGATCTGGAAAATGTCACCGGCCCGAATGTATTCCTTGGTGTCGTCGACGAGTTTCTCAAAGCCTTCGCGCGTGCAGTTGCCGGAGGGTATTTTGATCGCACCCATTTCGCCGAAGGCGGCCGGCTTGAGCACCGAAGGGCGGGCGAGGGCTTCGCGGAGTCGCTCCAGCTCGGACACCGCCGCGGCATAGGCGGCGTCCGCATCGGCTTCGACGCGTGCGTTGACGATCAGGCGCATGGTCTGACGAGCCCGGTCAAACACGACGAGCGAATCACACAGCATGAACCACATCATCGGCACGCCCAGATCGTCGCGCGCTGCAAGCGGAACCGTGGGTTCGACGCTGTGGATGAATTCGTAGCCCAGGTAGCCCACGGCGCCGCCCGTGAACGGTGGCAGTCCGGGCACCTTGACCGGCCGGTGCTTCGCCATTTCCGCCTGCAACTCCGCCAGAGGGTCCGCGGCTCCCGCCGCGGCCTGAAGGATGCGCCGCGGGTTGCAACCGATGAAGCTGTAGCGCGAGACGTGTTCGCCACCTTCCACGGATTCGAGCAGGAATGCCGGACCCGAGCCGCGCAGCTTGGCGAAGGCTGAGACCGGAGTCTCGAGATCGGCCAGCAGCTCGGTCGAGACGGGAATCAGGTTGCCCTGCGCGCAGAGCGTCCGGAACTGTTCGCGGTGCGGCGAAACGTGCATGGTCATCCGTCCGACAGTGGGCCCGTGACCCGGCTCACTCGACCGTGACCGACTTGGCCAGGTTGCGGGGCTTGTCGACGTCGCGGTTCAGTTCCACCGCGATGTAATAGCTCAGGAGCTGCACCGGCACCGTGGCGATGATGGGCAGAACGGCCTCGTGACAATCCGGAATGCGGATGAGGTCGTCGACCAGTCCGGCCGGAAGCTCCTCGTTGCCGGTGGCGATCGCGATGATCTTTCCCTTGCGCGCCTTGATCTCCTGCATGCTGGAGACGACCTTGTTAAACATCTCGCCGGACGGCACAAAAAACACGGACGGACATTTCTCGCTGATCAGCGCGATGGGCCCGTGCTTCATTTCCGCGGCCGGATAGCCCTCGGCATGGATGTAGGAAATCTCCTTTAGCTTCAACGCGCCCTCCAGAGCGACGGGAAACAGCGACAACCGGCCGAGAAAAAGAAAGTCCTGGTAGTGGGCGTACCGACGGGCGATGTCGCGAATCTGTGGCGCCAGCTTGAGCGTCTCGCGAACCAGGTCGGGCGCGCTCTTCAACGCGTTCACGAACTGAACGCCACCGCTGAAGCTCATGTCGCGCATGCGTCCGATGTAGAGCGCCAGCATGGCGCCCAGCAGAAGCTGCGAGGTGAACGCCTTCGTGGACGCGACGCCGATCTCGGGGCCGACATGCTGGTAGACGCCGCCGTCCGCCTCGCGGGCGATCGTCGAGCCGACGACATTGCTGACGGCGAGCACCTTGTAGCCCTTGCGCTTCGCCTCGCGCATGGCCGCAAGCGTATCGATGGTCTCGCCCGACTGGCTCATCGTGAAGAAGAGCGCGTTCTTGCTCAGCGGAGTGTTGCGATAGCGAAACTCCGAGGCGTAGTCGACCTCCACGGGCACGCGGGCAAACCGCTCGATCAGGTGTTCCGCGACCAGACAGGCGTGCCAGGCGCTGCCGCAGGCGACGAAATGAAAACGATCGACCTGGCGAAAATCTCCCGCCGACAGATTGAGTCCGCCGAACAGGGCCGTGCTTCCATCCTCGGCGAAACGGCCACGCATTGAGTTCTCGAGCGCCGTGGGCTGCTCGAAGATCTCCTTCTCCATGAAATGGGCGTAGGAGCCGAGCTCCGCGTCCTGAATGCTCCAGGTGATCTTGTCGATGACCGGCGAAACGTCGGCGGCATCGAGCGTGGTGATGGAGAAATTCTTCGCGGTGAGGTGCAGCAGCTCGCCGTCCTTCAGGTAAACGACGTTCTGGGTCCGGCTGATGATGGCGGACACATCGCTCGCCAGCATGTATTCGCCGTCGCCGACTCCCAGGATGAGCGGTGATCCCTTGCGCGCCGCCACGATTTCAGAGGGACGGTCGGCACACAGCACCGCGATGCCATAGGTGCCCTCAACGTGTCGCAGCGTCTTGCGCACCGATTCCAGGAAGCGCGAGCCTTCCGCCGGTTCGGGCTCCTTGTTGTAGTGGTAGGCGACAAGGTTGCTGAGCACCTCGGTGTCCGTCTGAGACTGGAAGGTATAGCCCTTGGTCAGCAGGAACTTCTTGATCGTGGCAAAATTTTCGATGACGCCGTTGTGAATCAGGGCGATCTTGCCGTCGCTGCTGACGTGCGGGTGGGCGTTGGCGTCGGTGACCCCGCCATGCGTCGCCCAGCGCGTGTGACCGATGCCGGTGCCGCCGGGAAGCTTCATGACCGGGGTGGCCTTGATCAGCCCGTCGACCCGGCCGGTCTTCTTCGCGATATCAAACCGGCCGCCGTCCAGCGTGGCGACGCCCGCGGAATCATAGCCGCGATATTCCAGGCGCTTCAGGCCTTCCAGGATGATGGCCGAAGCCTTTTGCTTACCGATGTAGCCGACAATGCCGCACATGGGAGGTTTTTGACTGGCGATTTGAGGCCCGGTGCAAAAGATAAGCAAGGAATTTGGATACCCCATGCCTGAATCGAAACGAATCCTCTCGGTAATCATGGGCGGCGGTCGCGGAAAGCGCCTCTATCCGCTGACCAAGGAAAGATGCAAACCGGCCGTGCCGCTCGCGGGCAAGTACCGGCTGGTCGACATCCCGATCAGCAATTGCCTCAACTCCGGCTACAACCGGATTTTTCTGCTGACACAGTTTCTCACGGCGTCGTTGCACCGCCACATTCAGAAGAGCTTTCATTTCGATCCCTTCGGCGCGGGATTCGTGGACATCCTTTCCGCCGAGCAGACCGACAAGAGCAGCGCGTGGTACGAGGGCACCGCCGACGCCGTCCGGCGCAATCTCGATCACTTTGATGGGCACGCCCATGATCTCGTGCTGATCCTTTCCGGCGACCAATTGTACCGGATGGATTTCCGGAAGATTGTCGATCATCACATTGCCACCAACGCCGACGTGACCATCGCGGCCGTGCCGTTCCCCGTGTCGAAGGTCGAAGGCCTCGGCCTCATGCGCGTGAACGACGATCTCTCGATCACCGAGTTTGTCGAAAAGCCGAAGGATCCCGCCATCATTCGCGGCCTCGCCATCAGCCCCACCATCGAGGCGAAACTCGAGCAGCAGACGGGTGAGCCGCACTGCCTGGCGTCCATGGGCATCTATGTGTTCAGCCGCGATGTGCTCCGTCGGGCGCTGCAAAACGAGATGAAGGATTTCGGCAAGGAGGTCATTCCGGCCCTCCTCGGCAATGCGCGCCTGTCGAGCTACATCTTCGAGGGATATTGGGAGGACATCGGCACGGTGAAAGCGTTCTTCGACGCCAATCTCGCACTGGCGCAGGCCTTGCCGCCGTTCAACTTTTTCGACCGCAGTGCACCGATCTACACCCATCCGCGGTATCTGCCGGCCTCGAAGATCAATCGCTGCACGATCGACTATGTGGTCATCGGCGATGGCTGCATCGTGACCGACTCCGGTCTGCACCATTGCGTCATCGGCATTCGCTCGATCCTGGGCGAGAGCTCCGACCTGAAGGACGTGGTGATGATGGGGGCCGATTACTATCAGACCGCAAAGGAAGTCCAGGCGGACAAGGATCGCGGGATTCCCCCGGTGGGCATCGGCCGCGGCTGCCGGATCGAACATGCCATCATCGACAAGAACGCCCGCATTGGCGACGGAGTGAATCTTTCGCCGGCCGGCAAGGCCGACGGCGACTACGCGCACGGCATCGTGATCCGGGACGGCGTGCTGTGCGTGACGAAAAACGGAATTATTCCGTCAGGGTTTTCGCTCTAACGCAGATTCAGAAAAGGTGTGGACGGGTCCGAAGCGCCCGGTCAGGTTCTGGATGCGGCTGAAGCCGCAATCGACTTCCCGGGGGCGGACGTCCCCGGCTACATCAAGCGGGAACGCTGAGTCGGGCATCGAGCCGGTTGTTGCCATCCGCGAAGGTAGCTTTCCGTCTTTCGCATCTTCGCTCCAAGCGGCCAAAACTCGATTTAGCGTGTAGCCGCCTTTTCCCGCGAGGCGAAGATGCACAAAACGACTCCGCCGATCACGAGAAAGATCGAATAAAAGGTGCCGCGGCTCATGCCGTAAATCAGGTCGGCATCGGGCTCCCGGAACTGCTCGCAAATCGCGCGCACGATCGCATACGCGACCAGGAACTCACCGGCCAGCCGGCCGGGCGCGCGCGTGGTCACCTCGGTTTTCCAAAGGCGAAACTGAGCATAGCCAAACAGAAAAAGTCCTTCCAGCGCAGCTTCGTAGAGTTGGGAGGGATGTCGCGGCTGATCCCCGCCACCGCTCTGGCTGAAGATCATCGCCCAGGGCACACTGCTTACCCGTCCCCAGAGTTCGCCATTCATGAAATTGGCCAGTCGCCCCAGAAAAAGTCCGGCCGGGGCCGCGGAGACGGCCAGATCGGCCAGATGTAGAAAGCGGACTTTCTGCCGATGAGCGAAAATCGCCGTCGCAATGCAGACGCCGAGAAAGCCGCCATGACTGGACATGCCGCCCTCCCACACACGCAGCAAGGCAAGCGGGTCTTTGGTGAACAATTCCGGCTTGTAGAGGATGAAATAGCCGAGGCGGCCACCGACGATCACGCCGATCGTCAGCGCGAGCATGAAATCCATCGACTGCGGCGGAGTCAGCGGAGTCTTGCCATGCCGGTAGTAGACGCGAAAGAGCCAGCCCGCGATGACGAAGCCGAGCAGATAGGCGACGCCATAGTAGCGGATGCCGAACCGTTCGTTGAATTGGAGGATGAACGGGTGCGGCGTGTGCACCCAGTAGGCGAGGATTCCCATGGAAACTCAGGTTTTCGCTCCCGGCCAGGCGCCGCCTTCCGCAGGACGGCGATTGCGTCCGAGCTTCTGCGTGCGGCTGCGGGCAAGTTCGCGCATGTCCACCGCCACGTCGTCCTTTTCGAAAATCTCCTTACCGAGGATGTGCTCGATGATGTCCTCCATCGAGAGCACGCCTGTCGTCGCGCCAAATTCATCGACGACCACGGCGATCTGCTGATGCGTGCGGAGGAACTGTTGCAGAGCCTGGCCGACCGTGACCGTCTCAGGGACAAACTGGGTCTCCTGCAGCATCTTTTCGATCGGCTCGAAATCCTGGTCGTTGGCCTTGGCCTTCAGGAGGTCGCGCCGCCGGACGACGCCGGCGATGTCGTCGAGATTCTTCCCGTAGACCGGCAGGCGCGCGAATGGAATGTTCGGGTGGTCGCGAAACACCTCACCCACGGTCGCATTGCGGGGCAGGGCGGTGACCACGATGCGCGGCGTCATGATCTCGCTCACGCGCACGTCATCGAGCGAAAGCGCGTTCGTAATGATGCTGGATTCGCTGCGGCTGAGCGTTCCTTCCTGGGCGCCGCGCTCCGCCAGGAGAATGATTTCGCGATCCGCCTCGTGCGGGCGGTTTTTTCGCGGGATCAGGACTCGCACCACGAGCTGACAAAACCAGGTGATCGGAGTCAGCACCCGGGTCATCCAGCGCAGCGGATAGACGACGTACGGCTGCAGCACCGGTCGGTACGACACGCCGATGCTTTTCGGCAGCACCTCGGAAAAGATCAGGATGCCGAAGGTCATGCCGCCCGAAACGATGCCCAGTGCGGCATGCCCGAAAAGATCGGCGCCCAGCGCACCGACGGTGACGGAACCGAGGGTGTGCGCCATCGTGTTGAGCGTCAGGATCGACGAGATCGTTTCGTCGATGTTGTGGCGGAGCTTCTCGAGAATCTCGCCCCGCACGGGCTTGGCACGTTTCAAGGCTTCAACTTCCGCCGTGGTTGTGCTCAAAACCAGCGCTTCAAGCAGGGAGCACCAGAACGAAATCGCCAGCGTGCAAAACACGGCCAGGGCAAAGCCAAGCATGCCTTAGTAGGTGATGACCGGCGGGATCGAACACAACCCCATTCAATTCGCCGCGACGACGACCCTCGCCAAAGATTCCTTGCCGGGGCGCGGGCCGCCGCGCTTAGTAAAACCATGGGCGAGCTGCAGACGACTCCGCTGAACGCATTCCACCGCCGGCACGGTGGCCGTATGGTGGATTTTGCCGGCTGGGACATGCCGGTGCAGTACCGCAGCATTCTCGAGGAACACAAGGTGGTCCGGACCAAGGCCGGAATGTTCGACGTGAGCCACATGGGCGAGGCGGACGTCAAGGGGCCCGAGGCGCTGAAATTCCTGCAGCACCTGGTCACGAACGACTGCAGCAAACTGTTTCCCGGGCGCATCCTCTACACGGTGATGTGTTATGCCGACGGCGGCGTCGTGGACGATCTTCTCGTCTACATGCGGGGAGCAGACGATTATTTTCTGTGCATCAACGCCGGCAACATCGCGAAAGACATCGCGTGGATGCAGGAGCAGGCCAAGGGCTTCAACTGCACCGTCACCAACCGGTCTGCCGACTACGGTCAGCTCGCGATCCAGGGACCGCAGGCCGTGACCATTGTCCAGCCGCTGACGAAAACCGATCTGGCCGGAATCAAATACTACCATTTTTCCGACGGCGCAGTGGCCGACGTGAAATGCCTGATCTCGCGCACCGGTTACACAGGCGAGGACGGGGTGGAGCTCTATTGTGCTGCTGCCGATACAGAAAAGCTCGCCGAAGCCATCCTGTCCGCAGGTGCTGCGACGGGTCTCGAACTGGCGGGCCTCGGCGCGCGTGATTCGCTGCGGCTCGAAGCGGGTTTTCCGTTGTACGGCCACGAAATCACTGACCAGATTTCACCAATCTCCGCCGGTCTCGGTTGGGTCGTCAAGTTCGACAAAGGTCCGTTCGTCGGGTCCGAGCCTCTGAAGGCCGAAAAATCCGCCGGCCCGAAAAGAAAAATCGTTTTCTTCAAAACGGGTGACCGCCGCATTGTTCGCGCCGGTTCGCCGGTGATTTCCGATTCCGGGACCGTCGTCGGTTCCGTTGTTTCCGGCACGTTGTCTCCGATGCTCAACGAAGCCATCGGCTCGGCGCTGGTCGATGCCGCGGCGATGGCGGGCCCGCTGGCGGTCGAGATCCGCGGAGCAAAAATCAATTTGTCTCTCGTCAAGCCTCCGTTCGTCCCGCTAAAGAAAACCTGATATTTATCCGTGGGAGCGGCTTTGTTTCGCGATCTGTATCTGCTCATCGCGGCATAAAGCCGCTCCTACAAGCGAACCGCGGAAATTGGTGTTCCTTCGTGCCAATTCGTGGTTTCAATCCGGAGAAATCTTTCCATGAGCAACATTCCCGCTGATCTGAAATACGCCAAGTCCCACGAGTGGCTCAAAATTTCCGCCGATGGCACCGCGCTCGTCGGCATCACCGACTACGCCCAGAACAGTCTCGGCGACATCACCTTTGTCCAGTTGCCGAAGGTCGGCACCGCGTTGCAGGCGGGCGAATCCTTCGGCGTGGTGGAGTCGGTGAAAGCCGCCTCCGACGTCTACGCCCCGGCCGCGGGTACGGTGCTTGAAATCAACAAGGCACTCGACGGCGCACCGGAAAAAGTAAACCAGTCGCCGTATGCGGATGGCTGGATGCTGAAGCTCAAGCTCGCCGCCCCGGGTGAATCCGGATCCCTGATGTCGGCCGACGACTACGGCAAGCTGATCGCCTGAGGTGGAGCGTCTTGTCCCCAAGACGCTTTTGTCGCCAGGTAGGGCCGACGCAAACGCATCGGCACGATGCGTTCCACCTGGGTTTCGGCTATTCGGGCGTCACGATTTGATGACGTTCACGTTCGGGCTGGCCAGAGCGCGAACCATTGGATGAAGTCGCCGCAATGCGCGGGCCGCCCTCCGGGTACATCGCTCTCAACCATTGCCGGGGTCTTTGCTCTGCGCTGTTGATCGCTGCTTCAGCGCTATCCGTCCGCGCCACCATCGTCGGCCTCAACCAGATCGTCACGCCGGAGATCCAGCCGCCGGGAATCCTCGGCCTCAGCTTTCAGGCCGAACACCGACTGATTGGAAACAGCCAGCAGTATCAGGCGGAGCTCGGCCTGACCCCGCAGTTTGAGATGGCGTGGTTTCAAGGCGTGAAACCCGGCGAGGGCCTCTTCAGCACCGAGTACAATCTGTGGGCGCAGGGCCCGCATCTGCTCTCGCTCGGCCTGCTCAATTGGTCGACCCGCGGCGGCTCCCCGCAACCGGTCGTCGAGTACGGCTGGTATTCGTCCAGCGACAAGTTGATCGCCGGCGGCATCCACGCCAACCGGGAGGCCGAAGCGCTGCTCGGCTGGAAGCACGTGTTGAACGACAACCTCGCGCTGTCATTCGACTTTCAATCCGGCCGGGTGAACTCGGTGACGGGCGGCGTGACGTACAATTTCACTCCCGACATTTCAATCAATCCCGCCATCTACCGAACGAACGGCCACCCTCATCACCTGCTCGGATACGTGGTGATCACGTGGAACCTCAAGGTCTGGAAATGAGGTCGATGGAGGGCGGGATTTCCAAATCCAGCCAATGACCGATCCCGGAGTTGACCACGGATTTCACGGATGACTCGGATCGATCCATGGACGATGCTTGGGTAATCCGTGTCATCCGTGAAATCCGTGGTCAAAAAGTTGGGATAGGTCTATCGACGGGGTTCGGTTTTGCGAATCACCCGAAGATCGGCGCAGAAAACCCCGCCCGATACCAAGCCGGATATTGATCGGGGTGGAGCGTCTTGCCCCAAGACGCTCACTCTCGCAGCGGCCGCGCGTTCGAATCCGATCGCGCGTTGTTGGCAACGCGCTCCACCGTCATTCGCTCGACTTACGGGCGGAGCGTTCCATCTTGCGGCGCTCGGTTTCCTTCAGGACGCGCTTGCGCAGGCGGATGTTGGCGGGCGTGACTTCGACGAGCTCATCCGCCGCAATGTATTCGATCGCGCGTTCCAGCGAGAGCTTGGTCGCCGGCGTGAGCCCGGCCGCGACGCCTTCGCCCTGTGAGCGGAAATTGGTGAGCTTCTTTTCGCGCACCGCATTGACCGCGATGTCCTCGTTGCGGGGGTTTTCCCCGACGATCATGCCCTCGTAGACCTTTTCGCTGGGTCCGACGAACATCTTTCCGCGCTCCTGGCACATGACGAGAGCGTACGCCGTGGTCTCGCCGGCCTCGGTGGCGATGAGGGTGCCCGTCAGGCGGGTCAGCACCTCGCCGGCATAGGGGCCGTATTCCTTGAACAAGTGGGACATCACGCCGCGACCGCTGGTGGCGTTGACGATGTCGATTTCCAGGCCGATCAGACCGCGGGTGGTGATCACCGCCTCGAGCATCGTCGTGGAGTGATGTTTCTCCATGTTGGTGATCTGCCCCTTGCGGTTGGCGAGATTTTGCATGATGGCGCCGACGCACTCGTCCGGCACCTCGATCCACACGTTCTCGTAGGGCTCGTGGCGTTTCCCGTCCACGGTCTTTTCGATCACGGTCGGGCGCGACACGGTGATTTCAAAGCCTTCGCGACGCATCGTCTCCACGAGCACCGCGACCTGCATGGCGCCGCGCGCCTTCAGATTGAAAACGCCGGCGCGGTCGGAGTCGTCCACGCTGATCGAGACGTTGGTCTTCACCTCACGGAACAGGCGCTCGCGCACCTGGCGGGATGTGACCAGCTTGCCCTCGGTGCCCACGAGCGGACCGTCGTTGACGCCGATCTGCATTTCCAGGGTCGGAGGATCGATCTGGGTGAAGGGCAGGGCGTGCTGCTCCTCGCTCGAGACGATCGTGTCGCCGATATCGATGTCTTCGAAGCCGGAGAGACCCACGATATTGCCCGCGACACCGGCCACCGTTTCCTGCGTGCCGAGTCCCGAGTATTCAAACACGCGGGTGATCTTGCCCCGAAGCTTTTTGCCATCGGAATGCCGGACGGCGAACGCGGCATCGCCGACCGCCACCTGGCCGCCGAGAACCTTGCCGATCGCAATGCGGCCGACGTAGTCGCTCCAGTCGATGTTGGAAACGAGCATGTGGAACGGCTCGTTCGGCTTGGCGAACGGAGGCGGGACGTGATCCAGAATGGTTTCGAAAAGCGGGCCCATGTCCTTCTTCTCCTCGCCGAGATGGTACATCATGTAGCCGTCGCGGCCGGAGCCATAAACCACGGGGGCGTCGAACTGCTCCTCGGTGGCATTGAGCTCCATCAGAAGCTCGAGGACCTTGTCGTACATCTTGGCCGGCTCGGCATTCTCGCGGTCGATCTTGTTGATGACGATGACGACCTTCAGGCCGTGTTGCAGGGCCTTGCGCAGCACGAACCGGGTTTGCGCCTGGGGGCCGTCGTACGCGTCGACGAGCAGAAGCACGCCGTCGACCATGCGGAGCGCGCGTTCCACCTCGCCGCCGAAATCCGCGTGGCCGGGAGTGTCGACGATGTTGATCGTCTTGTCCTTCCAGTGCACCGAGGTGTTCTTCGCCTTGATGGTGATGCCCTTTTCCTTCTCGAGATCCATGGAGTCCATGGCCCGTTCCTCGACGTGCTGGTTGGCGCGATAGACTCCGCCCTCCTTCAGCAGCTTGTCGACCAGGGTGGTTTTGCCGTGGTCAACGTGGGCAATGATGGCGATGTTGCGGATGTTCTGGTTCATGGGCCGGCAGGGCTGAAAGTGAGTGCGTAAACGGTCACCTTGCGGAGCGCCCAATGGCTTGGCAAGAACGAAGCCCGAGACGGAAGTACGATTGACGATCGACGAATGACGATCGCCCAAACCTCACAGAGTCGGCCATTTACTCGTTTGACGGGACGACCCAGGCGCCCGAACGGATTTCGGAGTTGGCGCGTTCAGAACCCTTTGAATTGAGGTATCGCCTGGAAAGAGACTGCCGTCGCGGTCGCCAGCGTATGCTCAATCGTACTTCGTCAATCGTACCTCGTAAATCACCTTGGTAAATCTTCCCTCGTAAATTCAGAGGCACGGACAGCGCGCCGGGCAGGGTAGAGGCCGCGTAGGTTCCGGGCCGCTGGCCGGCCACAGCGCGCTGTCAAAAGGTGCCTTCACAAAAGAATAAAGCCCCGGAGACCGAAGTCTCCGGGGCTAAATTCGGGGGTGGGCGCTCGCCACGCGCTCTTTCCCGTTCGCACAACGTTTGGCGCTCTCGCCGGTGTGGCGGGCCATGTGCTTCCCGACGCTACTCACCGCGGCATGCGATGGTATCGGTCTCATAGCGGGACC
>DASZXI010000037.1:0-14277 GCA_035545955.1 Candidatus Didemnitutus sp. | reverse complement strand
CCGGGAAGGGAGGGAGCCAAGCCCCCTCCCTTCAACCCTCCCCTAAATTTTAACTGTCACCCATCAGAGGCCAAAAGTGTCACCCATCAGTGTCCGAACACCCGGCGACCCCGCCCACATCAATCACGGGAAAAGGCGGATGAGACATCCGCCCCTACCAAATATTGCGATTTCAATACCGGCCCATCACCTGCCACATGATCCACGTGACGGCACCGGCCACGAAGATCATCCCGCCAAACGCGAACATCAGCACGACCACGTTGTGGCGGCCAAGAAAGCCGATGGTCCCGAGAACGGCTTCGGACGAAAGCAGGACGATCCAATAGTCCCTTTTGCGGCGATGCTCTCGCTTCTTTCCGGGATCCGCGACGGGCTCTTCATGCACCTGTTCAGCGGACCGATTCAACTGCAACGTCGCATACACATCGTTCGGGTCGTCCGGCTTCGCGCCGCGCGGCGCCGGCGGTGCCACGATTTTTCCCTCGGACGCGACCTTCGCGAGTTCGGCGGCGGTGGGCATGCGGCCGACCTCTGACACCGGCGCGTTATCGCGTTTGAACTCACGCGGTTTGAAACCGTAGGTCTTGCGCGGCGGATCGGCGTCGTCGGGCATGTTCGAAACCTAGGAGCCGGCTGGCCCGCGATCAAGATCGAGGTGTAGGGCGGGGTCGCTGAGCCGGAGAAATGCAGTTGAAGGTCTAGTGTTGAGGGTTGAGGGACCGAGCCCCCGAAGGCGGCGGCATCGACACCGCCCGCGAGCGGGAACCGGATTCGCCTGCCCTGAGCCCGTCGCAGGGTCAATCCACTCCTTGCATCGACCGGCGCTGATTCGTATCGTTTCGTCGCGGCTCACAAGTTGGCTTCGGTCCCATGCTCACCAATCTGCGACTTTCCCTGCGCGCGCTGACCCGGTCATGGGCATTTTCCCTGGTGGCGGTCGTGACCCTCGCCGTCGGCATTGGCTCGACCACGGCCATGTTCAGTGTGCTCCAGGCGCTGGTCATTTCGCCGTTCTCCTTTCCGAAATCCGATGAGCTGGTCGCCGTGTGGTCGGGCGACGGGTGGCCCCTGGCGCCCGCCGATTTCCTGGACCTGCAGAGAGAGTCGTCGAGCTTCACCCACTTCGGTCTGTATCGAACCGATCCCTACAACGTCGGTCTGGAGCACAGTCAATCGGTCATGGGTGTCTCGGGCACCCACGACCTCCTGCAGGCCTTTGGCGTGGCTCCGATGTTGGGTCGGCTGTTTGCGCCGGCAGACGACGTGCCAAAAGCCCCGCCGGTGGTGATCCTGAGCCATTCGCTCTGGCGCCAGCTTTTTGGCGGCGATCCGGGGGCGATCGGACGAAAACTGCGCGTCAACGGCCAGGACGTCGCCGTGGTCGGCGTGATGCCGGCCAGTTTTGAGTTTGTCGGCCCCTGGCTTCCGACCGCCGACTGCCAGCTTTGGACGCCGCGGCCGATGGAGCTCGATGAGCAGAAGATCCGGGACGGTTACTACGTTTTCGGGATCGCGCGAATGAAGGACGGCGTGACGGTCGCGCAGGCCGATGCCGAGCTCCATGCGATCGGGGAACGACTTGCCCGGATGTATCCGGACTCGAATACGGGGAAAAAATTCCTGGTGCGTTCGATGCACGACGAGATGACCCGCAGTCACCGCAAACAGGTGTGGTTGCTGTTTGGCTCGGTCGGTCTGGTGCTGCTCGTGGCCTGCGGAAACGTGGCCAGCATGCTGCTCGCCCGCAGCGCGCGCCGGCAGGGAGAGCTCAGCGTGCGCGTGGCGCTCGGAGCATCGGGCGCCGACCTGATGAACCTGGCGCTGGCCGAAAGCTTTGTCCTGGCCATCATCGGCGCGTTGCTCGGCATCGGACTTGCCTACGCCGGCGTCGAGATCCTGCGCGATCTCTCTCCCGTCACTGCCGCGCGACGGGCCGCCATCGCGCTGAATCCGCTCGCGTTGGGCTTTGGATTGCTGGCGACGGTTCTGACGGCATTCCTGGCCGGGTTGCCGCCCGCGCTGGCCGCCCTGCGCACCTCCCTCGCCGCGGCGATGCGCGCCGACGCCCGCGGAGCGGTCGGTTCGCGCTCGGGGCACCGCGTCCTCCGCAACCTGATCATCGCGCAGGTGGCGGTGGCTTTTGTCCTGGCCAACGGCGCCATGCTTTTCTCCCGCGCCTATTTCAAGCTGCTCGACGAGAACCGTCTTCTTGCGACCGACAACGTGATCGAGGGTGCGATCTCGCCAATTGGTCCGCGTTACGCCGACCGCGCCGCCCAGTACCGGTTCTGGATGGAGCTGGTCGATCGCGTGCGGAGCCTGCCGGGCGTCACGAGCGTGGGCGTGACCTCGCAGCTGCCGCTCGAGAGCCACAGCGTGATCAACGCTCTCGTCAACGACGAGCCGTACGATCCCACCCAGGTGCGCCTGCAGCTCGATCGGTCGTCGGTGACCGAGGACTATTTCAAGGCGATGGGCGTCCGGCTGGTGAAAGGCCGCAACCTGCGTGCCGAGGACGGCGAGGGCGACGTGCGCGGCGTGCTCGTGAACCAGAAGATGGTCGACCGCGCCTGGCCCAACAAGGACCCGATCGGCGAAATCCTGCGCGGAAACAATCCCGGCAAACCCTCGTTTGTGGCGCGCGTGGTGGGCGTCGTCGAGAACGTGAAGCAGTGGGGCGCGGCGGAGGAACTGCAGCCGGAAATGTTCACGACGTTCGACGGCCGCTGGGGGTACCGCATGTTCATCGTGATCCGCACCGCGCTGCCGATGGCGCAGATGGCACCCGCGCTGGTGCGCGAAGTGGCGGCGATCGATCCCGAACTGGCGGTGCGCGATCTGCGCACGATGCACCAGGTGGTCGACAAGTCCACGCAGAGCCAGCGTTCCGTGGCGGAGCTGGTCGACTTTTTCATGGCGGCTTCGCTCGGGCTGGTCGCGGTCGGATTGTACGGCACGCTTTCGTATCACGTGCTGCAGCGCACGCGTGAGATCGGCGTGCGCATGGCGATCGGCGCCCTGAAAGGCGACATCCTGAAGCTCGTGCTCCTGCAGGGAGGACGGTGGGTGGCGACGGGGCTGGCGCTCGGGCTGGCGGGGAGCGTCGCGCTGTCATTTGCCCTCGAGGCCGTCATCTACGGCGCCGAAGGGCTGGCCATCGGGCCGCTGGCCCTGGCCTGCGCCGCGGTCGGAATCGCGACGCTTCTGGCCTGCTGGCTGCCCGCCCGGCGCGCGGCGAAGCTCGATCCGATCGAAGCTTTGCGCGCGGATTGAGGTGGAACGCATTGTCCCTACGCGTTGATTCGCGTCTATTCGGGTGGGGCGCGACCGCCGGGCGCGCCGTCGCGCTTGGATTCATTCCGACGCCCCCCGCGGGGCAACGCGCTCCACCTTTCGGGCAATTCCTGTAACCTTTCTCCGGCCCGTGGGTTCTACTTCCCGCACGCCCATGCTCACCAATCTTCGTCTTTCCCTGCGCACGCTCTCCCGCTCCTGGGCGTTTTCCCTCGTCGCGATCGTCACGCTGGCGGTCGGCATCGGTTCGAGTACCGCGATTTTCAGCGTGCTGCAGGCGCTGGTCATCTCCCCGTTTTCCTATCCCAAGTCGAACCAGCTCGTGCATGTCTGGTCCGGAGATGGCTGGCCGTTTTCCCCCGCCGATTTTCTGGATATCAAGAAGGAGTCGTCGAGTTTCACGGAGTTCGGCGTCTACCAACCCGACTCCTGCAATGTCGGCCTGGAGCACAGCCAGTCGGTGATGGGAGTCAGCGGGACCTTCGACGTGTTGCGCGCCTTCGGCGTTTCCCCCATGCTCGGCCGGTTGTTCGAGGCGGCGGACGACGTGCCGAAAGCCCCGCCCGTGGTGATCCTCAGTCACTCGCTTTGGCGCCAGCTCTTCGGCGGCGACCCCGGCGCGATTGGACGCAAGCTGCGCCTCAACGGTCAGGATGTCACCGTGGTCGGCGTGATGCCGGCCAGTTTTGAGTTTGTGAGTCCGTGGCTTACCACCATCGACTGCCAGCTGTGGACTCCGCGTTCCTTCGACCCGGAAGAGCAGAAAAAGCGGGACAGCCATTACCTGCTTGGCATTGCGCGCCTGAAGGAAGGCGTGACCGTCGGTCAGGCGGATGCGGAGGTGAAGGCGATCGGCGTCCGTTTGGCGAAACAATATCCGGATTCCAACACCGGGAAAAAATTCCTGGTCCGCACGCTTCACGACCAGATGACCCGCGGCTTGCGCGGACAGGTCTGGCTGCTGTTTGGCGCCGTCGGCCTCGTTCTGCTCGTCGCCTGCGGCAATGTCGCCAGCATGCTTCTCGCGCGTAGCGCGCGGCGACAGGGGGAGTTCGGTGTCCGCGTGGCGCTCGGGGCGTCGGGGGGCGATCTGATGACCCTCGCGCTGACCGAAAGCTTTGTCCTGGCGATCATCGGTGCGCTGCTTGGAATCGCCCTCGCCTATGGGGGCGTCGAGATCCTGCGGGATCTGGCCCACGTGACGGCCGCGCGCAAGGCCGCCATCGCCATGAGTCCGCTCGCGCTGGGTTTTGGTCTCCTGGCCACTGCCCTGACCGCCTTCCTGGCGGGATTGCCTCCGGCGCTGGCCGCGATGCGCACGTCCCTCGCGGTCGTGATGCGCGCCGACGCCCGCGGCGCGATCGGCTCCCGGTCCCGGCACCGGATGTTGCGCAACCTGATCATTGCGCAGGTCGCGGTCGCCTTCATTCTGGCCAACTGCGCCATGCTATTCTCCCGCGCTTACTTCAAACTGCTCGATGAGAATCGTATTCTCGACACCGACAATGTGATCGAGGGGTCGATCTCCCTCAACGGTCCGCGCTACAACGGCGACGCTCCGCAGGTCCGCTTCTGGAACGAGCTCGTCGATCGCGTGAAGGGGCTTCCGGGCGTCACGAGCGTGGGACTCACCTCCAAGCTGCCGCTCGAGGGTGGCAGCAACACGAATGCGCTCGTCAACGATGAGAAATACGATCCGACGCAGGTGCGCCTCCAGGTCGAGCGTTCGTCAGTGACCGAGGATTATTTCAAGGCGATGGGCGTGCGCCTGCTCAAGGGCCGGAACCTCCGCGCCGAGGATCGCGAGGGCGAAATCCGGGGCGTGCTCGTGAACCAGAAAATGGTGGACCGGGCCTGGCCCAACAAGGATCCGATCGGTGAGATCATGCGCGGAAACAATCCCGGCAAGCCTTGGTACGTGGTCCGCGTCGTCGGCGTCGTCGAGAACGTGAAGCAGTGGGGCGCCGCCGAGGAGACGCAGGCCGAGATGTTTACCACGCCCGAGGGCCATTGGGGCTCGCGGGTCTATGTCGTGATCCGCACCGCGCTGCCGCTGGCGCAGATGGCGCCCGCGCTCGCCCGCGAGGTGGCGGCGATCGATCCGGAGCTGGCGGTGCGCGATTTGCGCACGATGCGCCAGGTCGTGAGCCAGTCCACGCAAAGCGAGCGTTCGGTGGCCGAGCTCGTCGACTTTTTCATGGCTGCTGCGCTCGGCCTCGTCGCGGTGGGATTGTACGGCACGCTCTCGTATCATGTCCTGCAACGGACGCGCGAAATCGGCGTGCGCGTCGCGATCGGAGCGTTGAAGGGCGACATTCTCAAGCTCGTGCTGGTCCAGGGCGGTCGCTGGGTGCTGATCGGTCTCGCGCTCGGCCTCGCAGGTAGCATTGCACTTTCATTTGCCCTCAAGGCCGTCGTCTACGGGGCGGAAGGTCTCGCGGCCGCGCCGCTGGCGCTTGCCTGTGCGGCGGTGGGCGTGGCGGCTTTGCTTGCCTGCTGGCTGCCCGCCCGGCGCGCGGCGAAGCTCGATCCGATCGAGGCGCTGCGTGCGGATTGAGCGCGGGCGGCGGATCAACCACGGATTTCACGGACGGACATGGATTAGTCCGATCCAATCGGCAGGGATCGATGTCCTCATCGATCCGTCAGGTATTTGAACCACGGAGGCCCGGAGAAACTCCGGTTGATTGGGCCTTCCTGTTATGCGTTTTGTGCCTTTTCGTGGCTGCGGCAGTTCGCGGATCGATGGGGACATCAATCCCTACCGGACGGACCGAGCAATCCGTGTTATCCGTGAAATCCGTGGTCAAAAATGGCCCGGCAGGTTTCGGATCGATGAGGCATCGAACCCACGCGGTTATTTTTCCGGAGCGCGGATTTTTCCGTGCCTCCGCTGACGGACAGACTAGAAGGTTGGGGTGCGCGCCATGAAAATCTTCAAAGGACTTGGAATCGTTTGGAATTCATTCGTCTCCTCCTGGAGTCTATTCGCGAGCCTCCTCGTCGGGACGGGTGTCCCGACGGCCGGAGGCGCGGCCGCCGATGGGCTCGGCACGATTCATTTCGAGTCTCCGGGCGGGGCGGACGCTCACGACCGGATCGTTCGCGGAGTGAAGCTGCTTCATCACATGATGTACGTCGAGGCCGACCGCGAGTTCACCGCGGCGATCGCGGCCGATCCCGATTCCGGCTTCGGCTACTGGGGCCGGGCGATGGCGATCGTGCACCCGCTGTGGCCGGACATCCCGGATGCATCGGATCTGGCACGCGGACGGGAATTCATCCGGGCCGGCCAGGCGCGGGCGCTGCGAACCGAACGCGAACGCGCTTATCTCGGTGCCATGGCGGAATTCTTTCGGGAGGATCTCGGTCCGAGCCTGCCCGCGCGGATCAATGCCGCCGACGCGGCGTGGGCGGCGGTGGCCGCGCGTTTTCCCGACGACCTCGATGCCGCGGCGTTTGCGGCGCTGTATCATCTGGCGCCGGCGCGTTTCGCGAAGCGCGATCATTCCCGCCGGCTGCAACTCGAGGCCGCGGCCGCGTTGACGCGAATCGCCGAGCAGATTCCCGATCATCCGGGAGCGCTGCACTATCGCATCCACGCGCTCGACTATCCGCTGCTGGCGGGACGGGCGCTGGAGGTCTGCAACGAATACGGCAGTGAGGCGCCCGATGTGCCGCATGCGTTGCACATGCCGACGCATATCTACACGCGACTCGGCTTGTGGGACAAATCCGCCGAATTCAATGTGCGCTCGGCGGTGGCGGCCCGTCGGATCTGGCACGACCAGGGTGCGCTCAACAGCCATCTGCCGCACGCGCTCGACTACCTGGCCTACGCCGATTTGCAGATGGGACGCTACGCCCGAGCCAATGAAGTCGCCCGCGAAATCGTCACCCTGGCCGGTCCCTATCAGGCGACCAACCGCCCGGCGATGGCCTACGCTTTCGCTTCGATTCCCGCGCGCCTCGCCATCGAGCGTCGCGACTGGGCGGCGGCGGCGCGGCTGCCGTTGCACCAGCCGGCGGCGTTTCCGTGGGGCGACGCTTACGTTTATTGCGATGGTTTGGTGCGGTTCAGCCGCGCTCTCGGTGCGGTGCGCAGCGGAGACCTCAAGGCGGCGGAAATCGAACGCGCGGAGCTGGCGGCGCTGCGCGACCGGATTGTCGCGGTTATCCCCGGCTCCTACTGGGCGGCCCAGGCTGATGCACAGATCGATGCCGTCGATGCGTGGCTCCGGTTGAGCGAGGGAAAGACTGATCTGGCGGTGGCCGTGATGCGGCGGGCGGTTGAGACCGAAACGTCGACCGACAAGGAGGCTGTGACGCCGGGCGAAATCATTCCGGCCGGAGAACTGCTGGGTGAACTGTTGGAGCAGGCGGGCCGCCACGCCGAGGCTCGAGCCGCATTCGAGGCGCAACTCGAACTGAGCCCCCGACGATTCAACGGACTTGCCGGAGCGGCCGAGGCGGCGGAGCGATCCGGCGATGCGGCGGGCGCGGCGAAGCACTGGCGGGAGCTGTTGGAGGTTGCCCGCGATGCCGATGCCGGCAACGCGCGCCTCGACGCGGCGCGGGCATTTCTCGCGCGGCATTCGGACATGTGACATCGGGTTCACCGATTCTCCGTTTGACTGTGGAGGGCGGCCGACCTCGGCCGCCGAAAACCTCGGCAACGGAAATTGACGTGAATTGCCGCTTTATCCGCTCAATGGATGTTCCCGGCGGGCGAGGTCGCCCGCCCTCCATCGAAACAACCTGACACGGCGACCTGAGCCGCTAGTCTCGCCGCATGGAAATCATCCGGGCGCGTGCACGCGGAGAACAGAAGGGCGATTCCGGCTGGTTTACCGGCGAGGTCTGGATCGAGCCGATCGCCGCGACTGAAATGGGAAACGTGCGGGCGGCTCGCGTGTCGTTCGCGGCCGGAGCGCGGACGGCGTGGCACACGCACCCGCTTGGCCAGATGTTGCAGATCCTCTCCGGCGTGGGCCGGGTGCAGCGCGAGGGCGGGGGGATTTTCGAAGTGCGGCCGGGCGACACCGTATGGTTCGCCCCCAACGAGCGGCACTGGCACGGCGCGGCGCCGACGACGCCGATGGCTCATCTCGCGATGCAACTGGCGGATGCGTCCGGTCAACCGGTCACCTGGGAGCGGCACGTGACCGCGCAGGAATACGACCCGCCGTCACCCGCCATTCCCCAACCGGCCGAAACCGCGCGCGTGCTGCCGCCGGCGAATGAAGGCTTGCCGGAATTGACGCCGGAGGAGAAAGCCGCGGATTTTCAGATTCTCGAAGTCGAACACGTCGGTGATCTCGACGATTGGGAGCGGACATTGAAAATCGGACTGCCGCGCTTTCAGGGCTCTGCTCAGGGCGGGTTCCGAGTCGCGGTCGTGCGCGTTCTGGGCGACTCCGATGCGGTCTTCCGTGTTTGGAAGGACGGACGTCGCGCCTACGTCCATTTGCGCTGGAGCACAGGCAGCGCCTACGGCTATGCGACCTTTTTCGGTCTGCCCGCCTGGCATCCGATCGGCGATCCCGTGGACTCGCCCGCGATCAAGAACCCTGAGTCCTACGTGAAGGCCGAGTGCCTTGAATTGAATCTGCAGCCCCTGAAGTTCGCCAGCCGTCCGTCATCGCGGTAGGCACCCGAGGGGTCGACCGGGTCATTTAACCACCGAGGCACGGAGGGACTTTGTCGTACTCTTCGAACGGGTGTGGCGGATTTTCCTGGCTCCGTGCCTCTGTGGTTCAAGAAAACAAGTCGCTCGACCACGGGTGAGGCTCGTTGGAGGTCGGCGGCATCGGCGCTTGACATTACTACAAATGTAGTAGATATAACGACATCGTTAGGAGATTTCGAAAATGCCCCGTGCCGCTGCAAAATCCCGCCTGTCCCGTCTCGAGCTCGATGTGATGGAACCGCTCTGGCGTCTGGGCCAGGCTTCGGTGCGCGAGCTTCTGGAGGCGTTGCCAAAGGAGAAGAGGGTGGAGTACACGACGGTGCAGACGGTGGTCTCGCGTCTGGAGGAAAAGGGCGCCGTTCAGCGCGTGAAGAAGATCGGCAACGCGTTCGTGTTCGCGCCCGTCGTGCCGCGCCAGTCGGCGATCGGTGCGCTGGTGGACGAACTGGTGCGGCGGGTGGGTGGTTCGGCGCCGCTCATGTCGCACTTGGTGGAGACGGGACGCATTGGCCTCCGCGAACTGAAGGAGCTCGAGGATCAAATCCGCCTCCGGAAGGACAGGTGATGCCATGATTCCGTTTCCGCTGGCGACCGGTCTGTTGCGACACCTGATTCAGGCGACGCTTTTCGCCGGCGTCCTCGCCGTTCTTCTGGCTGCCCGGCCGTCGCTTTCGCCGCGCGTCGGCCGGATTCTGGCCGGCGCCGCCTTCCTGCGCTTCCTGGTGCCGCTGGCCGTGCTGGGCTGGGGAATTCCGCTTGGACGCGCCGTGCCGTTGTGGACCGGATTCATTCCGGGTTTCCGCGCGCCGGTCGGTCCGGCGACGACTGGAGCCGCGGGCCTGACAGGTCTGGCCTGGATCGCGCTGGTTTGGGCGACGGGCGCGGTCGTTTGCGGGGTCATTTTATTGGGATCGGCTTGGAAAATGCGCCGACGGCTGGAGCGGGCGAGCGAGGCTCCGCCGGCGGGCCTCGACGAGCGGCTGACCGACCTCGCCCGCTCGGTCGGCGTCGATCCCAGCCACGTCCGCGTCGTGATCACGAGTGCGGGCCCTTCCGTCGGAGTCGACGGCTTCTTTCGATCCAGAATCAACGTTCCCCGGGAACTCCTGCAATCCCTCGCGCCGGACGAGATCGACGCCGTGCTCCTGCACGAACTTGTTCACGTTCGGCGAAGAGACAACCTCTGCCGCCTCGTGCCCACGGTGACGACCGTGCTGTTTTGGTTCCATCCACTCGTGTGGTGGCTCCATCGACGGTTCGTCGCCGACGGCGAACGGGCCTGCGACGACGAGGTCGTGCGGCTGACGCGCGACCCGCGCTCGTATGCCAGCGGGTTGGTCAAGGCCGCGCGTTCCGCGCTCGGCCTCGGCGTGCCGGGATACTCGGGGATGGCGGCGCACGGGCTGAACGGCCGTGTGAACGCCATCCTGCAAACCTCAGCGAAAAAGGATCATCCCATGTACCGCGCCCTCCTCGCCGGCATCCTGCTTGCCGGCTTCGTTCTCACCTCGACGGCCTCGACTGACGATTCTTCCGGCTCCGACGGCTACCGAATCGACCAGCTCGACGTTCCGCCCAAGGTCGTGCACCAGGTTCCTCCCGACTACCCGGCCGAACTCCGCGAACACAAGATCACCGGCACCGTCGTGGTCGAGTTCGTGATCGACAAGACCGGACAGGTCACCGACAGCCGGATCATCAGCTCGCCGAATCCGCATTTCGCCGAGTCGGTCACCGCGGCGGTGCGCCAGTGGACCTTTACGCCCGGGATGCATCAGGGGCGGGCCGTGAACACACGCGTGCGACAGGCCCTGGCCTTCAATCTGCCCTGACCGGTTGGAATTTCTGGATCGAAACCCGACGGCAACGACGGGTCAGGGGCCGGTGCCTTGGTGGGACCGGCCCCTTTTTTTGGAGCCTGCGACCAAATATGTATTGGAAGTAGGAGCCTGCTTGCCGGCGATCAGCTCCGGTGGAGCGCGGCCTCCGGACGCGCTATGAACGAAACCGTCCCGCCTCTCGACCATGCTCGAGGCCCTGAGCCTGTCGAACGGGGAGGTCCGGTTCCACCTCCACTGGGATCGCCGGCAAGCAGGCTCCTACCTTTCCGATCTGAACCGCGGTCCCTCAACCCGCCACGGGATCGCTTCGGCCTAATCCGCCCGCAATGCGACCATCGGGTCGATGCGCGCGGCGCGCCGCGCCGGCAGGTAGCCCGCGAGAGTGGCGCAACCGAGCACTGCAACGGCCGCCGCGAGGTAGGTGACGACGTCGAGCGCGGCCACACCGTACAGCAGCGATTGCATGAGCCGTCCGGCGAGCAACGAGCCCGCGAGACCGGCGCCGAGCCCGATCAGGGCCAGACGAAGGGTTTCGCTTACGACTTGTCCCTGCACCACCCGGGCGTTCGCGCCGAGCGCCATGCGAATGCCGATCTCCTTCGTGCGCTGATTCACGCCGTAGGAAATGATGCCATAGAGGCCGAGACTCGCCAGCAGTAGGGCGAGCGCGGCGAATCCACCAACCAGCCAGACCATCAGCCGCCGGGACGAAAGGGTCCGATCGACCAGCGACTGCATCGTGCGCGCCTTCGTCAGCGGCACGTCGGGATCGATGCTGCGCAGGCCCTCGCGGAGTTCCGTGGTCAGTGCGGCGACCGGAAGTTTGGTCCGGACCATGAGATCCCATGAGGGCGTTTCGTCCACCTGGGTGTAGGGCAGATACATTTCGAATCCGGAACCGGTTTCAGGGCCGTCGTGGCGGACATCCGCGACGACGCCCACGACCGTGGTGAACGTGTTGTCGCGGCCGAGACCGCCCACCGGTCGTCCGATGGGATTCTCCTTGCCCCAAAACGCCCGCGCCAGCGACTGATTGACGATGATGACCTGGGCGGTGTCCTTGCGGTCCTCGGACGTGAAATCCCGGCCGGCGATGAGCGGCGTTTCCATTGCGGCAAACACTCCCGGACTGATGAGCCGCACATGCGCGCCGGCATAGCGCTGGTCCTTGGGATTCTCGCGATTGACCGGATAGAGACCCCAGCTGCGATCGCGTTCGACCGGGATGCAATCGGAGAGACCGGCCCGCTCGACGCCGGGCAGCGACTGCACCTTGGCGAGCAGCGCGTTGATGTTCTCCGGACGATTGGTGACGTTGGTCAGATCAAGCCGCACGGCGATCAGGTCGCGCGGCTGGAAGCCGAGGTCGACCCGCAACAGGTTGAAAAAACTGCGCACCATCAGGCCGGCGGAAACGGCGAGAATGGCGGCCAGCGCGACCTCGGTCATCACCAGGGCGCCACGCGTGCGGCTGCGCTCGCGTCCGCCCGTCGTTCCGCGGGCGTCTTCCCGCAGGGATTCCTGCAAATCGTCCACCCGCGCCAGTCGCCACGCGGGCAGGGCCCCGCACAGGAACGCGGTGGCCGCGCCGACCAGGACCGTGAACGCGAGCGCGGTGGCGTCGAGATGCAGACTCTGCAGCAACGGAATCTCGACGGCGGACCGAATGGACAGGAAACGAATGAAACCGGCAGCCAGCGTGGCGCCGAGCAGCGACCCGACCGCGACGAGCAGTCCGCATTCCGTCAGGATTTGCCGCGCCAGGCGACCGCGGGCGGCGCCGAGAGCCGAGCGCACGGCGAGTTCGCGCCGGCGCGCGGCACCGCGGGCGAGGAGGAGGCCCCCGAGGTTGAAGCACACGATGCCCAGGACGAGGCCGGCGGCGACCCAGAGAAAGATGAGGGGACGGCGCAGGTTGCCCGAAATCCATTCCTGCAGCGGCATGGCCTTGATGGTGCAATACTGGTCGCGTCGCGAGTCATGTTTCTTTGCCAGCGCGAGCGCCAGGTTGAGGTCGGCGCGAACGGCGTCGATCGACAGCCCGGGCTTGGCTCGACCGATTTGAATGACGACGTTGCCCCAGGAGCGTTCGACCTCCTTGCGGAGCGCCTGAAAGAAGTCGACTCGCACGGCCGGGAAGAATGCCGAACTGAAGGCATCGATTCGTGGCATGACGCCGATGACTTCGACGGCTTCGCCGTTGATCTGGATGGTTCGGCCCACGATCGAAGGATCGGCGTTGTACCGCCGGCGCCAAAGCTGGTCGGAAAGAATGATCCGCCCCGGCGCGTCCTTGTTCGCATCGTCATTCCGCAGGAGGCGGCCCAGTTGCGGGGCCACACCCAGCAGAGGGAAAAGCCCGGGCGAGACGTTGAGTCCGAGAATGGATTCCGGTTCGCCGCTTCCCGTCAGCCGGTAGGTTTGCCGCACGGAAAACGGATCGTAGGCCTCGATCTGCTCCAGCGAACGGTTGGCTTCCTGCAGGCCCTCCCAGGTCGGAATCTGGGAGGTGATTCCGGACAGGTCGTGGAAGGAAATGCCGTCATACCAATTGTGGATGAAGACCAGACGGTCCGCGTTGGCGAACGGCACCGGGCGCAACAGGACCGTGTTGACGAGGCTGAACACGGTCGTGTTCAGTCCGATTCCGACCATGAGGATCAGCAGTGCGATCGCGGCGAACCGGCGTTCCCGGCGCCAGACGCGGAACGCGAAGCCCAGGTCGCGCCCGATCTCCTCCAGCGCGGGCAGTCCCCGCGCTTCCCGATGCATCTCGCGCGCCTGCGTGGTGCCCCCGAATTCGGCGCGGGCCCGCCGGAGAGCCTCGGCCTCGTCCAGGCCGGCGCGACGATACTCCTCGGATTTCATGGCCACGTGATGCTCCATCTCGGCCTCGAAATCGCGGTCCAGCTCCCCCCGTTGGAAAAGCGCGCGAATTCGTGCGACCAGGCGATCGAGACCCGGGGTCATGGGGTTTGCGGGTCCGCGAGCACGCGGCCGACCA
Organism: Candidatus Didemnitutus sp.; assembly: GCA_035545955.1. Lineage (GTDB taxonomy): Bacteria > Verrucomicrobiota > Verrucomicrobiia > Opitutales > Opitutaceae > Didemnitutus. The sequence goes on along the minus strand of DASZXI010000037.1, from coordinate 446 downwards.
TCGCCGCGGTGCGTTTCCAGTTCTCCGTCTCGGTTTCGAGGCGGCGACGTCCACGGGTCGTCAGGGAATAGAACTTGGCCCGCCGGTTGTTGTCCGACGCGCCCCATTCGGCTTCGATCCACTGGCCCTGCTGCAGCCGCACCAGCGCGGCGTAGATCGTGCCCTGGTTGAGCACCAGCGCGTCGGCCGCGGCCTGCTCGATCCGGCGGGCGATGCCATAGCCGTGCATCGGTCCGATTCCTGCCAGCGTGCGCAGGACGAGAAGATCGAGCGTTCCCTGCAGCAGTTCCATTTTTTCTTTCGGCATGGCGTGATGTGGTATGACCACAGGAAGGCGCCCTTCCTGTGGGTTGTCAACAGGAATGGTTGACGAGAAAACCTTGTCGGATCCGCGCAGGCGTAACCGGGATTGGGTAGGGCGGGACCGCTGGGCCCGCCGAAGTATC
>DASZXI010000036.1:0-91771 GCA_035545955.1 Candidatus Didemnitutus sp. | reverse complement strand
CCGAACCTGCGGCCCTTCGCCGCGGCAGGCAATCCCTCCGCCGCCAGCTTCCTCCGACGAGCTTTATGGCCCATTCTCGGAAGCTGGCGGCGGCTAACCCCTCGGTTGCTTTCACGCGGCAAGACATACAAGGCCGCGAAGAACGCAGAAGCTTGAACCGATTTAGGCGAGGCAACCGGGGGAACGGAGCGAGTCTTTTCCGGTTTCGCTCAGTTACGTCCGTCAACTCCTTTAAAGATCATTTCGAGCTGATTCGTGGGCAAGGCCTACCCGCCGCCGTTGTTTAGACAATCCGCGGTTCGATGAGGACATCGAACCCTACCCTGTTAGCGCTTAAAATATGCCGGGAAGGAATCCATGAACCGATTCCACCCGTCCTCGTGCGCTTTTCCTCCTGAATTGTTCGGCAAGCCCGAATGCACGAGCGTCATCACGGTCTCATCGCCTTGTTTCCGGAAGGTCACGGTGACCGTGGACTCGAGTCCATTCGTGTAGGGCGACATCCAGGTGTGCTGGATCTTGCTCCCCTTTTTCAATTCGGTGAAGCGCCCGTAATGCGGCGTCTCGTGGACCAGCCAGTAGAAGAAGCCATCGACCTTGGGTGTGAGCAGGAGCTTTTCGCCCATGTTCCAGGGCGTGCCCGGGACCTTGCGGTCGAGCCAGGCGGCGTAGACTTCGTTGGGCGCCGCGGATATCATGCGTTCGACCTTCACGGAGATGGTTTTCATGAGGATTGGGCGGCCTTGGATTTTTTCTTTGCTTGGAAATGCCCCTGGAAGACATCGAGCTTTTCATTCCAGTATTTTTCGTAGACGTGGACCCATTTCGCCACCTCGCGCAGCGGCTCTGGCCGCAGCGAGATGAACACCTCCCGGCCCCGACGCTCGCGTCCGATCAGTCCCGCCCGCTTCAGCAGCTTCAGGTGTTTCGTGATGGCATTCAACGCGACATCAAACGGCTCCGCCACGTCGCTGAATCTCGTCGGTCCCCGCCGCGCCAGGCGCCCGATGATCGCCCGCCGCGACGGGTGCGAGATCGCCGTCAGGATGTTGCTCATTCGGTCCACGAAGTATTGCTACACCTTTTGGTGTATTATTTTCAAGTCAATTCCGGGTAGGGATCGATGTCCTCATCGATCCGGTCATTTGATCCACAGAGAACTGTCCGTCGCCGCCGCCATTCTGAACTCACCCGATCCGAATTCACGCGACCTGTTACCAGTTGGTCGGGTCTTCACGAAAGTTACGCTCAATCTGGATTGGATCGCTTGCTGTTACCGCAACCCCCAAAGCGCGATGCGATCCGGCGGCCCCGAGGATTGAATGAGAAAAATTGAGGACTCCCTATTGTGTGAATCTGTCAGTGCTCATTGCCGGGGATCGCCCAGCCCGAGAGCTTGCGCTCTCCGTTCCGACTGCCAGTTTCAGCAGTGACCAGTTGCCGCCGCCCTCGTAGCGTATTTACCGTGCACAATTCTGATCTCAACATACTTCGATTTCTGCGCGGGCGCGGCCGGGTTCGGATAGGGCCGGTAACGGAGTCCTCGCCGGCCAGTCTCTCGAGTTCATTTGCCTAACCCGATGATCGTCTATCAGGCCAGCAAACGCGGCTTTCGTGACGACGTTCTGGCGAACGACATTGAGGATAAAATACGCGCTCATTTTCAGGAGAAGATGGGGCATGGCGTGTCGGGCTCAGAGATCGCGGCATGGAAAAACTCACTGGGATTCATGGATCGGGTGCTCGAGTCCCGCTTGATTCCCGATGACTCCGGCGTCGCGATCGAAATGACCATTCCGCAATCTTCCAAGCGGATGGATTTCGTTCTTACCGGCTTGAACCGCGGGGGCGGGAAAGTTGCCGTGATTGTCGAACTCAAGCAATGGACGTCGGCCAAAGCGACGCGCATGGACGGCGTGGTTGAGACATTCCTTGGCGGCGCACAACGATGCGTGAATCATCCTTCCTATCAGGCGTGGTCCTATGCGTCGATGCTGCAGGACTTCAATGAAACCGTGCGGGATGCGCCGATCCTGCTTCGTCCATGCGCGTATCTCCACAATTGCGACAGTCGGGCCGAAATCGCGGACGTCTTTTACAGCGAACATTTGTCCAAGGCTCCCGCCTTTCTTAAAGGCGACGCACTGCGACTGCGCGATTTTATCATTGAACACGTTCATCATGGCGATCGCGGCGAGATTCTTTACGAGATCGTCAACGGTCGAATTCGACCGTCGAAGAGCCTGGCCGACAAACTGGCGTCATTGCTGAAGGGAAACCGCGAGTTCGTCCTCATCGACGATCAAAAAGTCGTCTATGAGTCAGCACTTCGGTTGGCGACGGACGGGGCGGCGGACGTCAAACAAACCCTGATCGTCCGCGGAGGACCAGGAACTGGAAAATCGGTCGTGGCGATCAACCTGCTCGTGGAGCTGATCGCCCGAGGTCTCAATGTCCAGTACGTGACCCGCAATGCGGCACCACGATCAGTCTACGAGGCCAAGTTGACCGGTGAGATGAAGAAGAGTCGCATCAGCAACCTGTTTCGCGGGTCCGGCGGCTTCCACCGTTCGGAAACCAATGTATTCGACGTCCTCCTCGTCGACGAGGCGCACCGCCTGAACGAAAAGTCCGGACTCTATCGCAATCAAGGCGAGAACCAGATCAAGGAACTCATCGCAGCGTCCCGCGCGACTGTTTTCTTTATCGATGAGGCGCAGAGGATCGCGTTCGACGACATCGGGAGCGAGGTTGCGATCCGGCAATGGGCCGATCGCCTGAAAAGCAAGGTCACGGAGGCCGCACTGGAATCACAATTTCGCTGCGGAGGCTCGGACGGATATTTAGCCTGGGTCGACAACACTCTCGGCACTCGACCGACCGCGAACACCACACTTGAAGGCATCGCCTATGAGGTCCGTGTTTGCCAGTCTGCGACCGAACTTCGTTCGCTGGTGCGAACGAAAAACACAATCACCGGGCGCGCGCGCATGGTGGCTGGCTACTGCTGGCCGTGGAAGAGCAAGAAGGATCCGGGGGCAATGGACATCGTGCTGCCCGAAGAAAGTTTCGCGGCGCAATGGAACTTCAGCGACGACGGCGGACTGTGGATAATGAAAGACCACTCCGTGGAACAGGTTGGCTGCATCCATACGTGCCAAGGCTTGGAACTCGACTACGTCGGGGTGATCATCGGCCATGATCTTGTCATTCGGAATGGACAATGGGTCGAGTTCCCCGACCGGCGGGACAAAGCTGACCGGACGATCAAGGGCTACTACAAGCTCCTTCTTTCCGATCCCGTGGAAGCGCAGCGACGGATGCGGGAGATCATCCACAACACCTACCGAACCTTGATGACGCGAGCCCTGAAGGGTTGCTTCCTGTATTCGGTCGACCCGGAGACGAACAGTTATCTCCGGCGCGCGGCCTCCCGCGGCGCGGAGCCGGGCGCGCCGCCGGAATTCGCAGCGGACGAGGCGACGCCATTCCAGACCATTTCGGGGCCCGATTGCGTGCCGTACGAGAATTGCGTGCCCCTGTTTCCCGACATTCAGATCGCTGCTGGCGGATTCTCCGCCGCAATTCAGGCGGATGACTGCGCCTGGATCAGGCTGCCGGAACCGTTCGTTCCGCGAAAGGGATTTTTCGTGGTCAAAGTGACGGGCGAGTCGATGAACCGGCGCATTCCCAATGGCTCCTGGTGCCTTTTCCGGAGCGCTCCGGAAGGACCGCGTTCGGGCCGGATCGTGCTGGTCCAGCATCGCGACATTCAGGACCCGTACACTGGCGCCTGTACCGTAAAGATCTACCAAAGCCGGAAATCCGCGACCGACGACAGCTGGCAGCATCGCGCGATTACCTTGTATCCAGATTCCACCGACCCTACGTTCCGGCCGATCGAGCTGCGATCAAATGCTGAAGATGCGTACCGCATAATCGGAGAATTAGTTGCCGTCATTTCGCCCCCATAGGATTCGGCTGCGCGACTTCGCTGACCGATACGTTGCGTTTTCGCCGAAGTGACCTGCAACACCCCGCCCAAGCAAGAGCATGCCGCGCTGCAGCCTGTGCTGGTATCTTGGAATTTGACGAGGCAGCCCGGGGCGGACTGACTGGCGCTAAGTCCTCGGGCCGGGACGCCGGAGTCTTTTCCCGAGTTGAGCAGCGCAGAAGATATTCCCCCCGCCAAAGAGGTCGCTCACCGGTTTCTCGATGAAATGGGGGACACAACTTTTTACGGCCCCAAAAGGGAGCTTATTCTCGGCGAGAATGGAGTGTCGCGAAGCTTCGGCATGACCATCGTCAGAATCGATCGCCCACTTGAGAAAGTTCGGGCGGAGGTCGCCGGGCTTCAGCGCCAAGTGGAAAATGATCCCTTGTTGCACGCGATCCCCAGCGTGCAGAAGAGAATGCAATCCGGGGGATTCTTCTTTCATGCCTCCAAGGACTCCCCTGATGTCCGGACTGTACTCCTCCACTATCTGCATGAACTACCCTGCGAGGCAGAAGTTGTCATCGGCCGAAAGATTCCGGCGCTCTTCGAGAAGAAACATCATCGCAAAGAGGAGGAGTTCTATGCCGACATGCTTTCGCATTTGCTCAAAAAACGGATGAAGCGGGACCGAAAGCTTGTTCTCAACGTTGCCGAACGTGGCTCGAGCACCCGGGAACACGTGCTCCAGAATGCCCTATGGATGGCGATGGAGCGCGCATTCGATCGGGATGGGGTGGAAGCGATCAAAACGCATGTGGTGTTCAACGTGCAAAGCCCACGAAGCGAACCACTCCTGACCGTTTGCGACTATCTCGGCTGGTCAGTCCAAAGGGTTTTCGAAAAAGGAGAAACCCGATACTATGATTATCTCGGCGACAAAATCCGTCTGGTGGTGGATTTGTATGACCAAACGAAATACGCGGCCAACAAGAACTATTACACCAAGAAAAACCCTCTCACCGCCGCAAACAAGTTGGGCCCGCAACTTGCCTGAGCAGCTTGCGCTGCGACGTCATGAAGACGACTTTCAGCAAGAGCAGACCCAAAACACTCATCGGCCATTTCACGCTAGGAGTCAAACATTCGCGACGTTCGTCCAATTTCAATTCTCACTCGCAGCTCGCTTTCTCTAGAATCAACTAAAATGCGCCCGCTGAGGCACTAAGCAATCGGAAGCGATTCCCCCTCCTTCGACGAAACCGAGGGCATAAGCGCATTTTAAAGTCTGGAGTCCATGCTGATGACTTATGGACGCGGACGCACGGCAGCTGCCGTGAGCGAGGCGGGGTCGGTCGTGAGGTTGTCCCACCAAGGCGGGCCGGCGGGAGACGGGCGAAGCGAGGGGAGCGCGGCAGGTTGACCGAGGGCGAGAGCTTGTTCGGCGGACTTGAGTTGGGCTATGATCTTGGAGTCGTTGAGATCGGAGCTCCAGCCGCCGCGTTTCAGGTGGAGTTTGTAGGCCTTCCAAGCGATGGGCTTTTCGAATCGACGATGAAGTTGCCGGTGGCACCGCTTGCACACGGCGTACATCGCCGGCTGCTCCCAAAGGTAGGGCGTGGAATAATCCTCGTCGTGCGGTTCGACTGGGACATTCGGATCACCGCACATCTGGCACGGACCGCGGTAGTACGGATGCGAGTGATTCGGAAACGCCCGATGCATCGCGCGCAACTTCCGGTTTCGTTCCTGGGGAGTGTAGCCGTTGTAGGAATTCAAAGGGCCGGTACGAAATACTTAGCCACGAAAAGGCACGAAAAATTCGCAAGAGAAACGTGACTTGGTCGGTTGCTGTCGTTCACCCATTGATGGCCATTCCGTGGCTGCTAATTCTATTCCTCGATCTCGCCGCGAATTGGAACCAGGAAGCAATCTCCGGGAGTCGCGCGTCTGGCGAGCGCCTCTATCTTTTCGAAACGTTCAGCCAGTTTCTGAACCTGCTGCCAGAAAGGAATGTTGGTCCAGCCGGGTTTCAGGAAAAAGATCACGTGACCCGCCTTTTTCCAGGCCTCGATCTCGTGCGGATTGCGACTGATGGCGATATCGCCGGAGAGAATCACCCAGTTGGCTTCACCGGCAATCGCCTGCATCCATTCCGCGTCCGGGGTATTCATGGCAAACCGATCGCGCAGGTGCACGAACTCGTGCTCTCCCTTGACGAACTGGTTGAACCCACGCGCCAGCTTCGGCGCGATGTTCATGTCGACGAAAAATCTCACGCGGCGGAAAGCCGGGCCTCGAATGCAACCGCGTCGCGCACTTCCTCCGGTGCGACCTCGAACCAGTGGGCCACCGACTCGATCGAGCCTTGGTTGGCCTTGACACTATTGGCGAGGACACGCGTCGGAACGCCCGAACGCGTCACGATGGGTTGGCCCAGGTTCCTAACCGGATCGACCACGACCAGCTTGTTGCGCCCCATTGGCCACCAGCGCGTGACGCCGTGGTCGAACTCGAGCTCGCGCAGGAACGGGGTGACGATCCGCTCAAATTCCCGCTGATCAGTGGTGATATCGACGAAGTGTTTGTCGCCGCTCGCCTGCGCCTGCTCGAGCAGGATATCGCGACCGTCTGTCGCGAACTTGTGCGTGCAGAAGGGATGGTCGGTACCGAGCTTTGATTTGGCCGCCTGATGGGCCTGACGCATCGTCCTCCAGCTCACCCCGGCATTGATGAAGGCATCGACAAACCGGATCTCCATGAGATCCTTGAAGCCCACCGCTATCTTGTCGTCGATGGGGGGCAGCTGCCCCGTCCAAACCGGGCCGGAGTGATGCCTCTTTTTCTTCGCGGTCCGAAAATCGTATCCCTTCATCCAGCGGCGAATGCGCGCACCCGACACCCGCGTGAGGCGGGCAGCCTCCGGGATGGTATAGATTCCGGCGCTGAGCAGATCGACGGGCACGAAGGAGAAGGTGAGGCGAAATCTAGGCGGGGCACGCCTATACGCAAGAGCTGTGTACAAGCAAAGACGCCCGTTTCCCCGATCGGAAAGCTGTTCGGACGCAACCAGACCCGGAATTCTTCTTGTGGAAGCGATGATTGACCGATTCACGGGAGTCTACAGTAATGAGGCCCGCCGAGAATGCCTCCTCCGGCCACATAACGTTTATTGCCCGCAATCATGCCCAGTGGACGACCGCGCCTCCCGCCTGAAGGCAAGAAGAAGCTCTTTAACTGCAAGCTCGATTCGGAATCGTTCGACCGACTTAAGATGATTTGCTTCCGACGGTCGGTCGCCAACGGGAAGAAATTCAGCGAAGGGGAATTCGTCCGCGATGCGATTTGGGCGACCGAGCTGCCAAGCGAGCCCAGTGCGGCGCAGATCAACCAATATCAATCTGCCTTCGCCCAGAGAAAGGCTTCTCGTGAAACAAGATCGTTGGCGGCGGAAAGCCGTCGGCTGAAAACGGAGAACGCGCGCCTTCGCGCCATGCTCACCAAATAGCGTTGGGGGATATGGCAGCGGCAGGAACGGCTCGATCAGGCACCCCAAGCGGACTGTCTCAGTCCCGCGGAATGCGAGGGCGCCTTCGAATTTGACGCGCCGCTGCGGGTTGGCCTGAATTCCGTGAAGTCCTCGGGCCGGGGCATTAAAATCCTTTCCCGATGAATATTAGGGGCGCAGTTGTGTTGGCGGTGGGCTTCTTGGCCGTGACGTTGGGGTACAGCCGGCTCGGCGAGACGGAAGCCGAGCTGTTCAAGCGCTTTGGCGCCCCCACGGGGAACTCCAAGCACTTCATCTTTGCGCAGGGAAAAATGGTGGCGCTAGGGCCGGAGCGGCTCTTCCGCCAGGGCGACTGGTCGATTACGTGCGACCTGGTCGACGGACGCTGCATGCGGATCAACTACTCCAAGCCCGGAGATTGGTCGGAAGACCAGATTCAGCTCGTGCTGAACAGCAATGGGCAAGGCGCGAAATGGACTGAGGAGCCCAAGAGTGCCGTCCCGGGGCTGAAACGAGTGTGGCGGCGCACGGACGGCAGTACGGCGACCTGGCAGAAAGGTTTGGGCATGTTTTTGACGTGGTCCGCCTACGACAAAGCAAAGACCAAGGCCGAGGAACAGGCGCGAAACGAAGCGCTGATGCAAAAGCCGAAGATCTGAGAGAAATCGTAGGCGGGCAGTGACGCGTGACCGGATGGGAGAAGGGAAAGATTGAATCCGATATGCTTGTCTTCATCGACGAATCAGGCGATCCGGGGATGCCCCCAGGGGGCGGCTGCTCCGAATACTTCACCGTGACCATGGTCCTCGTGGAGGATCACGAGGAGGCGGCGGCAATCGACCAAAGAATTGCGCTCCTTCGGCACGAGCTCGGTCTGCCTGAACATTTTGAATTTCACTTCAGCAAACTGAAGCGAGCTTGGCGCGAGGAGTTTTTTCGCGTTTTGGGCACCTACCAATGGTTCCACTTTGCTGTGGTGCTCAACAAGGCCAAGCTGACCGGCAAGGGGTTTCAGTTTCCCGATCCATTCTACAAGTACACCTGCAGTCTCGTTTTCCAGAACGCGAAGCCCTATTTGCGGGACGCCATTGTAGTGATCGACGGAAGCGGCGGACGAGAGTTCCGAACCCAGCTCAGCACCTATTTGCGCAAGCGAGTCAACGAAGGCGGCGCGGAGCCGAAGTTTATCCGCAAGGTTAAGCTGCAGGATTCGCGGCAGAACTCTCTCCTGCAACTTGCCGACATGGTTTGCGGCGCCGTCGCCCGAAAGTACACGAATCCGTCTGAGAAACCACCCATCTACAACCTGATATCCCACAGGGAAATGCAGGTTCAATTTTGGCCAAAATAAAAATCCCCCCGACCTATCCTTGCGGAAAGAGCACCGTACGGAGCCGGTTCGGTCTGGGGGGCAATTCCATAAACAGTATCGGCTCACTTTCACTTGGAATCAAGCCCTCACTGAGGCGGACCGTGAGGGATTCGAACCCCCGTTATCAATCCCAGGTCCACATTTGATACTCGATGCCATTTCGCTTTTTCAGACATTCATGAGGTTCGATTGGCGTGTCGCGATGTGCGTCGCGAGTTTGGTGTGATTCGCGTGTCTTGCGGGCCATTCATTTGAGTACGGATCTGTGTCGCGTGTTCCGCGGATAGTTCCTGAAGGTTCGGTACGGACATCAACCTTACCCTTTTTGCGGATTTTTTCCGGCGCGGATCGATGAGGACATCGATCCCTACTGCATGCGCCCAACGGTGTGCCTTCATCGGATCGTCTACTCGCCTCTCGCTACATGTCGGGAACATCGATCCCCATCGGCGGGGTTCGGCCCATTCGACAAGCTCAGGGCAGGCGACCCCGCCCTGCATAAGATTTTGCGCCTTCCTCCGCCAATATTCCGTGCTTGGAGATTGAGGGTGTGCGGGTGGACGGCTAATCGGTATCCATGAGTGTCCTTCTTCCCGTCCATGTGGGCCTGAGCCTGATCGGCATCATTGCGGGTTTCGGCGTCGTCGCCTGCCTGGCGCAGGGACAACTGCCGCGGACGCTCAACGTGGTCTTCCTCGTCACCACGCTGGCCACGAGTCTCACGGGTTTCCTGTTCCCGATTCACGGCTTCACCCCGGCACTGGGCTTGGGCGTGATCTCGATCGTCGATCTCGCGATCGCTTTCTACGCCCTGTACGGAAAGAAACTTTCCGGCAGTTGGAGCACGACCTTCGCGATCACCGCCGTCGCGGCGCAGTACTTCAACTATTTCGTCCTCATCGTCCAGGCGTTCCAGAAGGTCGAGGCGCTGCACATGCTCGCCCCCACGCAGAAGGAGCCGCCGTTCATCGCGGCTCAGGTCGCGACGCTGGGGCTGTTTGTGTGGATTGCGGTGTTGGCGGTGCGGAGGTTTGGGCGGGTTGAGAGTTGAAAGTTGAGGGTTGAGAGATCGGGCAATTCTTGCCGGAGACAACGGATTTATTGGCCCACGGAATACACCGAAAACACGGAAGTTTATTTCCAGGGAGAATGGTCAATGCACGAGAAGAGCCACGCGCGAAGCGACGGGAACTGCGAGCGCCTTCGTGGGCTCGATTATTCTCCGTCATTCGTGAGTTTTCGTGTGGATTCGTGGGCCAATGCCTTGGTCCGATTTCCGCGTGTTCGGTGGGCAGCCAGATTGGTTGAAAGTTGAGCGATGAGGGTTGAGAGACGGAAAGGCCGATGGGACATCGTCCCCTACCGGGATCAGATTCAGTAACCACGAAATACACGAATGGACGCGAATGGACGACCCGCGGACAAGCGCCTTGGGGACAAGTCGCTCCACCAGATTTCCTCTGCGCCCTCCGCGATCTCCTGTGAAAATTATCTTGGAGCGCCGGCGCTCAGGCGGCGAGGACGGGCTGCAGACGCGATCCACGCTTCGGCGTGGGCTGCGTCGGCCGGACGACGGAAGGCGGCGTGGCGGATTCGATCGGCGTCGAGTGAGTCTGCCCGGCGAGCTTCTGCAGTTCGGCCACGGCCGCGCTCAGCGACTCCGCCTGCAGCGAAAGCTCCTTGGCCGCCGAAGAGGTCTCCTCGGCGCTGCTCGCGTTGTCCTGCGTGACCTTGTCCATCTGCCCGACGGCCACGTTCAGTTGCGAAATGCCCTGACTCTGCTCCTGCGAGGCGTCGGCGATCGACGCCACCAGCCCGTCGACTTCGCGGGTCTTGTCGGTGATCTGATGCAGCACGCCGGCCACCGCCTCGGAAATCTGGGCGCCGCGATCGCTCTTGCTGATCGCGTCCTCGATTTTGGCAGCGGTTTCCTTGGCGGCCTGGGCCGACCGCTGGGCGAGCGCGCGCACTTCCTCGGCGACGACCGCGAAGCCCGCCCCGGCCTCGCCGGCGCGGGCGGCCTCGACTGCCGCATTGAGCGCGAGGATGTTCGTCTGAAAAGCGATTTCGTCGATCGTCTTGATGATCTTCGCGATCTCGTGCGACGACGCCTTGATCTCACCCATCGCGGCGCGCATCTGCTCCATCTGCGCAAAGCCGCGATCGGCGGACTCCCGGTTTTCCGAGGAAATCTTCTTCGCGTTCAGCGAGCCCTCGGAGTTCTGCTTCGTGATCGAGGCCATCTCCTCCAATGAGGCGCTGGTCTCCTCGAGGCTCGCCGCCTGCTCGGTCGAGCCCTGTGCGAGGGCGTCGCTGGCCGACGCCACCTGCGCGGCGGAGCTCGAGAGCTGGGCGCTTACGGCGGTCAGATTGCCGGACAGATTCACCAGGGCCCGCGTGACGCTGCGGAGGAGCAGGAAGCCGCAGCCGAGGCTGAGCACCAGTCCGATCACGGAAAGAATGATGTCGCCGCTCATCGTGCGCTTCGAAACAGCGCTCATGTTGGCCGCATATTCGTGGCCGGTGTTCGCGTTCCAGCGGATGATCGTGCCGAAACATTCGCGCATCTTCGCGTTGTAGGGCTCCAGCGACGCGGTCACGAAGACCGTGGCTTCGGCCAGCTTGCCCTCCTTCAACAACGTGACGTATTCGGCCCGCACCTTGAGGTAATCGTCGAGCCGGTGGAGAAGCTCGGTAAAATTCGCGCGATCCTCGGGCGATTCGATGGCCGCGTTGTAGATATCCAGCTGTTCCTTGGCCTGCGCCAGGTGCCCGTTGGCCCGCTCGACCACCTGGAGGCGCGCCGCCTCGTCCTTGGTCTCCTTGCCGATGAGCAGCGAGCTGTAGCAATTCATGAAACTGCTGTTGGCCATGCCGATCGCCGAAATGCCCGGCAGGACGTGGCTCTGGATGCTCTCAATCCGGTGATCGAGGGCGCGCAGGCCGAAGAGGGAAAAGACGACGACACCCGACAGGGTGGCGAGAAGAAGCAGGCCGCCCGCCGTGATGCGCTTGCCGATGGTCCAGTGTGTCATGAATTGTCAGGGTTTTCCCTGTCAGTCGGCACGCACGCCGAAAAAGTAAATTTCGGTCCCGCGTCGGCCCGCGCGAATCCAGGCCCTAAATCGATGTGAATAACATTTAATGCGTCACCCCGGAAGAGCATGGCAAAATGCAAAGGGTCGCAGGGCGTTCGGGTTCGTCAACGTAACCTACACGTTGATCGGAACAACCAGTGGCAGAGTCTATTCGCTCTCCCCAATGAATCACGCGCCTGCTGCGAAAATACCGCGGCAAAACCTCGGAGAGCGATCGCTTCTATATAGAAAGCCCATTACAAAAGGATTCATGCCCGTGTGACCCTATTATGAGGCCTGTCTTCATCATTTGTAGACTATAGGCGTCTCCGGCACGGATAACATTTACAAAGAGACGCCGACACAAACGGATGGTCTTGACCACGGATTGCTGGGAGTGGCCAGTGACGGGTGACGAGTGACCAGAAACCAAGGCCATCGCCAATATACACCCGTATTCTTTCGCATTTTGTGGCCAATAGTTCCGGTTGCAAGGGGCGCGAGGAGCGACGAGTGCAGCCCGGAAGCTTCGAGCGTCTTCGTGAGCTCTCGTGTGGATTCGTGGGCCAATGCCTTGGTCCGATTTCCGCGTGTTCGGTGTGTTCCGTGGGCAGCTAGATGGGTTGAAAGTTGAGCGATGAGGGTTGAGAGACGGAAAGGCCGATGGGACATCGGCCCCTACCGCTCAATCTCCAGCACCGCACCGCCGGCGGGCGCGAGAGACAGGTCGAGGGTGTCGGAGGAAGTCACGGGCTGATCGATGATCTCGATCTGCGTGGCGTCCGTCGCGGACGCCGCCGTGTCACGCCACCAGCGCGCCTTCCACTTGCCCGACGCATCACCGAGAAAATCCAGCTTCAGCGGCAGATGCCGCGCATTGCTGTCGGTGAGCGCACCGACGAACCATTTCTTCCCGGATCGACGCGCCATCACGATTTCCTCGCCGACCTCCCCCGAAAGCACGCGCGTCTCGTCCCAAACGGTCGGCACCACGCGCAGAAAATCGATTCCGGGCTGGTTGCGCAGGTTGTCGGGATTGTCACACACGCAGCCGATCGGGCTGTCGTAGACCACAAAGAGCGCGAGCTGTGCCGCGCGGGTGCCCATAACCTGCGTCGGCGAAACGTGCGTCTGGAAATGCAGCGGCTGGCGATTCACGAATCCCCCAGGCGTGAAGTCCGCCGGACCGACGAGGAAACGCGTGAACGGCAGCGTGGCCTTGTGCTCGGGCGTCACCCGCGTGCTCCACTTGTTATATTCATTGCCGAGGACGCCCTCGCGGGTGATCTGGTTCGGCCAGGTGCGGATCATGCCGGTGGGTCGGAAGGCGCCGTGGAAATTGACCATCAGGTGGTGCTCGGCCGCCGCGCGCGTGATCTTCTCATACCAGTTCACCATCTCCTGGTCGTCGCGATCCATGAAGTCGATCTTCACGCCGGCGATGCCCCACTTCTCGTAAAGCGCGAACGCCTTCTGGTAGGCGTCGTGGCGATCGGCATCCGTCCAGTGCAGCCAAAGCCACAGGCGCACGCCGCGGGCCTGCGCGAATTTCAGCAGCTCGGGCATGTCGATCGCCGGATCGACCTTCGTGATGTCGGCGTCGGGCTTGGCGGGCTCGCCGTACCAATGCCAGTCCACAAGCTGGTAGGGCCAGCCCATCTCACCGGCAAAGGCGATGTATTGCTTGATCGTGGCGGTGTCGGCCTTCGTGTCGCCCGACCACCAGTGATCCCACGCCATCAGGCCGGGTTTGATCCACGACGTGTCCGTGAGGCGGGAAGGCGTGGCGAGGTTGACGATCAGATCGCTCTCCGCGAGCCGGCCGGGGGTGCGCCCGATCATGAGCACACGCCAGGGCGAAGCATGCGGAAGCTTCGCGTGGACCAGGCCATCGCCGTCCAGCGCGGGCGCGAGCCGCGCCTGCAACGTGACGCCCGGCATGGGCAGGTCGGCGCGGCGCGACACCCACATGGCGGACCAGTCGACGAGATCGGCCTCGGCGATGGCCACCCAGGCGGCGGGCGTGTGGACGAGCACGGGCAGGCCGGTGACCGTGATGCCCGACAGATCCGACAGCGTGCGGCGGCGATACTCCCACTCCTGCGAACCGGCGAAGCCATGGCGCGCCGGATAGTCGGGATTATCGAGCGGGTTGTTTCCGGCAAAGGTGATGTGATCGGCCGCGAAGCAGAATTCGGTCAGATCCTCGTCGATGATGACCTCCTTGCTGCTGGAGGTCTTCGGCAGTACGTACCGGATGCCCACGCCGTCATCGAAGACGCGCACGATGACATCGAACGGCTGGCCGAATTCGCTCTTCTCCGAAAACGACAGGTGCAGCTCGCGGTGGCGGTCGCGCACCTGGCGGTTTTTCCCGAGCGGGTTTTCCCACACCGTGCTGACGTTGTCATGGTCGGCGTGCATCAGCGCGACGTCGCGGCCGAGCCGGGCGCCGCTGCGCAGTTTCAGGCCCAGGTGCGATTCGGTGAGCACCGCCTGTCCATCGACCACGACGCGATACGTGAGCGCCCCCGCCGTGTGGACCAGCACGCTGATCGTGCCGTCGGGCGATTGCACCGTGGCGGTGTCGGCGGCGCGCAGGACGGGAACGAACGACGCGAGCAGAAGGGACGAGAGGAGGCGCGGGAAGGAAGACAGACGCGACATGATTGAAGTACGTTGGCGAAGAGGTCCGGAATCCCAAGAAAAAGAATTGGCGCCACGGTGGCCTGGAGCGAGGCGGTCGGCAGACCGGCAGGGCCGATGTCCTCATCGGCCCGCTTATTCTCAAAAGAGAGCGGGCGATCAGAAGATTTTCACCACGGATTTCACGGATCGCACGGATCACTCACACTGAATCACTTGAAATTCACCAACCAGTGGCCTGAACCACGGAGGCCGGGATTGATTCGTGCCAATTCGTGAAATTCGTGGGGGGATCGGTTACGGCCGGACGAGCGCGCAGGCGAAGATGTTGGCCGTGACGCCGTCCCAGTTCTTGTCGGACTGGAACTTCACGGTGACGCTCTTCTTGCCCGTCAGCAGGTTCGCCGGAATCTCGTATTTCTCGAAGACAATCTCGCCGGCATTTTCGCCCGTCAGTTTCGGCGTCGCGAGGCGCGTGTCGTCGACCCACAGATCAAATTTCCGCGCGCGGTCGCGCGCGCCGTACGCGCACACCAGCGTGAGCTTTTCCTGTCCCTGCGTCGCGAGGGTGTAGGCGATCGATTCGCCTTTCTGCGCCTCGCGCCAGGTGCGGCCATCGACCTGGCCGGAGTCCGTTTTTCCGGTGCGAATGGCGTGACGGGCCTCGGACTCCAGATCGCCCGCGGCCACGAAATCGACGGCCGTCGCGGGCAGCGCCTTCCATTCGGCGTCCAGCGCCGCGAGTTCGTGATTGCGGGCGTCCCACGCGGTCGGCGTCAACACATCCCAATAAACCACGTAGCGCTCGTGCTGGAGCTGGTAGAAAGGCGCCAACAGCACGTCGTGCGGCCGCCCGATGCCGTGCGTGCGAAAAAGCAGTTCGTGCGGCGAAATGCGCTCGACCCGGCCAAGCCAATCCGCGCCATCGGGAATGAAGGCCGGAACGTCAGGGTGCGGGAAGCGGGCGAGATCGAGCTGGTCACGTTCGTAGGGACTCGGCATGTCGGCCGCGCCCAGTTTGCCGGCGAGGACAATCGGGCCGAAGAGAATGGCCTGTTCGGTCGCATCACCCGGCAACGCTTCGGTGTGCAGCACCGGTGACAACGTGACTTCCACGCGGTCGCCCGCATGCCACTCGCGCTTGATCACGGCGTACGAGCCCGCGGCACTGGAGTCGACGACGGTTTCGCCGTTGACCTTTAGGCCGAGCGGACCCGCCGACCACTGCGGATGGCGGATGCGCAGTGCGAACGAGGACGCTTTCGGACCCGAAATGGTCAGCCGCGTGGTGGCGTCGTCGGGAAAGCGCGTTTCCTGGCGGACCGAGACGCCGCGCTCGGACCAGTTGAGTTCGGCCGGAATGAAGAGGTTCACGAACAGGCCCTCGGCATCGTGCGCAAAGATGGTGTCGGCATATTTCGCGTGGTTCTCCATGCCGGTGCCGACGCAGCACCAGAACGAATTCTCCGGCGTGGAGTACGTCTTGAAGTGACCCGGTTCGAGGGACATCAGGTAGACGAACATGCCCTGCGCCGGGTCCTGGGAGGCGAGGATGTGGTTGTAGAGTCCGCGCTCGTAAAACTCGATCCAGTGCTCCTGCGCGTCCCAGCTGTAGAGATGGCGCGTCAGCTTGAGCATGTTGTACGTGTTGCAGGTCTCGGCCGTCTCGGTGCCGACGTGCGCGGCAAACTGATCGACCGGGAAGAAATGCTCGCTGTCGCTGTGGCCGCCGATGACGTACGAGCGGTGCAGCGCGACGCGGTCCCAGAATGTCTCGGCGATCTTGCGATAGCGCGGGTCGCTGGTGAGTTCATATTCGCGCGCGGCGCCGATGATCTTCGGAATCTGGGTGTTGGCGTGGAGTCCATCGAGGACGTCGCGTCCCTCGGCCAGCGGCTCGAACACGAACTCATGATCGAATGCGTGGGCGAGCCGGCGATGCTCGGGATCGCCGGTGATCGCGTAGAGATTCGCGAGCGCCTCGACCATGCCGCCGTGCTCGGTCTGCAGCGATTCCTGCATCTGGGCGGTGGTGAGATGATCGACGCGGAACGCGATCCACTTCGCCATGTTCCGGGCGACGTCGAGCGCCTGCTTGTTGTCCGTCAGGGTGTAGGCGTCGATCAGGCCCGCCAGAATCTTGTGCAGGGTATACCACGGCGCCCAGACCTCCTTGCGCGCCTCGACGCGGTCGATGAACGACTCGGGGAATGCCGACAGGTAACCCTCATGGAATCCGGCCTTCGGAGAAGCGGCCTGGCACTTGGCGAGCTCGGCGACGATCGTGTCGACGCGCTTTTTCAGTTCCTGGTCGCCGGTGCTGCGGACCATCAGCGAGCAGGCGGAGAGATAGTGTCCCAAAGAATGCCCGCGCAGTTCGACGTCCGGCCCTTCCCAGCCACCGTACGGCTCGGCCGACGAGGGCAATCCAACATTCAACCGAAAAGTATGGAGCAGCCGGTCGGGTTCGAGTCGGAGAAGATATTCGCGATCACGCTCCTGCGCCTCGCGGAACGGGCCGGGTCCGAGGCGGACTTGGGCGAGATCGAACGGCTCCGCGGCAAACGTCGGCCGATCCGACACGGCCGCAAGAAGCGGGGCAAGAAGCGCGAGGGCAACGAAGGCGAAAACAAGGCGGGTCATGGCGACGGGGGTTGCGAAGCGGAGAGTGGAGATTTGCGGCCCTGAGCGGCAGGGAAAAGCGTGGTGGCGCTGGACCGTTAGGTGGAGGCGGAGGTAGCTTAGAGCTCAGAGTCTAGAGACCAGAGCTCGATTCAGCAATTCGGCAGGGGACGATGCCCTGATCGGACCGGCGCCACTCGAACGCCGATGAATTGAACCACAGAGGCACGAAGGTGCATTTGAAACGACGCAACCTCCCTTGAGAACGCGGATGATCCGATTGATTCTGCGAATTCCTGCGACAAGCCACTCCTGGTCTTCGGTGTGCTCCGCGGGCAAACGAGCCGTTGCGAGCATCGAGGAGCAAGGAGCGAAGGCGCAGCCCGGAAGCTCGTTGAGCGAAGCCATTTTTCGCGTCCTCCACGTGTTTTGCGGAAAGCCCTCTGTGTCTCTGTGGTTTAAACCAAGCGCACCGCCCGATGAGGTCATCGGGCCCTACCGGTCGGCCTGTCGTTCGTGCCAGTTCGTGACTTTCGTGGGGGATCGTCGTTCGGATTTTCCGGTGTTTTCCGTGAGCGACGGGATCGAACCACCAAGGCGCGGAGAGATTAATCTTTGAGTTGCTGAAGACGGAAGCGGAGCGCATCCTCTCCATCGATACACCCACCCCGCGCCGCCAGGGCCATGGCCGGCGCTCAGGTAGTTCGCATGCCGTTTTCCTTACCTGCCCCCGCAAGGCCGTTCAGCCGCGCCGCAACCCAGCGGTTGCCCATCGGCCGGAAAGCAAACGTCGCATTGTAATTCCGCGTCCGCGCCAATCGTGGCATCATTCCCCGTCCGACACCGGTCGGCACCGACCTTTCCCGCACCATGACCATCATCATCCTGTTCTCGCTGCTCGCGATCGTCGCCCTCGGCGCGTCGTATCTTTATTCCAACCAGACGGCCCTCGTGCGCGGCGCACTCGCGTCGCTCGCCCTGTTTCTCTTCCTCTTCGGAATCATCATCGGCTCCTCGGTCTCGATCGGCAACGACGAGGTGGGCATCGTCAGCAAGCGCTTCGGTCCGGAATTGCCGACGGGTCACATCATCGCCCGCAACGGCGAGCGCGGCCCGCAGGCGAAGATCCTCGGGCCCGGCTGGCATTTCGGCCTCCTGCCCTTCATCTACGAGGTGCACACGCAGTCGATCATCACCATCGAAGCGGGCAATGTCGGCGTGGTCTCCGCCCGTGACGGACAGGCGCTGCCCGACGGACAGACGTTTGCGCCCTCGTGGAGCAGCGTGCAGGACATGCTCGACGCCGAAAATTTCCTCACGCACCAGGGTTACCGCGGGCCGCAGACGACCATCCTGACGCCGGGCTCGTATCGCTTCAATCCGGTCCTTTTCGAGGTGAAAAGCATTCCCGCGCTGCAGGTGCCGGCGGGATCGGTGGCCGTCATCAAGAGCAACACCGGCCGGATGCTCACTCCGCAGGAGGCCGCGCAATCCACGCTGCCCGTGGTCAACGGCGTGCCGCTGGTCGCGAAGGAATTCCGCGGCATCTGGGCGCAGGCCCTCACGCCGGGCGCCTATTACCTGAACACCGAGGCCTACGCGCCGGTGATGGTGAAGACCACACAGCGCTCCTACAATTATTCGGCCACCTCCGTCCGTCCGAATTCCGCCGCCGCCCATACGGTGTCGGCCTCGGAAGTGATGGCCTGGGCCGTCACGGTGCGCACCCGGGATGGTTTCACGTTCCCGGTCGACGTCCGTCTTATCTGCGCGGTCGAGTCGAGCAACGCGTCCTACCTCGTCGCGCTGCTCGGCAATCCCGACACCGTGGTGAAGGATGACCAAGAGGACGAAACGCTCGAAGTGCTCGAGGCCAAGGTCGTGTTGCCCGTCATCCGCGCGGTGATGCGCAACGTGGCCGAACACCTGACCGCACTGGAATTCGTCAACAGCCGCTCGGAGATTGAGAAGACCGCGACCAAGGACATCACGGCCGAGCTCGCGCGCTACAAGCTCACCTGCGACGGGGTTTATGTCGGACAGATCCACCTGGACGTGACCAAGGCCGGTCAGGATCTGCTCGCGACCCAAACCGACAAGCAGGTCGCGGAAAACCAGCAGGCGCTCTATGAACAGCAGAAGCTCGCACAGACCGCCCGCGCCGAACTCGTGAAGGCCACCGAGGTGGCCGACCAGCAAAAGAACCTGGCCGCCGCGACCTTCAACGTGCAGGTGGCCACGCAACAGGCCGAGGCCGCCGTCGAGCGCGCGAAGGGCGACGCCAAGGCCCAGGAAATTCTCGGCCAGGGCCGGGCCGCCGCCTACAAGGTGATGGTCGAGACGCTCGGACAGAACCAGGTGACGCAGATCGAGCTCATGAAACTCGTCGCCGAGGGGAAGGTGCTCATCACCCCGCAGGTGATGGTTGGCGCCGGCGCCTCCGGCAACGCCACGTTCGACGCCCTGGCCGGCACAATCTTGCGCCAGGCGGCGAATCCCCCCACCAACAAGTAACCCGCCCTTCCGATGAGAATCCTACTGTTTGTTTCCGTGCTCGGAATTCTCGGCAGCACTGCCGTCCTGTTGATCGCGCTCAAAAAGGGCGCGGCGGATGAGAGCAAGCGGAAGGCGAAGCCGCAAAGAAGTGAAGAGTGAGGGGATTCACTAACCCGCAATCCTCGGATCGCATTCCCAAAAGTGCGCAAGGAGCAACGGGCGCAGCCCGGAAGCTCGTCGCGCGAACCTATTTTTCGCGTCCTCCGCGTGTTTCGCGGGAAGCCCTGTGGCTCTGTGGTCAAAGCTAACCGCACGGCCCGATGAGGTCATCGGGCCCTACCGATCGGCCTATCTTTCGTGTCGATTCGTGAAATTCGTGGGGGGATCGTCAGTCCTTCGCGGACTGGCAGAGGCGGGCAAAGTCGCCGAGTTCCGAGGCCGCGAGGTCTGACACGGCCACATAACGCAGCCCGTCCTGCGTCCAGCTGACGAGATTGAAGCCGAAGCGCTTGTCGATCGCCGGAAGTGCGGATCCTCCACCCTGGGTCACGTACACATCGATCACGTGTTTGCGGCGATGGTAGACGAGCACGGCCGCGGGTTGACCGGCGACGCGATCGAGTCGGCCGCCAACGAGTGGAAATTCCTGCGCAGCGAAATCGTGCACGCTCGGCGCGAAGTCGATCTTGCCGACAAACCACGGCTTCACGGTGTGTCGGTCCGTCGAAATCACGTCCAGGGAATGGCCGGTTGAGGTGCCGCGCACATAAGCCGTGGTGTATTCGTCGACGGCTGCCTCATTCCGCATGTGGGCCGCTCCCCACTGAAACCCGATCAATCCCGCCACAACCAGACCGGCCGCGATCGGCAGGACCTGCCGCAGGAAAACGACCGGGATCGGTCGCACCACCGGGCGTTCCGTTCCGCGCAGTTGCGCCACGATCCCGGCCCGCAGGTCCGCGGGAGCGGCATGACGCATCGCCTTTTCCTGCACGAGTCCGCGCCGCGCGGCGTGGGCGAGCGCCTGGGCGGCGCAGGCGGGACAATGATTGAGATGCGCCACGACCGCGGCATCACGCACGACATCGAGTTCGCCGTCGAGATGCGCCGCCAGCAGCGTCCGGGCCTCGTCACAATTCATGGTTTGGTTTCCTCCGTGACATCGAGCCGGCGACGCAGCTCCTGCTGCAGGCGCAGCCGCGCGCGGGCGAGACGCGACATCACCGTGCCGAGCGGGATGCCGACGACCGCGGCAATTTCCTTGTATGAAAGCTCCTCGAGGTCGTGCAGCACAATCACCTCGCGCATCGCCTCGGGCAATTCCTCCATCGTTTGATGCAACAGTTCGAGGCTGGCTTCGCGACGCACGCGCTCCGCGTCCTCGGCGGATTGATCGACCACGCCGTGCAGCTCCTCATCGAAGGCGTTGGCGGGCTCGATCGCGAGCGACTGGCGCAGGCGCGAATAGCAGACATTGCGCACAATGGTGAGGAGCCACGGCTTGCCGTCGCCGCCGCGGAATCGCCCGAACGCCTGAAACGCCCGCAGGTAGGCGTCCTGCACGCAGTCGCGCGCGTCGTGCTCGTTGCGCATCAGCCACCGCGCCAGGTTGTAGGCGGCGTCGAGGTGCGGCAGCATGGCACTTTCGAAGGCGGAGGGCACGGCGGGGAGGTGGCTCTTGCTTTAAGGTAGTACGCGACGGTCGCGATTTTATTCCATTTCGATAAAAAATCCCCGGCCGGGGGAATATTCGCCGCCGGGCCGGGTAGCACGGGGTGAATCCACCCTTCCCCATCATGAGCAATCTCATTCACGACGACTCTCACCACGACGGCATCGACCGTCGCGGCTTTCTCAAGTGCATGGCCTGGGCCGGCACCGGCGTGTTGTGGAGCGTGAGCGGCGGCGTGCTCACCTCCCGCGTCCTCGCGGCCACCGAAGTCACGGGCGGCAAGCCGCTCCTCGCCACCTCCGCCGGTACGCTCGATTTCGTCCAGATCAGCGACAGCCACATCGGTTTCAAGAAGCCCGCCAACCAGGATGTCCTGGGCACGCTGCGTACGACGATCGAGCGCATCAACGCACTGCCCAAGTCGCCGGATTTCATCCTGCACACGGGCGACCTCACCCATCTCGCTGAGGCGGGCGAGTTCGACACGCTCGAGCAGATGCTGCGCGACTGTCGCACCGGAAAAATATTCTACGTGCCGGGGGAGCACGACATCCTGAACGACAACGGCGCCTTGTATCGCGAACGCTTCGGTCGCGGCACCCTCGGAACCGGCTGGCACAGCTTTGACCAGAAGGGCGTGCATTTCATCGGGCTGGTCAACGTCGCCAGCATCAGCGAGGGCGGACTCGGCGTGCTCGGAGCGGAGCAGCTCGACTGGCTCGCGCGTGACGTGGCATCGCTGTCGTCCGAAACGCCGATTGTCGTCTACGCCCACATCCCGCTGTGGTCGGTTTATCCGCAATGGGGCTGGGGCACGCAGGACGCAGAGAAGGCGCTCGCTCTGCTCAAGCGCTTCGGCTCGGTGACGGTCCTCAACGGTCACATCCACCAGGCGATGCAGAAGGTCGAGGGCAACGTCACTTTCCACACGGCGCGCTCAACCGCCTTTCCGCAGCCCGCGCCCGGTCAGGCGCCGAAGCCCGGGCCGATGGTGGTCGAGGCCGGAAAATTGCGGTCATTCCTCGGGCTCACGCGTGTTTCGTACGTCGAGACCGGCACGCCGCTGGCGATCGTCGACTCCACGCTGGCCGATCCGTCCTGACCATGACGATTCCGTGGTCGAAAGTCCATGGGGCCAGCACCCATTTCCCGATCGTGCTCACGCTGGTGGCGTTTGCCTGCGACGGACTGGCGGTGGCTCGTTGGACACACCCGGAGGCGCACGGGCTGCGCCTGGCCGGTCTGATCGGCATCATGTTGGCAGGATTCGGGTGCGTGGCGGCCGTGGTATCCGGATTGTATCTCACCCACGGCGAACTTTGGGGCACCGGCGCCCTGGGCTGGCATCACCGGTTTGTCTGGCCGGCATTTGCGCTGATCATCGGCGCCGCCGCCTGGCGCTGGACCGCGCGGCCAACCCTGACCCGGACGCAACTGGGAGGCTACGCCCTGGTGGTGTTCGCCGGATCGCTCCTGATTTTCGCCGCGGCGTATTTCGGGGGAGAACTGGTGTCGGCGCAGCCATGAACCCGATCCGCTTAGTCGAGAGCCGAGAGGCAAGAGTCCAGAGACTTTCCGTCGATCGAAATGCATTTCCGAATTCCGACTTTGGCCGGCACTGCAACGGGTTGACCTTTCGCAATGCCCGCGGGTGGTCCCCGATCGTTCGTGCCCAAGGATGTTCATTCGTGGTTCATAAAGAATTCGCCGAATGACGACATGGATACGACCTCTCATCGTTGCGGTTCTGGCCGGTGCGAGTTCGCTCGCAGCGTCGGCTGCCCTCGGGCGAACGCTGTCCGCGCGGGCGGCGCGCGAATCTCATGCCCTGCCGGACGCGGGCCGACAGTGGATCGATCCGGCGGCCGTGACGCCGGAGATGATTCAGCACGGCTCGACGCTCTTCCTGAACAGTTGTGCCCATTGCCACGGCGCTGATGCGCACGGCGACGAAGGGCCGGACCTGCATGATCTGCAAGTGAGCGACCGATACATCGGCAATATGATCATACACGGGCGGGAGGGTGAAATGCCGTCGTTCGCAAAAAAGCACAACCGCGAGGAGATCGGGGCGATCATCGCGTACTTGCGGACGTTGAAGTAACAAGAAGCAGAGCGACTGGAGCGAAGAGACCGAAGCCATGGAAACCTGGATCGCAGGAAAAGGTGAGGCGGATGTCCTCAGCGCACCGGCAAGTTGCAGTGCCATCGTAAGATCGACGAGTCGCGTCTGCTGCGGGTTGAGCCGGGGAAAACGGCGAGGGCATCACTCACCCCGGCGGAAGCCTTTCGCTTCGGGCTCGTTTCTGTAACCCGTTTTCATATATTTGAATGTTTGGCCGGTTTCCATTGTTTCGGACCGGTGTGATCCTCCGGATGTTATAAGCTCTGACCCTATAGAAATGTAACAGAACCGTCGGTTTGTAGTTTATATCCAGTCGGCGGCATTGATCCTTATAGAGTGTAATTGATCGCATAACTGTTGCATAGGCGTCGTGAGCGGGCAGAATGCCGTCTCGGGCCCCCAGTGACCGATCATGCAGGCGCCAGCCCCCACGCCCTGGCCCTCACGTTTTGCCGCCGACGTTGCCGTTGTTGTGATCACGTTGGCAGCCTTGGTATTGCTCGGATGGGTCGCCGACGTGGCCGCGCTCCGCAGCATCCGATCGGAGTGGCCCGCCATGGCACCCGCGACAGCGATCGGGCTGCTGCTAAGCGGTTGGGCGGTCCGGAGTGCGACCGGCCTGAACGGAACCGGCCGGCTGCGGCCTTCAGCCTGGCGGCGCCGGGCCGTGTTGTTTTGCGCGGAAGCGGTGATATTGCTCGGAATCGTTCACCTTGCGGCGCTCGCGCTCGGCCGCGAAGCCAGCCTGTACTGGCTCACTGGGAAGATGGGGCTTCAATCCCATCGCATGTCCGCGATGACCGCGCTGGACTTCATCCTGTTTGGCACGGCGCTTTGGCTGGCGGTAAGAAACTCCCGGGTTGGCCTGCAGCACGCCCTCGGCCTCGCCGTGTACCTGACGGCGTGCCTGGGATTGTGTCGCTATATTTACGGCGGGCGTCCGCTGGCGCCGATTGCCGACATGGCCGCTCACACCGCGGCATCGTTCGCGGGACTGGGCGTGGCCGTCGTCGTGCTGCGCCCTGACGCCGGAATTCCCGCGCTCCTGACCAGTAGCGGGACCGGTTCCGGTCCGTTGCGGCGCTACCTCGCACTGGCATTGCTCGCGCCTTTCGGTGTCGCCGGACTGCTCGCGGCGACGGGTCCGGTCGCGGAAGCGGGCTTGTCGGTTCTCGCCGCCGCGAGTGCCGCCCTGGCGTTTTGTTTCGTCTGGCTGCTGGCCCTGCGCCAGGAGCGGGATTCGGTCGCGCATTCCCACCTCGTGGCGATCGTGAATTCATCGGACGACGCGATCATTGGCAAGACTCTCGACGGTATCATCACAACGTGGAACGCGGGAGCGGAGAGAATCTTCGGTTACGCCGCGGCGGAAATCATCGGCCAACCGATGATGCGGCTCATCCCGCCGGACCGGGCCGCCGAGGAACCGCAGATCCTGTCCCGGATCGCCCGCGGGGAGCATGTCGAACATTTCGAGACCGAGCGGGTGCGAAAGGATGGCCGGCGCATCGCGGTCGCGGTGACAATTTCGCCGGTGCTCGACTATGCGGGACGGACGGTCGGAGCGTCAAAAATCGCGCGGGACATCACGGCGTTCAAGCGGGCGGAGCAGGAGCTGCGCGAGAGCCAGGAACGGTTTGCGGTCATGTTCAACAAGGCGGCGTTGCCGGCGATTCTGTCGCGATTTCCGAGCTTCCAGATCGTGGACGCCAACGAGGCCTGGTTGCGCCTGTTCGGGCGCACGAAGGAGGAAATTGTCGGCCAGACTTCCGACACGCTCGGCTACCACCGCGAGCCTGGGCAGCGTGAAAGCCTCATCGCCGACATCACGCGGCTCCGGAGCATCCGGGATCGTGAGGTGACCCTGCTGGACCGGTCCGGCCGCGAGGTGACCCTGCTGATCAACGTCGACCTTCTTGCCATCGCCGGCACCGAGTATTCCCTCACGACCGCGCTTGACATCACGGCCCGGAAAAAGGCGGAGGCCGCGCTGCGCCTCAGCGAATCGGTGGTGCGCGACGCGGGGCGCATGGCGCATGTGGGCGGGTGGTGCTTCAATCCGGCCACCGGCGAAGGCACCTGGACTGAGGAAGTGGCACGTATTCATGACCTGTCGCCCGACGCTCCGGCCTCGGTCAGTCGCGGCCTCAGCCACTACGTCGGAGAATCGCGGCAGAAAATCGAGGCGGCCGTCAAGGCCGTGGTGGAATGCGGCGCGCCTTATGATCTCGAACTGGAATTCCTTTCGGCGGTGGGACGCCGAAAATGGGTGCGCACGATCGGTGAACCGGTGATTGAGGAGGGCCGCGTGGTAATGGTGCGCGGAGCCTTTCAGGACATCACGGAGCAGCACCGCGCGGAGGAATCGCGCATCCGCATGGCCGAGATTGTGGAGGGCATGACCGAGGCATGTTTCGCACTGGATGCCGACTGGAAGCTCACCTTTCTGAACGAACTCGGGAGGGAGCTGCTGGAGCCAACTCAGGCGGAAGCCGTTGGACGGTCCTTTTGGGAGCCCTTTGCCCACCTGCTCGGGACACCGCTGGAAGAGCGCTGCCGGCGGGCCATGCGCGATCGTACTCCCGAAACCTTCGAACTCCGCCTTCCCGGAAGCGGGCGCTGGTTTGATTTCCGCCTTTTTCCGTCGGGATCAGGACTGGCCGGCTTCATGCTCGACATTCACGCGCGGAAGGAGGCCGAGGCCTCGCTGCGGATGTTTCGCGAGCTGATGGACCGAACGAGCGAAGGGATCGAAGTGGTCGACCCGCAGACCGCCCGACTGCTCGATGTCAACGAGGCCGCGTGCCGCCAGCTGGGCTACACGCGCGAGGAGTGCCTGCGACTCACGGTGTTCGAGATCAATCCCGTGCTCACCAAGGAGAAGTTTGACGAAATCGGAGTCCAACTGCGTGAAGCCGGCTCGGTGCTCATCGAGCAGACCCACCGGCACAAGAACGGGACTGATTTCCCCGTCGAGCTCAGCATCAATCGCGTGACGATTGACCGCGACTACCTCGTTGCGCTGGTCCGGGACATCACGGATCGCCAGCGGGCGGAGCGGGCACTGCGCGAAAGCGAGGAGAAGTTCCGTCAGGTCGTCGAGAACATCCACGAGGTCTTTTGGATCGCGGATGCCCAGTCACGAGAAGTCCTGTATGTCAGCCCCGCCTATGAGCGCATCTGGGGCCATGCGGTCACCGATCCCAAAGTCGTTTCCCGGGCGTGGATCGAAAGCGTGGTGCCGGAGGATCGCGATCGCGTGATCGAGGCGATCCTGACCCGCCAGACGGCGGGAACCTACGACGAGACCTACCGGATCCTGCGGCCCGACGGGGCGACCCGCTGGATTCACGACATCGCCTATGCCGTTCGGGACGAAAAGGGCGTCGTCCGTCGAATCGTCGGAGTGGCGGAGGATGTCACCGAGCAGAAAAACCTGGAAACCCAGTTCCTGCGCGCCCAGCGCCTCGAGGCGGTCGGCACGTTGGCCGGCGGCATTGCGCACGACCTGAACAACATTCTCGCCCCGATGCTCATCGTCGCTCCGGCCTTGCGCGAGAAGCTGACCGATCCGCACGACGCGGCGATGATCGACATGATCGAAAAGGGGACGTTGCGCGGGGCGAGCATCATCCGGCAATTGCTGACCTTCAGTCGCGGCATCGAGGGCGAACGCGGACCCGTGCAGGTGAAGCATCTCGTCCGGGAAATGGCGGCGATCATGCAGGAAACTTTTCCCCGCGAAATCGAGATCCGCAGCAACGTCGCCGCCCAGCTATGGCCGGTCATCGCCGATGCCACCCAGCTGCACCAGGTGGTCCTCAACCTCTGCGTCAACGCCCGGGACGCGATGCCGAACGGCGGCAAGCTTTCCCTCAGCGCGCAGAATGCCGTCGTGGAACGCGGCGACATCGCGCAGCACCCCGGCGCACCCCCCGGCTCCTACGTGCTCGTGACGGTCACCGACACCGGCGAGGGGATTCCGCCCGAAAACCTGGCGCGCATCTTCGAGCCATTTTTCACCACGAAGGCGGTGGGCAAGGGAACCGGGCTGGGCCTTTCCACCGTGCTCGGGATCGTGAAAAGCCACGGGGGTTTCGTCACGGTCTACAGCGAGGTGGGGCGCGGCACCGTCTTCAAGGTCTACCTGCCCGCCGACCAATCGTCCGCCGCGATGGCGACGTCCGCCCCGCCCGCTGCGCCGCGCGGATACCAGGAGCTGATTCTCGTGGTGGACGATGAACTGGCGATTCGAAGCTCGTTGCAGCGCGTGCTCGAGCAACACAATTACCGGGTGCTGGCGGCGGAAAACGGGGCCGAGGCGATGCGCCAGCTGCTGCACCATCAGGATGCGATCAAACTTCTCTTCACCGACCTGATGATGCCCGGAATGACCGGACTCGACCTGATCCGCGCTGCCCGCCAGTTGAACCCGCGCCTGAAGGTCGTGGTGGCGACCGGACTGCATGATCGCGAGCGCCAGGAGGAACTATCCGCCCTGGGCATCCACGAAGCGCTTTCGAAGCCCTTCACTCCGCTGGCGGTGCTCGAGGCCATCCGCTTCCAGCTGCGTCAACATCCGTCGCCCTAGTCGGATCAGCGGGTCGGGTCGTGCTTTTCCCGCAGGATCGCCTTGGCCCGTTCGAGGATTTTCCGCCGTGACTCGGGCAGATGCTTCCCGGCGCGATTCTCGTAGAACGTAAGCATCGACATCGCCGAGCGGTACGGACTCGATTTGCGCCGGTTGCTGGCGTTGGCGGAACGCATCAGGGAGCGGGCAATGCGCGCCGGATCCGACCCGCGAAACACGCCCTGCTCGAGATCGAGGGCATTGCTGGTGTGAGTGACACGATCCGACCAGCGCGAGCCCCGGCGGGAAGTGGATGTTCGCACCTTGGAATTGATTGAGGTTTTCATGGTTCGGCCAACATAGGAGCCGGTCGCGCCGCCGGCCATTGGGTGAACTACGGAGGAGACCGATCAAGAGAGTGGCGTGCGACACGTACCAAGTGACGAGAGGCCTTTCCTGAACCAATCTTTTGTCCTTTCGTGATTTTCGCGCGGGATTGTCCATCCATGTCTTCGGTGTGGTTCGTGGGCAATCTTCAGCGACCCGGATTCGGCCATTTTGGGATTTGTCTCCTGTTCGCACGTTAGAGCGTTTTTGATTTTTCGGCGACGGCGCGCATCGTCTATCCTCCGTATCCCGACGCATGAACCTACCCCCACGCTTCCTCGCCGCCGCCTTGACGTTGCTGGCTTTCCGTTTCATGTCCGCCGCCGACGCACCGGCGACCGCCCCGGCTCCGGCCAAACCGGCGGCACCGGTCATGCCGTGGCAGTTGAGTCCGGAGGAACGCGCGCGCATCAACAAGCTGACCGAGGAGGATCATGCCGACATGCAAAGGCAGCTCGGCATCACGAAGCTCCGCCCGGGGCACAACGGCAACACGGCGCCCGGAACTCCGAATCAGGCGAACTACGATGAAGCGAAGGCGAATCCCTTCCCGGACTGGCCCGATCCGCTGACGCTAAAGGACGGACGCAAGGTCACGACGCCGGAAATGTGGTGGAAGAATCGCCGGCCCGAAATCGTGGCCGATTTCGAGCATGAGGTGCTCGGGATAATTCCGGCCGGGGTCCCGTCGGTCACCTGGACCGTCACGCAGACCGTGGAAACGAAGCTCGGCGACACTCCCGTGGTGGCGCGGCGCGTGGTGGGACACGTCGACAATTCGTCGGATCCGCAGATTGACGTGAACATCAGCATCGCCGTTGTCCTGCCGAAGAATGCCAAAACGCCTGTTCCGATCCTGGAGATGTTCAGTTGGGGCGCGATGCCCGACGATCCCATGCCGCATTTTCCGGGCTTTCCGGAGCCGCCGGGTCCGCGCTCCGAGGAGCGGCTGGTCACCGACGGCTGGGGCTACGTTTCGATCAACACGAACAGCATCCAGGCCGACAACGGCGCGGGACTCACCGCCGGAATCATCGGCCTGACGAATCATGGCAAACGTCGCACGCCGGAACAATGGGGCGCACTGCGCGCGTGGTCCTGGGGAGCGGCGCGGGTGCTCGACTACCTTGAGACGCGACCGGAGGTCGACGCGAAGCACGTCGGCATCGAGGGCGTGTCGCGTTACGGCAAGGCCGCGTTGGTCACGATGGCATTTGAACCGCGCTTCGCTTTCGTGCTCGTGGGCTCGTCCGGCGAGGGCGGCGCGAAGCCGCACCGGCGCGACTTCGGCGAATCGGTGGAGAATCTCGCGAGCTCCGGCGCGTATCACTGGATGGCGGGCAATTTTCTGAAATACGCGGCCGAGGAGTCGTCGTTTGGGCGCAAGGACGCCCGCGATATTCCGGTCGACTCGCACGAATTGATCGCCCTCTGTGCGCCGCGGCCGACGTTCATCAGCTACGGCGTGCCCGAAAAGGGCGACGCACACTGGCTCGATCAACAGGGCAGCTACATGGCGACGGTGGCCGCGGGCGCGGTGTTTCGGCTGCTCGGCGCGCATGACATCGGCGACACCCGGGACTATCGCCTCGCGACGATGCCACCGGTCAACACCGGCTTGCTCGACGGCGAACTGGCGTGGCGTCAGCACGACGGCGGACACGAGGACCGGTCGAACATGAAGTATTTTCTCGAGTGGGCGGATCGGCTGCGCGGCGGCAAGCGCTAAGCTATAAGCGATAAGTTTTAAGCGAACACGTGCGACGGTAGGGTTCGATGTCCTCATCGAACCGAAGAGATTTGCTGGAGATAACGGTGACAAATCCGCAACTGTCCTCAGCCTCTTCCCTGTTTGCGATGAGATCTCGGTGCGCACTGCGGCGTTTGTAATCGAACCGCCTGGCGCGGCGTCACATGGAACGATGTATCAAGTAAACCGATTCATTGCGGTTCAATCGTTCCTGGCCATGACCGGCGCGATTCTCCTCGGTTCGGTGGCGCGGGCGGACGATCCTTTTCTGCACAACCGTGCCGATCTCGAGGCGCTGGCCACCAAGGCGCCCGCCGCGCTGAAGGAGCCGATCGTGGCGATCACGGCCAAGCCGCAGCCTTCTCCCACCGGCGACGACCACGACTACGTCAGCTATGCCCGGTACTACTGGCCGGATCCGTCCAAGCCGGACGGCCTGCCCTACCTCAGCCGGGACGGTCACCACAATCTCGAGCAGGTCGCGAAGGGCGATCATGAGCGCCTCTGGAAATTTGCGGAGTCGGTCGGGGAATTGGCGGCCGCCGCGAAGATTCATCGCGATGAGGCCGCCGCGCTGCGGGCCGTCGAGTGGCTGCGCGTGTGGCTGATCGATCCGCAGACACGGATGAACCCGAACCTGGAATTCGCGCAGGTGCGGCTGGGCCACGACCACAATCACGGCAGTTCCTCCGGCGTGCTGGACGCGCGCTGCCTGGCCGAGGTGATCGACGCCGTTCGCGGCCTGCACGGCTCGGCCGCGCTGTCCCCGAAGGACGAGTCGGCCATTCTCGACTGGTTCACGAAATATCTCGACTGGCTGCAGTCGGCGAAGAACGCGCGGGCCGAACACGCCGCCAAAAACAATCACGGTTCCTGGTTTCTCGCGCAGATGATTCCGATCGCACGGTACTGCGGGCGCGACGATCTCGCGCGTGACCTGTGCGCGGAGGACCGTGCTCGCATCGGCTGGCAAATCCGTCCCGACGGAAGCCAGCCGGAGGAGATCAGGCGGGTGGACGGGCTGAGCTACAGCCAGTTCAATCTCGAGGCCCAGTTTCAAATCGCGCGTCAAGCGGCGGGACTGGGCATCGATCTCTGGCACTATACGGCGCCCGGCGGCGGCAGTCTGCAAAAGGCCTTTGCCTTCTTGAAACCGTACAACGCGCATCCGGAAAAATGGCCGACCAGTGAGAATGCGACGCTGAAACCGGGATTCATGGACGAGTTGGCGAAGGAGGCGGAGAGGGTGTGGCCGAAGGAATGAACGTGAGGTACGATCGACGATTTACGAATGACGATTGCTGGAGCCGGAAACGAAACGTCGGGGCGGTGAATTTCACCGGGCAGATGGCAACCTTCCGGTAGATTCGCGGCATAAAGCCGCTCCCACAGATGATGTTCGGTTTCCGTGTTATCCGTGAAATCCGTGGACCAAAAAGTATGAGCGATGCCGCCTGACGCCGAAGTTACAAACGCGTGACGGTGGGCGATGCGTTTGAATCCGGGGCGCGAATGTCACAGCCTCCCTGTCCGATGTCCGCTGGACTCGAAGCGTCCCCTGAGAGAAACGTCGACCTGAAGACCCTGGTCGGCCACCGGCATTCGCTGCCCGCGACGACCTTGATCGATGCAGTGCAAACCGAGTTCACGCGGCTGAACGTCGACTTCCTGGCCGTCATGGATGGCGAGGTCCTCAAGGGCATCGTCGCCAAGCGGGAGGTGGCCCACACTCTGGGCTCGCGCTTCGGCTTTGCGCTGAACGCGCGGCGCGTGGTGAGCGATCATCTGATGACCGCGCCGCTGCGCATCACGGATGGCCATCCGATCACCGAGGTGTTCACAGCCGCCGCCGCGCGCAGCGACCGCGAGTTCTACGACGATGTCCTGCTGGTTGACGCCGTGGGAGCCTACCTCGGCTTAATTCCGATGCAGACGCTGGTGCGGCTGCAAACCCAGTTTCTGGTCGGCACGATCGCGCGCGTGGAGGAGTCGCGCCAGGAAGTCGCCGAGAAAAACCGCCAGATGGAAGAGGATTTGCAAATGGCGCGCGAGGTGCAGCTGGCCATGCTGCCGCAACAGTCCTCACCGCTGTCGTCAGCCGGCGTGACGTTGCGCACCGCCCACCGCTATCGTCCGGCCGGCGGCGTCAGCGGCGATTTCTTCGATGTGCTGCGCCTCTCCGAACACGCCGCCGGAATCCTCGTCTGCGATGTCATGGGCCACGGCGTGCGCTCGGCCCTGATCACCGCGATGGTCCGGGCGATGATCGAGGAGCTCCGGCCGGTCGCGGGCGACCCGGGTGTCTTGCTCACGCAGCTCAATCGCGATCTCACGCGCATCCTGCGCCAGACCGGCAGCATGATATTCGTCACCGCGGCCTACGTGGTCGTGCATCTTGGCTTCGGAAGGCTCCGCTATGCCCAGGCGGGTCATCCGACTCCGTTGCGCTGGGACGCCGGCCAGGGGAAAGTGCGCCGGCTCGGCATCACCGACGAGCAGAGCGGACCGGCGCTCGGCATGATGGACGAATGGGAGTATGCGACCTGCGAGGAAACCCTGGGTGTCGGTGAGCGCGTGGTCCTGTTCACCGATGGACTTGTGGAAGCGGCGGCGGGCAACGGCGAGGAATTCGGCGAAGCGCGACTCGTTCAATCGCTGGAACGGCGCACAGCGCGGAGTCTGGACGAGATGCTGGGCGCGGTTCTTGCGGAGGTGACGGAGTTTTCCGGCGGAGCGGCCTTCGCGGATGATGTGTGCATCGTGGCGGCGGAGCTGGATATGCACTAGAGAAGGCAGAAGTCTGCGGTCTGCGGTCTGCGGTCTGCGGTCTGCGGTCGGACGTCGGAGATCGGAGGTCGCGGGTCGAACGCGCGATTCCAGGAATAAGGAAAGACCGTCTACGGCCTCTCAGTGCCTCTGTGGTTCAAATCCTCACGAAGCACCAACTCGGCTCTGGAATTGCCGAAAGATATTCGTCAACAATGGCCGGATGCGCGTCAGCAAGGCGATCATCGTCATCAACCCGGTCAAGTCCCACGCCCGCAAAACGGCCGAAATCCTCAAGGAGACGCTCAACGAGCACGGCGTGAAGCAGCAATGGGTCGAGGCGCTGCCTCCGCGGCAGGACCTGTTCCGACGGCTCAACGATTTGCGGCGCGCCTCGGCCGACCTGATCATCGCCTGCGGCGGCGACGGCACGCTGCTCCAGACCGCGCACCGCTCGCGCGGATCGGGCGTGCCGATCCTGGGCGTCAACATCGGCTACCTCGGCTTCATCACCTCGGTGCGCAGCGATCAGGTGAAAACGGCCATGCGCCGGATTCTCGATACGGATTTCCTGATCAGCCCGCGCACGGCGCTCGACCTGGTGATCGAGCATGGGCGGCGGCGCGTCTCCGGCTGGGCGCTCAACGACGCCGTGATCGTGCGCGGCGCGAATCCCCGTCTCATCAACTTGTCCGCCCGGATCGGCAACCGGCCACTGACGAATTACCGCTGTGACGGATTGATCGTCGCCACCCCGACCGGCTCAACCGCCTACTCGCTCGCCGCCGGCGGTCCGATCGTGAGCCCCGAGTGCAGCGTCCTGACCATCACGCCGATCTGCCCGCATGCCCTGACGAATCGTTCGGTGGTGGTGAACTCCTCGGAAAAGATCGAGCTGCGCATGGACGCCGGGTCGGGCGCGGGCGCACTGCAGGTGGACGGCATGAACCTTTCGCTCGTGACCCCGCAAACGGTGGTGCACGTCGAAGCCTCGAAGGAACCCGTACCGATCGCGTTTCTGCCCGAGATCAATTACTACGAGATTCTCGGGGAGAAGCTCGGCTGGAGCGGGGATGGGGTGAAGGAGAGTGACAAGTGATCAGTGATCAGTGGCGAGTGACGAGTGACCGGTGACCGGTGAGCGGTGAGCGGTGAGCAGAAGGAGCGAGGAGCGGGAATCGAGAACCGAGGAAGAATCGGCGGCGTTGGTGTATGGCGGGATTTTCGTATCCCGCCGCTCTTTTTTGACCACGGATTTCACAGATATCACGGATAAGGAGTCCTGATCACTTGATCCGCGCCATTCACGGAATCCGCGGCGGATTGGGTTGTCGAGGCGGTTCGGCCCGTTCGACAGGCTCAGGCAGGCGACCCCGCCTACATCACACGATCGAAAACCGCGCGTGTTTCGTTCGGCGGGGATCCGCCAGAATCTCGGCGCTGGTGGCCAGGGTCACGCCGGCCGCCTGCATTTCCTCAAACGCGCGGGCGCAGTCGCCGGGAGCGAGCTCGACGCCGCGACAGCCGTCGGTGACGAGCGTCACGTAAAACCCGAGGAAACGCGCATCGAGCGCGGTGGCCTTGACACAATAGTCGGTGGCGAGGCCGAGCAGGGTCACGTGCGTGACACCCTTGCCGGAAAGATACTCCCCCAACCCGGTGGCCTGGCGGCGGCCGTTGTCGAAGAATCCGCTGTAGCTGTCGACTGCCGGATCCATGCCCTTGCGAATCACGTGGTCGATGCCCCGGGTGTTGAGCGAGCTCGCGAAGGCGGCACCGGGGGTGTTCTCCACGCAATGGACGGGCCAAAGCACCTGACGCAGTCCGGCCAGCGTGATGACCTCACCGGGATTTCGACCGGGTTGGTTGGCGGCAAAGCTCCCGTGATCCGCCGGGTGCCAGTCCTGCGTGGCCACGACGAGCGGAAATTCCGTCATCAATCGGTTCGCCACGGGAATCACCTCGTCACCGTGCGGCACCGCGAGGGAGCCGCCGGGCAGGAAATCATTCTGCAGGTCAATCAGGATGAGCGCATTCATGTTCGCCGGGGTTAAAGCTCGAAATTGAATCCGTCCTTTTTCAGGCGCCGGTAGGCCGTCTCGTCGAAGCGGTAGAGTCGCGCCGCGCGATGGGCGACGTCCTGCTGGATCTCCTCGGTGTCCGCGAGCAGCCCCATGCCGAGGATTTTTTTCCGGAAGTTTCGCTTGTCCAGGGGCTGCTCGAGGATCGTCTCGTAGAGGCGCTGGAACTCCGACAGCGGAAACTTTTCCGGCAAGAGTTCGAAGCCGACCGGCTCGTAGCGGATCTTCCCTTTCAGCCGGTGCAGGGCGGCTTCGAGAATCTCCTCGTGATCGAAGGCCAGCCGCGGGAGATCGGCGACGGGAAACCAGGCGACGTTGAGGGCATCACTGGCGGCGCGCACGGCATGATCGGTGAGCTTCACCAAGGCATAGTACGCCACGCTGATGACACGTTCCCGCGGATCGCGCTTCGGTTCACCAAAGGTGTACAACTGCTCGAGGTACGGCGCCACGATGCCCGTCTCCTCCTGCAATTCCCGGCGTGCCGCCGCCTCCAGGCTCTCGTCGAGTCGCACAAAGCCGCCCGGGAGCGCCCACTTGCCGCGAAACGGCGGCTGCTCGCGTTGGATCAGCAGCACCTTCAGGTCGGCATCGTCATAGCCAAAGACGACGGCGTCGACCGTGACGGCGGGATGCGGATATTGGTAGGTGAAGGGCATGAGGCAGGAGCCGAGAGTCTAGAGTGGAGAGCTGAGAGAAACTGTGGATTAAGATTCGATTGGAGTAAGCGTCCCCAACGACAACCGCGGTGTTCGGAATTCAGTTTTTCAGTCTTTCGCTTCTTCAGTCCTTCCCTCTACGCCGCCACCGGCCGCGCCTTGAAGATCAGGCTGGTTTTCAAATCGAAGAGCCCGGCCTCGAGGCCGACCGGATATTCGTGGGGGTTGAGGATACGCCGGGTGCCGGCGTGAAGGCAGCCGAGCTGAGCGCGCGCCCGATCGCGGATCGCCGCGAGCGCGGGCATTTCGTAGACGAGGCGGCCGCCGCGGAATATCGGCACCAGAAGATCCTCGGCGGTGGCGTCCATGCCGATGGCCTTGCGGCGGGTGACGTTCGTGGGATCCACGAGCACGCGCGCTCCCGCGGGTGGCGCCGCCTCATTGTAGATCATGTCGCCGACAAACTCGCCGGCGCGGCTGAAGCGGCGCACCTGCAGGATGCCGGGGGTCGAGATTTTCACGGCCTGTTCCGACAACTTGACCTTGTATTCCCATTGGCCGCCGCGTTGACGAATGGCAGCGAGCTTGTAGACGCCGGCGAGGGCCGGCTGGTCGAAGGCGGTCACGAGCTTGGTGCCGACGCCCCAGAGGCCGATCCTGGCGCCCTGTTGCTTGAGGCTCGTGATGATGTGCTCGTCGAGATCGTTGCTCGCAATGATCACCGCCTTCGGGAATCCGCCCTCGTCGAGAATGCGCCGCGCCTCGATGCTGAGGTACGCGAGATCGCCCGAATCCAGCCGGATGCCCGCCATCTCGTGTCCGCGTTGCCGCAGCCATTTCCCGGCCTCGACCGCGCGATGAACGCCTTCGAGCGTGTCGTAGGTGTCGACCAGAAAGACACAGTTGTTCGGCATCGCCTCGGCGTACGCGCGAAATGCCTCGGGCTCGTCGGCAAACGACATCACCCAGCTGTGCGCGTGCGTCCCTTTGACGGGGATGCCAAAGCACTGGCCGGCGAGAACATTGGAGGTGGCGGCGCAGCCACCGATGAAGGCGGAGCGGCTGGCGGCGAGCGCGCCGTCGACTCCCTGCGCCCGGCGAAGTCCGAATTCGAGGACCGGTTCATGCTGCGCCGCCTGGCAGATGCGCGCGGATTTCGTCGCGATGAGCGTCTGAAAGTTGATAAAGTTGAGCAGGGCCGTCTCGGCGAGCTGTCCCTGCAGAATCGGTCCGCGCAACCGCAACAGCGGCTCGTTGGGGAAAACGACCGTGCCCTCGGGAACGGCGTCGACCTCACCGGTGAAACGCAGCTCGCGCAGAAATTCCAGGAAAGCGCGCTCAAACAAGGGAGCGCCATCGTTGCCCGTCAGCGTCGCCAGATAAGCGAGATCGCTTTCGGAAAAATGCAGCTCCTGGAGCCACGCGATGGCGTCCTCGAGGCCCGCCGCCACGGTGAATCCGCTCTGAAACGGCGCCTTGCGGAAGAAGAGGTGAAAGACCGCCTCCTTTTCGTGGGTGCCGCTCTTCCAGTAGCCGTACGCCATCGTGAGCTGGTACAGGTCGGTGAGCAGGGCCGAGGCCCGGAAACGGTCGGGGGCAATCGAGTTCATGTTAGTGTTATAAATACACTAACAGGCGAAAGTCAAATCCGTGCAGCTAAAAGCTGTAAGGTTTAAGTGATAAACTTTAAGGCAGGTCACGACATGACCTCTGACCTCGCCGCGCCGCGCCGCCTTTGCTTTCGCCCGTCATCGCGCTAGGCTGCCTCCATGCCCGTTCGCCAATCACGCCTGATCATCCGGACCCGCGGCCAGGGACCAATCGAGATCACGGAACGCGTCGCGAAGGCGCTCGCGGAATCGCATCTCAGGCAGGGAACGGTGAGCGCCTTCTGCCGGCACACGAGTTGCAGCCTGGCGCTGATGGAAAATGCCGATCCCACGGCCTGGCAGGACTTGCAGGGCTGGCTGGAGCGGCTGGTGCCCGAGGACGACCCGCATTTCCGTCACACGCTCGAAGGGAGCGATGACATGCCCAGTCACATCAAGATGGTGCTCACACGTTCATCCGAAACGATTCCGTTTTCCGAGGGACGCCTCCTGCTCGGCACGTGGCAGGGACTTTTCCTCTGGGAACATCGCCGGGCACCGCACGAGCGCGAAATCGTGCTCACGATTTTCGGGGAGTGACGCGCGTTGGCCGCAAGGCCGGCGGGGCGCCGTCCGCTACCAACTTGACCTCATTCGCCCCTCGGCGGGGATCGATGTCCTCATCGATCCGCACAGCGCAAGGGCAACGAGCATTCAGCTCAGTCCTTCGATCTTCGGCGGCTCCATCCCCATGGCACGGAATTCGGGCACGACATGTTTCTGATAGCAGTCCGGGCAGACACCATGGCTGAAATGCGTGCCGGCACGCTCGTTGATGTATCCCTCGATCTGCTGCCAGTAGTTTTTGTCGTCGCGCACCCGACGGCAATGCGCGCAAATCGGCAGGTAGGACTCGAGCTGGCGGACCTGCCGGGTGAAGCGCAGGATTCGCTCCGCCACGTGAAGACGGCCGAGCAGTTCACGCCGTGAAACGGGTTTCGGCAAAAAATCGTCAACCTCCGCCCGCAGCGCGGCGTCGTAGTTTTCGTCCGAAATCTCCGCGACCGAAAGCAGGATGAAATAGGTGTAGCGCTCGAAGCCCTTGCGGACGCTGCGGCAAAGCTCGAGTCCGTCCATCACCGGCATGCGCCAGTCGCTCACGACGACGCCGACCTCCTCCTTCGCCAACAGGTTCAGGGCCTCGAGCCCGTTGCCGGCGACGAAGACCTCGTGCCCGAGCGAGCGCACGGCGCCCGCCACACTCATCTGGCTGATCTGCTCGTCATCGACGATGAGAACTTTCATGGGGTGACCTTCCTTCGCCTAACGATGGTCGTGGAAGTAGCGAGCATCGAGTAGCGGCCAGCGAGCTGTCACGATCATTTGGTCCGGCAAAGCGATCCCGTGCGGCTGTTTTCCGGCCGCGGAGTCAGGGCGGACTGATCTTGTCCATGAGGGAATGAAACCGCGCGTGGGCGGCCTTCAATCCGTCCATGGCCTGATCGAGCGCGCCGGGGTCGCTGCGATCCGCCGCCTGTTCCAACTGCAGCGCCGCCGCCTTGGTGGCCGGAGCTCCGATGCCCGCGCTGCTGCCCGCAAAACGATGGGCCGCCTCGCGAATCGCGGGAAAATCACGCGTTTGAACGAGCGCGACGAGGCGGTCGAGATGGCCGGCCGACATTTCACGATAGGAGTGAAGCAGATCATCCCAAAGCGTGCGGCGGGACTGGCCGGGGAGCGCCTGCATTTCGCGCATGTACCGACGATCGAGGATGACCGGTCCGGAAGGCGGCGCCGCCGGGGCTGGCGGGCCCGACCGCGGTTCCGGCAGCGGGGGCATCCGGAGCCCGGCGCGAAGCATCGCGGCGTGCAGCGTCGGAACCCGGATGGGCTTGGAGATGTAATCCGACATTCCCGCCTCCCGACATTTTTCCGCATCCTCCGCCATGGCATAAGCCGTCAGCGCCACGACGGGAACGTCGGGATTGATGCCCTCGATCGTCCGGCTGCGAATGCGACGGGTCGTGTCGTAGCCGCTCAGGCCCGGCATCTGGCAATCCATCAGCACCAGATCGTATTTTCCGGTGCGGAGTCGCTCGAGGGCCTCGCTGCCCGAGGACGCCGTCTCGACCTTCTGGCCCAGGCGCTCGAGCGTCAGGCGCGCCACCTTCAGGTTGGCGTCGTGGTCATCCACGACGAGGACGCAGTTGCGGGGTGCTTCGGCCGCGGACTCCGGCTGTTCCGAGGCCGGCGGCACTGACGCACCCGACAAGCCGCACGCCTGGAGTGCGGCGTCGAATTCCTCCTGGCGAATCGGCTTGGTGACGATCGCGCGGACTCCCGTCGTCAGCGCCGATCCGGCCCCGCGCAGCGCGCCGCCGGACATCAGCACGAACGGCAGCGCTCTTCCGCGGTCATCGGCGGACAGGCGTCGCGCCAGTTCGACGCCGTCCAGGCCGGGCATGCGGTGATCGGCCAGCAAAAGGTCCCAAGGCAGCGGACCGGCGGAGGCCGTCACTTTCGCCAGCGCCGATTCTCCATCGGAGGCCGTGTCGACCTTGAATCCATTTTCGGCGAGATAAAAGCCTATCATCTCGCGGTCGTGAGGATCATCGTCGACCACCAGGATCCGCAGGTCGCGCCGCGTTGAACCCGTCGTCGCCGCCCAGGGGAGGCAGACGCGGAACCAGAAGCACGATCCCGCCCCGCGATCGCTTTCAACCCCGATCTTTCCGTCCATCAGCTCGATCAGCTGGCGGCAGATGGCGAGCCCGAGGCCGGTGCCGCCGTGTCGTTTCTCCGGCGAGGCATCGACCTGGACGAACGAGGAGAACAAGCGCTTCTGGTCATCGGGTGAAATGCCCGCCCCGGTATCGCGCACGGAGGCATAGACCTCGACTCCCTCCTCACCCGTCGCCTCGGCCGTCACCTCGATCGTGATGCCGCCGTGGTCCGTAAACTTGACGGCGTTCCCGACGAGATTGGTGAGCACCTGGCGCAGGCGGCGGGGATCGCCCTGGACGCGATGATTGAGTCCGGCGTCCACGTGAAAGGTCAGCGTCAGTCCCTTTTCCGCGGCGCGCGCGGCAAACATCGTCGTGATGGCCCGCGCCATTTCGTGAAAATCAAAATCGGTGATCTCGAGCGCATAGGTGCCCGCCTCGATCTTCGCGAGGTCGAGGATGTCGTTGATCACGCCCAGCAGGCTGTCGGCGCTCTGTTCGATGACGCGCACCATCTCCCGCTGGTCCTCGCCGAGCGGCATTTCCGCGAGCAGCGCGGCCATGCCCACGACGCCGTTCATCGGCGTCCGGATCTCGTGGCTGACCGTGGCCATGAAATCCGATTTCAGGCGCGAGGCTGCCAGGGCCTCGTCGCGCGCCCGGGCGAGGTTGAGTTCGATCTGTTTCGCGTCGGTCACATCGAAGCTGACGATGTAGCATCCCTGGACCGCGCCCGCGGGATCGAACTCGGGAATGTACTGCGTCTTCAGGTTCCGGCTGCCGCGCGCCGTCTTCACGGTGCGCTCGAGCGTGTTGGCTTCGCCGCGCATGACGCGCTGCAGGGCCGGTTCGACCACCCGCCAGGTTTCCTCGCCCAGAAGTTCGCGGGCTGGATGACCCACCGCGTCCGCGCGATTGAATCCCAGCCACGTCTCATAGGCCTGATTCACGAATTGGTAGCGGTACCCGCGATCCACATGCGCGATCAGCATCGGCAGGCTGTCCGCAATCGCCTGCAGGCGCTCCCGGCTGGCAGCGAGCTCGGCGGTGCGCTCGGTGACGTTTCGTTCCAACACGTCGGCGAAATTTTTCTGGCCGTCGATGTCGGTGGAGGTCCCGACCCACCGCCTGATCGCGCCGCGCGCGTCCCGCTGCGGGAAGGCCCGCCACAGGTGCCAGCGATACTCGCCGTGCGAATTGCGCAGGCGACATTCCCCGCCCGAAGGCTGGCCGTCCCGGCACATCGCCGCCCAGGCGGACAATTGTCCCGGCGAGTCGTCGGGATGCAGGGACTTCATCACCTGGACGAGGCCCTCGGCTTCGGTGGTCACACCCAGATACTCGAGCCAGCGCTGGTTCAGGCTTTCGACCTTGCCGTCCGGCGCCGCGGTGAAGACGAGCTGCGGCATGGCATCGAACAGAAACATGAAATCGCGGGTCCGGTCCGCCACGCGTCGCTCCAGTTCACGGTTGATATCGCCGAGTTGCGCGCGGGCCCGGTTCATGAGCGAGAACGCCGCCCACAAGGTGGCCGCAATGAGCAGCGCGCCGACGCCGAGAACCCAGCGCATCTCCGCGACCCGTCGATTCAGCGCCACCTGGCGCATTGCGACGGTGCGGTCGATCTCCGCCTCGAGCGCAGCCACCACCCGGGTCAGCGTGATCGACCATTCCTCACTGCTGCGGAGGGAGACGGCCTCGGCCGGCGTGATCTGACCGTGCCTCACCCGGTCAAAACGACGGGAGTCCGCCGCGAATTCATCGCGACAGGCGGCGTGCAGGCCGGCCACGGCCTGGCGCACCGCATCGTTGTCCGGATCGACCGCCGTGATGGCCGCGACGGCCTCCAGGACCGCGGATTTTCCGTTCGTCACCGCCTCCCGTTCGGGGTCGGCCCCGGTGAGAAGGCTCGCCGCGACGGCCGAGTCGAGTTCGGCGTCGGTGAGGTTGAAATGCTCCACCGCCAGGCGCACCCCGAGCGCACGCTGCACCTCCTCGGCGGTGGCCCGCTGGTATTCGCTGCTGACGATCGTCACGACGGCCAGGAGAGCAACGAGCGTACAGGCGAGCGCAATGAAGGGAAACGAACGGATGCCGGGGCGTTCTTCCGGCGGCGTCCTGCGCATGACCCAATAGACCAGCGTGCCTCCGACAAGTGCGAGGATCACGGCCGTGTGGATGGCCATGGCGGTGTATCGCCACCAGACCGTCGATGTGCGGAGGTCAGTCACAAAGCTGGCGATGGCGATGCCGGCTATGCCGACGACGATCGACGACAAAGTCACCGTGAGTCGCGGTCGCCAGACGCCATTTGCCCAGTTGACCAGGGCCATCGAAAGAAGAACCAAGGCGCAGGCCGTGTTCGGCGCCATGGCGCCGCTGACGCCGACGCTGGCCGTGACGGCGGGCATGGTCGGGTCGTAGAGCGAAGGCCGGGTGCCGGCATAAACCCCCTGAATCGCCAGCAGGAGGCTGGTGACACCCGTGATTCCCGGGACCACGCTGGCGACGATCGCCGCCCAGCGCCATTTCCGCACGTTCATGATCAGGCCCAGACCCAAGGCCACGAAGGCCAAGGCGGACGCGAAGGCCATCGGCGGCCCGGAACTCCACATTCGCGCCCATTCGGGCCGGCCGCTGAAGCGTCCCACGAGAACAAAGAGGGCCGCCGCGATGACACCGGCGCCGACGGTGACCACCAGGCGATCGAGCCGCTTATCTTCCGTCCGGAGGGGCAATAGTGCCTTGATAAGGCGGCGACTCCCGCCCGCAAGCCTATTGGCCCGCCCGCCCGGTCTACTTGCTGGTGCCGAGCACGAACTGGTTGCCCTCGCTGTCCTCGAAGATGGCGAACGTGCCCCAGGGCTGCTTCTGCGGCGGTCCCCGAAACTTCACGCCCCGCGCCGCGTATTCGGCGTACGTTTTCTCCACGTCGTCGGTCGCAAAGGAAAGTCCCGTGAACGAACCCACCCGCGCCGCGTGGCCTTCCGGCGTGAAGAGCACGACCCGGGTTTCCGCCTGCGGAATGCGCAGTTCGATCCAGCGCTGCTTCTCGTCGAACGGCTGGTCGGTCAGGATCGTGAAGCCGAGCTTTTCCGTGTAGAAATCGAGGGCGCGATTCTGATTCTTCACCGGAATGCTGGCGAACTTGAGGTGCGAGATCATGCGTTCAGCCAAGCAGGCCCCGGACGGTTCGTCGAGGCCGCGCCGGCGCACCGCGACAAATATTCTTGTCCGTTTATCGGTATAGCACAGTCTCCGGGCATGCCGCGCTGGCAGGCCACGATCCCCGTCGACGACTACGTGCTCGATGTGCTGCTCCGGGACCTCACCGGCCATGACAAGCAGCCCGCCGCCTACCTGGTGTAC
The DNA here is from genome assembly GCA_035545955.1 of Candidatus Didemnitutus sp. Classification (GTDB taxonomy): domain Bacteria; phylum Verrucomicrobiota; class Verrucomicrobiia; order Opitutales; family Opitutaceae; genus Didemnitutus. Next base: position 48,425 of record DASZXI010000036.1, on the reverse strand, counting down.
CTCTGGCTCTATGGCCAGGCCGCGCGCCGCCGCTGGCAGCCGGTGCGGGCCGGGCTGGGGGCGATCGCGGAGGCGACGGGGCTGTCCCGGAGCGCCGTGCAGTCCGCCATGACGCGGCTGCGCCACCGGGCGCTGATCACCACCGCGCGCGACCATCCGACCGCCACCCCGCGGCACCGGGTCCGGCGCCACTGGCGCGACGCCTCGCCGTTCGGCGCGCCCGGGCCGGCGCCCGGCCGCCGGCGATCGCCATTACGGTGATCGCCGTAACGGTGTTTGACGTAACGTTATTTGCCGTAATACTGGTGGCATGAGCCCGGCCAATCCCTTCTTCTTCGAAAGCCCGAGCGACCGCTGGTCGTTCACCAACCGGGACGAACTCCTGCCCGCCCTCGTCGCCCTCCTCCGCCAGCGCGGGCGCCGGCTGCTCATTCACGGCCGGCGCCGCATGGGCAAGACCTCGCTGATCCAGAATGCCGCCGGCAAGGCCGGGCGCGTCTTTCTCTACGTCGACCTCTCCACCGCCGCCAGCCTCGCCGACGTCGCGCGCCGCCTCCTCGAAACGGCGCCCGAGGAGGAGAAGGGCATGCTCGCCCGCGCCCTCGCGATCGCGAAGAAGCACTTCAAGTCGTTCGCCGTCACCGCCGGCAAGGTCGTCCTGTCGGGCGACTTCCGCCAGGCGGAGGGCGAGCAGACGCTGGAGCAGGTGCTGGGGTACATCGACGAGCGCGCCGCGCTCGACGACCAGCCCTGGACCGTGTGCCTCGACGAGTTTCAGGACGTGCGGACGCTGGGCGGCGACCGGGCCGACTGGAAGATCCGCGGCATCATCCAGGGCCACCGCCATCTCAACTACATCTTCACGGGTTCGGATCATCGTCTGGTGAAATGGATGACCGAACCGACGGCGGCCTTTTTCAAGCAGCTGCAGCAAATGGAGGTCGGACCGATCGATCCGGCGCATCTCGCGCGCTGGATCGACCGGCGCGCACGCACCGGCGGTCTGCCCGACGCGAGCTTTGGTGCCGCCGTGGTCGCCGCTGCCGGACCCTGCACGGGCGACATCGTGCGCCTCGCCAAGGTCACCTTCGACATCGCCGCCAAGGGCCGCGCCGCCGATCCCGTGGCCGGAGCGGTCGACTCGATCGCGTTGGTCGAGCTCAACGCCGAATTCGTCGCCCGCTGGGCGGACCTCTCGGTCGGACAGCGCAGCCTGCTCCAGGCCATCGTCGCCGGCCGGCCGCCCACCGCGGCGGACACCCTGCGGGAATATGGCATCCGCACCGCGTCCACCGCCCAGAGCGCGCTCGAGCGGATGCTCGAGAAGCAGATCCTCATCCGTGAAAACGACACCGTCCAGTTCGACAGTCCGTTTTTCCGGCGTTGGGTGGGATTCAACGGCGGCGAGAGCGCCGCGCGGCTCATTACGGTAAACTGAAAGTCCGGCCCGGGCCGGGAAGTTCCCATTGCCTCCCGCGCGGCCCGGTGCTTGAAGAAGGCGCCGCCCCTACCCCGCCGGATTTTCCGGCCCGGCCCCCGCGCCTCATGATCATTGCCCCACCCGCCCTCCTCGGCGTCGCCGAGGCTTCGTCCGCAACGCTTACCGGAGTCGACTGGCTCGCGATCGCCGGCTACTTCGGCATCCTCGCCGCCGTCGGCTGGTGGGTGGTGCGCCGCGCACGCAACACCACCGACGACTATTTTCTCGCCGGCCGCAATCTGGGCTGGTGGGTGATCGGGGCCTCGATCTTCGCTTCCAACATCGGCTCCGAGCACATCGTCGGTCTCGCGGGCTCCGGCGCCACGGACGGCGTCGCGCTCGCCCACTACGAGTTGCACGCGTGGTGCCTGCTCGTCCTCGCCTGGGTCTTCGTGCCGTTCTACGCCCGCTCGCGGGTGTTCACGATGCCGGAGTTTCTCGAGCGGCGGTTCAGCGGCCGCTCGCGCACCGTGCTGTCGTGGGTCTCGCTCGTCACGTTCGTGGTTTCCAAAATTGCGGTCGGCATCTTCGCCGGCGGCGTGGTCTTCGCGGCGCTCCTGCCCGAGATCAGCGTGCAGATCGGCGGAGTCACGATCGACAGCTTCTGGATCGGCTCTGTGGCGGTCGTGCTGCTGACGGGTCTCTACACGACCCTGGGCGGCATGCGCGCGGTGGCCTACAACGACGCCGTGCAGGTCGTGGTGCTGATTGGCGGCTCCGCACTGCTGACTTTCTATGGTCTGCACAAGCTCGGCGGCTGGCAGGAACTGCGCGCGGTGTGCGGCTCCGACATGTTCAATCTCTGGAAACCTCTGGTGCCGGCGGGACAGGTCGCAACGTGGGCGCCGGTGCGCGAGGTGAACGCCGCGGGCGCGGTCGTGCGCCAGGCCTGGTATTTCAACGGCAACTTTCCCTGGCTCGGCATGGCGATCTGCGCCCCGGTGATCGGCCTGTGGTACTGGTGCACCGACCAGTACATCGTGCAACGCGCGCTCGGTGCGCCCGACGAACGCACGGCCCGCCGCGGCTCGATCTTCGCCGCGTTCCTCAAGCTCTTTCCGGTCTACCTGTTCATCATCCCGGGCCTCATCTGTTATGCCCTGGTGAAGACCAACCGCGTGCCTGAACTCGCGGCGCATTTCGATGCCCAGGGCGCGTTCCCCCTCATGGTGAAGTATCTACTGCCGGCCGGCCTGCGCGGCGTGGTCGTCGCGGGTCTCCTGTCCGCGCTCATGGGATCGCTCGCCGGTGTCTTCAACGCCTGCTCGACGCTCTACACGGTCGACATCTACCAGAAGAAGCATCCCGACGCGTCCCAGGAAAAACTCGTCCGCGTCGGACGTCGCGCGACGATCACAATGGTCCTGATCGCGCTCGCCTGGATCCCGGTCATCCGCGGCGCGCACGGACTCTACAACTACCTGCAGTCCGTCCAGGGCTACCTCGCGCCGCCGATCTTCGTGGTGTTTTTCTTCGGTGTCTTCTGGAAGCGCCTCAATGCCGCCGGCTGTTACTGGGCGATGATCATCGGTTTCCTGCTCGGGGCGTTCCGCATGCTGGTCGACACGCCCGTCACGATGAAGCTGTCAGGGCTCGCCGACGGCTATGCGCCCGGCTCGTTTTTCTGGATCATCAACAACATCAATTTCCAGTACTTCAGCATCGTGATCACGCTCGTCTCAGCGATCGTGATGGTCGTCGTCAGCTACGCCACCGCGGCGCCGGACGAGGCGAAGTTCCGCGGGCTGACCTTTGCCACCGCGACCGACGAGGATCGTGCGCGCACCCGCGCGAGCTGGGGCACGAGGGAGGTCCTCGCTTCGGTCGTCATTCTCGTGTGCATCCTCGGCGCGTATATCTACTTCCGGGGGTGAGGCGGACTCATGCCGTTGAAGGTTGACGGTTGAGAGATCAGAAGTGCCGGCCCACGGAACACACCGATCACACGGAGAGGCGATCCCCCACGAAAATCACGAACGGGCCCGAAACGGATGCGAACTTTCCCGAGTCACCCGTCACTTGGTAAACGCCCCCACGTAGATCGTCCTCTCCGGGGTTCGTCCCCCAGCCCGTGAACATGCCGAATTCATCCGTGATGTCTGCGCCATCCGCGGTCAATCGGGGATTGGCTCAGGCGGGGTTCGGCAACCCCGCCCTACACCGATCCGTCGCAGCGTTGCGTTGCGAGGAGAAATAGAGACCAAAAGAAAAAGCCGGGGGGAACCCCGGCTTGATTTCCATCTCTGGACTCTCGGCTCTCAGCTCCAGACTCTCGGTTCCAAATTCTTAGCCGGAACCATTCATTCGAGAAGTCGAATCCAACGGATGCGTCGCATCCGATGAATTGAGCCCGTGCCGTTTCATTCGGGGGTCGGTCCCTCAACCCTCAACATTCAACCTTCAACGGCATCAGCCCGGCCTGGCCGATCGATCGCGCCTTACGGCACCACGAGCTGAAGGGCGTCGTAACCGGCCACCGTGACCGTGATCTTGTCGCCGGCCGCGAGGTCGGAAATGCTGACCGACTTGCCGGCCGCGATCGGTTGCTCGGCGATGTTGCGGGCCTTGTTGTCGGCATGGAACGCGACGCTGAGCAGCACCTTGATGCTGACCTTGAGGGTGTCAGCCGACGTGTTGGTCAGCGTGAGCGAGTACGGCGCGCTGTCCGTCGTGGCCTTCTTGTCGAACTTGGCCGTCAAAGGCGCCTTGCCCGCCGCGAGGCGTTGCAGGGTCGCGGTGTCGTCGGCCCGGGCGGTGGTTGCGAAGGCAACCAAGCCACCGAGAGCAAGCAGCGTCGCCAGGCTGGCGCGCGAGAACGATGAACGGAACTGGGGAATGTTCATAGTGGTGAAGTCCCGACTGCTTACGGAGTCACGATCCCAACGGCAAGGTCGGACCGCGACCGCCTGTGTCACCTAAAAATTTGCGATTCCGCGGCACCCGGACGAGCTTCGCGGCAACCCCGCGTACCCCCGATGCTTCGCCATCTCCTGCTCGGATCCTGTCTCGCCACGGTCATGAACGCCGCGAGTGGCATCAGTCCCGTCGAACCGCTGCCCCATCGCGTGCCGGCGAAAATGGCGGACGCCCTCGATCCGGCCGAGCCGACCGACGTCTTTGTCGGCGGCTGGCTCGGTGCCCGCATCGATGCCAATGTGACGCATCGACTTGCCGTGGTGGACACGACGCCGCTTCTCGCCGGTTTCCAGCACCGCCCCGGCGAACACCCGTGGATCGGCGAGCACATTGGCAAATGGCTGCACGCGGCGACGCTCGCCTGGGCCTATACCGGCGATCCGGCGCTGCGGGCCAAGCTCGACGACAATGTCCGTGCGCTTCTGGCGACGCAGGAGGCTGACGGCTATCTCGGCACTTATGCGCCCGACAAACGTTTCGGCCTGTATCCCGATGCCGATTGGGATGTGTGGGTGCACAAGTACGACCTGATCGGATTGCTGACCTATTATCGCTACACGGGAAACGAAGCCGCGCTCACCGCGTCGCGTCGCATCGGTGATCTCCTGATCCGCACTTTTCCGTCGAAGCGCAGCATTCTGGCCGCCGGTACTCACGTGGGCATGGCCGCGACCAGCGTGCTCGAACCGATGGTGGAGCTGTATCGCTGCACCGGCGATGAACGCTATCTCCAGTTCGCCGACTATCTCGTGCGGGCCTACGAGGAACCCGGCGGTCCGGACCTCGTGCGCTCGCTGCTCGACGGCCACGGCGTGGATCACACGGCGAACGGCAAGGCGTACGAAATGATGTCCAACCTCGTCGGCTTGTGCGAACTCGCGCGCGCCACCGGCAATCCCAAGTACCTCGAAGCGGTGGAGAATGGCTGGGGCGACATCCGGGCGCGCCGGCTCTACCTCACGGGCACCGCCAGCACGCACGAACATTTTGGCGCGGACCACGAGCTTCCCAACGAGTCCGACGCCGATGTCGGCGAAACCTGCGTGTCCGTCACCTGGCTCCAGTTGAACCTGCAACTCCTGCGACTGACCGGAAAGGTGGACTTTGCCGACGAGATAGAACGGACGGAATACAACCACCTGACGGCCGCGCAGAATCCCCGCGGTGACGACTGGTGCTACTTCACGCCGCTGCAGGGCAAAAAGCCCTACGACTCCGGCATCACCTGCTGTCACTCGAGCGGTCCGCGCGGACTCGCACTGGCGCCCACGGCCGCCTATCTGCAGTCGGCGGACACGCTGGTCGTCGACACGCTCGAAACCTCTCGCGCCCGCTTCAAGGTCAACGGCGCCGCGGTCGAGATCGAGCAGATCAGCGATTTTCCGCGGGAAGGGCGATCGACGCTTGTGGTGCACTCGCCCGGCACGGTCCACTTTGCCCTGCGCATCCGCGTCCCGACCTGGGCGGCACCTTTTCGCATCAACGGCGCCGAACATGCTCCCGGCTGGGCCGAGATTCCCGCCCAGGACTGGCCGGCGGGCGAGCGCATCGAGCTCAGTTTCAACCTGGCCGGCCACGTGGTTCGCGGCGACTACGGCAACTATGGCAAGGACGCGCTGACCTGGGGACCTTTCGTCCTGGCGGCCGACGAGGCGATGAATCCAAAGCTCGGCCAATTGTCGGCGCTGCGCGTCTTGTCGAAAGCGGAAATTCGTCCGGCCGGCAGGGATCAGGGCCTGCGATTCACCGTTCCCGTGCTCACCGTCTGGGAAGACACGCCGAAGGATCTTACCCTGGTGCCCTTCGCCGACGCGGGCGCTTCGGGGGCCGGTTATCGGGTCTGGCTGCGGGGAATGTGAGGGGAAGGAGCGAGAAGAAGTGACGGGTGAGGAGTGATAAGATCGAACCGAGTCGTGCGTCGCTTCCGATGGATCGAGCATATCCCGTTTCGATCGGGGATCGTTCCCTCAACCCTCAACATTCAACACGTGTGTGCCGCTGGAAATCCTGGTTGTTCGGCGAGGACGCCAGTCCGGCGGCACGCTCCACTTCTCGAATCGCGGCGGGGTTCGGACCTTCGACAGGCTCAGGTCAGGCGACCCCACCCTACACCCGACGGACCCGATACCGATCGAGAACCACCGCGCCCACGATTACCGCACCGGTGATGATGCGCTTGGTGGGCTCGCTCGCGCCAACTTGCGCCAGACCGGCTTCGAGCACCGCGATCACCAGGGCCCCGAGCACGGTGTTCACGATCGAAGCGCGTCCACCCATCAGGCTTGTGCCGCCGATGACCGCCGCCGCGATCACCTGCAGCTCCATGCCGACACCCGCGTTCGGATCGGCCGCCTCCAGGCGCGAAATCTGAAACAGGGCCGCAAGTCCAGCGAGGGCACCGGACGCCGCGAAGATGGCGACCTTGTACGGACGCGAATCGACGCCCACCAATCGGACGGCTTCCTCGTTCGTGCCGATGGCGGTGGCATGCCGGCCGAAAACGGTGCGACTCAGGATCCATTGGCCAAGGGCGGCGATCGCCACGGCGACCACGAAAGCCGGCGCAATGCCCAGCGCCCAGGGATTTCCCATCCAGTCAAACGTGTCGCCAATGTACGCCGTCCGCGAATCGGTCAGCCGATAGGCCAGCCCGCGCGCAATCTCGAGCATGCCGAGGGAAACGATGAACGATGGCGCCCGCCACAGGACGCAGACGAGTCCGGTCAACGCACCCGCGGCCCCGGAGGCCAATAGTCCGGCCGCCGCGGCCGCCCAGGGCGACCAGCCCCAGCGCAGGGCCGCCACGCCAATGACCGAACCGGCGAAGGCCAGAATCGAGCCGACCGAGAGGTCGATTCCGCCGATGAGGAGAACAAAGGTCATTCCCACCGACATCACCAGCAGGTCGGGAATCTGGTTGGCAATCGTCGTGAACGTTGCCGCCGACAGGAAATGGTGGGAGCAGACTCCGAAAAACCCGATCATGACGACGAGCGCGCCGACGAGCCCGAGCGCCGATCGCCAGGCACGCGTCCCACGGTGAACCGGATCACTCACGCCGCCCCCTTTCCTTCGCTGTCGCGACGAAACGCCGCGGCGAGGATCACGTCACTCGTCCAGGTGTCGCGGGCAAAGGTCTCCACCAGCCGCCCGGCGCTCATCACGGCAATGCGGTCACAGAGTTCCATCAGCTCGCGCAGGTCGCTCGAGACGACCACCACGGCCTTGCCGCGCCGGGCGAGATCGTCGACCAGGCGATGGATGTCCGCGCGCGCCGCCGGGTCCACTCCGCGAGAAGGCTCGTCAAGCAGGTAGACGTCCGCGTCGCGCTCGAGCCACCGCGCCAGCACCACCTTTTGTTGATTGCCGCCGCTGAGTTCGCCCGCGGGCTGGTCCGCACCGGAACAGCGGATGCCGAGCGCGGTCACGTGTTTTTCCGCCAGCGCGATCTCCGCCGGACGGTCGATCGTCCGCAGGCCGAATCCGCGGTGCGAAACGCGCGCCAGGTTGCCGAGTGAAACATTGGCGGCGATCGAATCCGCGAGCAGGAGACCCTCGCCCTTGCGATCCTCCGTGACGAGCGCCAGCCCGGCCGCGACAGCGTCTTTCGGCGAGGTGACGTCACGCGCCCGAAGCGGTTCGCCCAATTCAATCTCACCGGCGTCGGCGCGATCCGCCCCGAAGATCAGCCGCAGCAATTCGGTGCGACCCGCTCCCACCAGGCCGGCGATTCCGAGTATTTCGCCACGGCCAACCTCGAACGAGACGTCATGCACGACCCGGTCGCGTCCGAGATGCTTCACGCGCAGCATCGGCGTGCCCGCACGCGTGGGGCCCGGCGTGCGGGCCGGTGCGACGTCCCGTCCCGCCATCAGGCGCACGAGTTCGTCGGGTGGGTAATCCGCCATCGGACCGCTCGCCACCAGGCGGCCGGCCCGAAGCACCGCGACGCGATCGGCGATCGCGGCGAGTTCCTCGAGCCGATGGGAAACGAACACAATGGCCACGCCCTCCGCCTGCAGACGTCGCACCTGAGCGAAGAGCCGGTCCACTTCGCGGACCGTGAGCATCGCGGTGGGTTCGTCGAAAACGAGGACGCGGCAGGGATCGATGAGATTGCGCGCAATCTCGATCATTTGTTGGCGGCCGACGCCGAGTTCCGCCACGAGCGCGTCCGGGGACACGTCGTCGAGTCCGACCCGCGCCATCGCCTGGCGCGCCATTTCGTGCAGGCGCGACCAGCGGATCGCACCCCAGCGGTGCGGCAGGCGCTCGAGAAAAAGGTTTTCCGCGATCGTCAACGTGGGAATCAGGCTGAGCTCCTGCAGCACGATCCGAACGCCCGCCCGCTCGGCTTCCGCGCGGGTGGCCGGATGGTACGCCGTCCCGTCCAGTTGCATCGAGCCGGAGGACGCCGGCACCAGGCCCGTGACGATCTTGGCGAGCGTGCTCTTGCCGGCACCATTTTCGCCCACGAGGGCCAGCACTTCGCCCGCGCGAAAATCGAGATCAACGCCCGCCAGCACCGGTGCGGCGTAGGACTTGCCGAGTTTGCGAACCGACAGGCTTGGCGTGGGGTCGGCCATCGGTCGGCCCGCACTCACGGCGCCGTCACGAGATCGACGGGCGTTTCAACCACGGCGTCCAGTTTCGACTGCGGCGTCTTCGCCGCGAGCGCCTTCAGCGCCAGCTCGATGCCGTAGACCGCCTGTTGCGCGGCATGCTGGTCCGCCGTCGCCACCATCCGTCCGTCGGCGAGCATCGGCTTCACCGCGCCAATGTCATCATAGCCCACGACCAGTGTCTTGCCCTGTCGACCGGCCGCGCGCACGGCCGCCACCGCGCCCAGCGCCATGCCGTCGTTGTCGCACAGCAACGCGTTGAGCTCGGGAAACTCATTCAGAAAGGCCGCGGCCACGGCGTTGCCGGGCTCCATTTCCCAGCGGCCGGATTGGATTCCCACCACGGTGATTCCGGCGGAGGTCATGGCGTCCTTGAATCCCGCCGTCCGCTGCTGCGAGTTGGTCGTCGTCGGGATGCCCTCGAGGATGGCCACGCGATCGCCGCGCTTCAGCTGCCGGGCGAGCCGTTCGCCGACCAGGCGCGCGCCCTTGCGGTTGTCGGGCCCGACAAACGGAATGTTGAGGCCCTTGCTTTTCAGGACCTCCGGATCGAGGCGGTTGTCGATGTTCACCACGATGATGCCCGCATCCACCGCCTTCTGCAGCGTGCGCACGAGCGCCTTGGAATCGGCCGGGGCGATGACGATCGCATCGACCCCGCTCACGATCATCTGGTCGACGAGCCGGATCTGCGTGGCGGTGTCGGCCTCATCCTTGATGCCATTGGCGATCAGCTCGTATTCGGACGCGTGCGCATGTTGGTGGTCGCGCGCGCCGTTTTCCATCGTGAGAAAGAACTCGTTGGCGAGCGATTTCATGACCAGCGCGACGCGAGGCTTGTCCGCGCCGGCCAGTGCGGTCGCCGTCACCAGCGCAAGGAGAACGGCGAGGCGTTTCATTTCGCCGCCTCTGTGCGCTCGAGAAACTCGTAGTGCGCCCGGTTGTCGTCGTGGGTGACCGTGGGCTGGGGCGACAAGTGCATGACCGCCAGATGATGGGCCTCGTCGTAACGCGGCCACGTTGACAGACCGGCGCCGTTCGGGTCGCCGTTCTTTGCGAAATTCGTCCAGTACGAGGCCATCATTTCCGAAACCTGCCGATCCACATCCGTGGACGGCTGGGCGCGCGCCCAAAGAACGCGAAAGACAAAGGGGATGTCCGAGGCGTGCGGGACCACGGGTTCCGTGCCCGGCTTGGCGTCCGGCGCGAGCGGAAGCGGTTGGTCGAATTGATAGCGATAAACCGGCAGGCCGAGGCGCCGATGGAGCTCGATCCAGCGCCAGGTCCCGCCCGCGATGAAATCATCGCCCTGATAATCGGCCGCGGCGCGCCTGGCCTCGGCATCGGTGGTCGCCGAGTATGCCCGGAGAAAATCGTCCGCCCTCGCGCCAAACTTCTTGCGGGCCACCGCCCGGTAGTTCGCGAGTGTCGGCGCCAGGTCGCCGAAAAACTCCCCTGCGCTGCCTTCGTCACGGTTCCAGCCCGCGAGGAGATCGACGCGATTCTGGCGGCCGGCGCGATAAATGGCGAGCGGGGCCTCGGGCAGGAAGGCGCCATCGACGCAAAAATCGAAATTATCCTGCGAATTGTCCCACGAGGCATCCAGCAGCTTGCCGGCCGGCATCGCCCGCAGGTCGGCGAGTTTCGTGGTCCCAACCGCCTTTTGCGCCCACTGGAGCGCCTTGTCCTCCGCCTGCGCCAGCGTCCACATCGGCTTGCCGAAATCCATGCTGCCGCCGCTTTCGCCGATCGCCCGGCGGAACAGGCCCTGCGCCTGCGGCGAGGCCACGAGCATGCTCACCGACCACGAGCCGGCCGACTCGCCGAAGATGGTCACATTGTTCGGGTCGCCACCGAACGTCGCGATGTTCCGCTGAACCCAGCGCAGCGCCGCCACCTGGTCCATCAGGCCGTAATTACCGGAGGCGTGCTGGTCCGATTCGGCCGCGAGCTCCGGATGCGCCATCAGGCCAAAAATACCCATCCGGTAATTGAGGCTGACCACAATCACGCCCTTCTTGCAGAGGTTGCCGCCGTCCTGGCGATCCTCCGACGATGCCCCGGCCACAAAGCCGCCGCCGTGAATCCAGAACATGACGGGCAGCGGACCCTTGATCTGATTGGGAATCCAGAGATTCAGGTAAAGGCAGTCCTCGCTCGGTCCCGCATCGTGGAAAATCATGTCGTCCCACTTGTGCTTCTGCATCGCGCGCGGGCCATACTTGCTTGCTTCGCGCACGCCCGACCACGGGATGACCGGCTGCGGCGGTTTCCAGCGCAACGGTCCGACGGGAGGTGCGGCGTAGGGCACACCCTTGAATGTCTTCACAAGGTCGTCGCCGCTGATGACGCCTTCGAGCGTCCCATCCGCGATTTTCTGCTGCACCTTCGTCACCGACTGGGCGGCGAGAAGTGCGGGCGCGAACGCGAGCACGAGGAACCGGGTAAAACGCAATACATCCATGGAAATGATGGCTTCAGGGGTGAACGCGCGGACCGCTTGAGGCATGGACCCGATCCGGCGGGGAGCGCACAAGCTGACGCCGACCCATCGCGATTGCAACCGGCTTCGCCTCAGCCGGGATCTTGCCGTTGCGTCCCGCTTCAGCCCGACGATGGCGCAAAGAAAGTTGGAGCGCGGCTCCCCTGTCGCGCTGAGCGAACTCCGCCGGAAAGAAGCGCCTTGGGGGCAAGTCGCTCCACCTTCATTTGCAGAGGTCCGGCTCAATCGGACCCGGCCAGTTCGTTCCAGCGAACCACCACGGGCGCCGCCGGATCGCCGTGCTCGAAACCGAGAATCGAATGGCCCGCCGGAGAGAATTCCAACCGCGCGCCGGCGGCCACCGGCAGGCGCATCCAGCGGGCGGCCAGCACGCGACCGAAATGTCCGTGCGAAAAAAGGATCACCTCACCCTCGAGCGCCTGCAGTCGGGCGATCAGCCGATCCGCCCGCGCCCCGACTTCCGCCGTGGACTCTCCTCGCGGACATCCGTCGGCAAAAAGATTCCAGTCCGGCCGGAGGGCATGAATTTCGGCGGAGCGAAGGCCCTCGTAGTCGCCGTAATCCCATTCGACGAGGTCGGGTTCGATCCGCATGCGCTCGCCAAGGCCCGCCAAGGCACACGTTTGCTGGGCCCGACGACGCGGGCTGACGAGAACCGCGGAAAACGTGGTCGCGTCCAGCCGGCCTTTCCATCCGGCCGCGCGCGCCTCGCCGCGGGAATTGAGCGGCACTTCGGTGCGACCCGTGTGGCGCCCGGTCGCCGACCATTCGGTCTCGCCGTGCCGGATCACATGGACGCGTGTCACCATCGCGGAGAGGCGGCCTCAGGCATGGTGGCGCTCGAGTTTTCGCCGGATGTCATGCAATTCCCTGCGCCTGGCGGTGGAGACGCGCGGGTAGGCCAGCTTCAGGTCGCGCAGCGCGGCGATCACGAGGTGGGCAATAATGAGCCGGGCGTTGGGCTTGTCGTCCGCCGGCACCACGTACCAAGGAGCCGCCTTGGAACTCGTGCTCGACAGACAGTCCTCGTACGCGCGCATGTAGTCATTCCAATAGCGTCGTTCCTCGATGTCGGCCGCGCTGAATTTCCAATTCTTGTCGGGATCATCGATGCGATCGATGAACCGTCGCCGCTGCTCGTCCTTCGACAGATGCAGGAAAAATTTCAGGATGCGCGTTCCGTTCCGACTGAGATGCTTCTCGAGTCCGCGGATGGAGTGGTGGCGTTTCCGCCAGACGCCATCACCGTCGGCCGCGGGCGGCAGGCCCTCGCCGCGCAGAATCTCGGGATGCACGCGCACGATCAGCACCTCCTCGTAGTAGGAGCGATTGAAGACGCCGATGCGACCGCGGCCGGGCAACCGCTGCGTGGTGCGCCACAGAAAATCGTGCTCAAGCTCCGACGCGCTCGGGTGCTTGAAACTGGAAACCTCGCAACCTTGCGGATTGATCCCGGTGAGCACGTGGGCGATGGCGCCATCCTTGCCGGCGGCATCCATCGCCTGGAAAATCAGGAGCAGGGCGTGGTCATTGGAAGCGTACAGCAGTTTTTGCAGCCGACCCAGCTCCTCGATCTGTCCCGCCAGAAGGTGCCGATAGTCTTTCGACGACTCGTACACCGGTTCGATGCGGGTCGGCCACTTTTTCAGGTCGACCTTGCGCCCGGGCCGCACGCGAAACTGGTCGGGATCACACTTCATTTCCAGCGGGACGAACCGTGACGGCGTCCCGTCCGGACCGCAATGCCGGAGCGGGCCGGCTTCACTCCTCGAGGGTGAAGCCGACCTTCAGCGTGACCTGCCAGTGCTGCACCCGTCCTTTGTCGATTTCGCCGCGCGTCTCGACGATCTCGAACCAGCGCAGATGCCGCAGCGTGCGGCTCGCGCGTTTCAGCGCGATCACGACCGCGTCCTCGATCGATTTGGTCGAGGTTCCGACGAGGGAGACGCACTTGTAGACGTGGTTTTTCATGGCGGCGGGTGCGCGAAGAAGTCAGTTCCGGCCGGCCGCGGCGGACGACTCGCGGATGAACTTGTCGATGGCCGCCCGATCCTCGCCGGTGCGTTTCTGGATGCGGCCGAGCAGCTCCTCGTAGTGGCCCTCGGTGTATTGCAGGTCGTCGTCGGTCAGACGGGCCCATTTCTGCTTCAATCGGCCCTTGGCGATGTTCCAGTCACCCTTGATTTCGAGTTTGTTCATGATGATCGCGCCTCTCCGGGGATGATCCGCGCCTCCGCGACGGCGGAGACTAACCGGAGGGGTGGACGGCCACCGTACCCGGCTCGACCGGATGGAGCCATGGGGCATTACCCGGGGAATCGCCGTCCTCCCGCAGGAAAATTCCGGCCAGAAATTCCACGTGGTGTTCCTGGCGGTCGTCGCGCAAGGGAAACGAAATGCCCTCGACCGCCACGCCGTCCACCTGCAGGCGGCTCGGAGCCGCGGGGTCGTCCGCGCGGGTGATCGCGATGTGATAGACCGTCTGATGAAACCGGTAGTGCACCTTGCAGCCGGGCCAGTCGCGCGGGAGGCGGGGCTCCAATCGCAGCCGGTCGCCTACCCGATGAACGCCGAGCAACGTCTCCGTGACCAACCGGTACATCCAGCCGGCCGAACCCGTGTACCAGGTCCAGCCGCCGCGCCCGGTGTGTGGCGGCACGCCATAGACGTCCGCCGCCACGACGTAGGGCTCCACGCGGTAGGTGGTCGCCGCCGTCTCGGTCGCACCGTGATTCACGGGGTTGAGCATGCGGAAAACCTCCCACGCGCGCTCGTGGTCGCCGCGCAACGCGAACGCCATGGCCGTCCAGATGGCGCCGTGCGTGTACTGACCTCCGTTTTCGCGGACTCCCGGGATGTAGCCGCGGATGTAACCCGGATCGAGCGAGGACTGGTCGAAGGGAGGATCGAACAGGAGCACGATCCCGGCGTCCCGTCGCACCAGCCGTGCGTCGACCGCGTCCATCGCCCGCCGGGCACGCACCGGATCGGCCGCGCCGCTGATCACCGCCCAGCTCTGCGGCAGCGAATCGATCTGGCATTCCGGATTCTCGCGCGAACCGAGCGGCGATCCGTCGTCGAAATACGCCCGCCGATACCACTCGCCATCCCAGGCATTCTCCTCGATGCGCCCGCGCAGCTGCGCGGCCTGATCCTCGCACCGCGCGGCAAACCCCTCGTCGCCCCGGCGGCGCGCCACCGGGGCGAAGCGGAGCAGCACGTCGTGCAGAAAAAACGCGAGCCAGACACTTTCGCCCCGCCCCTCGCGCCCGATGCGGTTCATGCCGTCGTTCCAGTCGCCGCAACCGATCAACGGCAGGCCGTGCGGCCCGAACCGCAGGCCGTGTTCGATGGCCCGCACGCAATGATCGTAGAGCGTCGCCGTGGCCTCCGATCGCCCGGGCAGGTCGTAGTAGGCCTCCTCGTCGGGCTTGACCGGCCGGCCGGCGAGAAAGCCGACGCGCTCGTCGAGGATGCCGGTGTCGGCGAGTGCGTCGACGTAACGGCAGGTCGCGTACGGCAGCCAGAGAAAGTCGTCGGAGAAATGCGTGCGCACGCCCCGCCCGGCCGGCGGATGCCACCAATGCTGAACGTCGCCCTCCAAAAACTGGCGCGAGGCCGCCCGCAGCAGATGCTCGCGCACCAGAGCCGGCTCCGCGTGCACCAGCGCCATCGAGTCCTGCAACTGGTCGCGGTAGCCGAACGCGCCGCCGGATTGATAGAATCCCGTCCGTCCCCACATGCGGCAGGCGAGCGTCTGGTACACCAGCCAGCCGTTCGCGAGGACGTTCACCGCCGGATCGGGGGTGTCGACGTTGATCGCGCCGAGCGTGCGGTTCCAGTATTCCCACACCTGCTCCAGGGCCGCGCGCGCCGCGCCCGGCCGGCGGAAGCGCTGGATCACGTTCTGCACGTCGGCCACGCCCCGGCCGGCGCCGAGACGGAAGCAGACCTCGCGCTCGCCACCCTCCTCCAGATCGAAGGCAAACTGCGTGGCGCCGCAGGGATCGAGTCCGGCGCCGGTGCGCCCGGCGAGGCGGGCGCGACGCATCGCGGCCGGTCGATCCCACGAGCCGTTGCGGCCGAGAAACTCGGTCCGATCGCCCGTCACGGTGCGGCCATCCTCGTCGAGATCGAGAAAGGCGACCCGATCGGAAAACTCGGGATGAAAGTGATTCCGCGCCAGCAGCGCCCCGGTGCGCGCATCGATCTCCGTCTGGACATGCAGCAGCGACTTGGCCCGCAGGTCGCCGAGCACCCACTCGCACGCGGCCGTGACTGACAGCCGGCGCGACCGGCCCGACCGGTTGCGCACCTTCAGCACGGAGAACTTCACCGGGGCGTCGATCGCGACGTAAATCCACAATTCGGTCTCGATGCCAAACTCGGTGTGCTCGAAAACCGAGTAACCGAAGCCGTGACGCACGACATGGGGCGTCGTCCCGCGCGCGGGCCGCGGCGTCGGCGACCAATACTGGCCCGACTGCTCGTCGCGCACGTAAAGCGCCTCCGCCGTCGAGTCCTGGACCGGGTCGTTGTACCAGGGCGTGAGACGGAATTCGTGGGCATTTTCAAACCAGGTGTAGGCGTTGCCCGATTCCGTCACCACCGTGCCGAAAGTCGGATTGGCCAGCACGTTGACC
The DNA here is from genome assembly GCA_035545955.1 of Candidatus Didemnitutus sp. Classification (GTDB taxonomy): domain Bacteria; phylum Verrucomicrobiota; class Verrucomicrobiia; order Opitutales; family Opitutaceae; genus Didemnitutus. The sequence continues at coordinate 32,261 of DASZXI010000036.1, read as the reverse complement.
CAGGGCTGCGGCGTGGTTCGGCCGGGTTCGAGCGTGATGACGTATTCGTGACCATCGCGGGTGAAGCCACCGATGCCGTTGGCGAAAATAAGTTCGCGCGGAGGCAGCGCACCCGGCTCGTCGGTCCAGGGCGCACGCGAAGCCACGAACGCTGGAATCTGGGGCTCGAGGACGCTGCGCGCGGCGAGCTGCTCCGCGAGGCTGCCCTTTTCGTCATCGAGATAAATGCGCGCCGTCGCCAGCAGCAACAGCCGGTCGTCGTGCGGGACCTGATCGATGCGCCGCACGAACACTCCGCCCGGGCGATCGAGCATCTGGGCCTCCAGGCCCGAAGAAATCAGGTTGATGATCCGGTCGTGCAGCGCCTGATGGTAGGCGGAGGCGTCCTCGTTGAGGATGACGAGCTCCACCGCGAGTCCCTTCATCCGCCAGTACGAGTGCGCCTGCACCACCTGGCGCACCAGTTCGAGGCGCTCGGGCTCCGTCACGCGCACGACCACCAGCGGCAGGTCGCCGGAAACGCCGTAGGCCCAGAGTGCGTTTTGCGCGCGACGGCTGGAGCGCAGGACCGCGGCCGGCGCCCGCCGCGCGGGATCGGCGTAGAGCAGCGCCCCGGCCAGCCGTCCGAAAAGCTGGGCGTCGGCTTCGCTCGCATTCAGATGCCGCAGCGTCACCTGGCTGTGCGTCCAGGCCAGGTCGAGCGCGCGATCGGCCATGCGCGGCCCCAGATATTTCTCGATCAGCGCCAGCACGCCGTCGCGGGACTCGGCCACGCCGGTGATGAAGTCGACGACGGCGGATTCATTCGGCGCCAGCTCGATGCGGCGACGCAGCGACACGACGGGGTCGAGGACGGGTCCGGTGGTGTTCGAAAGCGGTCCGGCGCGCTCCAGCGCCTCGGGCCGGGCCACGGAGCCGCCGCGACCGAGAAAGCGCATGCGATCCGTTTCGCAGGAAACCTCGCCGCCGCCGCCACCCTGGACCGCGAGGAGATGCATCATCCACGGCGGCTTCTCCCCCGGCGCCCGCGGACGGCGCGTGCAGACGATGGCGGACGATTTGCGGAGGAATTCAGTCTGCACGAACAGGCTCGCGAATGCCGGATGCGCCGCGTCGTCGGCCGGGGACACGAGCACAACCTCCGCGTACGAGGTGATCTCGATCGTTCGCGCGCTCGGGGAGCGGTTCACGATCCGCGTGCGCCGCAGCTCCACGTCGTCCTCGGGCGACACGCTGATCTCGGTGTGCATGTCGATGTTTTGCCAGCGCGCGCGAAACTCCGCGCGGGCCTGCGAAAAAATCGCCTCGTACCCGCGCAGGTCCTGCCGCACCGGCTGGTAGGTCGGCGACCAGACGGGCCCCCCGGCCACGTCGCGCAGATAGAGAAACATTCCCCAGCTGTCGCAGGTCGCGTCCTCGCGCCAGCGGGTCACGGCCAGATCGCGCCAGCGACTGTAGCCGCCGCCGGCATGACTGATGGCCACGTGATAACGTCCGTTGGAGAGCAAGTGCACCTCGGGCGCGGGGAGATTGGGTTGCGTGACCACCCGACTGACCGACGCGCCGATTTCCGTGAGCCGACGCGAGTTTTCCAGGGCGAGATCCTCCGCCACCACGCCGGCGACCGCCTGCGGCACCCGCTCCTGCAAGAGCAGTTCCGCCGCCTTGAGAAAGGGACAGGCCATGAAACGCCGGTGCATCGGCCAGCCGGCGAGCACATTGGCCAGTGCGAGGAGGCTCATGCCCTGGTGATGGACCATGAACGAGCGCACCGTGGCGCTGGACTCGCCCGGCGGCAGCCGTGACGGAGTGTAGTCGACGGCTTCGTAGAATCCGTACGCGCCCGACCTCCCCTCGTCGGCCAACCGGACGAGGTTCTCACAGGAGGCGCGCGGGCTGATCATCACCGCCATCGCCGACGCGTACGGCGCGATCACGAGGTCGTCGGCCAGGCCGCGTTTCAACCCGAGGCCCGGCACGCCAAACGCCCGGTACTGGTAATTGAGATGGATGTCCGTGCGATTGTAGCCGGATTCCGAAATGCCCCACGGCACCTTGCGCAGGCGGCCGTAGTCGACCTGGTGTTCAACCGCCTCGCGGCAGGTGTGGTCGAGCAGCGTGTTCTCAAACTGCGGCATGACCAGCAGCGGCATCAGGTACTCGAACATCGAGCCACTCCACGAAACCAGAATGGGCCGTCCGCGCGCACCGACGAGCAGCCGGCCCAGCGAGAACCAGTGGTCCTGGGGCACCTGGCCGAGTGCGATGGCGACATAACTCGCCAGGCGGGCCTCGGACGCCAGCAGGTCGTAGTAACCCGTGTCGCGACGACGATCGGTGACATTGTAGCCCGTGGCGAAGAGTTTGCGGGTCGGATCGTAGAGAAAGGTGAAGTCCATCGCGGCGAATTGCTCCGCCGCGACCGCCAGCGCCTCGGCCTCCTCGCGAAACGCACGGGCCTGGCGCCTGCCCTCGAGCACCGCGCCGCGGGCCGGATGATCGGACTCCAGCTTGCTCTCCTCGAGATCCGCGAGCTCGGCCAGCGTGGGTCCGTTTCCCTTTCCCGTGACGCGCGCCATGAATCCGGTTTTCGAGCGACTGTTCTCGGGCAACGGAACCGCGAGCCACGGCGCCAGGCGCAGAATTGCGGCGCGCTGTTCGTCGGCCGTTTGCCGAAGCACCTCGGCCCAATGCCGCACTCCCTCGTTGGTGCCCGGCAAGGCCGCCGCAAGCCGGGCCGCCTGGGCGACAATCCGTTCGAGGCGTGCCCAGTCGCCGTGCTGGCCGGTGGACTTGGCCGTGAGTTCGTGCTGGAGATCCGCGATCTCCGGCCGGTCAACGCCCAGCTCGACCAGTTGCCGCAGCGTGTCGAGCAAACCGCGAAACACCGAATCCGGGATGAGGCAGCGATCCGCAAGTTCGCGCAGTCCGGCCGCGAGGACGAGCAGGTGGCCGGCGAGATTTCCGCTGTCGACCGCCGAGACGTACAGCGGCGGCAGGGGTTTCAGCGTCCGCGTGTCGTACCAATTGTAGAAATGGCCGCGGTGGCGCTCGAGCCGGTGCAGCGTGGCAAACGCGTCCCGCGTCCGTCGCAGCAGTCCGTCCGGCGAAAGATAGCCGAGATCGCTGGCCGCGAGATTGGCGAGCAGGGCGAGTCCGATGTTCGTGGGCGAGGTGCGCGACGCGACGACCGGAGCCGGCGCCTCCTGGAAATTGTCGGGCGGAAGCCAGTTCTCCCGCGCGTTCACGAACGCCTCGAAATAGCGCCAGGTCAGCCGGGCGGTGCGGCGCAGAAACCGGTCCTCGTCCTCGGACAGTTCCTCCTCGCCGCCCTCGATGGGAAGACTGATGCGCCACGCGATCCACGGGGCGGCGAACCACAGTCCGAGCAGCGGGATCGCGAGCGATTCCTGTCCGGGGAACCGCCATCCAATCAGCGCACCGCCCAAAAGGGCGACCGCCGGGGCGATGGCCATGGTGCCGTAGAAGCTGGCCAGGCTTGTGCCCGCGACGCGTTCCGCATCGCTCGCCGTCTGCCACTCGAGCAATCCGCGGTGCGTGACCAGCAGGCGCAGCAGCGAGCGGCCGATCGCATCGAGGCTGACAAACGCGTCGTAGGGAAGAAAGGCGAGCGTCAGCAGCAATTGTCCGACGTGGCGAACCGCCGATTCGGCGAGCGCCCGGAGATGCAGCCACCACGGGAGCTCGGGCGGCTTCCGGACGGCCTCGATGCTCAGCGAAAGCAACGCCGGCACGGCGGTGATCGCCAGCGCGAGCAGCAACCCCCGCCCCGCGAGCTGGGGCCAGAGAAACCAGTCTCCCACAAAAAGGACGAGCAGCGCGGTCGGCACCAGACTGCGCCGCAGGTTGTCGAGGATCTTCCACTGCGACAGGCCCGAGAGCGGATTCGCCATCCGCGGCGCGAGCGCGCCCGGCACACGCGGCATCAGCCACTGCACGATCTGCCAGTCGCCGCGGATCCACCGATGGCGGCGGGAAATGTCGACGTTGTAGCGCGAGGGATGCTCCTCGTACAATTCGACATCGCTGATCAGCGCCGAACGCGCGTGGCTCGCCTCGAGGAGATCGTGGCTGAGGATCAGGTTTTCCGGAATGCGACCCTCCATCGCGCGCTGAAACGCATCGACGTCATAGATGCCCTTGCCGATGAACGAGCCCTCACCGAACAGATCCTGATAAACGTCGGAGACCACGCGGGTGTAGGGATCGACGCCCGCGCCGGCGGCGAAAAGACGCACGAACCAGGAGCGCCCGGCGCTTGGCAGGCTGACGCCGACCCGCGGCTGCAGGATGCCGTAGCCCTCGCGCACGACGCCGCGCGCGGGATCGAATTCGGGCCGGTTGAGCCGGTGCGCCATCGTCCCGACGAGTTGACGCGCCGCATCGCGCGGCAGCTGCGTGTCCGAATCGAGCGTGATCACGTAGCGCACCCCCGGCAGGATGGAGGTGTCGCCCACGATTTCGGAGAAACGGTCACGCGACCCGCCGCGCAACAGCGCGTTGAACTCCATCAGCTTTCCCCTCTTCCGCTCATAGCCCATCCAGTAGCGCTCGGCCGTGTTCCACCGGCGCGGCCGGTGAAAAAGAAAAAAGACCGTGGGCCCTGATCCCTGATAGCGCCGGTTGAGCCGGTGAATCCCCTCGCGCGTCCGCTGCAGCAGCGCGTCGTCGCCGGGGAGCGTTTCGGAACCGGCATCCCGAAAATCGCTGAGTAGCGCGAAGTGGAGGTAGGGATCGCGATTGGACAAAAAGTGAATTTCGATCCGCTCGAGCAGGCGCTCGACGTCCTCCTCCGATCCGAGCAGCGTCGGAATCACCACCATCGTGCGGTCGCCCGCGGCAATGCCCGACGCGTAGTTCAGCCGGGGCAGCGGACGCGGTTTCAGCACCAGCGTGGACAGGGCGTTCATCAACGCCACCGCCAGCTGGCTCACGGCAATCGTGAACACCACGGTTGCCGCGATGAGCGCCCACTCGGGTAACGCCGTGGGGAGAACCAGCCGGACAAATCCGACGGCCGCGGCGGCGGTCAGCGTGATGATTCCACCCGCGTAGAAAAGCAGCGGCCACCGGCGCATGACCCGCTCGATCCGCGCGCCCCACGGCCAACTGACGCCGAGCGAGCGCCCGAGCAGGGAATCCCCGTGATCGACGAGATAGTAGCCCACGTGAGCCGTCCGGTCGTCGGGGCCGTGGTGCCGCGCGCTGTCTGCCGCCAGCTCGATCGCCTTGCGCGCCACGCCGGCCTCCGACTGCTGGCTGTGGCGCGCCAGGAATTCCACGGCATGCCGGTAGGTGTCGCGGGTGGCGAAATCCATGCGCCGATAGACGCCCGCCGGATCGCCGCGGAGCACGTCCTCGACCGCACTGAGCGTCTCGACGAATTTCTTCCAGTCCATCGCCCCGAGGCCGCGCAGGCTCGTGATGCTGTGGCTGATCGAGACCTGGTAAGCCGCCTGGTTGCGGCTTTCCCGCTGGATCAGCTCCTCGACCGACAATCCCTCCTCGGCCAGCTGCTGCTCCAGCCAGCTGCGGGCGAGGCTGAGGGCGGGACTCTGTCGTGAAAGGCGGCGGCAGAATTCCGAGACGAAGGAACTCGTCAGCGGGAGCGAGGCCTCGGCCATGTCCGCAATCACGATGACGAGGTGCGAGGGGTTGCGCTCGGCCATCAGCTGCAGGCGTCCAACCCACAGGCCCGCGAGGTCGCGCGCGATCCGCGCATCGGCGAGTCGCGCGGTGATCCGCTGCAGGTTGTCGATCAGGCCGAGTCGCAGCATGATCGGCACCGCCCACAATTCGCCGAGCTTGAGCGGGCTGATTTCCTGGTAGGCCGCGACGAAGGACGTCAGCGAGGCCGCGTCGACCTGCCCATCCACATGGGCGATCAGTTCACGCACGATGTCGTAGACGCGCGGCAGGCCTGACGAAGGGCCGTCGACCAGTCGCGGCAACTCCCGGTTGTAGGCGGGCGGCAAATGGCGCCGCGCCATCTGGATCTGCTCCTCGATCAGATAAAAGTTGTCGAGGAGCCACTCCGCCGCCGGCGTGATCGGACGCGTGGAATCCACCTCGATCGAGGCGCGGTTGAAGGACCGCAGCTCCGCCTCGTTGCGCTCCAGCCGCGTCAGCAGCAGGGCCGAACCCGAGGAAAGGCCGAGGCGGTGCGAGGCGGCGAGCGCGCGGGCGTGGCGCGTGAGTTGCTCAGGAGTGAAGAGTTCCGTGCGGTACGGTATGTCCGTCGCGCGCGGTCGCGGCGTTCCTGTGATCCAACGTGGCCAGCGCAAAGGAAGGGCCTGCATTCACGTTCCTTCCCTTTGGCCCCGGGAAGCCGCCACCCGGCCGCACGCAGGCCCTGCCTGGACATGCTCCGAGGCGACCACGCCGGTACCGCCAGCGCGTGCGATCCGCCGTCGAAAAGTCCAAGTTAACTCGTTCACTATTCTTCAATAATGCGCAAATCCTCCCCGTGTTTGTATGGGGTATTTCGCCCCGTCGATCCGAGCGGCAACGGTCCGCGCCCGCCGCCATTTTCACCCGCGGGGATATACCCCATGGGATGGCCGCCCCGGGCTGCCTATTGTCTGGCACCGTCACATCGGATGAACCGGTCGGCGGCGTTCCCTCATGCTTCATTACACCCGCATCCTTATCGGACAAAAGCTGGCCGCATCCGACGGCGAGATCGGACACGTGAAGGATTTCCTCTACGACGACTTGAACTGGGTGCTCCGGTATCTCGTGGTCGACACCGGCAACTGGCTGGTGGGCCGAAGCGTCCTCATCGCCCCGCAGGCGATCGGTTCGATCGAAATCGGCGAAAAGGCGCTCCCGGTGAAATTGCGCCGCAGCCAGATCGAAAGGGCGCCCGCGCTCGAATCGCACCTGCCGGTCTCGCGCCAGTACGAGATCGACTACTACCAATATTATGGCTGGCCCGCCTATTGGGCCGGCGGCGAGCTTTGGGGACTCGGGGCCGTGCCCACGACCAATCTGCCGCCGCCGATCCTGCCCGAAAAACGCGTTCCCGTTCGCCATCGCTCGGAGAAGCATTTGCAGAGTGTCCTCGACACCGTCGGGTACCGCGTCGAAGGCCTCGACGGCGACGTCGGCCGGCTGGAAGGATTCCTGTTCGATGATCATGACTGGGCGGTCGCCGAGGTCGTGATCGAAGCCGGACACTGGTATGCCGGCCATGAGGTGCGCGTCTCGCGCCGGAACATCCGCGGCATCACGCACGAGCACCGGGCGCTGACGATCGACCTGCGGCGGGCGGATATTCAACGCGCGCGCGAGGACGAGATTGCCCGTCACCCGGGCGAGCCATTGCCGCGGATCCTGCGCCATCCCCGCGTCGCGGAAAACCCGGTCGGAAAAAAACACTGACCGTGAGCGCCAAGCCAACCGACTTGGGGACCACGGCGCGCGCGCTGGTGACAGCGGGCAAGGGCCTGCTGGCGGCGGACGAGAGCACGCCGACGATCGAGAAGCGCTTCGCCGCCGTCGGAATTCCCTGCGACGAGGAGTCGCGTCGCGCCTATCGCGACCTGCTGTTCACGACTGCCGGAATGAACGAGGCCATCAGCGGCACGATTCTTTTCGACGAAACCATCCGCCAGGAGACCGGCTCATCGACGCCGATGGCCGAGTGGCTGGCGTCGGTGGGCATCATCCCGGGCATCAAGGTCGACCGCGGCACGGTTGAGCTCCCGCGTTTTCCCGGGGAAAAATTCACGGAAGGACTCGATGGGCTCCGCGCGCGTTTGCAGGAGTATCGCGGATTCGGCGCCCGCTTCACGAAATGGCGATGCGTGTTCTCCGTGGGCAAGGACACGCCCACGGGGCCATGCATGGAGACCAACGCCGGCGGACTGGCGCTGTTCGCCGCCCTGAGCCAGGAGGCGGAACTCGTGCCGATCGTCGAGCCCGAGGTGCTGATGGATGGCGATCACTCGCTCGCCCGCGCGGAGGCCGTCGCGATGTCCGTGCTGCATGAGGTGTTCGCCGCCCTCGCGCGGCACCGGATCAATCTGGAAGGCATGTTGCTCAAGACCGCGATGGTCACACCCGGCGCCAGGAGTCCGGAAAAGGCGGGCATCGAGGAAATCGCCGCCGTGACCGTCCGCTGCCTGCGTCGCTCGGTTCCGGCCGCCGTGCCCGGAGTCGTTTTTCTTTCCGGCGGCCAGGGCGACGTCGAGGCCACGGAACGCCTCAACGCCATCTGCCGGGTCGGCCCGACGCCATGGAGGATGACTTTTTCCTTCGGCCGCGCCCTGCAGAACGATGCGTTGAAAACCTGGAAGGGTTCGGCCGCCCATCGCGCGGCGGCACAGGCCGCCCTCGCCCACCGCGCCCGATGCAATGGTCAGGCCACGCTCGGTCGATATACGGAGGCGATGGATCGCAAGGAGACGGCAGCGTAGATCGGCAGCCCTAAGCTGAGAGCTAAGGGTTTAGGGCCGAGAGATGGCTGAAGGTTGAGAGTTGAGGGTTGAGAGACAGCACGGAGCGGTAGTCACTCTCCTTATTCGCGCATCTTGATTTCAATTTGTGGGACGATTTCGGCGGCTGAGATTTGGCAATCCGTGTCTGTCCGTGAAATCCGTGGTCAAAATTCGCCTCGCTTGAGGCCAGACGCGCAAGACCCGCCCCCCGTGGGGCGGGTCTGACACATACACACACAACTACACTGAAAAGTCAGAATCTCGCGACGCGCACCGGCGCGGGCGACGTGGAGCGCGCCTTTTGCGCGGTGGTCAGCACTGGGAGCACCGGCTGGACCGCCATCGGCACCAACGCCTGGTCGGCGACGGCCTTCAGGCTTCGCGCAATGGCGAGTTCCGCGTCGGAGTGGCGGGGAACATCGATGCGATAAACCGGCAGGCGAACCACCTCATCGTTGGTGCTGGTGGCGGCGCTCACACTCACGGTGACGAGACCGAGAGCGGCGAGGGAGAGAAGAAAACGGGAGAGCTTCATGGGTAGTTTGGGTTCTGCTTCCTATACACGCAGCGATTGTGCCAAGTCGCAGATGATTGCACATCCATGTAATTACCAATATCTTCCAGATCACGAAAGTGATTCGTTCGCCTCGAAGGCGGCCAAAAGTGTCACGGCGCCGATACCGTCGGTTCCCGCGAATGGGAAAGGTTTGTCGAGGAGCGAGAGGCGAGGAGTGAGGACCGGGATAGAAGCGGGAACTGCGGAGCGGGAACCGAGAATCAACGGCATTCGAAGTTGTCGCGGGCCTCGCGGATCAGCCGCACGATATTCGTTTCCCGTGCGCTGTGAGCGGGGACTGTTATTTCAGCTTTTGATCGCGTTCTGAGATCATTCCCGGTCCTCGCTCCTTCTCCCGCTTCTCGCTCCTTCGTCTACTGTCCCCTGCAACAATTTCCTCCGGCGCGTTTCGCTTCGTATAGGCAGGCGTCCGCGCGTGCGACGAGTTCAGCCGCTGTCAGCGGCGAATCCGGCCAGCGCGCAAAAGCCAGGCCGACGCTGATCGTGACGCTCAGCGAGCGCTGACCTTCCGTGTGCGGACGCTCCTCGATCGCGCGGCGCAACCGCTCCGCGGAGGCACGCTGCTCCTCTTCGGACACGTTTTCCAACAGGACGGCAAATTCCTCACCGCCGTAACGAAAGACTCTGGCCGGGGCGCGAATCACCTCATGGGCGATGCGCGCAAAGTGCCGCAGGATCGCATCCCCCACCGGATGGCCGTGCCGGTCGTTGATGGACTTGAACCGATCGAGGTCGATCATCACCAGGCCGAGCGTGCGCCCCGCCTGACCCGCGCCCACCGCATTGGCCAGGGCCTCGTCGAACGCGCCGCGATTCAGCAGACCGGTGAGGCGGTCGCGGTTCGCCAGGTGCGTCAGCTGTTGATTTTCGTTGCGGAGATTCAGCACCTCGAGTTCCGCGGCGATGCGCAGCGTGGTCCGCTGCTCCTCGGCCTCGAGCTCGATCGCATCCAGATCGGGCGGTTCGGGCGTCGGAATTGAAAGCAGCTCACCGTATTCCATCCAATCCGCCGTTGCCTGTGCGATGAGGTCGCGCACCGGCTGTTCCTCCATCCCGGTGAATTTCATGACGGCCGCCAGCACCTGCGCGCCCGAGTGGCCGTGCGCCGGTGCCGCCAGAAAATTGGCGAGCTGGTCGGCGTTGTGCAGAACCAGGGCGCGACGCGGAAAATCGTTGGCCTGACCCGACACCAGCGGCGCGATCGCCGTGCAGATCGACTCCGGCAGTTTCCAGTCCTGGAGCAGTTGCAGGCCCAGGCCCAGATGATCCAGGCCGAACGCCTCGCGTTCGCGCTGCGTGAGATCTCCGTTCACGCCGCCCGCCAGCAGCTCTTCGTATTCGGCCGGCAAGGCGGTCGCCAGCGCGAGTCGCCCGAGTCGGAGCACCAAGCCCGCGATGAACGCCTCCTCGCGATCCCAGGACCGATCGAGGGCGGCGAGGCGACGCGCCGCCACGGCCCGGGCCAGCGATCCCGACCAGAACCGGTCGAAATCGAAGCTCGGGCAGCTGCGCTGATGGCGTTGCGAAACGAGCGAGAAGGAAAGCGCGAGCAGCTGCGCTCCCCGCGTCCCGATGCGCGCGATTGCCTCGGAAAGCGTCGAGCCGTGAAACCCGAGACCGATCAGCGGCGAATGCAGATACTTCATGATCTTCGCCGTCAGGGCCGGATCGGCGCCGATCGCCTGCGCCAGCTCGTCCAGCGTCGTGTCGTCCGCCGCCACCAGCTGCAGGATGCGCACGGCCACAGCCGGTGGGCTGGGCAGCCGGTTGGCGGCCTTGAGGGCGGAATAGGAAATCCGACTCATGCGCGGAGCGAAACGCATAGACGGATGATGGCGGGAAAACAAGCTGGGGGAGAACTGTGTGACGAGTGACAAGATGTAAGGCGAAGCGCCAGGCTAGGTACGAGGTGGAGCGGCTTGTCCCCGAGGCGCTAAAACGCGTCGAGGGCGACGACCTCCACCCTGGCGGGATTTGGAAATCCCGCCCTACATCTGGTCACTCGTCACCTGTCACCCGTCACTTCCCCACCCCTCCGTTCGTCTTGCGTCCCGCCGACATCGGACTTGCATCAACTGACCCCCTGGTCCCCATGAACCGTCGTGAATTCCTTCAGGCGTCGCTGGCCGCTGCCGGCACGCTGCTCGTCGCTCCCCGTTCGCTCGCCGCCACGGCGGCTCCCCGACCCCAGCCCAAGATCCCGCGCTGGCGCGGATTCAACCTCCAGGGCGCGCTGCCCGGAACGACGCGCCTCGCGTTTCCCGAATCGGACTACGAGATGATGGCCGGGTGGGGCTTCAATTTTGCCCGCCTGCCGGTGTCGTACTGGACGTGGGCCGGCGGCGATCCGTGGCAAAACGTGGCCCCGAAGGACTGGTCGAAGATCGACGAAAGCGCCTTCGCTCCGATCGACGACGCGATCGAGCGGGCGGGAAAGCACAACATCTACATCAATTTCTGCATGCATCGCGTGCCGGGCTACTGCGTCAATGGACGCGAACTCGAGCCGCATCTGCTTTTCGACAGTCCGCACGACGAGATGCAACGCGCGCTCGATATGGCCGTGCATCACTGGCAATACGTGGCCCGCCGTTACAAGGACATCCCGAGCACCCGGCTGAGTTTCGACCTGTTCAACGAGCCGCCGTTCATGAAGGACCAGAGCCGCTATGTGGAGGTCGCGCGCACGCTCATTGCCGCCATCCGCGAGGTCAGCCCTGACCGCCTCATCTGTGCCGATGGCGCCGACATCGGTCAGACGCCGGTCATGGGTCTCGTCGATCAGAGCATCATCCAGAGCACGCGTGGCTACCTGCCGAAGATGATCAGCCATTACACCGCCGGCTGGGTGCCCCCGAATGAATTCGAGTCGCTCGAAAAACCGACCTGGCCGATGGTCGACAAGCATGGCGTCCGCTGGGATCGCGAGAAGCTGCGCGCCGAGCTGATCACGAAATGGGAGCCGCTCACGAAGCTCGGTGTGCCGATCCACGTCGGTGAGTGGGGCTGCTTCAACAAGACGCCCCATGCGGCCTGCCTCGGCTGGATGACCGATCTGCTCGCGCTGTGGAAGGAAGCCAACTGGGGCTGGGCCATGTGGAGTTTCCGCGGATCATTCGGCATCCTCGACAGCGAACGCGCGGATGTGGCCTACGAGAATTACAAGGGGCACAAGCTCGACCGGAAGATGCTCGAGTTGCTGCTCGCGGGTTGAGGCGGAAGGCGGCGTTACCTGGCGGCGGCAGGAGGCCGGGGACGGCATCCCGCCGGCCCTCGAGGCGGATGGGACATCCGCCCCTACCGGGTTGGCTTGGCCGGCGTGAGTCTCGGATAACCGTGCAATCCTTCGTTTATCTCACTAGCCCGCGCACAATCTCGTCACTCGTCACTCGTCACTCGTCACTCGTCACTCGTCACTCGTCACTCGTCACTTCCGATCACTTCTCCAGCCCTTCCAGCCTCTCAATCAGCTCCATGCAGGCACGGCTGTTGTGATAGGGACATTTCCAGACGCTTAATTTCGCTTCGGGAAACTTCATTCCATTCGGCGCCGTGGACACCAGGATCGGAGTGCCGTCGCGCTCGAGCGTATTGTGCCAGTCGCCGTGCACACGGTCGACGAACTTGTCCTCGATGAACCTCCAGCTGCGCATCGAATCGGCAAAATACTCCGGATCGCGGGAGATCTGGTAGGCATTGAGGAAGCCGACGGCCGCCTCCGCCTGTTCCCACCATTCCTTGCGCGGGTCCGTCGGGCCCTTTGCGTTGCCTTCCATGTAGACGCCGCCGTCGCGATCCACCCCCTCGGCGTTCGTCACGCGTGCGATTTCCACCGCCGCCGTCCGCGCCCGCGCGATAATGGCCGGATCTCCGTAGATGTCCGCCGCCTCGACCACCAGCCAGGCGAGCTCGATGTCGTGTCCGTAGGAAAAATCGTCCCCGATCGGCGTCCAGTCGTCCTTCATGAACAGCACCAAGTGGTGCGTCTTCGGATCGATGATGCGTGTCAGGATAAGTTCAAGCAGCTCCTTCTGGCGCGCACGCAGGGTCTCGTCCGGCCAGACGCGCATCAGATTGGCGAATCCCTCGAGAATGTGAATGTGCGAGTTCTGCGACTTTGGCGCGTCGCCGAGGACATTCTTCGTGCTCTTCGGTCGGGTCCAGTCCCGTTGCAGCGTGTCGTAGTAGCCGCCGTTCACCGGATCGTGCGCATATTTGTCGACGACGTGGAAAATGGCGATCGCCTCATCCAGCGCCGCCTGGTCCTTCGTGACCCGAAAATATTCGGCCAGCGCATAGATGCCGAAAACCTGTCCGTAAATCTGCTTGGTTGTGTCGCGCGGCTGGCCGTCGGACCCGACGCTCCAGAACAGTCCGCCGTGCTCGCGGTCGACAAAATGATCGACGAGATCGCGGTAGGCCCGCTGCGCCATCTCGAGATAGGCCGGGTCGTGGTAGTGACGGTACGCGGCGGAAAACGTCCACAGGATTCGCGTGGTGAGCAACGCCCCGTGCGGCCACCTGTCGCTCACCTGCATGTCCTCGCCAATGAACGAATGGAACCCGCCGTGCTCCCGGTCGGGCGCGTTCTTCAGCCACCACGGCAGGATGTCGGTCTTCAACTCGGTCTCGGCCTGTTGCGCGTAGGCCTTCAGCTCCGCCTGGGTGGGAGCAGCCGGCGCGGCCAACAGACCCAGTGGCAGGAGAAGGAGCGGGACGATGACCGGAAGTTTCATGGCTCGACGTTCAGCGGTTCAGGATGGTCTCGATGCGGGTGAGTTCGTCGGACGAAAGCGGCGACTGCGCGAGCGCCCCATGGATGTCGTCGATTTGCGAAACCTTGCTCGCGCCAATCAGCACGGTCGTGATTTCCGGCCGGCGCAGGAGCCAGCGCGTCGCGAGCTGGGCGAGCGTGCTGCCGCGCGCGACCGCGATGTCGTTCAACGCGCGCACCTTCGCCAGCACTTCGGGCGTGATCGCGGCGGCCTTGAGAAACCCGCTCGGTTTGTGCGCGCGGGAGTCCTCGGGAATGCCCTGCAGATAGCGGTTGGTGAGCAGGCCCTGTGCGAGCGGCGAAAACGGAATGCAACCCACGCCGAGCTCCGCCAGCGCAGGCAACAGCTCCGGCTCCACCCAGCGGTTGAACATGTTGTAGACGGGCTGGTGAATGAGCAGCGGCACCCCGAGACCGCGCAGGATCGCCGCCGCCTGACGGGTCTGCTCGGCCTTGTAGTTCGAAATGCCCGCGTACAGCGCCCGACCGGATTTCACCGCGTCGGCGAGCGCCGTCATCGTTTCCTCGAGCGGCGTCTCCGGATCGGGCCGGTGCGAATAGAAGATGTCGACATAATCGATCCCCATGCGGGCCAGGCTCTGGTCCAGCGATGCGAGCAGATACTTGCGCGAGCCCCAGTCGCCGTACGGACCGGCCCACATGGTGTAGCCGGCCTTGGTCGAGATGATGAGCTCGTCGCGATGCGGACGAAAATCATCGCGCAGGATGCGTCCAAAGTTTTCCTCGGCGGAGCCGGGCGGCGGACCGTAGTTGTTGGCCAGGTCGAAATGCGTGAGGCCGAGATCGAAGGCGCGCCGCAATAGCAGCCGCTGGTTCTCGAGCGTGTCGACGCCGCCGAAATTGTGCCACAGGCCGAGAGAAACGCGCGGGAGTTTCAAGCCGCTCCGCCCGCAACGGGCGTACGGCGTGGACTCATAGCGTCGGGGGTTCGCGAGATAGACGTCCATGGTGTCATGGTCGACGCGCGGTCACTCGATGGAAAGCCAATTTGCCCAACTTCCGCTGAAAATAGGAGTGGCCGCGTCAACGAATCTGCCTAGCGTCGCGGCTGTCCGCCCCACCCATGGCGTCCCTGAAAATCCCCGCCCCGCTCCGGGCCGTCGTGTGGCTCGGCGTTTTCGCGCTCACCGCGGTCGCGCTCGGCATTCTAGCGTGGTCGCGCCACGAACCCGTCAACGCCCTGTGGATGGTCATCGCCACGGTCTGCGTGTTCGCGCTGGCGTGGCGTTTTCACTCGGCGTGGCTCATGGCCGAGGTGTTGACACTCGATGAACTGCGCGCGACGCCGGCGGTGGTTCACGAAGACGGACGCGATTTCGTCCGCACGAACAAATGGATCGTCTTCGGCCACCATTTCGCGGCCATCGCGGGACCGGGTCCGCTGGTCGGGCCGGTCCTCGCCGCCCAGTTCGGCTTTCTTCCGGGCATGCTTTGGATTTTGGTCGGGGCCACTCTTGGCGGCGGCGTGCATGACTGCGTCGTGCTTTTTTGCTCGGTGCGCCGCGGCGGCAAATCGCTTGGGCAGATGGTACGGGAGGAGGTCGGCCCGTTTGCCGGCCTGCTCGCGCTCGTCAGCATTATCGCGATCATGACGATCCTGCTCGCGGTGCTCGCCCTGGTGGTCGTCAACGCGCTCGCCGAAAGTCCGTGGGGCCTGTTCACGATCGCCGCCTCGATGCCGATCGCCGTGGCCATGGGTCTGGCGATGCGCTCGGGCGCGCACCGGCGCGGCGCACTCGGATGGATCAGCGCGGTGGGCGTCATTGCCCTGCTGGCCGCCGTGTGGGGCGGCAAATTCCTTCCCGGCACGGCGCTCGAGTCCTGGCTCACGCTCTCCCGCCCCACCCTCGCCTGGTGGCTGATGGGCTACGGCGTGATCGCGTCCATCCTGCCCGTGTGGCTGCTGCTCGCCCCGCGCGACTATCTCAGCACGTTCATGAAAATCGGCACGGTCGTGCTGCTGGCCGGCGCAATCGTGTGGCTCGCTCCGGCGCTGAAGATGCCGGCGCTGACGAAATTCATCCACGGCGGCGGCCCGATCCTGCCGGGCCCGGTCTTCCCGTTCTGTTTCATCACGATCGCGTGCGCGGCGGTCTCGGGTTTCCATTCGCTCGTCTCTTCCGGCACGACGCCGAAACTCCTGTCGCGCGAAAGCGACATCCGCACGGTTGGCTACGGCGCGATGATCACCGAGATGGGTGTCGGCATCATGGCCCTGATCGCTGCGTGCGCGATGTCGCCCGGACAATATTTCGCGGTGAACATGGCGGGCGCGCCTGCCGCGGTGACGGCCAGTGTGTCCGCGCTCGGATTTCCGGTGACCGAGGCCGACATGTCGGCGCTGGCGGCAAGCGTCGGCGAGAAAACGATGGTCGGACGCGCCGGGGGCGCGCCCACGTTCGCGGTCGGCATGGCTCAGATGTTTGCGGGCGTCCTCGGCGGACAGGGCGCCATGCAGCTCTGGTATCACTTCGCCATCATGTTCGAGGCGATGTTCATTCTCACGACGATCGATGCCGGAACGCGCGTCGGGCGATTCCTGATGCACGACCTGCTCGGAATGGCGTGGAAACCGCTCGGTGACACACGCTCAACCGTCGGCAATCTGGCGGCGACCGTGGCGTTTGTGGGCGCCTGGGGCTGGTTTCTGTACCAGGGCGTCATCGATCCGCTCGGCGGCATCCGTTCGCTCTGGCCGATCTTCGGAGTCGCCAACCAACTGCTCGCCGTACTCGCACTGGCGCTGGGCACGACCGTGCTCGTGAAGATGGGCCGCACGCGCTACCTCTGGGTCACTCTGGTTCCGCTGGCGTGGCTTCTGGCCGTGACGGTGACCGCCGGAATGATGCTCATTTTCGACTCGAATCCCCGGGTCGGTTTTCTCGCCCAGGCAGGCAGCCTGGCCCAGAAACTTGCCAACGCGAACGCCGCCGATGCAGCCACAATCAGCCGCCAGATTTTCAACGCGCACATGAACGCCACCGTGACCGCGGTTTTCCTACTGCTCGTGATCCTGGTCGTGCTGTCCTGCGCGCGCGTCTGGTATCAGCTGCTGGCCGGCAAACGCACCGCCGATTTGCATGAGGAGCCGTATGTGGCGGTGACGCCGGCGAAGGCGGGGTAGGAATAGTTGAGAGTTGAAGGTTGAGGGTTGAGAGACCGACCGCGCGTTGCTGCGGCACGTGTGCCGGCGCATGTATTCAGGAAGGATCGCGGCATAAAGCCGCTCCTACAATGCGGAGGTGCCGATTCCTTGCGCATCTTTGCGGCAATTTTTCCTCCCGGCCTCTAAAAGCCCGTCCGCAATTCCACTCCATATGTCCGCGGCGCGCCGGGCGTGCCGTGCTCCGTGCCGGGCGTGATGGCGCTGTAGTAGCGGACGTCCGTCAAATTTTCTCCGAAAAGCGTCACGCGCCAGTGCTTCCAGGCATAACCCACGTGCGCGCCCACAAGAAAATAGGCGCGCTGACCGTAATGTAGGTCCTCCGACTCCGTGTAGTACGTGCGGCCGTTGGAAATGACGGCCGCACCCACAAAGAAGCCGCGCGGCATTTCGTAGTCGGCGCGCAAACTGAGATCGTAAGCCGGAACTGCCGGCGCCCGGTCTCCCGCGTAGCTGATTCCCGTGAACGGATCCGTGAACTCGCGCAGGGTGACATCCGTCAATCCTGCGGACGCAGCAACGGTAACTGAAGAAGTTGGCCGCCAGCGCAGCTCGATTTCTCCGCCCAATGATCGTGCCCGTGAGGCGTTCACGACCAGGTAATCATTGCCCGTTCCTCCGGTCGCGAAGCTGCGTTCGATCTGATAACCGCGAATATCGTAGGCGAAGGCGCGCAGCGTGGCTTCGAGCGTATGGACGGCATTCGCCATCACCATTCCCGCCTCGAGGGTGTGCGTCCGCTCCGGGGCAAACGAGGCCAGCGCGGCATTGCCCGTGAAGGCCGAGAATCCGCCGGGTTTGAAACCCGCGCCCGCCGTGGCAAACCAGGACATTCCCGGAGCGGAAGCGTAGGACCAGCCAAGTTTCGGCAGGAATGCCCCGGCGTCCCGCTGCAGAGCGAACGAGCCGATCGCCGGCACGGTCTCGCTTCGGTCGATGTCCTTGTGCGATGCCTCTGCCCGCAACCCGAAGGTCACCCGCATCGTCGGATCCGGCGCCCAGGTCGCCTCGCCGAAGGCCGCGAGATCGCGCGCGCGCAGGTTAAACATCGAACGCTCATACGGGAACGGACCGAACGTGCGGTCGTAGGCGCCCTCGGTCCGCGTGGACGAGGCAAACAGGCCGCTGCGCCAGGTCACGTCACCGGTGGACGCGGAGGTCAGGCGGATTTCCTCGTTCCAGCCGCGCTGGCGCTGATCGACCACATCGGTCAACTCGGCCGGACCGAACGCGAGCGTGTTGGTGTACGGATGGAGATTCCAGTCCGACGCGCTCGTTGTGGCCACGAGCTGGCCGACCGCGGTCGGAATCGAGGCGGAGAGGGCGGCGTTCCAGGAATCGAAATCCATCCTGCCCTCGGCGCTGCGCTGAACCGTGAACATCGGACCGTCGAGCGGCACCAGCGGCTCCGCTCCGTCGCGCGCATGCAACGCGGTGACCAGAAATCGCAACTCGACGCCACCGCCCGGTCGGAGACGGAAGCGAACAAGCCCCGAACGGGAATCACGGTCGTCGACATCCCGATCGAGCGTGGTGTTGCGAACGTAACCATCGCGCGTCGAGGTACCGGCTGACACCCACACGTCCGCCGCGCCAGTGTTCGCGGTCTGGACTTCGATTGCCGCATCGCGTTGAGCGAAGTTTCCGACGTCGACGCTCGCCGAGAATCGCGGACCAGATTCCCCGACCGGTGTCAGGATTTCCAGCACACCGGCTGAACCCGCCCGGCCAAAGATTGTATTCTGGGTTGGACCGCGATGCAGCTCGGCGCGTGTGAAACCCGTGAGTTCGTCGGGAATTGTAAACGCGCTGCCGAGCGGAAGGTCATCGAGGTATACGGTCACCGCCGGATCACCGAAAATCGGCGTGTTGGCCAGGCCGCGCAGCTCGAAAGTGTCGTTGAAGCCGCGGGCCCGGTTGGTCGCGATGAAGAAGTTCGGAGCCTCGTCCGCGATCGCCGCCGTCGTCGGACCGCCGGGAGTCACCGTGAGATCGATCGTGGTGACCGTCGCCGGCGAATCGGTGATCGGCCGGTCGACGACGGTGACTGGTTCGAGGTGAACGATCGGACTGTCGTCGTTTCCCCGCGCAACGACGCCGGCAAACAGACCGATCATGAAAAGGCAGCGGGGCAACATTCGGCGGCGGAGTGTAGACTTGGACCACACCAGTGCAATCGGCCGGTCAGTAATCCTCGGGTCTTCCGTGTCACTGGAAGGTGGAACCGGACCTCCGGGCCGGTTCCACCTAATGACAAAAAAAGCCGGCCCCTCGAGGCCGGCTTTGAAAATCAACCAGGGCGATCTCAGGCCTCGTAACCGGGGAGCGTCTTGTCGACGGAGTCCTTGTTGAGGCGGATGAAGGCCGGCAGGCCGTTGTCGAACGGCACGGTGACCTCGCCCTGGATCAACGGGGTCGCGTAGCGGTAGAACTGGAAGTTCAGGCTGACGCCATCCTCGTTCACCCACTCGCTGGGCAGCTTCTTCACGTTGCCGGCCAGATCGGCGAGCGCGGTCAGGCCCGTCTCGCAGGTGTAGTGATCGCCGTCGCCGCGCACGAGCGTGACCATCTTCTCGGACTCGCCGTTGACAGCGGCCTTGACCGCCGCCTGGCCGGCAAGAAACGCCTCGTCGACGTCGGTCTTGGAGGCGAGATGCGCCGCGGCGCGCTGGGCAATGCCGAGGCGGGCCACGCGAACCTTCGCGCCGACCTGGGCCTCGATGACGTCCTTGAGGAATTCACCCACGCCGCCGAACTGTGCGGCCCCGGAGTTGTCGCTGGTTTCGACCGCAACGTAATTGCCGTCCTTGTCCACCAGGCCTTCGCCGACGGCCACGACGCAATGGCGCTCCTTGCGGAGGACGCGCTGGACGTCCTCGACGAATTTCTCGTTCGAGAAGGCGACTTCGGGGACGTAAACGAGGTGCGGCGGATCGTTCGGGTGATCGCGGCGCTTGGCCAGCGAGGCGCCGGCGGCGAGCCAGCCGGTATTGCGGCCCATGACCTCGACGATGGTGACGAGGTCGCCCGCGCCCGTGGCGTCGGCGTCGACCGCGAGCTCCTTGACCGTCGTGGCGATGTATTTCACCGCGCTGCCATAACCGGGGCAGTGGTCCGTGGCGGGCAGGTCGTTGTCGATCGTCTTCGGAATGCCGATGACGCGCAGCTCGTAGCCCTGGCCGCGGGCCAGTTCGGCGATCTTGGAGGCGTTTTCCTGCGCATCGCCGTCACCGATATGGAAATAGTAGCGGATGTTGTGCGCCTTGAAGACCTCGAGCGCGCGCTCGAAATCCTGCGGCTTTTTCAGCTTGGTGCGGCAGCTGCCCAGCGCCGCGCCGGGCGTGTGGCGCAACCCGCGGATCGTCTGCTGCGATTCGGACGCCAGGTCGACCAGGTCCTCGTTGAGGATGCCGACGACGCCATTGAGGGCGCCATAGACTTCCTCGATGCAGCCGTGATTGAGGGCCTCCGAAACAATGCCGGCAACGCTGGCGTTGTTGACGGCGGACGGACCGCCGCTCTGGCCGATGAGACAGTTTCCTGCGAGTTCTGCCATTGGATGTGTGTAGTTAAATCTGGTAAAGAAACAAACGGAAGGGTCAAAAAAGGCTCAGCCCGAGACTCTGGCAAATCAAATCTCCCGGGACCCGAAAATTGAGCGGGCCGGAGGCGTCTTTCTCAATGAGTCGGAGAAATATCCGCCCGTCCGCCCATCAGCCGAATCATGACCCGCGGCCCCTTTCCGTCCGGGCGCATCACGCTGACGCCAAGGATTCCCGCCGAATTGAAAAGCGGCGGGACGGGACGGGTGACGGCCAGGTTGCAGCTGAGCGACGGCTTGCCTTCGACTTTGACGCGCAAGGCCAGCGAATAAACTTCGGCCCCCGGCGGAGCGGGCCAGTCAGCGCGCCCGAGTTTCGTGGCCTGGCCCATCTCAAGTTCGACATTCTCGACGCGCCCGCCGTTTTTCACGATTTGCCACCAGGGAATATCGGCGAGGTGAAACAGCAGGTCCCGCATGCCGGGTGTCTGGGATGCGATCTGGAAAAAAGTCATCAGGACCGGGATGCTGACGGTGAAAGCCCGCGCGTCTTCCAGGGTGATGTTGAGCCGGGGCGCCCACTCCTGGCTGGCCGCGACGACTTCCGGAGCCGGCGGTTTCGGTCCGATCCCGAGGCCAAATCCCTGCTTGCGTGCCGCCAGCACCGGATCGTTCCTTCCCATCTCCTCCATGCGCAGGACCAACGCCACGGCGCGATCGAGTCCGGCGCCGAGGAAAAACTCGCTGACGAGAGCTCCGGACCAGACATCGTCGAATTTTCCCGGCGCTTTCGCCCGGAACGGGCCCAGGACATGAATTGACAGCGGCGTGATCAGACTCGCGGGAAACTCCGCCTTTTGTCCGGTCGTGAGATACATCGTCGAGGCCTGCGTTCGCATCTCCTTTTCGGCCGGTTTCCGCTCTTTCAAAACCACGATGACCACCCATTGGCGCACCTTGTCCCCATCTGTTTCCTGAACCAAAAAGGTTGCGGTGTCCTCCGCCGCGCCGGCGACAGCGGCGGAATTGCCCCAACGAATGTCTTCGACCGGCGCATCGACTTTTCGGGCCTCATTCTGCGCCGATTCCCCCCAACGAATCGGATCGAGCGTCGGGATCAGCGGGGTTGCCGCGGCGGCCGCCACCACTTTTTCCCACGCGAGAAATAATCCGAGCGCCAGCAGGACGCATCGCCACGCGGGCCGGACAGGTTTCATCAAGCGGAGGCGAGGTGTCGTGACACCCTCGCCGCAGCCGGTTCCTGCCATTTCGATCACAAAAGACGGGCGGGCCGATACTCCGCCGCGCCTTTCGTCCTCTTCACCAACGGTCCCGCGATTTCCACAAACTGGTCGACCTGATGGGGCGCCGCGCCGACGAACCGGTCGCTTTCCGCCAGAATGTCGCCGAGTTTCTTCCGGCTGAGGCCAACGCGGCGGTCCCCGGCGAGTCGACCCAGCAGATCGGCGTCGCCGCCATCGCGGAGCGCCTTCGCGGCCGCCAGCGCATGCTGCTTGATGGCCTCGTGCGCCGTTTCGCGACCCGCGCCCAGCTTCACCGCCTCCATCAGGATCGTGGTCGTCGCGAGGAAGGGAAGATTGCGGGCATTTTCCGCCTCGATCGCCGCCCGGAAGACTTCGAGCTGGTGCAGCACCGTGACAAAGGTCTCAAGCGCACCATCGAGCGCGAAGAACGCATCCGGCAGCGCCACGCGGCGCACCACGGAACAGGAAACGTCGCCCTCGTTCCACTGGTGGCCCGCGAGACCCGCCGTCATCGTCACGTAGCCCGACAAAATCGTGCTGAACCCGCAGATCCGCTCGCAGTTTCGCGCGTTCATCTTGTGCGGCATGGCGGAGGATCCGACCTGTCCATCCTGAAATCCCTCGGTCAGCAGACCCGCGCCCGCCATCAGCCGCAACGTGGTCGCGGTGCTGGCCGCCGCAGCTCCGACCTGGTGGAGCGCGCTGACGACATCAAAGTCGAGCGAGCGGGGATAAACCTGTCCGACCGCGCCGAGCGACGCCTTGAATCCAAGATGTTTGAGAATGCGGCGTTCGAGCTGGTCGACCTTTCCGGCATCGCCGCCGAGAAGCGTCAGCTGGTCGAGCTGCGTGCCGACCGCACCTTTCACGCCGCGCACCGGATAGCGCGCGATCAATTCGTCGAGACGGGCCAGCGCCAGGAGCAGCTCCTGGCCGAACATCGCGAAGCGCTTGCCGAGCGTGGTCGGCTGCGCCGGCACATTGTGGGTGCGGCCGGTCAGCATCACGTCGCGAAACTCACCGGCACGCGCCGCGAGCGCCGCCAAAGCCGCCACGGCCTTGAAACGAATCAGCTCGAGCGCCCGGGCGATCTGCAGCTGCTCGACGTTTTCCGTCAGGTCGCGGCTCGTCAGGCCGAGATGGATGAACTGGCGCTTGGCGAGTTCGGAGAATTCCTCGAGTCGCGCCTTGACGTCGTGCAGCGTCGCCCGCTCCCGTTCAGCGATCCGGGCCGGATCGATGTCCTCGCGCACCCGCTCGTAATCCCGGATGGCCTCGGCGGGAATGGCCACGCCAAGGTCGCGCTGCGCCTTCATCACCGCGATCCAGAAGTCGCGCTCCAGGAGGATCCGGCCGCGCGCGGACCAGATGTCCTTCATCGCCGCCGAGGCGTAGCGCTCGGCGAGCACGTTCGCGATCGGTTCAGGCTGCGGTGCGGGCTTCTTCACGGGCAACCGTTAAGCGAGCGCCCCGGAGTTGCCAAGGCAAAGTGTTGAGTGCGGCGCCGAACAGTTGAACGTTGAAGGATGAACGTTGAATGTCCAGAGGCCAGCCGTTGCTCCAGCGATGGAGATGTACTTCCTGCCAAGGCGGCCGACGTCCCGTCGGCCAACCCGCGGTTTCGCCGATCGATCTTTCAACCTTCAACTTTCAACTAGTCGGCACCCGCCTCACAGAAACGAGCAGATGTATTCGCAGATGCCCGACGGGACCTCGATCGTGAAGCCGGACTTGCCGGGTACATCGAAATGCTGACCCGGCCCGAACGTCGCCAGGTCCTTCGATCCATCCAGCGTGACCCGGCACTGGCCCGCGACGATCTCCATGCGCTCGGGCGCGCCCGTGCCGAAATGAAACGAGCCCGGATAGATCAGGCCGAGGGTTTTCTTCGCGCCGCCGGGGAGAAGGACGGTGTGACTGACGACCTTGCCGTCGAAATAAACATTGGCCTTGGTGTGGACCGTGACGCCGGAAAACTCGGTGGGAAGAACGGACATGTTTCGCAGCGTGCAAGGACCGCCCGCGAGCGCAAGCGGCGACGCGACGGCGAACCGTCATAAGGCAGTCGACGATACACGGCGTGATGGAACGATCGACGAAAGGTAGGGGACGGCCTCCGCGCCGGCCTTGGAACACCACCGGAAAAGGCGGATGAGACATCCGCCCCTACCGCGGCGGAATTCTCGCCCGCAAAATCGATCCCGTCAGGATTTGCGGCAACCGCGCATCACCTCCAACGTCTTTGCTTCCGAGATGCGCCTTCCCCTTTTCGCCGCCGTATCCGTTGGCCTCGTGCTTTGCCTCGGTGCCCGCTTGCCGGCCGAGGAGTCCACACCGCCCGCCAAGCCGTCCCTCCCCAGCCGCGCCTACGTCTGGCAGCGCCAATGGTCCGACGCTTTGCGGGACGACTTGGCCGCGCACGCACCGGAACTGGCGGGGCTGGATGTCCTGGCCGCGGAAATCACGTGGCCCAAGGACTTGCCTGACGTGCACTCCATCGCGGTGGATTGGGATGCGGTGGCCCGGACGGGTCGACCTGTGGGCGTCGTGGTGCGAATCGGCCCGCGCACCGGAAAATGGGACGCCGGCTCCGCCACGACCCATGCCGTGCTCGATACCTGCGCCGATGCGCTCGCGCGAGCCCGCGTCCATGGAATCAAAAAGCCGGAGCTGCAGATCGACTTCGATGCCGCCACCGCTGGCTTGGAATCGTATCGCCACTTGCTCGAGAGAGTCCGCAAGGAGGTCGCGCCCGAGCGGTTGGTCATCACGGCATTGCCGGATTGGATGCACACCTCCGCCTTCGACGACTTGATTCTCGCGGCGGATGCCTACGTGTTGCAGGTGCACTCGCTGGAAAAGCCCGGTCGCATCGAGGATCCCTATCGCCTGTTCGATCCGGTGCGGGCGAAACGATGGATCGAGGCGGCCTCGGAACTGCGGCGTCCGTTCCGGATCGCGCTGCCGACTTATGGTTATCGGGTGGATTTCGACCGCGAGGGAAATTTCGTTGCTCTCGAAGCCGAGGGTCCGCCGCGAGTCGTTGTGCCGGCCCACCAGCAACGTCTGGCGCTCTCCGATCCGGACGAACTCGCTGAATTTGTGCGACAATTGCTTGTGTCCCCGCCCCCCGCCTGCGAGGGAATTGCCTGGTTCCGGTTTCCCTCGCGGGAGGACGAGCTGGCATGGAGCTGGCCGACCCTTCGCACCGTCATGCATGGTGTCGCGCCGGTTTCCTCGCTCACGCTGGAAACCGCGCCGGCCGCGCATGACGTGATCGACCTGTTCGAATCCAATCCCGGCACGGCCGACGTCGCTCCCGCGGCGTTCCGCCTCACCTGGAAGGATGCCCGTTTCATTGGCGGGGACGGACTCGGCGGATGGCGGGTGCAGCGCGAAAGCGCGGACACCGTGCTCATCTGCCCGCCCACTCCCGGAACCAACGGTCGGCTCCGTCCCGGAAAAAAAGTGCGCGTCGGCTGGATCCGCCTCAACCGTGCCGTCACGCCCGTCGCCACCGCGATCCCATGAAATCTTCCTTTCCGATTCTTCCATGTTTCCCCGGTTCCTGTCCGGCGGCAGCGCGCTCATCGCGACCGCCGCGCTGTTTCTTGTTCCGTCCGGATCCCGCGCCTGCGGCCCGGATTTTCCCAACTGTTACCTGACCGAGTCCGTCGACGAACTCGCCCGACTTCCCACTCTCAGTTTCGCGGCGGAGCTAAGTCGCGCCCTGCCCCCGATTCCACCGATTGCGCGGCATTCCCCGCCCGATATCGGCGCCGAGTCGTCCGAACTCGTCGAAGTGCGTTCCGCGCTCCTGGCCGCCGGACTCACGCCCGAAAAAGCATCGCGCGAAATCGCCTGCTATTCGCGCCAGACTCCCCCCTCCGCGCTGCCCGCGGAATTTCAGCTCTATGCGAGGGGGGCCGCCCGCTGGCATGAAGGGAACAAGGAGGACGCGCTGCTGGATTGGCGGGAATTGTTGGCGCTGCCTCCCGCGCAGCGCCGACATCGTACGACGTGGGCACTTTACATGACGGCTCGCGTGCTGATGGACACGGACGATCGCGCCGCCACCGAAAAATTCGAGAAGGTGCGGAGCGCGGTTCGCGACGGATTTACCGACACCGAAGGACTGGCCGCTGCGAGTCTCGGCTGGGAAGCCCGCATCAAGCTGCGGTGCGGCGATATCGCAACGGCCCTGAGCCTGTATTTCCGGCAGTTTGCCGAGGGCGATCCGACCGCCGAAGCGTCGCTCCAGCTGGTGCTGGCACGGGTTTTCGGCCCGGACGACGAGGCCGACCCCGTCGGAGCCGCGGAATTGAAGAAGATCGCGAGCGATGCCGTCCTGCGAAATGTGGTCACCGCGTGGTTCTCCGCCCGCGGCGGTCCGCACGCGCCCTGGTCCGCCCACGCCGCAATCCATTTTCAACGCTGGATCGCTGCGTTGCCGGATGATCGATCGCTTTATCCCGCGGAGGCAGACCGTTGGGCCTGGGCCGCCTATCAAAACGGCCTATGGGAAGACGCCGCACGTTTCGCACGTCGCGCGCCCGCCGATGCGCCCGCGAGCGAATGGGTCCGCGCCATGTTGGAGCTGCGCAACGGCAACACCGCCGGCGCCGCGGATCATCTGGCCCGGGCCGCGCGGGCCTTTCCGACGGATCACGGATTCACTTCCTCCCTCTTCGAAAAGGAACCGGCCATGTTGGAATATGGTCCGGAGGATTCTCCGGCCGGCCAGCTCGCCGGCATTCGCGGCGCGCTGGCGCTCCAGCGCGAACAATATGCCGAGGCGCTGCGTCTTTTTCTCGATGAGGGCCACTGGTCCGACGCGGCCTACATCGCGGAACAGGTTCTGTCGCTCAAGGAGCTGACCGATTTCGTGCAGCGGGAGGCGCCAGCCATGACGGCCAAATCCGCCGAGCCCTCGGATCCGGCCGCGAGCGAAAGATCAGTCCGTCAGCAATTGCGTCACCTACTGGCGCGGCGCCTGGTGCGCCACGGCGACTTCAAACAGGCCCGGGAGTTTTTTCCGGACGACGTGTTGGGATTCTTTGACCATTATGTCGCGGCCCTCACCCAGGGCGAACGCACCGATGTGCCGCCGCGGTCGCGCGCCGGGGCGTTGTGGGAGGCGGCGCAGATCCTGCGCGAGCACGGACTGGAAATCCAGGGCACCGAGCTCGAGCCGGACTACAACATTTGGGGCGGAAGCTTCGAGTGGCCGGACGTCCGCGCGCTCCGCGTGGGGACGTCACACTATGAATTTTTGTATGAAACGGAGGATTCACCGCGCGGTCGGAGCCGTCCTTTTGGCGTCTCGGAGGCGGAGACGAACCGCGTCTGGCGCGTTTCCTGGCCGTCCCGGCGCTATCACTATCGTCAGCGCGCCGCGGAGATCGCGCTGCTCGCCACGACGCTTCTGCCCGACAACGACCCGTTGACCGCCACCATTCTCAACACGGCGGGAAACTGGCTGGCCGCGCGTTATCCCGACGATGCGGAGATCTACTACAAGACGTTGGTTTTTCGCTGCCCGAAGACCGAGCTCGGACGCAAGGCGGCGGAGCGACACTGGTTGGTGAAAGTGGATTGATGTAGGGCGGGGTCGCCGAACCCCGCCTCAAACAGAACCCAGAGTTTCCCACGAAGATTCACGAAAGGGAGATCATCCAGGATTCCCGAGTTTCTCTTTTGGGAACGTTCATGGCTTTCGTGGGGGATTGCGTCGGCGGGGTTCGGCGACCCCGCCCTACAACCGATCCCCCCTCACACCAAACACCGCGACACCATTTCCCGCAGCACGGCTTCCTGCTCGTTCGGACGCTGGATGATTTCCTCGAAGGCGCGCACGAATTCCTGCTGATTGTCGATGAGACGGCGCAGTGGCGGCAGTTTCCCGGAGCCCATCAGCTTGCCGAGGTACCACGGATTCTGGGTGAAGACATTGTAGGAGCTCTTCTCGGTGTCGCCACCGAACGCCGCCGAGTGCGCTTCCTGCGCCCGCGCAAGCGATCCCTTGTCGACGCCGAAGCCGCCCGCACGAATCTCGCCCGCATCGAGCAGGACACGGGCCTGGATGAGCAGCCGATTGCGATTCTGCAACGCCGCGAGCACGGGGCGCGCATCGCCACCCGCGAAGAAATGCCGCTGCAACGCCCGCAGCGTCGCGGCGAGATTTCCCGACGAAAAGCAGTCAGCCGCCTCGAAAAAATCGCCCTCCGCGGTATTGGCCGTCAGGTCCGAGACCTCCTCCTCCGTGATCGTCACCGGCGCCTCCGGCTCGGGCGCAGCACCCGCATGCGTGGCAAGCTTGCGCACTTCTTCGGTGAGCAGGCGCGGATTGTTGCCCACGCGCTCGACCAGAAGCTCGGCCGCCTGGCCGTCGAATCGCGCATTGAGTGCCCGCGCCTCGGAAACGGCCACGCCCGCCAGCGCCTCGCCGCCCTCGCCTCCCGTCACAGTGAAATCGGCGTGTGTCTCGCACCACTTCGGAAAACTTCGACGCCGATCCACTGGCGCGGCGGTCACCACCACGGCCGTCTCGGCGGGGTCGACCTTCTCCAGCAGCTCCTGCAGCGCCGCCACCTGCTCCAGCGTGCCTTCCGCCCGGCCCGTGACCGAGTCCTCGAGAAAATTCACGTCCTTCAACCAGATGACGCGTCGTCCGCCGAACATCGGAATGGTCTGCACCGCGTCACGGAAACGCACGACCGCGGAGGTCACCTCGTCGATGTTGTTGGCAAATCCGCTGATGACTTCGCGCGAAAACTCGTCGGCCGCGGCCTCGGTTGCCAGCGCCTCAAAGCGGGCGCGGCCGAGCCGGTTGACGAGGAAGTCGTCGGGGCCGCAGATGAAGACGAAGGGTTTGGCGGCGGCGGGCACGGGAGCACATTTGCCCACGATTTCGGGGAAAACTCACGAAAATATTTTCCGGCAAGAGATGTAGGGCGGCATCGCCGAATGCCGCCGGCAAACGTACGCAATCCATTTGACCACGGATTTCACGGAAAACACGGATCGATTCACGGACCATGTTTCAGGAATCCGTGCTTTCCGTGAAATCCGTGGTCAAAAGGGGATCAGTCGAGGCGGCATTCGGCCCCGCCCCGCCAAAGCCTTGGCGACGGCGGGCGAGGTCGCGCTCCACCTAATTCACCAGCGGCGCGGAGGCCTTGCGGGCTTCCTTCAAAACCTCGCGGCGGAGCCAGTCGATGGCGGCATTGACCGTACGCTGCTTGGCCGCGCTCCGCGGACCGGGATAGGTGAGCTTGCGCGACCAGTCGCCGCCCGGCGCATGGAGGCCGATGTAGATGGTGCCCACCGGATTCTCGCCGGGTCCGCCCGTCGGGCCCGCGAAACCCGTGACCGAAAGCCCATAGTCGGAGCTGAGCGCGCTGGCGACGCCGGTGGCCATCGCCACCGCGCATTCCTCGCTGACCGCACCGTGCTGCGACAGCAGGCATTCCGGGCAGTCGAGCAGCAGCATCTTGGCGTCGTTGCTGGTGGTCACGATCCCGCCCTGGAAAAACTTACAGGCGCCGCAGATATCCGTGAAGCTGTTTGCGAGCAGCCCGCCGGTGCAGGCTTCGGCGACGGCCAGCGTGCGGCCCTGCAGGCGCAGCTGGTCGGCCACCACCTTCGCGAGGCTGTCGTGGCCGAAGCACAGGAAGTCATCGCCCAAAAGTACCGCGCACTCCTCGGCGATCCCGCGCAGCTCATCCATGGAGTAGCGCCCGTCGGGCGAGGAAATGCGGCAGTCAACCTGCCACATGTGCGCGCAGTAGGCGATGCCGAGGCCCGGAAAGCGGTCGAAGGTCGGCTGAAACCGGGTTTCGAGCGCCGATTCGCCGACGCCGGCGGAGCGAATCTGGATGTACGCCTCCGTTTCCGAAATGAGTCCGAGATCGGCGAGGCGCGGCAGCACCTGCTCCGTGAACATCGGGCGCAGCTCGTTCGGCGGTCCGGGCAGCATGATGAGCACACGTCCGTCCTGTTCCACCCAGAGGCCCGGCGCCGTCCCGTTGGCATTGGGCAACACGTCCCCGCGTTCGAAGCGATAGGCCTGCTTGAGATTGTTGGGGGTCGGCTTGCGCCCGAAGCGCGCGAAACGCTCCTCGATCGCGGTCTCGAGGCTCCGATCGAAAACGAGTTTCTGCCCGAGCATTTCCGCCAGCACCTCGCGCGTGCGATCGTCGCACGTGGGACCGAGTCCGCCGGTGGTGATCACGACATCGGCCCGTGCCCAGCTCTCGCGAAACTGGGCCGCAATCGCATCGGCCTCGTCGGTGATGGTGACGTTGCGCTGGAGCAGCACGCCGCGGCGGCCAAGCTGCGCGCCGATCCAGGCGAGATGGCTGTTCTCCGTCAGGCCCAGCAACAGTTCATCGCCGAGCGTGAGAAGCTCGAAACGGGGAGCGCGGTGTGCGCCATCCGCAGGCGCGGAGCCTGGGACTGCCGGGTGTTGTGTTGCCATGAGTACCGATCGAGCCGGAACCTAGCTCCTTTTCCGGAAAATGCCAGCCCCGCGCGGAGAAATGCCGGGCGAAAAATTCGCGAAAATCCGGCGGCCCGCGGGCGCGACGGATTGCCAGCGCGGAGGATTGGGCTTAACGGATTCGTTCGCCGCCGTCCATGCCCGCCGATCTCAAGGAAAAACTCCGCGCCCTGCCCGAGAAGCCCGGCGTCTATCTGATGAAGGATCGCCTCGGCCGCATCATCTATGTGGGCAAGGCGAAGAGCCTGCGGAAACGCGTGTCCTCCTATTTCCAGGCCGGCCGCACCCGCGCGCTGCGTCATCAGCCGAAAATTCGCACGCTGATCGAGATGATCGCGGACTTCGACACGGTCGAGGTGAAGTCCGAGCCCGAGGCGCTGCTCCTCGAGGGCAAGCTCATCAAGCAATGGCGGCCGAAGTACAACACCGACTTCACCGACGACAAGCGCTTCCTGCTCGTGCGCGTGAATCCCGAGGACGAGATGCCGCGCTTTGCGCTGACGCGTTTCCGGCGCGACGACCGCTCGCGCTATTTCGGACCCTTCGCGCATTCCGGCCTGCTGCGCCGGACGCTCGCGACCATGCGCAAACGCTACGGCATTCTCCTGACCGACGCGCATCCGGTGAAACTGCCGGACGGGCGCTACCGCCTCTACGACGACGTGCGCGCCGAACTCTCGGGCTGGCCGAACGAGGTCGACCCGGCCGAATACCGCGCGCGGGTGGACGAGGCCTGCGATTTTCTCGACGGCAAGTCCCGCGAGTGGCTGGCGGAGTTGCGCGCCGAGATGATGCACGCGGCGGAAAAGCAGGAATTCGAGAAGGCGGCGGAATTGCGCGACGTCGTGCTCGCCCTCGAGCGCACGCTGGCGCGCACACGAAAGTTCACCCGCGATCTCACGCAGCTCCGGCCGGACGAGGAATCGCTGCGCTCGCTGCAGGAAGCGGTCGGCCTCGAGTCGCCGCCCGTCCATCTCGAGTGTTTCGACATCTCGCACATCAGCGGCACGTTCGTCGTGGCCTCGATGGTGCACTTCACCAACGGCCGGCCCGACAAGGATCAATACCGGCGGTTCGCGATCAAGAGCTTCATCGGCAACGACGATTTTCGCGCCATGGAGGAGGTGGTGGGCCGCCGTTACCGCCGCGTGATGACCGAAAAGAAGATGCTGCCCGACCTGGTGGTCATCGATGGCGGACGGGGACAGGTCGCCGCCGCGCTCAAGGCCTTCCTCGCGATCGACTGTCCACCACCGCCGATGATCGGCCTCGCGAAGAAAAAGGAGACGATCATCTTTCCCGACGCGCGCGCCCCGCTGAACCTGCCGCTCAACCATCCCGGCCTCAACCTGCTCCAGCGACTCCGCGACGAGGCGCATCGTTTCGCCAACACCTACAACGCGACACTGCGCTCGAAAAAAATTCGCGAGAGCGTGCTCGACGACTTTCCCGGTCTGGGAACCGTGCGCCGCGCGGCGTTGCTGGGTCATTTTGGTTCGATCGACCGGCTGCGCGGGGCGAGCGTCGAACAGATCGCGGAGGTTCCGGGATTCGGGGGAAAGTTTGCCGCGGACCTGCATGCGTTCCTGGCCGCCACGCCACCGACGTCGGCGGTGCCGGATTGAGGCGAGAACCCAGAAGCGAGAATCGGGGAGCGAGGATAATGCGGTAGGGGCGGATGTCCTTCATCCGCCTGCCTGCGAATCTTGCGAAGACCGGCCAGGAGGCCGTCCGCTACCACGCTTCGACGGGGCCGGTTTGGATTGGAAAAAGCGCGCCCGGAGATCGCGCTCCACCGCGGATGCCGGCGGTGGGGATCGATGTCCTCTGTTTGGACCGAAGACAAGGGTAACACTCAGACCGGAGACATGGGTAACACTCGGGGTTGGCGTGGCGAAGGGTTTTTTAGTCTTGGAGAGTGAGCCGAGCGGTGAGCTTACGGGCGAGGTGTTTGGCCA
>DASZXI010000035.1:0-6265 GCA_035545955.1 Candidatus Didemnitutus sp. | reverse complement strand
CGGCGTGCGCCGTCTTCCCAGCGTGTCGCGCTTCTCTCCGGTCTCCACCAACTCCGTCGTACCGGTCGTATGAGTCACCATTACCACAATCTACCATGTCGTATGTCTCGTAACTACGAGGCACCCGCGTTGACGCTTACGATTCGACCAATGTCATGCGCCGTCAATCGCGGCGTAAAGCCGCTCCTACAAGAGAGCCAGTCGCCGGATCATTTCTCCGCCACGCAGATCCCGCAGGTGTCGTAGAAAAAGTCGTGACCCTTGTCGTCGACGAGGATGAACGCCGGAAAATTCTCCACCTCGATCTTCCACACCGCCTCCATGCCCAGCTCCGGAAATTCGAGCTGCTCCACCTTGCGGATGTTTTCCTGGGCGAGAATCGCCGCGGGTCCGCCGATGCTGCCGAGATAGAAGCCGCCGTGCTTCCGGCACGAGTCCGTGACCGCCTTGCTTCGGTTGCCCTTGGCCAGCATCACGAGTGACGCGCCCTGCGACTGGAATGGCTCGACATAGCTGTCCATGCGGCCGGCCGTCGTCGGACCGAAGGACCCCGAGGCGTATCCTGCCGGCGTCTTGGCGGGCCCCGCGTAGTAGACGGGATGGTCCTTGATGTAGTCGGGCAAAGGCTGTCCGGCGTCGAGGCGCTCCTTGAGCTTCGCATGCGCACTGTCGCGCGCGACGATCATCGGGCCGGTGAGTGATACGCGCGTCGTCACGGGATGTTTCGCGAGTTCGGCCACGATTTCCTTCATCGGCCGGCGCAGGTCGATCGGGACGATCTGATCGTCCTTGAACGTGCGGGCTTCGGCGGGAATGAAACGACCCGGATTGGCCTCCAGTTTCTCTAGAAAAATGCCGTCGCGCGTGATCTTCGCCTTGATGTTGCGGTCGGCGCTGCACGACACGCCCATGCCGACCGGGCAGCTGGCGCCGTGACGCGGCAGCCGCACGACCCGGACATCGAGCGCGAAATACTTGCCGCCGAATTGTGCGCCGATCCTGGCCTGCTGCGAGATTTCCAGGACCCGTTTCTCCAGCGCGAGGTCGCGAAACGCCCGGCCATGCTCGTTGCCGGTCGTCGGAAGCGCGTCGAGATACTTGGTCGTGGCGAGCTTGAGCACTTTCGTGCAGGCCTCGGCGCTGGTGCCACCGATCACGAACACGAGGTGATACGGCGGGCACGCCGAGGTGCCGAGGAGCGGCAGCTTGTCGGCGAAAAACTTGTCGAGATTCTTCGGCGTGAGCAGGGCGCGCGTTTCCTGGAAGAGAAAGAGTTTGTTCGCCGAACCGCCGCCTTTCGCGACGAACAGGAACTCATACTTTTCGCCTTCGGTCGCCAGCAGGTCGATCTGCGCCGGCAGGTTGGTGCCGGTGTTGACCTCCTTGAACATGTCGAGTGGCGCGACCTGCGAGTACCGGAGGTTCTCCTTCGTGTAGCACTCGTACACGCCGCGCGCCAGAGCTTCGGCATCGTTCACGCCCGTCCAGACCTGCTGGCCCTTCTTGGCGAAAACGGCGCAGGTGCCGGTGTCCTGGCACATGGGCAGGATGCCCCGCGCGGCAATTTCGGCGTTCTTCAGCAAAGTCAGCGCGACGTAGCGGTCGTTGTTCGACGCTTCCGGGTCCCGGAGAATGGCCGACAGTTGCTCGAGATGTTTGGTGCGCAGGAAAAAGTTGGCGTCGCGGAAGGCCTCGCGGGCCAGCTGGGTCAACGCCTCGGGCGTGACCTTGAGCACATCGCGACCCTCGAAGGAACCCAGCGACACGCCCTCGCGCGTCAGGAGGCGGTATTCCGTCTCGTCGGTGCCGAGGGGCAGGGGATCCTGGTAGAAAAAGGGAGGCGTGGGCATCGCAGGCAATGTTAGTCTCGTCGGGGGCGAATGCAATGCAGCCGAGCGGCGCCGAATGATATCACCTGTGCTCCACGGCTCCATCACCGCCGCTACCGCATCTTGAACAATCAGCTTGCCGCAAAAGAACGCAAAGAGGCGGGGATCGAAGCGACAAACAAACCTTCTGCCCGAAATTGATCAGCCCAGCCAGTTGTCATTCTCCTCAAGGGAGATGCCGTCGCGGAGAAGGTACGATCTTCGCAACCGGTGCGGTAGGGCTCCGTAGTTCTTGTGCCTTTTGCGCCTTTTTGCGGCCCTGTCCTTTCCGGAATTGGACTACAGGATCTTCAGTTTCGGCAGATCCTGCACGTCGATGTAGCCGACGGGCCGCCCTTTGGCATCGACGGCGAAAAGGTCCGAGATCTTGTGCTGCTGAAACAGCTTCAACGCGTCGACCGCGAGCGAATCGGCCTTCACGGTTTTGCCGCCGTGGGTCATGAACTCGCCGACCGGCCGATTCAGAAATCCCGCGCCGCCGTTGAGCGCGCTGCGCCGAAAGTCTCCGTCGGTGAAAATGCCCGCGAGTTTTCCGCCGGCGCCGACCAGGGCCACTGCGCCCGCCTTGGCGCGGGTCATCGCGAAGATCGCGGCCTGGATCGTCGAGCCTTTTTCCTTCAGGACGGGGCAGCTGTCGCCCGTGCGCATGATGTCCTTCACGCGCAGCAGAAGCGTCAGACCCAGCGTGCCGGCGGGGTGGTACTTGGCGAAACCCTCGCGGGTCAGGCCGCGGCTCTCCAGCAGCACCATCGCGAGGGCGTCGCCGAGCGCCAGGGCGGCCGTCGTGCTGGCCGTGGGAGCCAGCGCGAGCGGACACGCCTCGCGCGGCGCGCAGAAAATCAACTGGTAATCGGCCCCGCGCGCGAGCTCGCTGGCCGGGGCACCGGTCAGCGCCACGGTGGCGAGGCCGAACTTTTCGAACAACGGCAGCAGGCGCAGCATTTCACCCGTTGCGCCGCTGTTGCTCAGCAGGAAGGCCAGATCGCCCGCCATGCACAGGCCGAGGTCGCCATGCAGCGCCTGCGTGGCATCCAGAAAACAGGAGGGAACGCCGATGCTGTTGAACGTCGCCGTCAGTTTCTCGGCGATGTGCGCATTCTTGCCGACGCCGCTGAAGATCAGCTTGTGTCCCGCGGCGAGGGCGGACTCCACCGCCCGGACGACCGCCACAAATTTGCCATCGAGGGTTGCCGCCGTGGCGTCGATCGCTTCCCGCTCGATCGCGAGACATTGGCGGGCTTGGGCAAGAATGGTTTTGTCAGGCAGGGGCATCAAATCCTTGAGTCGGCGGGAACCCGGCGCAAACCTACCGGTCGGCCCTCTCCATTCAACTCCTTTCCCGCCTTGCTGTTCCGCCGATTCTCTCTCCTCAGCCTCCTGCTCGCGCCGGCCCTCGCCGTCGTGCTGGGTCTGGGCGGCTGCGGTGACGGCGATCGCTCGGCCTACGCCTCGGAGGCGGACGAGCCGCTCTATCGCGAGGCCGTTTCGCTCGAGAAGACCGGTCGCAGTGCCGAGGCACTGGCGGCTTTTCTCAAGGTCATCGACCGCCGGGGCGACGACGCTCCGGAGTCGCATCTCGAAGCCGGCCTGATCTACCAGCAGCACATCAACGATCCGCTGTCGGCCATCTACCATTTCAAGAAATACCTCACGATCCGCCCCAACAGTCCGCAGGCGCCGCTCGTCAAGCAGCGGATCGACGCCGCGGTGCGCGAATTTGCGCGGACCCTTCCGGCGCAGCCGATCGAGAATCAGTTCCAGCGCGTCGACCTCATTGCCGCCATGGACCGGCTCAAGATCGAGAACGACCTGTTGAAACAGAAGATCGCCGAATTGCGGGCGGGGAACGATGTCCCGGACGCGGATGCCTCCGCGCCCGGCCCGACGGCGGCGCCGGCGCCCAAGGAGGACCTGAAGGTCACGTTCAACGTCGACAACGTCCCGACGGTGCGCACGCATGCCGCGCGGCCCGAACCCGAGGTGCAAACCGCTCCGCCACCGGCACCGGCTCCCACCCGGCGCACGGCAACGGCGGCGCCCACGCGCGCGGCGCCGGCCACCCAGACTCCGCCGGCCACCCGCGGCCAGGTTCGTCATCATACCGTGGCCCGGGGCGACACGCTTTCGAATCTCGCCCAGCGTTATTACAACAACCGCGCCAAATGGCACGACATCTACGCGGCCAATCGCAACGTGATGAAGAACGAGGGCGATTTGCGGGTGGGGATGGAGTTGGTGATTCCGTGAGCGGCTCGCTGTAAGGGAAATGGCTTGTTGTAGGAGCGGCTTTACGCCGCGATTTATTGCCATTCACGGAAGCCACTCGGGTTGTGGTCGCGCCATGTTTGTGAGCGGCTCAAACCATGACCAGTCCTCCGGGCTGCAATAAAATCCGGGCCATCTTTCGTGGGTCGGAATCAGGCCGGCTTGATAGGGATTAAGAAAAAGATAGAGGAAGACGGGCAAACGATCCTCATCGCCTCTGATGCGATGGTCGAAATACCCGCGCTGCCAGCGCGAGTCGCACGTTCTCAGTGTGGGCGCGGATCTGCCCTTGAACAGACGAACTGCGGAAGAGAGCGGTGTCTCATTGTTCAGCACGATCAATAAGTGTGCATGATCGGGCATCAAGGTGGCGGCTCGCAGATGCCAGATTCCCTGACCCTCGAGAGCGTGCATTGAATTGAAGATGTCTTTCCGAGCGCATTCTCCAATAAGGCAGGACTGGCGCTGAGAGATACAGATTGTTAAAAAGTATTCCGCTCCCGGACAAGACCATCGCCCGCGACGGAGCGCAGCATGACCCTTGGTCTGCTTCCATCCCATGCAGCGTAGGATCGCGGCCTAAAGCCGCTCCTACAGCTCCCATTCTACCGTTTTTGCAGTAAAGCCGGAATCTTTACGGCAAATGCAGCAGGCAGATGATGCCGCCCTTCACCGGACTGTCCTTCACACCGCCCCGATCGCCTCATCCAGTGCCGCGACGATGAAATCCGCGTCGGCGGTCGTGATGTTCATCGGCGGCGCCATGCGAATGGTCTGGCCCCAGAGGCCACCTTTGCCGAGCAGCAGTCCAAGTTCGCGCGCATTCTCCACCACCTGCGCGCATATTTCCTTCGCGGGTTCCTTCGTCTTGCGGTCCTTCACGAACTCGAGTCCGAGCAGAAGCCCCATGCCGCGCACGTCGCCGATCACGGCATGCTTTTCCTTCAGCCGCTTGAGTCCGGCCATGAGATGACCACCGACCGTCAACGAATTGGCCTGAAGCTTCTCCTTCTCGATGACCTCGAGCACGGCCTTGCCGATCGCGCACACGACGGGGTTGCCGCCGAACGTGTTGAAATGCGTCTTCTGCGCGAGAAACGCCGCGATCTTCGGCGTCGTGACGACCGCGCCGAGCGGCGCGCCGTTGCCGATGCCCTTGGCCATCGTGACGATGTCGGGGATCACGCCCTGGGTCTCAAAACCCCAGAAATGTGTGCCGGTGCGGCCGAAACCCGTCTGGACCTCGTCCGCGATGCAAACGCCGCCCGCGGCCCGGACGTGCTCGTAGGCATGTTTCAGATAGCCGTCGGGAAACACCACGAATCCGCCCACGCCCTGGATTGACTCCGCAATGAAGCCCGCGATTTTGCCCGGAGTCGTGTAGTCGATCACCTGCTTGACGTCGTCGGCGTATTTTTTCCCCGCGTCCGGATCGTCGTAGCCGAAGACGCCGCGGTAGGGATAGGGCGTCGTCGCATGGTGAAAGCCGAAGCTCTGCGGCACGTTGAATTTCCACGAACTGTTGGCCGTCACGCCCATGCCCGAGGCGTTGCCGCCGTGATACGCGTTGCGTAGCGCGACGATGTCGTAGTTGCCCGAGTACAGTCGCGCCATCAGCAGCGCGAGGTCGTTGGCCTCGGAACCGGAATTCACAAAGTAGCAGACCTTCAGATCGCCCGGCATCGTCGAGGCGAGCTTTTCCGAAAATTCCGCAATGTTCGGATGCAGATAGAGGGTTGTGGCGTGCTGTAGCATCTGATTCTGCCGCGTGGCCGCCTCCACGACGTGCGGATGACAGTGGCCCACGCTGACCGTCACGATCCCGCCCAACGCATCGAGGTAGCGTTTGCCCGTGTGGTCCCAGACAAACTGCATTTTCCCCTCCACGATCATGATCGGCTGCTTGTAGTAGAGCAGAATCCCGGGATTCAGATACTCCTTGCGCAGCGCCAGCACCTTTTCAGCGGACGGGCCGGTATACGGGGCGGGTTGATGCGAGCAGGGCGGGAGAGGAATCGTTTTCATGTTCAGGGAAAGCAGAGCATGACCAAATTCGTCCAACTGTCAGCAATCGATCGCGGACGTTGTTCGACCTGTAGGAGCGGGGTTTA
>DASZXI010000034.1:0-239139 GCA_035545955.1 Candidatus Didemnitutus sp. | reverse complement strand
CGCCCGTCGCTCCTTGCGCGCTCTTGAGAGTGTAATCCGAGCGAGAGCCGACGGGTCGCTGGATTGTCTGCTCGCTCCTCGCTACTCGATGCTCGCTACTAATCATTTCCCCGGATTTCACGGACGGCACGGATTTTCCAGCCAATGTGCGTTGCAGTGATGCTCGCTCCTCGCTCCGCGATTCTCGCTTCTTCGTTTGGCCTTCGGCGCTCCGCCTTCAGCAATCAGCGCCCCGCGCCGCCCGCTCACTCCTCACGGCTCACCGCTGACCATCTACGCCTGCGCGTGCGACTCCACCACGCGGCGCACTTCCGCAGCGAGGCTTTCCACTTCGAACGGCTTTTGCACAAAGCCGGCCAGTCCCTGCCCCGTGAATCGATCGATCATGTCGACCTTGTTGAAACCGCTCATGAGAATGACGCGCACTTGCGGCCGAATTTGCCTGAGGCGCCGGAAGGTCTGCTCGCCGTCGAGCCGCGGCATGGTTTGATCAAGCAGCACGAGCACGTAATCGCTCGCCGCCGTTTCGAAAAGCAGGAGCGCTTCCTGACCGTCGGCGGCGGTGTCGACGGTGAATCCCAGGCGTTCCATGAGCCGCGCCGAAACCTTGCGGACGGTCTCCTCGTCGTCCACCACGAGCACCCGCCCTGTCCCGCGCCACCCGCTGGTCGGTGCCGGCGCGGCGGTCAAGGGATCGGCGGAGCCCGTCGCGGCGGGAAGTAACACGCGAAATGTCGTGCCCTTTCCCGGTTCGCTGATGACCCGGATGGCGCCCTGGTGTCCGCGTACGATTCCCTGCACGGCGGCGAGACCCAGCCCGCGGCCGGTGAACTTGGTGGTGAAGAACGGCTCGAAAATGCGGCGGGCGACCGCGGGCTCCATGCCGATGCCGTTGTCGCCGACCTCCAGAAACACGTAGTAGCCGGGGAACAGCGTGCCGCTGAAGTCGGCCTCGGCGAGATACGCGGCGTCGGCCTGCACGACTCCCGTGGCGAGCGTGATGGCGCCGGGGCGTTCGTCGAGCGCCTCCGACGCGTTGATCACGAGATTCATCACGACCTGCCGGAGCTGGGTCGCATCCGCCTGCACGACTGGCAGCGGACGCATGAGGTTGAACCGCAGGGACGCCCGCTTGCTGACCGAGATCTGCAGCAGCTGCGTCGTCTCCTCGAGCAACGCATTGAGGTCGACCTTCTGGATGACGAACGTGCCCTTGCCCGAATACGCCAGCATCTGCTTGCACAGCTCGGCGGCGCGTTTGGCCGCCCGTTCAATCTGTTCCAAATGATCGTAACCGGGCGTGCCCGGCGGCCGCTCGAGGCGCGCGAGTCCGGCGTTGCCCAGGATGCCGGTGAGAAGATTGTTGAAATCGTGGGCGATGCCGCCGGCCAGGACGCCCAGACTCTCGAGTTTTTGCGTTTCGAGCAGCTTCTTCTCGATCTGCTGGCGCGCCTGCTCGGCGTTTTTCAGGTCGGGGATGTCGACCGAGACGCCGAGCACGGCCGGATCGGTCTCCCCGGCGAAACGCAGCGGGATTTTTACCGTCGATAGATGGCGCACGCATCCCTTCGAGTCCGTGATCACCTCGGCGATGATCAGCGGCTTGCCCGATCGGAGCACCTCGGCATCGGCCTCCTGAAAATGTTTCACGTCCTCGGGATTGCTGCTGAAATCCGCATCGGTTTTCCCGACGAGATTGGCGATGGTCGTGCCGTACACG
The DNA here is from genome assembly GCA_035545955.1 of Candidatus Didemnitutus sp. Classification (GTDB taxonomy): domain Bacteria; phylum Verrucomicrobiota; class Verrucomicrobiia; order Opitutales; family Opitutaceae; genus Didemnitutus. The sequence goes on along the minus strand of DASZXI010000034.1, from coordinate 237,419 downwards.
TCGGCGGTGGCCTGGTTCACCAGGATGAACTGTCCGCGGCGATTCTTGGCGAAGATGAAATGGGGGACGAGATCGATGATCTGGCGCAGCAGCTCGCGTTCATGCTGCAGGCTTTCCGAGGCCCGGCGGCGATCGGAAATGTCGCTCATGCGACCGATCATGCGGGCATTGTGGCCGGAGGCGTCACGCAGCACCACGCCGCGTTCCTCCACGGTCCGGTAGGTTCCATCGCGATGGCGCAGGCGATATTCGGCGGAACACGGCTCGCCCGTGGACAGCGAGCGGTTCAGTCGCTCGACGGCATCGGCCCGGTCGTCGGGATGAAGCAGGTCGCGCCACCCGGCCACGCCGCGAAGATTGATTTCCTCGATTTCCAGGCCGGTGATCGCGGACACGGCGGCGTGGCCATACCAGGTGAGCCGGCCGGAGCTGACCTCATAGTCGTAAACCATCTGGCCGGTTTGCTCGATGACGGTTCGGTACCGGTGTTCGCTCTGCTCGAGCGAGATTTGGGTCTCCTTTCGCGCCGCGACCATTTCGTTGAAGGCACGCGCGGTCTCCACGATTTCCCGCGCGCCCGATTCGGGCGCGGTGGCATCGGGCCTTCCCGAGGCCTGCTCGCGGGCCGCCTGGGCGAGCGAGGTGATGGGGCGGGCAAGCGTGCGGGCGAACTGAAACAGGAGGATGAGCAGGAGGCCGAAGACCGCCGCCCCGAGCAGGAGCGCATGCCAGAGGTTGCGGCGTGCGTCCGTGAACACGAGCGAGGTCGGTTCCGAGACGGCCACGATCCACGACGTGTCGCGCACCGGCCCGGTGTCGAACACGCGCAACTCGCCCGAAAATCCCTCCAATTCGCCGGATCCGCCGCCCGGTCGGCGGGCGGTTTCCTGCAGCGCGGGAAACAGCGAATAGGCGCGGCCCAAAAATTTCTCGGCGTCGAACGAGCGCAGGGCGAGCACGCCGTTTTCGTCCAGGACGCTCACGAGCACCTGCGAGTCGGCCGGGTCGTACGCGAGCAGCCGGGAGAGCTCGAGCAGGTTGATCGGCACGATCAGCGTGCCCAGCCGATGGCCGTCGGTGCCCACCACCGGCTGGGACAGGATGACGGTGGGCCGGCCCGTGACCTCGCCCTTGAAGACCGGACTGACGAAAAAACCGGTTGCCCGCAGCGCGGCGTCGAACGGCTTGAATTTCGCCAGCGAGAACTTCGGGTCGGCGGGGCGCAGGGAGGCGGCGCCGACGACGCGCCCTTCCGGATCGAGCAGGGCGAGATTGGTGAACTCGGGATTGGTGCGGGCAAATTTCCGCAGCTCGTTTTCGATTTCGCCCGGCTGGGGATCCCGGAATACGTCCGCCTGCGCCAGACGTTCGAGGCGTCCGCGCGTGCCCTCGATGTAAACGTGAATCTCCTCCTCGGCGAACTGGCGGAGACGGTGAAGGTTCTCGCGCTCGCTGCGCAGGTCGCCCTGGAACTGCTCATAGATGCCCCAACTGACGAACAGCACCAGCGGCGTGACGAGTACCGCGGCCCGGATCAGGAGCTGCCGAAATATGGTCGGCCGAACTGTCATCCGGGGTCGATTTCCGGCAGGCAAACAAACTTCCCAGTCCTCTTAGCATAAACGCAAAGAGGCGGCGCCTGGAGTGGACCGCGGCGTTGCACAGATCGAGTTAGGTTGCGGGCCCGCTGCCCTTTAGTGCACGGCGATCAGTTCGACGTCAAACACTAGTGTCATATGCGGCGGAATGCCCGCCGGCACCCGGTTTTCGGCGGCGAGCCACGGGGGCACAACCAGGGTGCGCTTTTCCCCCGGACGCATGGTCGAAATGGCCTCGTCCCATGCCTTGATGGCCATCCCCATCCCAACGCGAAACTGCGCCGGGGCCTCCCGGCCGTGACTGGTGGCGAATACCGTATCGTCGACGAGCCGCCGACCTTCGTACGCCACCGTGACTTCCGCTCCCACCGACGGTGGTTCGCCCGTTCCCGGAGACCGCACGATGTAGCGCAGGCCCGACGACGTCACGGCGGCTTGCGAATAGCGCTGACTGATCAGCTGCTGCTCATCCGCCTTGAGGCGCTGCTGCTCCATCATTTCGCGGGTGTACTTGTTGGCGGGAGCACCCGGGTTCGCGCGCCGGAAGATGCCGGTTCGGGCCTGAAAGGCGATGAATGCCAGCACGAGTCCGAGAATCAGGAGGATGCCGTAAGTGCGCACTGTCCGCCATGTTGCCGCGAAAACGCCGGTCACGCAACCGTTTGAGGCCCCCGGAAACCGGTTATTCATGCGCATAATTCTGCGCCGGAAAACGCCTGATGCCTCTCGGCCGGCGGGCTTTTCCCTTCGCCCGGCACCCCTCGTCGTTTATGACACGGGCATGCAAAGTCTCTCTCTACCCCGGAAACTGGCGGTGGACTCCGCCGCCGGCGCCGACATCGAACGCCGCTACCGGATTGCGCCCAACGAATTTGGTCCGCGGGCCGTTCATCGGCTCCATGATCCGACCGACGACCGCACGTGGGGTTTCGTGGTGGTCGACAACCTGGCGCGCGGTCGCGGGTTGGGCGGTGTGCGCATGGCGGCCGACGTGACCGTCGAGGAGATCTACGGCCTCGCGCACGCGATGACGATGAAAAGCGCCGCTGCCATGCTGCCGCTGGGCGGCGCGAAGAGCGGTCTGGCGGTGGATCCGCGCCCGCTGGCCGCCGACCCCGGCGCCAAACGCGCGCTCATGGCGATGTTCGCGGAAGCGCTGTGGTCGATTCCGGAATACATTCCCGGTCCCGACATGGGCACGAACGAGTCGGACATGCAGGCGATCTACGAGTCCTTTTCCCTGCGCAACGGCTCGCCGCATCACGGCCGCGGGGGCGTCGGCCGCCCGCCAAGCCAGGGCGGTTTCCCGCTGGACGAGTGGGCGATCACGGCTCACGGGCTTTTCGCCGCCGCGATGGCGACGGAGAAGCACCTGCCGGACTTCCGCGTGAAGGACTCCAGCGTGATCATCCAGGGATTCGGCAACGTCGGGGCGCCGATCGCCGAAAAACTTTCCGCTGCCGGGGCGCGCATCGTCGGCGCCTCGGACATCAATGCCGGTCTCTATCATCCGGACGGACTCGACCTGCCGTCGCTGCTGGCCGCCCGGAAACGCCGGGAGGGCCTTGCCGGCTACCCCGGGGCCGTGCGCCAGCGTTTCGATGGGGAGCACCTCGATCGCCTGATGGAACTGCCGTGCACGATCCTCGTGCCCGCCGCGCGCCCGCACGCGATCCACCCGGACAACGCGCCGCACATTCACACCCGCGTCGTGCTGCAGGGAGCGAACAATCCCGCCGACCTCGTCAGCGAATACTATCTCCAGCACCGGCGCGGCATCGTGAGCCTGACCGATTTCATCGTGAATTCCGGCGGCGTGATCGCGGCCTGTGTCGAGGCGCGAGCCGACGTCGACGCGGTGTTTCGCGACAACGTCAAGGCGGAGGACGGCACCGGCCGCGCCTTTCTCGAGCGCGTCGTCACCCGGATTGTCACCGAGAACATTGATGAAATGTTTTCGCGCCGCGCCAACCATCGCGTGCGTGACATCACCTGGCGCGAGATCGCGAACGAGATTGCCCGCGACCGCCTGCGGCCGGGCCCGGACGGAACCCTGCGCGTCATTCCCGAACTACGCTGAAACGTCAGACAGGAATAATCATATAGCCGCAAGAAGGCGCAAAGATACGCAAGAAAACGGCCTTCATATTTAGATAGGTATCGAGTCCTCATTGCTTCGCCCCCCGCGATTTCTTTTCCGCCGCTCCCACTGCCAACCCGCTCGGGCGGGCCCGGTAGGGGCGGATGTCTCATCCGCCTTTCGCCCCGTGGTTCGAGGCCGGCAGGATGCCGTCCCCTACCGAATTAACAGGTTCGCAGCAAGGTAGGGGACGATCTCCGATCGGCCTTCCGCGCCGGATGCGCCTGAACGCGCACTACTCCGTCGCAAGCGACGTGTGATCGGCGATTATGCGCCACTCGGCCGCCTCATGTCGCAATACGAGCGTGAACAATCCGTGCGGCGCATCCTTGACCCGAACCAGTTTCCATCGACCGAACGCGACCGCCGCATCGGGAGCGAGAACGGTCACGTCGATGACCTCGAGCGATAACACGCCCATGGCCGTGCGATCGGGATAGTGGGCCTGATAACGCTTCAGCGTCGGTTCCCAGCCATAGGTGATGGTGCCGCCCGACGCGAAGCGCAGGGTGTCGGTGTGCGCATAACCGGCCATGAAGCCTTCGAGGTCGCCCCGATTCCACGCGGCGGTCTGATCGGAAATCAGTTGGCGGATCTCATCGATCGCGTCCGATGCGCGCGCGGGCACGGCCAGCGCCGCCGTGCACAGGACGACGAGCGCGAAAGCGCGGCGCGTGATCAAGGCGAGAAGGTGATCGTGCGGACGCCCCCGACTCCCGTGACGGTCAGGGTAACGCCCTGCGTCAACACGGCCGGATAAACTTCGTTTCCGACCGGTTGCTGGAACCGGATGTACTGCGTCGGGCCGATGAGGTCGGACGACGCCACGGTCGTCACGCCCGTCTCGAGGAAATATTGATCCGCGGCGGCGGCGAGCTGGCGCGCATTGTTGAGGACCGTGTTGTCCTGGGACTTCTGCTTGATCTTCTGGAAAGCCGGGATCGCCATGGTCGCCAGGAGGCCGATGACCACGACGACAACCATGATTTCAACGAGCGTGAAACCACTCGTGGGAAGCTTTCTCATAGGTGGGCGCGAAGGCACTCAAGCATGCCGCCAATGAATTGTCGCGCTCATAAAAGGTAAAAATATGACGACATTGGCCGCCGTATCCAATTGGCGCAGACGCGGCAGTGGCGCCTCGGCCGGGTCACCGTCGGCAGACCTTACGATTTCGGTAAAAGGTTGAGCACGGCGGCCACGGTGGCGTTGATTGCGGCCTTGATCGTCGGTTCGGGAACTGGCGCAAAATGACTCGAATGCAGCGGGGGCAGCGGTACACCGGTGCGCGCGCTCTCCGCCACCTTGGCGGGATCGGCGGCTCCCACCCGGAAAAGGCAGAGCGGGATTTTCTCCGGCGTCCGCCCGAAACGGCTGAAGTCCTCGCCAGCCATCTCGGCCTGGGTGGTAACGACGTGGTCGGGTCCAACCCACGCGGTAATCGCCACCCGGAGCCGGCGCGTGAGTTCCGGGGTGTTGTAGGTTGCGGGGGTGGCTTCGCCGTCGATCACCGTGACGACCGGCATCCGGTCTTCCGGCATCCCGGCCGCCATCGCCTCGCCCAGGCAGATCCGCTGGATCGCCTCGATGGTGTGCGCCCGCACGCTATCGGAGTAGGAACGCAACGTGAGCTGCAGTTTCACCTCATCCGGAATGACGTTGGCCTTGGCGCCGCCGTGGATCGAGCCGACCGTAACGACGCACGGTTCCGTGGCCGGCGTCTCGCGGCTGACGATCGTCTGCAGCGCCAGAATGATGCGGGCGGAAAGCACAATCGGGTCCTTGGTCGCATGCGGGTAGGCGCCGTGTCCGCCGACGCCTTTCACCGTGATGTCGACCCAGTCCACGTTGGCCATGATGTTGCCTTCGACCATGCCGATGACGCCCGCCGGCAGCGTGGCGGAATCATGCAGCGCGAGCGCGAAATCGGGGCGCGGGAAGCGGGTAAAAAGTCCGTCGTCGAGCATCGCCTTCGCGCCGAGTCCGCGCTCCTCGGCCGGCTGGCCGATCAGCACCACGGTGCCCGACCAGTGATCCTTGAGCGAGGCCAGGACTCGGGCCGAGCCCACGAGCGACGTCATGTGAATGTCGTGTCCGCAGGCATGCATCACGGCGACTTCGCGTCCGGTCATGTCCTTCGTGACCACATGGCTCGCGTAAGGAAGCCCGGTTTCCTCCGCGACGGGAAGCGCGTCCATATCCGAACGGAACAACACGGTCGGCCCCGGACCATTGCGCAACACCGCGACCACGCCATGTCCGCCGACGTTGGTCGACACCTCGAAGCCTGCCGCGCGCAACTCGTCCGCGACCTTGGCCGACGTGCGTGTCTCCATCAGCGAAAGTTCAGGGTGCTCATGCAGGTCGACATAGAAGGCGCGCAACGACCCGTAGTCGGCGTCGATCTTCTGGGCGACGAGGGCGCGGACATCGTCCGCGGCTGACATGGCCGTCAAGAGGGCGAGCGGAATGAGAAAGGCGCAGCAGCGTTTCATGGCGTTTTCGAGGGTTCGTAGAGAAGGATGAGGCCGTCGAGAACTTCGTCGACGGTCAGCTTGAGCAGGTCGGAGTCGTTGATGGTGCGGCCTTGGGTCCGGAGGCGATCGGCAGTTTCGGCGGCACGTTTGCGGGCCTCGGCGAAAAAGGCGTTTTCGGCCCCCGTCAGCGAGCCGTCGGACTGGAGCGTTTCACGTGTGCCCTCATGACCGGCAAAACGGGCCAACCATCGGTCTCCGATTCTCAAATTCCACCGATCGCCGTCCTTGTAGTAGGAGACGATGGCGCCTTCGTCGACTGCGCCGGCCTGGCGGGCGAGGACAAGCGCGGCATCTTCCGGCGTCTGGCCGGGAGTGGCGGGGACAAACTTCGCGTACAATCGCGCCTGAATCGTTCGACCCCCGAACCGTGCATAGTTGGCGAGCTTGAAGTTGAAGTTCTTCGCTCGCGGCACGTCCTGCGGCAGAAGTTTGTCAGCATCGTCGAAAAAGGCCGTCGGTCCGGGCTCGGCCGGTCCACCATACTTGCGCGCGGCACTCATCCGCGACTTCAACGCCGCTTCGCTGGCATCGAACGCCTTCGCCTCGGCGCCGATCCGAAGAATTTTGATCGAGAATGGCTCGTCCTGCTTGATGGCGGACAGGAGTTCGACGCCGCGCACGACGCGCCCGAACACGCTGTGCAGGTAGTTCAGACGGTTGGTGTCGCGCAGGGTGATGAAGAATTCGCTGCTGTTCGTGTCCGGCCCAGCGTTCGCCATCGACAGCACACCGGCGGCGTCATGATGGAGCCCCGGCACGATCTCGTCGGGGAAATTGTACGGATGGCCGGCCGCCTCGTCCTCGGGCTTCTGCGGCGGCCGGTCCTGGATCCCGCCGCCGGGATTCGTCGGGTCGCCGCTTTGGATGACGAAATCGGGGACGACACGATACCAGCGCAATCCGGTGAAAAACGGATGGCCATTGCGCGGGGCGATCGCGCCCTCGGCCAGGCCGACGAATGATCCGCACACCAACGGCGTTTGCCGATAGTAGAGCTCGGCAATCACCGCGCCGTGCGCGGTGTCGAATTCAGCGTAGAGACCGTCCGGCAGCGGGGCGTCACCGGCGGCCCGCAGGCCGGCCAGAGCGAGCGCGCTGAGGACTGCGGCAAAGAAAAATCGACGCATGCGTCAGTTTGAGCGGCTCCGGTCGCCAAAGGCCAGCCCGCAACGTGAGTCCGCTTCAGCCCTGCTCGGCGTACAGTCGAAACAGGACCTGCGTGCCCGAATCATCCCAACCGCGCTGGGAAACCTGGTCGTAGAGTTTCTTGGCCTGGGTGAGGCCCGGCAAATCGAGCTTCATCTCAGCGGCGGATTCCAGCGCCAGACGCATGTCCTTGAGGAAATGCTTCACGTAGAATCCCGGGGCAAAATCGCCGCGCAGCGCGCGGGGGGCAAGGTTGACGAGTGACCAGCTTGAGGCTGCTCCCGCCCCGACGCTCTCGATGACGCGCGCGGGATCGAGCCCCGCCTTTTTTGCGTACGTGAGGGCTTCGCACCAGGACATCATGATCGAGGCGATCGAGATCTGATTCGCGAGCTTGCAGTGCTGTCCGGCGCCCGCCGGTCCATGCAGAACGATATTCTTGCCCATGAGGGCCAGAATGGGCTGCGCGCGGGTAAACGCCCCGGCGTCGCCGCCGACCATGATCACGAGCCGCGCCTCTCTCGCGCCGACATCTCCGCCGGAAACCGGCGCATCGAGGGCGGAGAGACCGCGTTCCGCCGCGGCTGACGCAATCCGTCCGGCGAGCGTTGGGCTGGAAGTGGTCATGTCGATCAACACGGCACCGGGCCGTGCGCGCGCGATGATGCCGCCGCTTCCGAAATGGGTCGTCTCGACGTCCGAGGGATAGCCGACAATGGTAACGACGAAATCCGCTGCGGCCGCGGCCGCGCCGGCGGAGTCGTGCCACTGCGCGCCGGCGTCGAGCAGCGACTGCGCCTTCGCGCGCGTGCGGTTGTGAACGTGGAGCTTGTGACCGGCGGCCTGCAAGTGCCCGGCCATGCTTCGGCCCATCACGCCGGTGCCGATGAATGCGATCGAATGCGACGCCATGGTGTCACCGCAGCATGTTCGCGGCGGAAACCAAGACAAAAGCCGGGAGGCGGAGCGCGGCCGGTAGGGGACGGCCTCCGTGCCGGCCTTGGCACGGACGCCCCTGGCCGCGACGATTCACTGCAAAGTCTCTGGCCCCTTGTCTCTCAATTTTCGATCGCACTGAACCGGCATAGGCGGATGCGACATCCGCCCCTACCGGTTGCGGATCGCAATCTCTCAACCCTCATCCCTGAACTCTCACCCCAACCGCCGACCTCACGGAATCCGCAGATCGGTCCCGACGCGCAGGATGCCCTGCGGTCCGAGCAGATCGGCGTTGGCGCGATAGATCTCCATCCAGCGCTGCGCGGTGCCGTAATAAAGCTGGCTGATCTTGGAGAGGGAGTCGCCGGCGACCACATGATGCACGCGTCCGGTGGTGGGAATCGCGGCGACCGTCACGGGCCGGGATGAAACGGGCGTCGGGGCGGCAGCGGCCTTCAGCTGATAATTCTCCTGCGCGAGCGTGGTATTGGCGCTCTGGACCTGGGTGAGAAGCGCCTTGGTGGCGGCCAGCTCCTGCGCCATCGGCGCGGCGGCGCGCTGCTGTGCGGCATTGGCTTCGTTCAGGCGGGTGATCTCGGCCTGCGCCGCCGCGAGCTTGCCCTCGGCGTCGCTGGCGCGTGCGGTCAGCGCGTTCGTGTTGCCGGAGGATTCCTCGCTGGCTTTGGCCGACTTGGCGGCGAGTTCGTCGCGCTCCTTTTCGAGCAGCGCATAGCCGCGCAGGGAAATCGCGAGCTTGTCCTCGGTGTCGGCCAGCTGTTTTTGCATGGCGGGCACATCCACCGTCGGCGCGGTGTCGGCGGGCTTGTTGCGCAACGCATCGAGTGCGACCTGCGCGTCGGCGAGCTGCCGCTTCGTGTCGGCGAGCCCGGCTTCGAGCGCCTTCACCTGTTCCGACTGGTCCGGCGCGGAGGCGACGGCGGGAGATTTGGCGGCCAGTTGCTGTTCGAGCGTTGCGACGCGTTCCCGCAGATCGGGGTAGTTCGGAGAGGCGGATTTCGATGCGTGCAGTTCGGACTCCAACGACGCCACCCGCTCGCGCAGGTCGGGATAGGCCGGCGCGGGATTGGCGGCGGCCAGTTGCTTCTCCAATTCGGCAACACGGTCGCGAAGGTCCGGATACGCCGCGGGTGCCGCGCGCGCCACGTTGAGCTGGGTCTCGAGCGACACAACCTTCTCCCGCAGGTCGGGATAATCGGGGGCGGCGGACTTTGCCGCGGCCAGTGAAGCCTCGAGCTCCTTCACGCGGCCCGACAGGTCGGGATACGCGGGCACCGCGGCCGCCTTGCTTTTCAACGTCGCGATGTCGTCGGACAGTTGCGCGGCATTTTGCCGGTCGGTTTCAACCTGGCGGCGCAGTGCGGTCTTTTCCGATTCGAGCATCTGCACCTGCGACTGCAGCGACGTGTTCTGCCGCTGTGCCTCGAGGTTGGCGGTCTTGAAATCGTTGTACTCCTTCGTGGCGCTGATGCGCGCCTGGTCGGCCGCGGCGGCCTTCTGCTCGGCCGCGCCCACGGCGGCTTCGAGGTCGCGAACCTTGCCCGACAGGTCAGGGCCGGCCGGCTTGGCTGCCGCCTGGGCCGTGGTCAGCTGTTGCTGCAAGGCATTCACCTTGTCGCGCAGATCCGGATACGGCGGCGCGGCCGTGCGCGCGGTTTTCACCTCGGTCTCGAGCGCGGCGACGCGTTCCCTCAGGTCGGGATACGCGGGTGTGACATTCTTTGCGGCCGCCAATTCCTTCTCGAGCGAAGCAACCTTGCCACTCAAGTCGGGGTAGGCCGGCGTCGCGTTCTTGGCGGTCGCGACCTCCGTTTCGAGGGATGCGACGCGTTCGCGCAAATCGGGATACGCCGGCGCCGCGGATTTCGCCGCGGCGAGCGACGCCTCGAGCTCGGACACCCGTCCCGAGAGATCCGGATAGGAAGGCGCGGCCTTGGCGGTTTTGAGCGCGGCTTCGGCGTCGGCGAGCTGGCGGCTCTTTTCATCGAGCGCCTGCTGGGCGGCGGACATCCGCGCGGCGGCGTCCTGGTTCGCCTGGGTGGAGGATTGTTCGGTGGCGGCGATCTTGGTCTCAAGCTCCTTCACGCGACCGGACAAGTCGGGATACTTCGGGGTGTCGGCCAGCGGCTGAAGACGGGCGACCTCTGCCTGCAGCTTGGCGCGCTCGGCGCCGCTCGCGGCCACTTGATTGCGCAGGTCGGCCAGCTGGGCCTCGTTGCCGGCCTTTTGTTGGGCCGCCGAATCACCGGCCGACTTTTTCTCCGCGACGAGAGCGGCTTCGAGTTCGCTGACGCGGGAGGATAGATTTGGATAGGGCGGGGGAGCCGACTTCGCCTCGGCCACCTGCTTCTCCAGGTCCGCCACCTGCCCGCGCAAATCGGGGTACGCTGGCGTCGCGTTTTTCGCGGCGGTGAGCTGCTGCTCGAGACCGGCGACGTGCTCCCGAAGGTCAGGATAAGCGGGCGCGGCATTCTTGGCGGCGGTCAATTCCGTCTCGAGCGCGGCAACTTTGCCGCTCAAATCCGGATAGGCCGGCGGAGCATTTTTCGCCGTCGTGAGATCCTTTTCGAGGGTAGCGACACGCTCCCGCAAATCGGGGTACGCGGGCGCAGCGCCCTTGGCCTCGGCCAGCTGCTTTTCGAGGTCGCTCGCGCGGGCGGAAAGGTTGCGCGCATTTTCCTGTGCGCTGCCGGCCGATTGGCGGCTCTCCGCGAGCGCGGACTCCAGCTCCTGTGTTTTCGTGCGGAGATCGGGGTACGGCGGCGGAGCCGATTTGGCCTCCGCCAGTTTCGCCTCGAGGTCCTTCACTCGCGGTGAAAGGTCGGGGTAGGACGGTGCGATGACTTTTCTGGTGTGGGCGAGTTCATCCTTCGCCTTCGCGAGCGCCGCGGCATCGGCCACGGTCTGGGATTCGAGTTCCTTCACCCGGCCTGACAGATCGGGATAGGCCGGCGCCGCGTTCTTGGCGGCCGTGAGGTCCTTTTCGAGGGCTGCCACCTTTGCGCTCAGGTCGGGATAAGCGGGTGAAGCGTTCTTGGCGGCGGCCAAATCCTTTTCCAAAGAGGCGACGCGTTCGCGCAAATCCGGATAGGCCGGTGCGGCATTTCGTGCGTCCGCGACCTGTTTTTCGAGCGAGGAAACCTGCTCGCGCAAATCAGGGTACGCGGGCGCGGCGGATTTCGCCGCCGTCAGCTGTTGCTCGAGTTCCGTCACCCGGCCCGACAGGTCGGGATAGGATGGCCCCGCCGGTTTTTGCTGCGCCGTCTCGAGGTCGTGCTTCAGCGCGGCATTGGCGGCGGTGACGGTGGCGACCTGTTGTTCGCTGAGGGCGAGCTGACTCTTCAGTGTTTCATTGTCCTTCGTCGCGTTCTGCAGATTGGAATCGGCGGCGGCTTTCTGGTCGTTGACCTTGTTGAGCGTGTCCTCGACCTGCCGGCCGAAGGTGCGCGCGCTGTCGCGATCCGCCGTGAGCGAGGCAACCTGGCTGGAAAGCGTCTCGGCTTTGGCGGCGAGGGTGTCGCGCTCCTGGCGGACGCGGGTGAGTTCCCCGCCGGCGGCCTGGTTGCGGGCGACATCCTGCTTCAACTGATCGTTTTCCTTCCAGGCGGACGCGACTTCGGCGCTGAGCTGTTTCTTGTCGGCATCGGACGCGGCGAGGGCGCGACGCAGGTCGGCCACTTCCGGCGACGACGGGGCGGATTCCGTTTCGGTCGGTTCGGCGCGGCGGAGCGTTTTCTCCGTCGGGGCTTCCGTGGTGGGAGAAGGCGTCGCGGCGGGAGTCGCTGGCGGTGGGGGGGCGGACGCCGTGGCGTTGCGAGCCGACGGCGGCTTCATGCCGAGGGCGGCGCGACGTTCGGTGAGACGGGTGCGTGCGGTCTCGAGCTGCTCGGTCGTGAGCGAGTTGGTGATGCTTTCGAGCGCGCGGCCGCGGGCGCCGTTCTCCAGCGCGAGGGAAAGCCAGACGAACGCCTCGATCCGGTCGACCGCCACGCCCTGGCCGTTGGCGTAGGCGAGACCGAGATTGTACATCGCCACGGCGTTTCCACGCTGCGCCTTGGACTGCAGCGTCGAAATTTCGGATTCGGACTGGGCGAGGGCGGCGACGGCGAGACCGGCGCCGAGCGCGAGCATCTTCAGGGTGCGCGAAAATCTCATGGGATGCAGGTGTGTCGGCGACACTCTTGCCGGTTTCATCGCCGGGCTGCAAGCCCGCGGGAGAAATTGAAATCGATTTAACCTCCGATGGCGGAGCTTATTCCGCCGCCCAGCCGCGCGCCCGTTCGACGGCCCGATGCCAGTCGGCCTGCAGCCGTTTCATCCGGGCCGCGGGTGTCTTGGGTCGAAAGGTCCGTTCCGCGGCCCACAGGGAGGCAATTTCGGAGCGAGTTTTCCAGAAACCGACGGCCAAACCCGCGAAGAAGGCGGCGCCGAGTGCCGTGGTCTCGGTGGTGCGCGGTCGGACGACCGGAACGCCGAGCAGGTCGCTTTGGAACTGCATCAACGCATCGTTGACCACCGCGCCGCCATCGACCCGGAGTTCGCGCAGGCGGATGCCGGCGTCGGCGTTCATCGCCGCGAGCAGATCGGCGCTCTGGTAGGCGATGCTTTCGAGCGCGGCGCGGGCGAGATGGGCGGCGGTCGTGCCGCGGGTCACGCCGACGACCGCACCGCGGGCGGACGGGTCCCAATGCGGCGCGCCAAGACCGGCGAAGGCGGGCACGAGGTAGACGCCGCCGTTGTCGGGCGCTTGCCGGGCCAGCGCCTCGATGTCGCCGCTCGACCGGATCAGGCCGAGGCCGTCGCGCAACCACTGCACGACCGCACCACCGATAAACACGCTGCCCTCGAGCGCGTATTCGAGGCGGCCGTCCAGCCGCCAGGCGATCGTGGTGAGAAGCTGGTGCCGCGACCGGACCAGTCGTCCGCCGGTTTGCAGAAGCAGAAAGCATCCAGTGCCATACGTGTTCTTGGCGTGCCCGGGCGAAAAGCATGCCTGGCCGAAGAGCGCGGCCTGCTGGTCGCCGGCGACACCCGCGATGGGAATCCCGCGCAGTGCCGGCACGGCGGTGACCTCGCCGTAGACTTCACTGTTGGAACGAATCCCGGGCAGGACTTCACGCGGGATGCGCAGAATTTTCAGGAGGTCGGCGTCCCAGTCGGCGCGGCGCAGGTCGAGCAGGAGCGTGCGTGAGGCATTGGAGACGTCGGTGGCGTGCACGCGACCATTTGTGAGTTTCCAAAGCAGCCAGGTGTCGACCGTTCCGAAGGCGAGTTCGCCGCGTTCCGCGCGGCGGCGCGCGCCGGGAATCTGGTCGAGCAGCCAGGCCAGTTTGGTGCCGGCGAAATAGGGATCCAGGACGAGGCCGGTCTTCCTCCGGAAAAGCGGCTCGAGGCCTTTCTGCTTCAGGCGCGCGCACATTCCCGCGGTCCGCCGATCCTGCCAGACGATCGCGCGATGCAGCGGGCGTCCCGTGCGGCGATCCCAGAGCAGCGTGGTCTCGCGCTGGTTGGTGAGTCCGAGGGCGACGATGTCGCGCGCCGTCAGGTTGGCGTCGGCCAGCGCTCCGAGTGCCGTGCGCCGCGTGCTTTCCCACAGGTCGTGGGGATCGTGTTCGACCCAGCCGGGCGCGGGAAAATGCTGCGGGAATTCCTGCTGGGCCGAACCGCGGGCCCGCCCGCGGCGATCGAACACGAGCGCGCGGGAGGAGGTCGTGCCTTGATCGAGCGCCAGGACGTACGGCATGGGAGAATGAATCTATCCAGCCCGGCGTCCGCGCCAAGCCGCGAATCCGGCGCGGCGAAACGCTTTCGCGCGGCGACCGGTAACGAACGCTTGAAATAAAAGTAAGCTAGCTTACTAATTCCCCTCCCGTGTCTTCCCCCGAACGTCATCTGGGCTTTCTGCTCGCCGACATCAACCGGCTCGCGCGGAAGGAATTCGATCGCCGCGTGCGTCCGCTCGGTCTCACCCGCGCGCAGTGGATGTTTCTTTACTACCTGGGGCGGCGTCCGGGTGCGACGCAGAGCGAGCTGGCGGAGGAATTGCAGCTGGAAAAAATCACGATCAGCCGGCAGGCCGAGCGCCTGGAGCGCGCCGGCTGGATTCGCCGGCGCGAGGACCGGCATGACGGGCGGGCCTACCGGCTCCGTCTGACGGCGCGGGCGGCGCGCACGGTCAACCGCCTGGCCCGCCTCGCCGACCGCCTGCGGCTGGACTACCTTCGCGGCGTGCCGCCCTCGCGCCGGGGCGCGCTGGTCGATGACCTGTCGCGCATCAAGGCGAACCTGCTCGAGATGGAGGGAGTGCCGGCGCGATGAACACTTTCATGCAAACGGGCAAGATGCGTTCTCTCCTCTTCTTAATTGCGGGCGCCGTTGTCGGCGCCATGTCGGCCTGCAACCGGGCCGACTCGGTGGCAGCAACCGTGCCGGCCATTCCGGTCCAGACCGCGGTCGCACAAGTCCAGGATATCCCGCGGCAGGTCGAGTCGATCGGCACCGTGCAGGCGGTCCGCACCGTGACCGTGAAGTCGCAGGTGGACGGCGTGATTGCCGAGATCAAGTTCAACGAGGGTGACGAGGTGAAGGCGGGCGATCTCCTCGTGGCGCTCGATCGCCGGCCATTCGAGAATTCGCTGCGCAGCGCGCGGGCGGATCTGGCCAACGCCAACGCGATGGCCGACCAGGCCCAGGCCGATCTCGATCGATACCAGCGCCTCGACCAGCAGTCGGCGATCTCGAAGGAGGAATACGTCCAGTATGTGACGAAGAACGAGACCGCCAAGGCCCAGGTGCAGTCGCGGGCCGCGGCGGTCGCCAACGCCGAGCTCCAGCTGAGCTACGCCGAAATCCGCGCGCCGATCGCCGGCCGCACCGGCCAGCGTTTGCTGCACGAAGGCGCAGTGGTGAAGGCCAACGACAACAGTTTTGCCATCGTCACGATCAACCAGCTGGCGCCCATCGCCGTCGCCTATTCGGTGCCGGAAGGCTCGCTGCCTGACATCCGGGCGGCGATGCACGCGGGCGAGGCGACAATCACCGCGACTGATCCGCTGGCCGGCGTCTCGCGGACCGACGGCCATTTGCAATTCGTCGACAACGCGATCGATCCGACCACGGGAACGATCGTGCTCAAGGCGGTGTTTCCGAACGCCGACCACGCGCTGTGGCCGGGACAGTTCGTGCGGGTGCTTACCGTCACCGGCATCGACCACAATGCGGTCGTGGTGCCGTCGTCGGCCGTGCAGACCGGCCAGGACACGGCGCAGGTTTTCGTGGTGAAGGCCGACCACACGGTGGATCTTCGACCGGTGCAGGTCGCGCGGGTCGTCAACGACCAGTCGCTCCTTTCCAGTGGAGTGCGCGGCGGCGAAACGGTGGTGAGCGACGGCCAGCTTCGTCTGGTGCCCGGGGCGCGGGTTGAATCCGCACGCGGCGGCGGCGGCACGAATTCGAGTCCGGCCGCCAACTGACCGCGATGAATCTGCCCGAACTCTGCATCCGCCGGCCGGTGATGACGACGCTGCTTACGGCGGCGTTGTGCGTGTTTGGCCTGATGTCGTACCGGCTGCTGCCGGTGAGCGACCTGCCGAACGTGGATTTTCCGACCATTGTGGTCACCGCGAGTCTTCCGGGGGCGACTCCGGAAACGATGGCGTCGGCGGTCGCCACGCCACTGGAGCAGCAATTCTCCACAATCGCGGGCATCGATTCGATGGTGTCGACGAGCACGCTCGGCACGACGTCGATCACCATCCAGTTCACCCTCGACCGGAACATCGATGCCGCGGCGGAGGATGTGCAGTCGGCCATCGCGGCGGTCCAACGACGCCTGCCGGAAGAGATGCCGGCGCCCCCGTCTTTCCGGAAGACGAATCCGGCCGACCAGCCGGTAATCTTTTTGGCGCTGAGTTCGCGCACGCTGCCGCTGTCGATGGTCGACGAGTTTGCCGAGACCATGCTCGCGCAGCGCATCTCGACGATCGACGGCGTCTCACAGGTCCAGGTTTTCGGCTCGCAGAAGTATGCGCTCCGCGTGCAGCTCGACCCGCGCGCGCTCGCGAGCCGCGGCATCGCGCTGGCGGAGGTGCAGACCGCGCTCGCCGCCCACAACGTCAACCTGCCCACCGGCGTGCTCGACGGCAACCACCAGGCGATCACGGTGGTCGCGACCGGCCAGCTCGACCACAGCTCCCAGTTCCGCGAGATCGTGGTCGCCTACCGCAACGGCGCGCCCGTGCGCCTCGGTGAGCTCGCCCGCGTCATCGACAGCGTGCAGGAAAACCGCGTCGCCAGCTGGTACTACAACAACGGTGCGGGCAACCGGTCGGTCGTGCTGGCCGTGCAGCGGCAGCCCGGCACCAACACGGTCGAGGTCGTCAACCGCGTGCGCGCCGTGCTGCCCGCCTTCCGGGCGCAGCTGCCGGCGTCGGTCAGCCTCGACATCCTCGCCGACCGCTCGCAGACGGTGCGCGAGTCGGTCAGCGACGTGCGGTTCACCCTGCTGCTCGCGATCGGGCTGGTCGTGCTCGTGATCTTCATGTTTCTGCGCAACCTCAGCGCGACGATGATTCCGGGTGTGGCGATCCCGATGGCCCTGCTCGGCACATTCATCGCGATGTATTTCTTCGGGTACACGCTCGACAACCTGTCGCTGCTGGCGCTGACGCTTTCGGTCGGCTTCGTGGTCGACGACGCCATCGTGATGCTCGAAAACATCGTGCGCTACATCGAGCAGGGCATGCCGGTGCGCGAGGCGGCATTCCGGGGTTCGCGCGAGATCGGCTTCACGATCATGTCGATGACGCTCTCGCTCGTGGCGGTTTTCATTCCGGTGCTGTTCATGGGCGGAATCCTCGGAAGGCTCCTGCACGAGTTCGCAGTGACGATCACGGCGGCCATCCTCGTGTCCGGCGTCGTGTCGCTGACGCTGACGCCGATGTTGTGCAGCCGGTTTCTCAAGCCGCACGCCGGGACGATCCGGCACGGCGGCCTGTACCAGTTCTTTGAGCGCATGTTCGAGGGCATGAACAATCTCTATGCGCGAACGCTGCACGCCTGCCTGCGCCATCGCCTCGCGACCGCGGGCGTGGCCGTGCTGATGTTCGGCCTGAGCCTGATGGTCGTGACGATGCTGCCGAAGGGCTTCATCCCGACGGACGACACGGGGCAGATCTTCGCCTTCACCGAGGCGGCCCAGGACATTTCCTTTGCCTCCATGGTGGAGCATCAGCAGGCCGCGGCCGCCATCGTGGCCAAAAATCCGTACGTGCAGTCATTCATGTCCGCCATCGGCGGCGGTTCCTCCGCGTCGACGAGCAACCAGGGACGCATCTTCATGCTGCTGGTGCCGCGCAACCAGCGGCCGTCGGCGGTCGAGATTGCGCAACAGTTGCGGCAGGAACTTTCCGTGATTCCAGGACTGAGGGTTTATCCGCAACTTCTCCCGCCGATCAGGTTGGGCGGATCGCTGACGAAGGCTCTGTACCAGTTCACGCTTTTCGGCAGCGACCTGCACGAGCTTTACGCGGCGGCGCAGAAGATGGAAGGGAAGCTGCGCGCGATTCCCGACCTGCAGGACGTGAACACCGACCTGCAGATTTCCAATCCGCAGCTGCGCGTGGACATCAAGCGCGACCGCGCGGCCACGCTCGGCATCACGCCCGCGGACATCGAGGATGCGCTCTACAGCGCGTACGGCACGCGGCAGGTTTCCACGATCTACACGCCGACGAACCAATACTATGTCATCATGGAGATGGCGCCGGAGTTTCAGAAAACGTCGGAGGCGCTTTCGCTGATTTATCTGCGCGGACGCAATGGCGTGGTCCCGCTCGAGGCGGTGGCGACCCTGCGGCGGGAGGTGGGCCCGCTCACGGTCAATCACCTCGGCCAGTTGCCGGCGGTCACGCTGTCCTTCAATACCCGACCGGGATTTTCGCTCGGTCAGGCAACCGATCTCATTTCCAAGCTCGCGCGTGAGGAGCTGCCGGCGACGGTCAGCTATGGATTTCAGGGATCCGCCCAGGCCTTCACGTCGTCGCTGCAGGGCCTGGGATTGCTTCTGCTGATGGCCGTCATCGTGATCTATATCGTGCTCGGCATCCTGTATGAGGACTTCATCCATCCTCTGACCATTCTCTCCGGTCTGCCCGCGGCGGCGTTTGGGGCATTGTTCACCCTGCTCCTTTTCCGCCAGGAGCTGAACATCATGGGCTACGTCGGCATCATCCTGCTGGTCGGCATCGTGAAGAAAAACGCCATCATGATGATCGATTTTGCGCTGTCCAAGGAGGCGGCGCAGGGAGCGGCCTTTCACGCCGAACAAGCGATCACCGAGGCCTGCCTGGTGCGTTTTCGTCCGATCATGATGACCACCTTCGCCGCGCTGGCCAGCGCGGTGCCGATCGCTTTGGGACTGGGCGCGGGCGCCGATTCGCGTCGATCGCTGGGCCTGGCCGTCGTTGGCGGGTTGATCGTATCGCAGCTCCTGACGCTCTACATCACTCCGGTCATCTACATCTACATGGACCGTTTCACGCACTGGCTGTCGCGGCGGCGCGGTCGGGCCCCGGTGACGCTGCACGATCCGGCTCCAGTGGCGAAGTAAACGGTGTTCGATTGGGCGCTGGCGCAGTGTCATCCGGCTCACGGGCGGGGCGGTTCACCGCAAGGGTTTCGCTCGTACAGTTCGGCCTGCCATATTCGGGGTTGTATGAGACCGCTGCTTATTCTCGTCGTCGCGGCTTCGGTCTTGGCGGCCGGGTGCACCACGCCCAAGACGGCCAAGAACACGACTTCCGACGAATACGTCGATTACATCCCCACGGGCAGCAAGATCCCGATCAAGGTGAAGAAGAGCGAAGTGCAGACTTCGGCGACCGACACCGCGACCTCCCAGGAAATGATCCGCGAGATCCAGAGCAAGGGTGCGATCACGAATGGGCATTGAGACAGCTATAAGCGGTAAGGTTTAAGCTTTAAGCCCTAAGCGGGCAGTTTTCATTCGCAGGAGTCTGTGCCAGCTGCTTGCCGCTCCCCGGCAACTGCTCACAAGGTTGGCTTGAAGCTTAGCGCTTACAGCTTTTGATCATTTTCAAAAATACTGCCCGACGACACGGGCGCTGTGCGCCAGTTCATTGTGATCGTAGCCATGCGGAAAACGAAGGTCACCGCAACGGCGGCGATAGCCGACTGGTGCGCGGTCAGTTCCAGTACGGTTGAGGCAAAAATAAAGGTCACGGCCCCGCCAAGCGCCGTCAGCAGATAGAACTGTCCCGGCTTGAAGACCAGTGGCTCCTCGCGGGCGAGCAGGTCGCGCAGAACGCCGCCGCCGACCGCGTTCACGACGCCCACGAGGATGGCGGCCGGCGGTGCGACGCCGGCGAGAAGCGATTTCTGGACGCCGAACGCGGCATACGCGCCGAGGCCGAGGGCGTCGACGATGGCCACGAGGCGGGCGAAGCGATGCACCCGGGAGCCGAAGACGATTCCGGCGATCGCCGCGGCCGCCACCGTTTCCATGTAGTGCGGGTTGGTCAGCAGCGGCGTCGGGCCCTGGCTCAGGAATAGTCCGTCGCGGATGAGTCCGCCGCCGAGTCCCGTGACGAGGGCCATCGCGAAGACACCGACAATGTCGTACCCCTTCTTGATGCCGGCGAGCGCGCCGGAGAGTGCGAAGGCGAACGTCGCGCCGAGATCAAAGGCAACGGGCAGGTCAAAGCTTCCGTGGAGCATCGAATTATTTTTTCGGCGGCGGGTCGGCCGGCGCGGCGTCGCCCGGCCCGAACGTGACATCCTTGGTGGCCTCGGAAATGTCCTTGAGCCCTTCGTTCAGCGCGGCGCGATCGGCCGCCGACTGTTTGATCTCGGGATGGCCGTGGGAAAAATCGATGGTCTGCGCGTCGTGTTGGGTCAGATCCACCGACTCCGTCCCCTGAACCTTCGGTGCCGGGACGGGCGGAGGCTTCGCGGCGGGTGCGGCGACCGCCGGCGGAGTTGCGGGAACGGCCACGGTGTGCGGCTTGGGCAGGTGAGCCCGCCGATAAATCACGTAAGCCAGGACCGCCGCCATGGCCGCGACGAGCAGGGTGAGGAGAACGACGACTTCGCGCGGAAGACGCACGGGTGGAGAATCGCGCGATGCGCTGAGAGGAGCGAGTGCAAAGAGGACTGCCTTCGGCGCGACTGGGTCGTGTGCGGGCATCGAGGAGGAGGAGCCTGCTGGCAGGCGAAACTGATCGGAGGTGGAACCGGACCTCCGGGCCGGTTCCGTTCGAAGCGCGTCCGGAGGCCGCGCTCCACCGGCGCTATTTCGCCTGCCAGCAGGCTCCTGCCTCCGAAGGCGCGAGCGTTTGTTCGCTCAACCCAGCGCGAGCGCGATGATCCCGATGGCCATGCCGATCGCCGCCGTGATGCGTCGGTTGGCATCCGCCTCGCGTAGCACGCGGGCGCCGAAAAACGCTCCGAGCACGATGCTGACCTCGCGGGCGGGCGCGATATAGCTGACGGGCGTGAAACTCATGGCCGTCAGAATGAGAATGTACCCGATCGAGCCAAACACGCCGACCGTGGCGGCCTGCCACCGGTGCGTGCGCCACTCGAAAGCGACTTCGTCGCGTCGTCGCCAGGCGAACGGAGCGACAATCAACGCCATCACGACCGACGTTCCGCAATCGTAGATGACCGGCGGCAGGTGCAGGTGCGAAACCGCCCGTTGATCCCAGACCGTGTAGGTGGCGATGCACAGGCCGCTGGCGATCCCGAACAGCGCGGCGGTCCGGAGGTGAGCGCGGGATTCATGAAAAAGTTTGGGTCCGCCGGTGAGGTAGAACACCGAAAGAATGATGACGGCGCCACCCGCCAGTGCGACCGGGCCGGGGCGCTCGCCGAAAATGAGGATGGCCGCCGTCGTCGACAGAAGCGGACCGGTTCCGCGCGCCAGCGGATAGATGAGCGAAAAGTCGCCCGTGCGGTATGCGCGTTGCAGGAGCAGCGAGTAGGTGGTCTTGATGACTCCGCTGCCTGCGATTACGAGCCAGCCCTCGGCCGGAATCGAGGGATGGTAGAGCCAGACAAAGATCGCCACCACCGGAGCATAGCAAGTGAGGCTGACGAGGTTGCTGACGCAGACGAACGGCAGGCCACCGCCGGCGGATTTCGCCGCGTAGTTCCAGGTCGCATGCAAACCGGCGGCAAGAAACACCAGGGCGAGCGCGGCAAGAGTCATGGACAGCTGACGGTGCCGCCGGAATCGCGTTCTGTGAAGGCGAATTGCGGCGTGGACGAATCCATCTGTACCGGTGCAAAATCATCCGTGCCGCCGGCGAATTCCGTTGAAGGCCACGGCGCCCGGCCGACGCTGAGGTCGTGTCCAAGTTGACCGAGGAGCTCCGTCCGACGCTCGCCCTGGCGCTGCCGATCATCGTCGCGCAGGTCGGCCAGATGCTTATTGGCATCACCGACAGCGCGATGATCGGCCGACTCGGGACGGTTCCGCTTGCGGCGTCGGCGTTCACGAACGGCGTCTTCGGCGTGTTCTTCGTGGCCGGCATCGGGTTCCTGTCGCCCGTTGGCGTTTTCACGGCGCGCGATCATGGAGCCAACGATCTGGCCGGCTGCGCGAAATGGCTGAAACACGGACGGGTGGTGGCAATTGCCTACGGGTTCGGTTCCTTTGGCCTTCTTGCGTTGCTCTCGGGTCAGTTGCATCGTTTCGGACAGCCGCCCGCGGTCCTGGCGATCACGCCGCCTTTTTTTCTCCTGATTGCGGCGTCACTGATTCCCACGCTGTTTTTTCAGGTGCAGCGGCAGTTCGCGGAGTCGCTCGGCCACCCGTGGATTCCGATGCTGATCATGTTGGGCGACGTCGCCTTGAACGCCGGGTTGAATGCGTTGTTCATCTGGGGCGGATTTGGGATTCCGGCGTTCGGACTGGTCGGCGCCGGAATGGCCACGCTGCTGGCCCGAACCCTGGCGGTGGTGGCCCTCGCGATATGGCTGCGATGTTCGCCGGCGCTGCGGGAGGTTCGGGCGGCGACAGCGGGCGATTGGAGCTGGAAGGCGTTTCACGCGTTGCTGGCGATGGGCGTACCCGCCGCGGGAGCGCTTATTTTTGAGTCGGGTGCCTTCGCCTCGGCTGCATTGATGATGGGCTGGATCGGCGCGACGGCACTGGCGGCGCATCAGGTGGCGCTCAGCTGCGCGGCGTTCACCTTCATGTTCCCACTCGGACTCTCGATTGCGGTGAGCATGCGGGTGAGCAAGGCGCTGGGCGCCGGACGGCGCGATCTTCTCCGGCCGATCGGTTTTGGCGCGTTGGTGGTGTCGACCCTTTTGTCCCTGGTTTTCGCGGCGATATTCGCTCTCGGCGGCGGGCTGCTCGCCCGCGGATTCTCGCCCGATCCGGCGGTGAACATGCTGGCGGCGCATCTTCTGCTCGTGGCGGCACTCTTTCAGGTCTTTGACGCCGGGCAGGTGGTGGGCTCGGGGGCCTTGCGCGGGCTCGCGGACGTGCGTGTTCCGACGCTGCTGACGTTCATCGCCTATTGGGTGTTGGCGCTGCCGGTGGGCTATTTTCTCGCGTTCCGGAGGGACGAGGGCGCGATGGGCATCTGGACCGGACTGGCCATCGGACTCGCCTGCGCCGCGTTGTTGCTCTGGCGACGATTTGACCGGCTCTCACGCGTGCTCGCGCACGGGTAGAGTGTTTTCAAATAAGGTATGGCCGAATGAAGCTGCCTTGATGGAGGGCGGCCGACCCCGGCCGCCGCCGACCCACGTTGCGTCGATGGGACCGATTGGGGGACGATTCTTTCGCGAACCGGGATGCTCGGCGGACGAAGTCGCCCGCGCTCCATATCCAGAAACGGAACCGACTAGTCCAGCGCCTCGGCGAGCGCGCCGATGACTTCATCCGCGGGTTCGATTCCCACCGACAGACGCAGCAAATCGGGATCGAGACCGAGGCGGTTCAACTCGGCGCGGCCCTCAGAGGTCGAGGTGAGATCGTAGTGCGCCAGATACATGAACGGGCAGATCAGTGTCGTCTTCATGCCGAAGCTCGGTCCTTTGGGCAGACGCAGGCGATCGTAGAATTTTTCGAGCGAACCGCGGACGGTGAACGAGATCATCGCACCCACGGCGCGTTCGTGCCGTGCAATCCGCCCGTAGTTCTCGCGCGACGCCGGATGTCCGGTCCAAAAAACATCCTTCACGCCCGGATGCCGGCGAAGGAACTCCACCACTTGCGGGACACTGGCATGGATGCGTTCCAGCACGGAGGACGTGCGTCCGATTTGAGCCGCGAGCGCGGCGAGATCGCGGGAATAGACGGGCTCGAGCGACGCGGGCAATCGGCGGCGCAGCTCGCCTGCATCCGGACCGGACGGATTCACGGCCGCGAACCCGGCAATGACGTTGCCCTCGCTCGCGGTATATTTGGTCAGGCTGCCGACGACGACGTCCGCGTGAGGGAGTACGTTGAGATTCAGCACCGACGACATCGACGGATCGAGCACGAGTCGGACGCCATGTTGCCGGCAAAGCGCGGCCAGGCGCCCGACATCGGGAGTTTGAATCAGGGGATTGGTCGGGACTTCGGAAATGACGCCGGCAATGCGCGTTCCCTCGGCGGCGAAAAGCTTCTCCAACGCGCCGAGATCGAAAACGTCGAGGATCGGGACGTAATCGGACGGCGTTGGCGTGAATTTTTTCAGCAACGCAATGGTGTCGAGGTACAGCCAGCCGAGCTGGATCCACCGCGTGCGACCGCGTGCCGCCTGAATCTCGGAAAGGGCGCGAAAGGCTCCGTACACCGCATTCATGCCGCTGTTCGCGAGAAACAGGTCGGACGCCGCCGCGCCCGGCAGCGCCGGCAGGAGCACGCGGCGAATTTCCGCGGCGGCATCGCCAGCGAACGATTCCTCGGGATCGATCTGTTTCCGGGCGCCGAATCGGACCAACGCATCCTCGGCCTCGCGCGAGGAAATGAATCCGCCGAGGTGTTGCAGGAAAAGCTTGGCCCGGCTCGCGGCGTCGGTGTCGTCGCCGCGCAGCGCGACACCGTTCACGCCCGCGTGCAGGAAAGCGTTGGCTTCTGCCGGGCCGAGGTGCGCCACCAGCGCGGACGCCATCCTGGCGGATGAGGTGAGCCAGAGCGATTTTCCGCGGAGCGACGATTCGCGTTCCGCGAGATGTGCCGCCAGCTGGCGGGACAAGGGGTTCACCACAAAGCGCGGATAGCCGGAGGTCAGATGACGCGTGGTATTGGGGTCCTTGCGCTCATAACCGTGCACGTCCGCCATCGCCGGCAGGCTGCACGAGACGGCATGCTCGCTGGCCGGGATGCGCTGGCCGAGGGGGAGAGGTTGAAAGACGCGATTCACGGGATGGGCCCACCATCGTGACGCGGGGCCCAATGACAACCCCGCGATTCGTCACACGGGCCGCACAATTGGCCGGGTTTTTGGCCCCCATCTGGCCCGAGTGGACACGTTTTGGGTAACAGGGACAGGCCCGGTTGGCCGGTTAATGAAGGGCGGCCGACATCGGCCGCCGAAGACTCTCGCACCGGAATTCCGGCATCAAATCCCTGGCGAATTTCGCAACGTGGCCGTTCGGCGGGCGAGGGCCGCCTTCGCCAAGGCTTCGTCGAGCCGAGTCGCCCGCCCTCCAACGATCAGCTTCCCAAAAGGGACAGGCTTTGGATCGAGGCCGATACAGGGACAGACTTGGTTAGGGTCCAGAAACAGGGACAGGCTATGCAGTGGCGAAAAAGGGACAGACTATGTTTGGACCAGACCCGATCGAGAAACAGGGACAGGCTATTTTGCTGCTGGCGGCAGGCGGATGCTGCCAAACGCAATTGTTACGAAGTAGAGACTTTTATCGTCATTCATGGTGAATTTCGGAGTGTTGTAAATACATACGAGATTCTAGGTCAGCTAGTTGCGAATTTTTGTGACATGAAAATCGCGCGCGAGGCTGACCTAATACACATTTCACGACGCATTAGTTGGCATGGGTGGTGCATTTTATGAGGCAACGCGCCGGGAGCGCGTCCGTTCTTTAAAACACCCCCTTGGGATCGGCGATACGGGAGTTACCCCGCGTCCCCAAAACGCGGCTTTCGCCTGACCGGACAGACCGGAGGCGAGATCGGCGCGGCGCACGTCTGCACCGCCCGATGCTTCAACCATGCAAATAAAGGAAATGACATGAAGACCGTATCCAAACTGATCCTGCTCAGCAGCCTGCTCGCCGCGCCGCTGGCCCTTCTGGCCAAGACGAACGAACAGGCTTATCTCGAGTCCTACAAGGACCGTGCCAATGCCAACACGCCGGTGCCCGTGCGGGTGGTCTCGCCCCACGTCGATGCCGACTATGCAGGCAAGACGGTCAAGCTCGAGTTCACCGTCGACGCCGTCGGCAATCCGAAGGACATCACCGTCCTCGATGCCGTCTCCGACGATCTGGCGAAGGAACTGACCGTAGCGGTCGCCGACTGGAAATTCCAGCCGCTGCTCCGCGACGGCAAGGCGGTTCCGAGCAAGGTCGTCCTCCCCGTGCACATCGTCGATGGGCTGGGCAACGCGAGCAGGTTCGCGTTGAACTAAATCACCCCCAGGGGCCGGCTTCCACCTGGAGCCGGCCCCTTTCCTTTGCCGAGGTGATTGCTCTTTAACCACGGATTTCACGGAAAACACGGATTTGCAGAAAGTGGGCATGATCCAGGGACAGGCTTGGTTTCGCGATTGGATGGAGGGCGGCCGACCCCGGCCGCCGGGAACTCCTATGCGCAGGTAACTCCCGGTATCCGCATTTCGTTCGCGACCCGGGTTCTTGGCGGGCGAGGGCCGCCTTCGCCAAGGCTTCGGCGCGCCGAGTCGCCCGCCTTCCAATGGCTGATCGCCAAAAGGGACGCCCGGAAAAACGATTTGCGATGCCGGCGAATTCGGGCGAACTGCCGGCGATGAAATTGTTGTCGTGGAACGTGAATGGCGTGCGCGCGGCCATGAAGAAGGGATTGCTCGACTGGATGGCGGCATCCAAGGCCGACGTCATCTGCCTGCAGGAAACCAAGGCGCATCCGGGCGACGTTCAGCACGTGACCTGGCCGAAGGGCTATCACGTGCACTGGAATTCCGCGGACCAGAAGGGTTATTCCGGCACGGTCCTCTTCACGCGGGAGGCGCCGATCAAGGTGACGAACGGAATCGGCGTCGACGACCACGACCGCGAGGGCCGCGTGATCACCGCCGAGTACCCCGACTTTTATCTGCTGAACGTCTACCAGCCGAATTCGCAGCGCGGACTGACGCGGCACAAGTACCGCACGACCTCGTGGGATCCCGCGTTTCTCAAGTATCTCGCGAAGCTGACGAAGAAAAAGCCGGTGATCTTCTGCGGTGATCTCAACGTCGCGCACATGGAAATCGACCTGACGAATCCGAAGACCAACCGGATGAACGCGGGATTCACGGCGGAGGAGCGGGCGAATTTCACGACGCTGATCGACAAGGGCTTCGTCGACACCTTCCGCGCCTTCGAACCGGGGCCGGGTCACTACACCTGGTGGAGCCAGATGATGAACTGTCGCGCCCGCAACATCGGGTGGCGCGTCGATTACTTCGTGGCGTCCAAGGGCATTTCGTCGCGTCTGCACCGCGCATGGATCGAACCGCACGTGATGGGCAGCGACCATTGTCCGGTCGGACTGGAACTCAAGTGACGGCGCTTGCCGGCCGTCCCACGGCTCATCAAGGTCTCGCGCCGATGAATTCCGTCCTCGAACTGAAACAACTCCTGTTGACCGCGCCGCGCCAGACCCTGGCCGTGGCCGAAAGCGTCACCGCGGGACATCTCCAGGCCCGCGTCGCCTCGGTTTCGGGCGCCTCGGAATTTTTTGTCGGCGGAATCACGGCCTACAATCTCAGCCAAAAGGTGCGGCATCTGTGGGTGAATGAGGAGCACGCGGCGAAGGTGAACTGCGTCTCGCCCCGGGTGGCGGCGGAAATGGCGCGCGGCGTGGCCGCGCTTTTCGGCGCGAACATCGGCGTGGCGACGACGGGCTACGCGGAGCCTTCGCCGGAGGAAAACGTGTCGGCGCCGATGGCCTGCTGGGCGATCGCCCAGGTGTTGCCTTCGGGCGAGGTGCGGTTGCACTCGGGACGTCTCGAATTTCCCGGAGCCACACGGATCGACGCGCAGGCCAAGCTGGCCGATGCCGTCGTGGAGGAACTGATCTCCCGCCTGCGCCGCTGGCGGGCGGAGACGTGACGCGTCGTTACTGCGAAAGACGCGTCAGGTAATCCCGCAGATAGTGGACTTCCGGCGGGGGCGTGGTCCAGTCGCTGAAGAGCAGTTCGGGCAGGCGATTATTCGAATTGTAGAAAACGCGGTTGGCGTCGTCATTCGGCGACATGTAGCCGGTCTTCACCGCGGCGCTGAGATAGAGTCCCTCCTGCAGGCCGTAGACGTAGACATTGGCGGCGGGCAGCGGACGGATGACGGCCTGGGCCTCGGCGGTGCGGATGCCGGCCTCGGCGTGGGCCTCGAGTCCGATGTTGAAGCGGCGTTTGAGCAGCAGCTGGACCGTGGCGTCGTCCATGATGAGGAGGACGGTGTTGATCGCGCGCGCGCCGGCCTGGAATCCGATGCTCGCCTCGCCGGCGTTCAGAAACGCCGGCACCGACCACTGGCCGTTGGGGCGCTTCACGAGCGCGACCGCATAGCCGTCCTTCACGCCAACGAAAAAGCCCGCCTGCACCTGGTTGACGATGACGATCGCGCGCGCGCGCTGGAACATCTCGCGCGGAATCGCCGTCTTCGTGCTCGATTGGATGTCCTGCAGGATCGCTTCGCACGTATCGAGGCGTGAGATCAGCGTCGTTCGGCTCACATCGGCCGCGCGGCCGGGCAGCGCCGCCGCCAGCAGGGCGGCCACGCACAAGGCAACAGGGAGAAACTTCTTCATGATTGGGTTGACAGCAGGTCGGCTCGGGCGAGCCGTAAGATACGAGGGTATAAGCAGATTACGGGACGGAATGAAAGAGAAGATTGGGGTCGGGAGGCCCGGGCGGACTCAAGCGGTTGAAGGTTGGGTATTGAGGGTTGAGAGCCAAGCCGGACTCATAAGGTTGAAAGTTGCGTGTTGAAGATTGAAGGACCGGACACCGGATGCTTCCGATCAGTTGGAGGCATTCGCACGATTTGGTGTGTATTCGTGGGCCAAGGACATCACATGCCCCTACTCGAGGCCGCGGCGTGCCACCTCATCCTCGTCCCAACCGAAGTAATGTCCGAGTTCATGCAGATAAGTGGTGCGGACCTCGCTTCGGAAGGCAGCCTCGTCCTCGTCGGCGAAATCCCAGAGGTTTTCGAGAAAAAGCAGGATCTGCGGCGGCAGCGGGTCGGAACCATCGGGGCCCGTATGCGTGTGCCCGACGAAAAGTCCGAGGAGGTCATCGTCCTCGCCGCCCGTGAAGGGCGAATTCTCCGGACGATCCTCGAAACAGACAGCCACGGCACCGGCGGCATCGCGCACCTCGGCCGGCAGCGCGCGGTGGGCGGCGGCGACGGCCTTTTCGGCGAGGGAGTGCAGTTGGGCGGGCTTCAATGCGACAACGGACCCGGCCTCAGCGCGGCAGTTCCGTCGAGAGGTCGAACTGATCGACCTTTTGTCCGAGCCACCACACCGCCGCGGTGACCTCCAGGCAAAGGATCACGCTGGCGCACAAGGTGGTCACCACGACCGCGCTGCCGGTGCCGACGAGCTGGCTGACGATGAAATAGGCGAGTCCGCCGACGGCGGCCGCCGGCAGGATCGCGACGGCGAGCACGACGACGTAGCCCGCCAGGAAGATCAGCCGCTGGCCCATGATTTCCACCCCACCGCCGCGCGGGCCGCTCGATTGCGCCCACGCCGGGAAATAGAGCACGCCCGCATAAGGGATGCAGAGCAGCAACCCGCACAACGGCGGCAGGATCAGAACCAATCCGGCCGCTCCCGCGGTGCCGAGCGCGACCGTTACCCAGGGATTCGACGAGCCCACCCCGATCGTCAACGTGGCCACCAGCAGAAAAAACCACTCGACGAAGGTCATCAGCACGATCGGCGTGAGCAGCTGTCCGACAACGATCTGCCAGCCGGCGAGCGGAAACGCCTTCGTCATGTCGAGTTGCGAAAGCGTCTGCTGCACCTCGCGCCGCATAAACATCGGACCGAAAATGAAGAACCAGCAGGCGAGCATCACATCGACCCAACCAATCGTCTTCACCAGCGGCATTCGTCCCGGATCGGCGGCCAGCCGATTCAGGGCAAATACTGCGACGGCGGCAGCGATCACCCAGACGCGCAGCCGGAAAAGCGGTCCGAGGGCGATGAGGTTCTTCCAGAGAAACCCGACCGCCGGCCAGCCGCGCGGGGAGAGGCGGAAGGGCTCGGACTTCGGTTTCGTGGGGCCCTTGCGGCTGGCGGTCCAGCGACCGGAGCGGGCGGCAGCGATGCGTTCGGCGCGGCGCGCTGCCGCGTCGATCGAGGCTTCCTCGAACGAGACGGACGATTGCACCGCCCACAGATAGTGGCCGGCCATCAGCAGCAGGGCGGCCGGCAGTGCCGTGAGAAAATCCGTACCCGTGGCGGCGAAATAGGGCCGGACCACCCAGTCGAACGGCCGCAGCACCCAGGAAATCGGCGCCGTGGCCAGAACTCGGGAAACGTAGCGACCCATGGAGGTCAGGTTGGCTGCGTCCGCTTCCGTCGGAAGGGACACGACATTTCGGAGAACCCACCAGACCAGAGCGCCGAACGCGACCAGGAGGGCGCCCACGATGAGACGGCGGCGCACGGGGTTGACGCCGAGATCGAGCAGACGGTCGCGGGCGAACGACGCGGCAAGAAAATGAAGATTGAGTGTCGAAAGAATCACCCACCATCCGGCGGTGCGCATGAACGCGCCGGCCCCGTGGGTCATTCCCTGGCGCAGCACGAGACCGAGAAAAAATGCCGAGAGAAAAATGCCGACCTGCGAACGGATCAGGCGGTAGTTGATGAGCGTCCGGCGCGAAACCGGCGCGGGAAAGAGAAAGGCCACCTCGGCCTCGCTGAATTGCAGGGCGGCCCGGCGATTCGAGAACAGCCACGAAAGCGCCACGACGATGAACAGGATGACGGTGGCGATGGGTTCGATCAGCGCTCCCGCGGTGGGCGGCCCGGCCGGCGCCTGGGACAGCCCACGAAACGACCGGCGAAACACGACCAGGTAGAAATAGAGAATGCCAACGATGGCGCCGACGAGATACTTCGGCTGGCGCAGACGCTGGAGGCGCTGCACGAGCGCGTTCCGCATCGACGTGAAGTAGAGAAAGAGAAAGGCGCGGGTCACGGCTTCGGCGGCTCGGAGGCAGAATTTGTCGCGGCATCACCCGTCGCCCGGAAAAACACGTCCTCGAGGCTGGCGTCGGGCTCGACCGCGAAACGTTCCCGGATGGCCGGAATCGAACCGTCAGCCACCTTGGCGCCGGCCTTGAGGATGAGCACGTGCGTGCAAACCTCCTCGAGCAGACTAAGCAGGTGCGAGCTCAGGATGATCGCTGCGCCCTCGCGCGCGATGCGCCTCATCGTCTCCTTCATGTGCCGGATGCCGCCGGGATCGAGGCCGGTCAGCGGCTCATCGAAGATGATCACCGACGGCTGATGGAGGAGTCCGCACGCGATGACCAGTTTCTGTTTCATGCCACGTGACAGCTCGCCCGGCATCGCCTGGCGCTTGTCGGAAAGCTCGAGGTTGGCGAGAATCGAGGCGGCGCGGTCACGCCAGTCCGCAACGTGGTAAACCCGGGCCACGAAATTGAGATGCTGCTCGACGGTGAGATGATCGAACAGGCGCGGCTCGTCGGGAAAAAATGCCAGCTGGCGTTTCGCCGCGACGGGATCGGTGGCCAGATCGACGCCGGCGACGCGCACGGTGCCGAGGGTGGGCGGAATGATTCCGGTGATACAGCGCAAGGTGGTGGTCTTGCCGGCGCCGTTCGGTCCCACCAGTCCCATGACCTCGCCCGCCTGCACTGCGAAGCTCAGGTCATGCACGGCCGTAAATTCCCCGTAACGTTTGGTCAGGTTCGCGACTTCGATCATTGCCGGAAGACTGGGGAACGCGGTTCGGGCTGTAAAGCGGCGGCGCGGGGCCGGCAAGACGCCCGGATAAACGGTCGGGTTACGGCCGCCGGCGAGTTTTTATTTGGCGGAGGCACGAAACCGCCACCCAGCTGGCGCGTCTCTCTCCCCATCGCCCCTTCCTCCGCCATGAATCGCCAGAAACTCCTCCTCCTCTGTTTGGGCGCCACCCTCGGCGTCCTTCCCGCGGCCCGCGCCGAAGATCCGACCACGCCGCCGCCGCCGGCAGGTTCCGACACTCCTCCGCCTCCGCCCGAACACGGCGGCCATCGCGGGGGCGGAAAGATGGAGGAACGGCTCATCAAGGCCCTCAATCTCACGCCTGACCAGGAGACCAAATGGAAGGCCCTGACTCAGCAGGAAATGGATGCCGGCAAGACCATTCACCAGGACGGCTCGCTGTCCAAGGAACAGAAATGGGCGAAGATGAAGGATAACCAGAAAACCTTTGATGCCCAGAAACGGGCGCTGCTGAACCCGGACCAGCAGACGAAATTCGACGAGTTTCTCGCGAAGCGTGCTGAACGGATGCAGCGGCGTCGTGGTGGCGAGGATGGCGCTCCGCCTCCTCCTCCGCCCCCGCCGCCGGCCAGCTCTTCGGACGGCAAATAACTTCCCTCAAGCAGGGTTGCATAGTGTGTGCAGTGGCGCCGCGGCCTAGGGGTAGGCCGCGGCGCTTTCTTTTTCGACACGACGGGTAGGTCGCCGCACGCTGCGCCCACATGGCGCGCCGGAAAATCTCCATTGTAGGCGGCGGGGCCGCGGGGTTTTTCGCGGCACTGGCGGCGGCGGAAGCCGATTCGTCGGCTGAAATTGTCATTTTCGAGGCGACGGCCCATCCGCTCGCGAAGGTGCGCATTTCGGGCGGCGGCCGCTGCAACGTCACGCACGCCTGCTTCGAGCCGCGCGATCTCGTTCGCTTTTATCCGCGCGGCGGGCGGGAACTGCTCGGGGCTTTCACCCGCTGGCAACCGCGCGACACGGTGACCTGGTTCGCGGACCACGGCGTCGCGACAAAAACCGAGGCCGATGGACGGATGTTTCCGGTCACCGACGATTCCGCAACCGTGGTCGATTGCCTGCGGAATGCGGCGACCAGGGCAGGTATCATTTTGCGGACGGGTTGCGGCGTGACAGCGGTGCGGCGCTCCGATGCAGGATTTGCGCTTACATTGACTACGGGCGAATCCCATGGATGCGCCGGGCTTCTGCTGGCGACCGGCGGCAACAAATCGAATGCCGGCTTCGCGATCGCCCGGGAGTTCGGTCACGCCATCGAGCCGCCGGTGCCGTCCTTGTTCACGTTTCATTGCGACGACGCGCGGCTCCGCGAATTGTCGGGATTGTCGGTGGAGGACGCCGAAGCATCGGTGGCGTCGGCCAAATTGATCCAGCGCGGTCCCGTGCTGGTGACGCATTGGGGCCTCAGCGGTCCGGCCATCCTGAAGTTGTCGGCGTGGGGGGCGCGTGTCCTGCACGATTGTGACTATGCCTTCGCGCTGCGCGTCAACTGGCTACCGGCGTTGCGACCCGAGGCGGTGTGGGAGGCGCTGAGGCGCGAGCGCGACGCGAATCCGCGCCGGCAGGTGACGACCGCGAATCCGTTCGGCCTGCCCGCGCGGTTGTGGGACCGTTTGGTCGTCGCCGCGGGGTTGGCGGAGACGGCCACTTGGTCCGGAGTCGGAAACGCGTCGCTGCGCGACCTCGCGACTCAACTGGGGGCGGGCGAATTTGCGGTGAAGGGCAAGAGCCTGTTCAAGGAGGAGTTTGTGACTTGTGGCGGCGTGCGATTGTCGGAGGTCGATTTTCGCACGATGGAAAGCCGGCGGGTGCCGGGACTGCATTTCGCCGGCGAAGTGCTCGATATCGATGGCGTCACCGGCGGCTTCAATTTTCAGGCGGCCTGGACAACCGGGTGGCTCGCGGGCCGGGCGCTGGGCGGCGGACGTTGACGCGTGGCGGCGCGCGTGTCTCGCTGGGGAAATGGCGAACACGCTGAACTGGGGCATCCTCACGACAGGCGGCATAGCGCGAAAGTTTGCGACGGACCTGCCGCGGTCCCGCACCGGTCGGCTCGTGGCGGTCGGCAGCCGGAATCGCGAATCGGCGGAAATCTTCGCGCGGGAATTCGGCGGCGTGCGCGCGCATGGCAGTTACGAGGCGCTTCTCGCTGATCCCGAGGTCCACGCGGTTTACGTCGCTCCGCCGCATCCCTGGCACCTCGAATGGGCGGTGAAGGCGGCCGAGGCCGGGAAGCACATTCTCTGCGAGAAGCCGCTCGCCATGCGGCGCGCCGATGCGGAAAAAATTATCGCGGCGGCGCGCCGGCACCGCGTTTTCCTGATGGAAGCTTTCATGTACCGCTGTCATCCGCAGACGGCGGCGCTCGCGGATCTCGTGCGTCGGGGTGCGATCGGCGAACTGCGCCTGATTCGCAGCGCGTTTTCGGTCATCTGTCCGTTCGACCCGCAGCACCGCATGTTCAAGCGGGAACTGGGCGGCGGCGCGATCCTCGATCTCGGGTGTTATCCCGTCACCTTTTCGCGCCTGATCGCCGGCGCCGCGATCGGGAAGCCGTTTGCGGAGCCGGTGGCATTGCGCGCGACGGGTCGGCGGCATGCGACGGCGGGTACCGACGAATACGCCTCGGCCGTGGTGGAATATCCCGGCGGCGTGGTGGCCGAGCTATCCTGCGGCTCGACCGTTCTGACCGACATCTCCGCGCGCATTTACGGCACCACGGGTTGGATCGACGTTCCGGTGCCTTTTTTCCCGGGCCTGCTCGGGCGCGACGAAAAGATCGTGATTCATCGGCCCGACGGATCGCGCGAGGAGAGGGTGTTCCCGTCGCAGGGCGTGCCGCTTTACGGCTGGGAAGCCGATGCGGTCGGCGGCGCGGTGGCATCGGGCGCGCTCGAAGCCGCGGCGATGAGCCACGCCGACACGCTCGGCACCGCCGCGATGCTCGATGCCTGGATCGAGGCGGTGGGGGTCGACTACACTGGAGTCTGAAGGCCTGCCGTCCGCCGTCTGTCGCGGGAAAAATGCCGTTGGACGGCCGGTGCTTGCGCGTCCTTCCGCGACTGGATTGGCTGCGGGCATATGAAATCAACCCCTGTATTCACGCGGCTGTTGCTCGCGGTTGCGCTGACCGGAGCGGTGATCGCGCGCGCGGATAATTCCCCGGCCACGACCGAATCCGCCAAGGCCAACGCGTTTTTCGACCGCTGCTTCGACGAGGCGGCGGCGCGCAGCCCGGTCTTTCTCGCGGTCCTGGGCCTGAAGCAGCACGAGGATGAATGGGACGATTTTTCCGAAGCGCATCAGCTCGGCGATCTCGAGCTTTCCGTCCGCCAATTGGAGGAATTGAAGCGGACGATCAATTTCGACGCCTTGGACAGCCAGACGAAGATCAGCTACCGGATGTTCGAGGAGCAGGCGAATCTCGGCATCGAGGGCTGGAAATGGCGGCACCACAGTTACGTCTTCACGCAGCTCGGAGGCATGCACGCGGACGCGCCGGCCATCCTGATGAACTTTCATTCGGTGGCCAACGTGGACGACGCGCGCGCCTACATCGCGCGGCTGAACGGATTTCCCAAGATGTTCGACCAGCTTTCCGAGGGCGCCCGGGTGCGCCAGCGCGAGGGCATTCTCCCGCCGAAATTTGTGTTTCCGCTGCTGATCGAGGCGTGCCGGGAGGTCATCAGTGGCGCGCCGTTCGATCAGTCGGGGAAGGACAGCGACCTGTGGGCGGACTTCCAGGGCAAGGTCGGCGGCCTGAAGGACGTGGACGACGCGACGAAGAAACAGCTGCTCGCTGACGGTCGCGCGGCCCTGACCGGCCAGCTCCAGCCCGCGTACGAGAAGCTCATCGCGTTGTTCGGGGAGCAGGAAAAGGTGGCCACGACCGACGACGGCGTGTGGAAGCTTCCCGAGGGCCGCGACTACTACAACTTCGCACTGCGCGTGAACACGACGACGAAGCTGTCGGCCGACGAAATCCACGAGCTCGGTCTCCGCGAAGTCGATCGCATCCACAAGGAGATGGACGGGATTCGCGTGAAAGTCGGTTTCAAGGGCGACCTGGCGGCGTTCCTGAAATTCATCCGCGAGGATCCACAGTTTTATTACCCGACGACGCCCGAGGGCAAGGCGGCCTACATGAAGAAGGCGAATGAGATCATCGACGAGGTGCGCGCCAATCTCGACCGCATGTTCACGGTGAAGCCAAAGGCGCCGATCGTGGTGAAAATGGTCGAGCCGTTCCGCGAGCGCGGCTCGGCGGCGGCGTTCTACGAGCAGCCCTCCGCGGATGGCACGCGGCCGGGCACGTATTACGTCAACACGATCGACATGACCGGCCTGCCGAAATACGAGATGGAATCGCTGGCGCACCACGAGGGCATTCCCGGGCACCACATGCAGATCGCGATCGCGCAGGAGCTCGAAGGGCTGCCGAAGTTTCGCAAGTTCAACACGGGCTACACCGCGTACGTCGAGGGCTGGGCGCTCTACACGGAGTACATGCCGAAGGAATTCGGCTTTTATAAGGATCCGTATTCCGACTTCGGCCGGCTCGCCGACGAACTGTTGCGCGCGGTGCGGCTGGTGGTCGACACGGGGATTCACGCCAAGAAGTGGACGCGCCAGCAGGTGATGGATTATTTCCGCGCCAACACGCCGAATGCCGAGCGCGACATCTTCACCGAGACGAACCGGTACATCGTCGATCCCGGCCAGGCGACGGCCTACAAGGTCGGCATGCTCAAGATTCTCGAATTGCGCGAGGAGGCGCGACGGGAACTCGGTCCGCGTTTCGACATCCGCGCCTATCACGATCTCGTGCTGAAGAACGGTCCGCTGCCGTTGAACATTCTCGAGGAGATCGTGCACTCCTGGATCGCCGAGCAGAAGGCAAAGGCGTGAAGGTGGAGCGCGACCTCCGGGCGGCTGATCGAGCCAACCGGCCCGGAGGTCCGGTTCCACCTAAGCGAGCGCCTATCGCGACGGCGTTTCCTGCATCAGCGGGGCCAGGGTCACCTTGAGCTGCTGACGCGCCCGATAGAGACGGGTCTCGACGCCGCGTTCCGAACAGCCGGTGATCGCGGCGATCTCGCGATACGACATCTTGTCGTAGTGATGCAGAAGCAAGGTGACTTTCAGGTCGTGCGGCAGGGCGGCGATGGCCGTGCGCACGGCCGCGAGGGCCTCGTCCTGCACCAGCGAGGCGTCGGGGGACGGCTGGCTGGAGGCGACCTCCGGCGGCGAGTGGCCGGAATCGGTCGGCGCATCGAGCGCGACCGTCGGATGCCGCCGCTTCCAGCGATGATGATTGTGGCAGAGATTGGTGAGCGCGGTGAACAACCAAGCCGAGAGGCGGGTGTCGGGCCGGAGACGCTCGCGCTGACGATAGAGCCGCACGAACACCTCGGCCACAAGATCCTCGGCGTCCGAATGGTTCTGCACGTAGCGGTAGGCGAAGCTCAGCAGCGGTCGCTCCCAGCGCGCGACCAGCCGGTTGAGGGCGGCGGCGTCGCCCTGGCGGAGGGCGGCCAGGCTGGCGTCGTCGGTGGAGGAGTCGTGGGGCACGGCGCGCGGGGTGGGGCGCCTCAGTTCAAAAACGATCGTTCCTGGGGTTCGACCTGCGACAGGAG
The DNA here is from genome assembly GCA_035545955.1 of Candidatus Didemnitutus sp. Classification (GTDB taxonomy): domain Bacteria; phylum Verrucomicrobiota; class Verrucomicrobiia; order Opitutales; family Opitutaceae; genus Didemnitutus. The sequence continues at coordinate 200,208 of DASZXI010000034.1, read as the reverse complement.
TCCGAGGTAATGTTCCCGCTGTTGCGGGTTCATGATTTCGGCCGCAGCCAGCACCAGCTGGCGGGTGGAGTCGGCGCACTCGCGACTGACCTTCCGCCGGTCCTCGACGAACTGGGCGAATTCCAGGAAATCGACGCGATCGCTGGTGCGTCGCGTGCGCTCGAAGGCGGCGAACTCGGATTGCAGCTGGGCGACCTGGACGGCGAGCGCGCGCAGGCGCGGGCTCGAGGTGCGATGCAGCTCCTTGATCTGGGCGTACTGCGCGTCGCTGAGGTGCAATTCCGACTTCATCCAGGCGAGCTGGCTGTCGAGCGAGTCACCGGCCGGCGGCTGGTTGAGGCGAAAATAGGCGAAATGGGAGCCGAGACCGACCGCCAGGCCGAGGGCAAGAGTGAGCAGCGTGCGTTTCATGGGTGGCGGTCGTTGTCGGCGGTGAGCAACGGATCGATCAGCTGGAGGTAGCTGCGCGCCAGCTGCTGGCTGCGCTCGCGCTGCAGGTGTCCCACGCGAACCTCGGCCAGGAACAGGCCGAGCAGCGCGCAGCTGACGACAAACATCGCGGCGAAGGGTGGACGCGCGAACCAGCTCTCCACCACAGCGCGGAAGCCCTCGGGACCGGCGGTCTTCTCGGCGATCGCGATGCGGCGCCAGATTTCGGCCTGCAGGCGCGGCGGCGGTTCGGGCGTTTCCTTCCAGCGGTCAAGCAGGGGATCGAGCGGGTCGGGGGTTGAAGTCATGGCGGTACGGAGGTACGGTCTCCCGCATAACACCGCGGAAGCCCAAAGTCCTTCCCATTTTCGCAGGGTTTTGATGGTCCCGGGACGCCCGGGCGGCCCCATCGGGCAGTTTCGTCACGCCTCGGGGCGGAAAAGGGGTTGCGGCTTTGGCCCCGTTAGGCTTACAAAACCGCCATCATGGCGACACTGACGGCGGCGAAACCCCAACAATCGAGCGTCCGGACGGCCCAGGCGCTGGCGAAGCAGAAGGCCCTCGAGAAGAAATCCAAGAACTACAAGCTCGATCTCGGCGAGCTCTCCATCTTCACGAACCAGCTCGCGTCGCTGCTGTCCGCCGGCCTGCCGCTGGTGTCCTGCCTCGAGGCATTGCAGGATCAGACGGAGGACGAGGTGTTTCGCGTGATCATCCGTGACGTCCGCAACGACATTTCGACGGGCACCTCGTTTTCGGGGGCGGTGAAGAAATTCCCGAAATCGTTCAACTCGCTGTTCATCTCGATGGTCGAGGCCGGTGAGGCGTCCGGCGGCCTGGCCGAAATTCTGGGCAAGGTCGCGAGCTATTTCGAATCCACGGTCAAGCTGACCAAAAAGGTGAAGTCGGCGATGACCTATCCGATCGCGGTCATCGGCCTCGCGATCGCGCTCGTGAACGTGCTGCTGATTTTCGTCATTCCCGTTTTCGCGGCCATGTTCGCCGACTTCGGCGCCAAGCTGCCGAAGCCGACGCAGATGCTGATCGACGTGAGCAATTTCATGAAGGCCATGCCGCCGCACCTGGGCGGCTGGACGCTCGCGCTGGTGGCCGTCGCCGTCTATTATTTTGGCAGCAAATACGTCTCCACGCCGGCCGGCCGCCGCCAGAAGGACCAGTTCCTGGTGCGCGCCCCGATCTTCGGCAATCTCGTCCACAAGATCGCCCTCTCGCGCTTCTGCCGCACGTACGCGACGCTGATGCGTTCCGGTGTGCCGATTCTGCGCACGCTCGAGATCGTGGCCGCCGCGAGCGGCAAGGTGCAGATCGAGGATGCCTGCGCGGAAATCGCCAAACACGTCAGCCAGGGCGGTCAGGTCTCCGAGGTCATGGCCGCCAACAGTTTCTTCCCGCCGATGATGAAGCACATGGTGAAGGCGGGCGAGTCCACGGGCAACGTGGACGGGATGATGAACAAGATTGCCGACTTCTACGACACCGAGTGCGACGCGACGGTCGCCGCGCTCACGTCGCTGATCGAGCCTCTGCTCATCGTTTTTCTCGGCGTGGTGGTCGGTGGCATCGTCATGGCGATGTTCCTCCCGATCTTCCAACTCGGTGCGGTGGCCGGCGGCCTCCAGCAGTAGACTGGCAGTGTCGCGAAAGTCGCTTGCGTGCACTGTGCGCCCGACGCACAGTCGCGCTCGCTTGATTCCATGCCATCAATCCTGATTGTCGATGACCTGATCTCGATCCACGAGATGCTCGAGGCTGTGATCCAGCCGACGGGTTATGCGACGGCATTTGCGACCGACGGGGAGAAGGCGCTGGTGCGGTACAAGGCGGAAAAATTCGACCTCGTGCTGGCCGACATCGACATGAAGCCGATGGACGGCATCACGCTGCTCAAGAATCTAAAGATCTACGACCCGTCCGTGGTGGTCATCATCATGACGGCTTACGCGAGCACCGAGAGCGCGATCCAGGCGCTGAAATTCGGCGCCTTCGACTACCTGCAGAAGCCGTTCAAGGTCGACGAGCTGATCCAGACCCTGAAGCGCGCGATGGATTTCCGGCGCATCACGGCCGAGCGCGAGGCCCTGCGCACCTCGGGTGCGCCGCCGGCGGCGAAGCCGGGGGATTTCGAGGCGCGTTTTCCGGGCGAGAGCGCGCCGATCAAGCGCCTGCTCGCCCAGCTCCGCAAGCTGGCCACGACAAGCACGAATGTCCTCATCACCGGGGAACTGGGGGCCGGACACGAGATCGCCGCGGAACTGATCCACAACGCCAGCAACCGCGCGGGCAGTCCGCTGGTCAGTCTCGACTGTCAGCTCACGACGCCCGAGGCGCTGCGGGACGGCCTGCTTGGGACCGATGGCACCGGCGGCAAATGGGTGCAGCAGGCGAAAGGCGGGACATTTTTCCTGCAAAAGGTCCAGTACCTGCACAAACAGATCCAGATCGCGCTTGTGTCGGTGCTCCGCAACAACGCCCACCAGTTCCGCCTGATCTGCGCGACTGAGGACGACCTCGAGAAGCTGACCGAGGAGGGCAAGTTTCACGAGGAATTGTTCTATCGCATCGCCGCGATTCCCGTCCACATGCCGCCGCTGCGCGAGCGGACGGACGATCTGCCCGCGCTGCTGAAGGACGTGGCGCTCCGCTGCGCGAACCCCGAATTCGACGCGCGCCAGATGGAATTCACCGACGATGCGATCAGTGCGCTGCGCTCGTATCGCTGGCCCGGCAATCTCGCGGAATTCAATCAGTTCATCACCCAGGTGATCAGCACCTCGGAAACCCGCGTGATCACCTCGGCCCAGCTGCCGCTCAAGGTACACGAGGTGAAGAACTGGCCGGCGCTGGCCGACTATCTCGCCGGACAGGAGAAACTTTACCTCGCCCGGGTGCTGCACGCCTGTCGGGGCGACAAGGCGAAGGCCGCGGCCGTCCTGGGTGTTGACCTGGCGAAGCTCGGCTGAGCTGGAGCGGCCCGGTCGAGAGGAAGGTGGAGCGCGGCGCTCCCACCGTGCTGAGGGAACCCGCTAGAAATCAGCGCCTTTGGGACAAGGCGTTCCACCTTTGCCGGGCTGAGTTCCCGGAGTTCTTCCGGACAGGAAACCCCTTCAGGTTCGTGTCAGTGAATGTAACATTTAGCCCAGGTTTCCGAATAGTTCTAAATCGATTGGCGGAGGGGGCCGAATCGCAGATTGACGCACCCGCGTTTCCCACCCGGGCGTCTCCACGATACGACTGGCAACAGGCTTTCCTGCGCCGGCTTCCTCTCGAGGCCGACAGGGCGCCCGCGGACATTCGCGTCATGGCGCGTCCGCTCTTCCCCATGCAGCAGAAAAACCAACTCACCATCGGACGCCGACTCATCCTCGGCTTTCTCGGCGTATCGACGCTCGCGCTCGCGACCGCCGCCGCCGGCTACTACGGCATCGTTCGCTCCGTCGCGGATGGTGATGTCATCGCCGCACGCATCAAGGAACAGGGTCGCTTCCTCGCCCGGTCGATCGACCTCGCGCGCACCTCACAGGTCGATTTCAAGAAACAGGTCCAGGAGTGGAAGGATCTTCTGCTGCGGGGCAATGACCAGGCGACCTACGACAAATATCTCAAGGCGTTCGGCGATCGTGAGGAGGAGACGCAGCATGATCTCCGCGATCTGCGCGAACTCCTGACCAGCGCCAAGGCCGATGTGTCCAAGGTCGACGCTTCCATCGAAACCCACCACACCCTCGGCGTGAAATACCGGGCGGCGCTGCAACAGTTTGTGGTCGGCGCGCCGGATTCGGCGGCGAAGGTGGACCTCGCGATTCGCGGCATCGATCGCGCTCCGACCGAGGCCATCGCGGCCATCGTCGCGCAGGTGGAGGGATTCTCCGCCGACGTCACGCAGGCCCTCGAGGCGGACGCCCGGGCGCGCAGCGTGCAGCTCGAGCGTCTCACGCTCACCGGCATGGCCGTCGGCGTGGCCGTGTCCATGGGCATCGGATTTTTTCTCACCCGCAGCATCACCCGGCCCATCGTGGCCATCGCGCGTGAACTCGGTGACGGTGCTGACCAGGTCTCGTCGGCGTCGACGCAGGTTTCCTCGGCCGGCCAGACCCTGGCCGAGGGCGCCAGCGAGCAGGCCGCATCGCTCGAGGAAACCGGCGCCTCGATCGAGGAGCTGACGAGCATGACCAAGCGCAATGCCGAGCACGCGCAGACGGCCAAGGGTGTCGCCGCCGAAACACGCGCGGCCGCCGATGCCGGTGCCGGAGAAATGAAGGAAATGTCCGGCGCGATGGCGGAACTCCAGAAGGCCGGTGCGAGCGTCGCCAAGATCGTGAAGACGATCGACGAAATCGCCTTTCAAACCAACATTCTCGCGCTCAACGCGGCCGTCGAAGCCGCCCGGGCCGGCGAGTCCGGTGCCGGCTTCGCCGTCGTCGCCGAGGAAGTCCGCAGCCTGGCCCAGCGCAGTGCCGCCGCCGCCAAGGAGTCCGCGGCCACGATCGAGGAGGCCGTCCGCATGAGCGAGCGCGGCGTCTCGCTCAGCGCCCGTGCGGTCAAGGGTTTCGACGACATCGTCACGAAGGCGCGTCGTCTCGACGAACTGGTCGGCGAAATTGCCAACGCCTCGAACGAGCAGACCGAGGGCATCGGGCAGATCAACACGGCGATCGGCCAGATGGACAAGGTCACCCAGGCGAACGCCGCGGAAGCCGAAACGAGCGCCGCCGCGTCCGAGGAGCTCAGCGCCCAGGCCGCGGTATTGAAGAGCTGCGTCGATTCGCTGCGCCGGCTGGTTCACGGCACGGCTTCCGGTTCAGAATCCACGGTCAAGGCGGCGCCGGTGCAGGCCGCCGCGCGCACCTTGATCAAGCCGACCGTGAAACGGACGGTTTCGGCTCCGGTTGACGACGATTTCTTCGTCGAGAGCGGCGTCAACGGATCGCACGGCGTCCGACGGGTTTAGGCAGACCAAGGGCGATCGGCGGTATGTCCGATTGCCCAAGCGAGGTCGGGGAAGCAGTTTAAGACGGAAAGTCGTCCTTTCCCGCTTGCCCCCCCGTGCGGGCACCGCAAACCTCGCGCGATTTTTGTCCGCCACATGCCCAAACGCAGCGATCTGCAGTCCATTCTGATCATCGGCGCCGGCCCCATTGTCATCGGCCAAGCCTGTGAATTTGACTATTCCGGCACGCAAGCCTGCAAGGCGTTACGCGAGGAGGGCTACAAGGTAATTCTGGTGAACTCGAATCCGGCGACGATCATGACGGATCCGGAATTTGCGGACGTCACCTACATCGAGCCGCTGACGGTCGAGATCCTGGAGAAGATCATCGCGCATGAGCGCCCGTCGGCGCTGTTGCCGACGCTGGGCGGCCAGACGGCGCTGAATCTCTCGATGGACCTGCACCATGCGGGCATCCTCGCGAAGTACGGCGTCGAGATGATCGGTGCGAAACCGGCGGCGATCGCCAAGGGGGAGGACCGCCAGCTGTTCAAGGAGGCCATGCTGCGCATCGGTCTCGACTGCGCGAAATCGCGCACGGTGCTGACCATGGAGGCCGCGCGCGCGGCGGCTGAGGAGATTGGCGCCTTTCCGCTGATCATCCGGCCGAGTTTCACGCTTGGCGGCACCGGCGGCGGCATCGCGTACAATCGCGAGGAATTCGAGCAGATCGTCACCGGCGGCCTCGAGGCGTCGCCGGTCCATGAGGTGCTGGTCGAGGAGTGCCTGCTCGGCTGGAAGGAATTCGAGATGGAGGTGATGCGCGACCACAAGGACCAGTGCGTCGTGATCTGCTCGATCGAGAACTTCGATCCGATGGGCGTGCACACGGGCGATTCCATCACGGTGGCGCCGGCGCTGACGCTCACCGACAAGGAATACCAGGCGATGCGCGACGCCTCGTTCGCGGTTATCCGCGAGATCGGCGTCGAAACCGGCGGCTCGAACATCCAGTTCGCCGTCGACCCTGCGACCGGCCGCATGGTCGTGATCGAAATGAACCCGCGCGTGTCGCGCTCCTCGGCGCTGGCCTCGAAGGCGACCGGTTTTCCCATTGCCAAGATCGCGGCCAAGCTCGCCGTGGGCTATACGCTCGACGAGCTGCGCAACGACATCACGCGCCTCACGCCGGCCAGCTTCGAGCCGACGATCGACTACATCGTCACCAAGATTCCGCGCTTCACGTTCGAAAAGTTCCCCGGGGCCAACACCACGTTGACCTCGGCGATGAAATCCGTCGGCGAGGCGATGGCGATCGGCCGCACGTTCAAGGAATCGTTCCAGAAGTGCCTGCGCTCGCTCGAGACGGGCGCACGCGGCTTTGGCGGCGGCGGCAAGCTCGGCGGCGACGAGATTCCCGACGAGGCCACCCTCCGGCACAAGATCGGCACGCCGAATTCCGAGCGGGTGTTCTATCTGCGCTGGGCGTTCAAGGCCGGGCTGTCGGTCGACGACATTTTTGCGCTCTCGAAAATCGATCCGTGGTTCCTGCACCAGCTGCGCGAACTGCACGAGATGGAGGAGGAGCTGAAGGCCACGCCGCTCGCGCAACTCGAGGAGACGACCCTCCGGCGCGCCAAGGAGGCCGGTTTCTCGGATGCGCAGCTGGCCCATCTGCTGAAAACCGATCTCGACGGAATGCGGCGCCATCGGAAGGCGGCCGGCGTGAACACCACGTACCGGCTGGTCGACACCTGTGCGGCGGAGTTCGAGGCGTTCACGCCCTACTACTATTCCAGTTACGGCGACGAGAACGAGGTCACGAGGTCGGACAAGCCGAAGATCATGATCATCGGCGGCGGACCGAACCGGATCGGGCAGGGCATCGAATTCGACTATTGCTGCGTGCACGCGAGCTTCGCGCTGCGCGCCGCGGGCTTCGAGACCGTGATGGTGAATTCGAACCCGGAGACGGTTTCGACCGACTACGACACTTCCGACCGCCTTTACTTCGAGCCTTTGACGCTCGAGGACGTGCTCGAGGTCTATGAGCAGGAGAAATGCGTGGGCGCGATCGTCCAGTTCGGCGGGCAGACGCCGCTCAATCTCGCCGGTCCGCTGAAGGCGCGGGGCGTGAATGTGATCGGAACCTCGCCCGAGAGCATCGACGCGGCCGAGGACCGGAAGCTTTTTGCGGCCGTGCTGGACCGCCTGGGCCTGCGCCAGCCGTCCAACCGCACCGCGTTGAACGAGTCCGAAAGCCTGGGCCTCGCGCTCGAGGTGGGCTTTCCCGTCCTGCTGCGGCCGTCGTTCGTCCTCGGCGGGCGCGGCATGTTCATTGTCTACAACGAGGACGAGTTTCGCGCGGTCATCCGCCCGGCCTTCGAGGCGATGCCCGGCAAGCCGGTGTTGATCGACAAGTTCCTGGAGGACGCGATCGAGATCGATGTGGACTGCATCAGCGACGGCGAAACGACGCTGATCGGCGGCATGCTCGAGCACATCGAATATGCCGGCGTGCATTCGGGCGATGCGGCGATGGTCATGCCTCCGCACACGCTGCCGAAGGAAATGCTGGCCGCGATTCGCTCCGCCACCTACGCCCTGGCCCGCGAGCTGAAAGTGGTGGGCCTGATGAATGTGCAGTTCGCGATCAAGGATCAGCAGCTTTACGTCCTCGAGGTGAATCCGCGGGCATCGCGCACGGTGCCCTTCGTGGCCAAGGCCATCGGCGTGCCGCTGGCGAAGCTGGCGGCGCAGGTGATGGCGGGCAAGAAGCTGACGGAACTCGGATTCACCCGCGAGATCCAGCCGCGCCACTGGTGCGTCAAGGAAGCGGTGTTTCCGTTCAACCGCTTTCCCGGGGCGGCGATCATGCTGAGCCCGGAAATGCGGTCGACCGGCGAGGTTATGGGCCTCGACGACGATCTCGGCATCGCGTTTGCGAAGACCCAGATGGCGGCGAAGCCCGCGCTGCCGCTCGCGGGCAAGCTGTTCCTGAGCGTCAAGGACAGCGACAAGGTGCACGTGGTGGCCCTTGCGAAGGAATTCGCCGAGCTTGGTTTTACGCTGTGCTCGACCACGAACACGGCCAAGCTTCTGCAGGCGCACGGGCTCGCGGTGCAACACGTCTTCAAGCTCAGTGAGGGGCGGCCGAACTGCGTCGACATGATCAAGAACGGCCAGATCCAGATGGTGATCAACACGCCGCGCGGAATGATTCCGCGCAACGACGAGAATGCGATTCGCGCCGCGGCGTGGTCGAACAACGTCTGCATCATGACGACCATCACCGGCGCGTGGGCGGCGCTGAACGGCATTCGCGCGATGAAGGCCAAGCGCGTCGGCATCCGCCCGCTGCAGCAGTACCGGACGAACGTCGTCCCCATGTAGTCATGGCGGAGCGCGGCACACTCGTGGCGCTGTTGCACGGTCCGGACCAGACAGGTCTGGTGGCGCGGGTCGCCGCGTGGATTTTCGAGCGGGGCGGCAACATCCTGCATGCCGACCAGCATCGCGATCCCGAGGCGGGAATTTTTTTCCAGCGCGTCGAATGGGAACCTTCGCCGGGACGGCGCCCGGCGGCGGGTGAGGCGGCATTCTCGGATTTTGCGCGGCGCGAGCTGGGCATGCAGGTAAGGGTGGCGCGCTCGACGGTGCGTTCGCGGGTGGCCGTTTTCGTTTCGAAGGCCGACCACTGCTTTCACGACCTCCTCCTGCGATGGAAGGCGGGCGAGCTCAATGGCGACGTCGTGATGGTCGTTTCGAATCACCCGGATCTGGGATCGGCCGCGCGGAGCTACGGACTGAAATTTCACTGCGTGCCGGTCGATCCCGAGGCGAAGGGAAGGGCCGAGGCCCGGCAAATCGCGCTGCTCCGGGCCGCGCGCATCGATCTCGTCGTGCTCGCGCGCTACATGCAGGTGCTGTCCGCCGATTTCCTGGCCCGCTGGGCGCGCCCGGTGATCAACATTCACCACTCGTTTCTGCCGGCGTTTGCCGGTGGCCGGCCCTATCACCAGGCCCACGCCCGCGGCGTGAAGCTCATTGGCGCGACCGCCCACTACGCGACGGCTGTGCTCGACGATGGCCCGATCATTCATCAGGACGTCGCGCGCGTGACGCATCGTCACGGCGTCGAGGACCTCATCCGCAAGGGGCGCGATCTCGAGAAGACGGTCCTCGCGCAGGCCGTGCGCTGGCACCTGGACAATCGCGTCCTGGTCTACGGCAACAAGACGGTGGTTTTTGATTAGTGAGCAGGGAGCGGTGGTCAGAGGTCAGAGGTCGCGAAGCTCGGCTAACCTATTTTGTCTCGCAGGGCGGTATCGGAACTAGACTCATTTTTTGCGGGTGGATGTCGGGATGCTTCCGGCCTCTTTACTCCGTCATTTGTCATCTAAAACATGAATGGCATAAGATATTAATGATTCGTAATTAACATCTGTTGGTGCGTTGTTGCGCGCGGCTGCTTTTTCCTTGAGGGCCGGCGGGGCGTTTCCCAAGCTGCCCGACTCGCATGAGCAAACAGACCTCCGTTGACAACAAGGCCGACGCCTCGGCCGCGCAAGACGCACAGGATTTTGGCCAGCAGATGCAGGGCTTCTGGGCGAAGAACCGGGCGCTGATCATCGCCGCTGCCGTGGGCATCCTGGTGGTCGCCGTGGCGCGCGAGGGCTGGGACTATTTCAACGGAGTGCGCGAGCATTCCATTCAGGACGCCTATGCCCAGGCCGGCGACAATCCGGACAAGCTGACGAGTTTCGCGGCGGAGTATTCCAGTCATCCGCTGGCGGGCATCGCGTGGCTGCGCCTGGCCGATCTTCAGTATTTGAATCGGGACTACAAGTCGGCCACGACCAGCTATCAGCGGGCCGCAGGCGCCTTGACCGACAACGGCCTGAAGACGCGCGCGCGTCTCGGAGCCGCGATGAGCCTGCTCGCCGGCGGGGATCTGGCGGGGGGCGAGGCGGCATTGAAGCCGCTGACGACCGATGAATCCGCCGACAAGCTTTTCCGCGCCGAGGCGTGTTATCACGCCGCGACGCTCGCGAAGGACGCGGGCCGCCTCGATGAGGTGCGTTCGCTGACGGACCTGATCTCCAAGATCGATCCGATGAGCCCCTGGGCGCAGCGCGCGTTTGCGCTCCGGGCGAGCCTGATTTCCGAGCCGAAGGCGGCTTCGACGCTCACGCTGCCGGTCACGAAGTAACGGGCGGGCTCAGCCCTTGGCGGGCGGCCGGCGACGTTCCGGTTCGAACAGCTCGTGGGCGAGTCCGAACTCGACGAGGGCGAGGACGAAGAAGCCGGGGTACATCGAGCGCCGGCTCGGCCACCAGACGGTTTTCAGGCGCTCGAGGGTGAGCGACAGGCCGCCTCCGCGCGCGCGCACGAAGAGAAGAAACTCGTCGCACAGCGCGCGGTCGTCGCGCAGCGCCTTCAGGACCGGCGCCAGGCGCCGCTCCAGATACGCGCGTTCCGCGGTGGTGACGGCCAGCGGCTTCGGCATGAGCCCCACCATGCCCGCGGGAGCGTAAAAATCAACGTTTAAAGAACCGTGACAAGAGGATACAATAAACCAGTGTATTTTTAATGCACTTTGCATTGCGGGACCCGCCGGATCGGTCATCCTTCGCTCCATCGCACCCCTTCTCTCCATGAACACTCAATCGCTGGTTATTCTTCTCGTGCTGGTCGGTGCCCTGGTCACCTTGGTGGCCGGTTACCGGCTCTTCATCCGCGTCCTCGGTCTCGTGATCGTGCCGAACAACGGCGTCGGCATCGTCACCAAGAAGTTCGGCCTCGGCGGACGCAATTCCACCCTGCCCGTCGGCAAGATCATCGCGCTGGAAGGCGAGGCGGGCGTGCAGGCCGACACCCTGGCGCCCGGCCTGCACTTCTGGCTCTGGCCCTGGCAGTATGCGGTCAATGTCGTGCCCTTCACCACCGTCGAGGAAGGCCAGGTCGGCGTCGTCGAGTCGCGGGACGGCGTTCCCCTGGCCGGCGGCCGCGTGCTCGGTGGCAGCGTGCCCTGCGATTCGTTCCAGGACGCCCGCGCCTTTCTCAGCGGCGGCGGACAGCGCGGGCCGCAGATCGCGGTCATCCCGCCCGGCACCTACCGGATCAACACCGCCCTGTTCAGCGTCGCCAGCGCCGCGGTGCTCGAGATCCGTGACAACCGCGTGGGGATCGTCACCACCAAGGAAGGGCGGAGCCTGCCGACCGGTGAAATTGCCGGCGTGAAGGTGGACGGACACAATTCGTTCCAGGACGGCGACGCCTTCGTCAAGGCCGGCGGCTTCAAGGGCCTGCAGGAACAGGTGCTCCTCGCGGGGCGCTACTTCATCAACCCCGAATTCGCCACGGTCGAGCTGGTCGACATGACCGAGGTGCCGATCGCGCATGCCGGCGTCGTCATCGCGTTCGTCGGCGAGGCGGGCGCGGACGTCACCGGCGACGGGTTCCGTCACGGCAACCTCGTCGAGAAGGGCAAGAAGGGCGTCTGGGCCGAACCGCTCGATCCGGGCCGCTATGCGATCAATCCGCGCACCCATCGCGTCGAGAATGTCCCGACGGCCAATGTCGTGCTCAACTGGGCCACGGGCAAGACGGAGGCGCACCGCCTCGACGAGAAACTGTCCACGATCACCGTGCGCTCGTCCGACGGCTTCAAGTTCAACCTGGACGTGTCGCAGATCATCCACATCCCGCGCAACGACGCACCCAAGGTGATCGCGCGTTTTGGCAGCATGGTGAATCTCGTCACCCAGGTGCTCGAGCCCACCATCGGCAATTACTTCCGCAACGCGGCGCAAAACTCGGACGTGATCGAGTTCCTCAAGCTGCGCGCGGAACGGCAGGCGGACGCCCGGAAGCAAATCGCCACGGCGCTGAACGACTACAATGTCGGCGCCGTCGACACGCTCATCGGCGACATTACGCCGCCGGACGACCTGATGAAGACGCTGACCGACCGCAAGATCGCCGAGCAGGAGCGCGTCACCTATGAGACGCAGCGCCAGGCAGAGATCGTGCGCAAGGAGCTGCAGCAGGCTCGTGCGGTGGCGGACACGCAGGCGAAGGTCGTCGACTCCGAGCGCAGCGTGGCCATCGCGGAATTCGCCGCGCAGGCGTCGATCAAGCGCGCGGAGGGCGAGGCCCGTGCCCGCACCGCGATCGCGGAAGCCGACGCGACGGTGATCAAGACCGTGGGTGGCGCCGAGGCCGAGAAGACCCAAAAAATCGGTTTGGCGGAGGCAGCCGTCATCAAGCAGAAGGTCGAGGCCACGAGCCGCGACAACTTTGTCGCCATCGAGGTCGCACGCGCGCTGGCGGGCAGCGGCCAGAAACTGGTGCCCGACATCATGGCCGGCGGCAACGCGGGCGGCACCTCGATCATCGAGTTGCTCGCCGCGAGCATGTTCAAGGACCGGTTGGCGGGGAATCCCCTCGTCCCATCGGCGAAGAACTGAGCTGCCGCGACGAGCCGGCGAAATTCCACGGCGGGACCCGATCGGTCCCGCCGTTTTCGCGTTGAGACTCGGACTGTCCGTCAGGTCATAAACCACCGGTCTCCGTCAGGCGGTCAACAAGTCCAACCGGTTTGACTTGCCGCCAGCTCCGCGCCGGTGCGTGATTTGGATATGAGTCTCACGGTTTGGGCCAACCACGAGCTTCGTACGCGCGCGCGCGAATTGTTTTACGACAGTCTGGCGCGCATGGGATGCAAACTGATTCAGGCGGAAAAATCCTCCCGTTCCGTCCTGACTCCCGGTGAACCGGATCCTTCGATGCAGCAGGCGGACATCGCCTACGGGCAGCCGGATCCGGCCGACATCCTGCGAAGTCCAAAACTCCGCTGGGTCGCGCTGTCGACCGCGGGCTACACCCGCTACGACACGAACGAGTTTCGCGCGGCCGCGCAGGAGCGGCGCATCGCGGTGACGAACGCGTCGCAGGTCTTCGCCGGCCCGTGCGCCGAGCACGTGCTCGCGATGATGCTGGCGCTCAATCGCGAATTGCCGAAGTACGTGGCCAACCAGGTCGGACCGCGCGAGTGGAACTATCTGGACGGCCGCTACACCACGAGCCTGCTCGCCGGCGCCACGGTCGTTATGCTCGGCTACGGCGCGATCGGGCGCCGCCTCACGGAACTGCTCGCGCCCTTTCGCTGCCGCGTCATCGGCGTGCGGCGGCTGCCGCGCGGCGACGAGGACACCGAGATCGTGTCGGAAGCGGACCTGGCGTCGGTGCTTCCGCTGGCCGATCACGTGGTCAATTTGCTGCCGGCCTCGACGGTCACTCATCATTACTGCAACGCCGCGTTTTTCCGGCAGATGCGCCACGGCGCGTTTTTCTACAACGTGGGTCGCGGCAGCACGGTCGACCAGGACGCCCTGATCGCGTCCCTGCAGAGCCGCTGGGTCGGCGCCGCCTATCTCGACGCGCTCGATCCAGAGCCGCTTCCGCCCTCACATCCATTGTGGGCCGAGCCGCGCTGCCACATCACTCCGCATACCGCCGGCGGACAACGCATGCAGGATGAGGTGCTCGTGCAGCACTTTCTCACCAACCTCGGGCATTTCGTGAAGGGCGAGGGGTTGGTGGATCGGATTATTTAGAAGCTGTGAGCTTTAAGCGATAAGCTGTAAGTCAGAATTACCCGATGCAAATCGGGCGGGCTGGTGTTCCGATCGGGTCGTTGTAGGCCGGCATCGCCAGCCCTGAGCCCGTCGAATGGGCCGAATGCCGCCTCGGCGCGCCCGGCGGTCGCGCCCCACCTTACGGCGGTAGGAGCGGCTTTACGCCGCGAAGGTGGCACGCGTTGTCCTCAACGCGTTTTAGCGTCTTGGGGACAAGCCACTCCAACATTCGGGGGGCTTGGCGGCATTCGGCCCCGCCCCGCCAAAGCCTTGGCGACGGCGGGCGATGCCGCCCTACTATGATCGCGGTCCGATGAAGACATCGGACCTTACCGTCCTGCTTACCGCTTAAAACTTACAGCTAGATCTTAGAGCTTAGAGCTTCTCCCCCTTGTACACCACGCCCGCCTTCATCACGAAGGTGACATTGGTGAGGAGCGAGATGTCCGCCAGCGGATCGCCGTTCACCGCGACGATATCAGCGAACTTTCCCTTTTCGAGCGAACCGAAGTCCTTGTCGTGTCCGATCAGGCGGGCGCCCTCGATCGTTCCGGCCTGGATGGCCTTCATCGGCGGCATGCCGGCCTCCACCATGTAGACGAATTCCCTGGCGTTCTCGCCGTGCGGAGCCACGCCCTGATCGGTGCCCAGCGCGATTTTCACGCCGGCTTTGTACGCGCGCGCAAACGTGTTTTGGATGAGCGGCCCGATGGCGGCGGCCTTCGCCTGCACCACCGGAGGGAAATAGCCGTCGATCTTTGCTTTCTCGGCGACAAATTTTCCGGCGCTGATCGTGGGCACGTAATAGGTGCCGTGCTCCTTCATCAGCTTGATGTCCTCATCATTCATGAAGGTGCCGTGTTCGATGCTGTCCACTCCGGCGAGGACGGCCCGGCGGATCGCCTCCGCGCCGTGCGCATGTGCGGCGACCTTGAGGCCGTATTCATGGGCGGTGTGGACGATCGCCTGGAGCTCGTCGTCGTCCATCTGCGGATTGTCCCCGCTGCCTTCCATGCTGAGCACGCCGCCCGAAGGCATGATCTTGATCACATCGACGCCCTGCTTGAAGCGGGTGCGGACGGCTTTGCGGGCCTCGTCGGGCCCGTTCACGACGCTTTGGGGCTCGCCCAACTTGTCCTGCAGTTCCATCGCAAGACCGGTGGTCGAATCCGTGTGGCCGCCGGTGGTGCCGATCGGAATGCCGGCGGTGAAAACGCGCGGTCCGATCACCCATCCCTCGGCAATGGCCTTGCGCAGCGAGAGATTGATGCCGGCGTGATTCCCAAGGTCGCGCACAGTCGTGAAGCCTGCCAGCAGCGTCCGGCGGGCGTACACGGTGGAACGATAGGCCGTGTCGGCCGGATTCAGGTAGAACCGTTCCGTGTAGCTCTTGGGGGAGTTCTCTTCGCACAGATGAACGTGGCAGTCGATCAACCCGGGAAGCACCGTGGCGTCCTTCAGATCGATCACCGTGTCGCCGGCCGCCGGTGCGGTGAACCCGTCCGCGATGTCGATGATCCGGTCCTTTTCCACGACGAGCGTGACACTCTTCCTCGGCAGGTCCGACACGCCGTCGATGACGGTGCCGGCATGGATTAACGTTCTG
Source organism: Candidatus Didemnitutus sp. (assembly GCA_035545955.1). Lineage (GTDB taxonomy): Bacteria > Verrucomicrobiota > Verrucomicrobiia > Opitutales > Opitutaceae > Didemnitutus. The sequence continues at coordinate 184,583 of DASZXI010000034.1, read as the reverse complement.
GCGCTGAGGAGGCAGGGTAGCGCGAGGGCGAGTGCGAGCAGGGTGGATCGGACGGCGTTTTGCATGAACGTGAGGTTACCCGCGGCGAACTCAGCCTCTCAACGGCTAAATTCCGCCCGGCGCGGAACTCCGTCCGGCGGCAATTGTCTGGCCTTGGACCGCCGGCCCGATATGGATACCGGCGTATTTTTCACGGGCCGCCCGCCATTTTGGGAATAAACCCCGCTCACCCCCGCTCCCAATTGCGCAACCCTTTCACGCCGCGGCTGGCCGGCATGGTGCCGTTCGTCGCGGTTTTGAAACCCAAAGATACCAAACTCCCCATGAATCGATCCACTCGTACCATCATCGCGGCCGCCGCCCTCGCCGGCCTCTACGCCGGTTCCTTCGCCCTCAAGGCCACCGCCTCGGTCTCGAACTCCGCCGGCATTTCGGCGAGCCATGATGACCAGGGCAAGAGCAGCTGTACCGGCAAGGACGGCTGCAAGGCCCATGACTGCAAAGGCAAGAACGACTGCAAGGGCAAGGGCGGCTGCCAGAGCGGCGACAATGGCTGCAAGGGCAAGAACTCCTGCAAGGGCAAGGGCGGCTGCTCGTCCAAGGACGACAAGAAGCTGGTCTGAGTTCGCTTGACGATCGTTCCGTCCGCCCAACGGTCGGAACGTGATCTTTCCGTGGAGACCGGGCCTCGCCGCCCGGTCTCCCAATTTCCGGCTGGCGAATTCGCCCGCGGAAAATCCTTTCCCTTCCCATGCCCGCCAATCGCTTCAACGGCTTCACCGACTACGGCGTCGGCATTGGCCTGCGCATCCCGCACTACAGCCACATTCTGGAAAAGAAGCCGACCGTCGACTGGTTCGAGATCATCTCGGAGAACTACATGGTCGACGGCGGGCGCCCGCTCGAGGTCCTCGACCAGATTCTCGAGCAATACCGCGTGGTCCAGCACGGAGTCGCGCTCTATTTCGGCTCGGCCGACAAGCCCAACCGGGCCCAGCTGCGCCGGCTGAAGAACCTCATCAAGCGCACCAACACGCCGTGGCTCTCCGACCACCTCTGCTGGGGCAGCGTCGACGGCAGCTATTCGCATGACCTGCTGCCGATGCCGTACACCTTCGCCGCGGCCAAACGCACCGCGGAAAAGATCCGTTACGTGCGCGATTTTCTCGAGGTGCCGATCTGTGTCGAGAACGTCAGTTCCTACACCGAGTATCACGTCTCCGAAATGACGGAATGGGAATTCCTCAGCGAGGTCGTCGAACGCGCCGACTGCGGAATCCTGCTCGACGTGAACAATATTTACGTCTCGTCGAAGAATCACAGCTTCAACCCGTACGACTACCTCGACCACATCCCGCATCATCGCGTCGCGCAGATGCATGTGGCCGGGCACACGAAATTCGAGAAGTACATCCTGGATACGCACGATCACCCGGTCCTCGATCCGGTGTGGAAGATGTACGCCCACGCGACCCGCCAGTGCGGCGTGACCGCGACGTTGCTCGAATGGGACGACAAGATTCCGTCGTTTGACGAGGTTCACCATGAGGCGCTGAAAGCGCACGAATTCATCGGCGATGCCCGCGAAGCCCACCAAAACCGCGCGAAGGTTCGCTCCTGAGGCCGTCCGCTCGACGCGCGATCTGGCGGACCTGCAGCGCGCGATGTGGGCGCTCATCTCGCGTCCCTTGGCGTCCAACAGCCGCATGCCGCGCCAGTGGCGCGACGGACGTCCGACGGCGGCGCTGGCCGCGCAGATCGCCCGGCCCAACGATCGGCTCACGTCCGTCGAGCGCCTGGAAATCTACAGCCGGATGTATTGGTTTCGCATCCTCGACAGCCTGTACGACGATTGTCCGGGTCTGCGCGCCGTGATCGGCGACAGGCGCTTTCTGAAGATGGCCGAGGCGTATTTCACCAGGTATCCCTCGCGCTCGTTCACGATGCGCAACCTGCCGTCGCGCCTCGCGCGCTTCCTGCGCGAGGAACCTGCCTGGACCAAGGCGAACACCGACCTGTGCATCGACGTCGCCCGCTTTGAGTGGGCGCGCATCGAGGTGTTCGACAGTGCGGCGCTGCCGGTCTTCACGTCCGACGACCTGCTCGATGCCAATCCGGGAAAGTTGAAACTCAATCTGCAGCCGTATTTGCGTCTGTTGAAGCTCGATTATCCCGTCGACGACTTCCTGGTCGCGGTTCGCCAGCGCTCGGAGCTATCGCGCGGTGAGGCCAGCAACACCAATGTCTCCGGACCCAAAACGCGGGCGTCGTCCCGGAAGCTGAAACTGCCGCGGCGCGAACCGACCTTCGTCGCCGTGCATCGCCTGCAGGGAACGCTTTACTTCAAGCGCCTCGAACCGGCCGCGTACCGCATCCTGCGGGCGATCCAGCGCGGGCGTCCGCTCGCGGACGCCCTCGCCGCCGGAATTCCGCGCGCGAAAAACCCGCGCGAGGACTGGGCCGGCAAGGTGCAGGCGTGGTTCCGAAACTGGATGGAACTCGGCTGGTTCTGCCGGAGGTAATTGGCCGCAAAAAGGCGTAAGAGGGGGAACCCGGATCCAACCGACAAGACAATTGCAACCTGCAGGTCGGTGTGACGCGATAGAACGCGTCAAGAGATGCCACAATATCGTTGCTGATGGATTGAGCCGACCCGACAAAGATTCCGCGACAAAGAGGCACGAGAAATTTTGCCTGCCGACAAAATCCAATCGGTCCGATGAGGACATCGGACCCTACCTTTTGTGCACCCGTTGCTGACCGCTGATCTCTGACTTCTGTCATCTGAATTCCGGGAAGATTTTCGTTCCTCGATTCTCACATCCCCACACCCCCATGCAACTCCGACCCCTGCTTGACCGATTCGACACCGTCGCGTCGTGGCTCCAGTCACCCCTTCTTCTCATTATTCGCGGCTACTGGGGTTTTTCGTTCGCCCAGGACGGCTGGCGCAAGCTGCACCATCTCGACAAGATCACGGAGTATTTCGGGAGTCTTGGCATTCCGTATCCGCAGGCCAATGCCATTTTCGCCAGCGTGGTCCAGCTCGTCTTCGGTTCGCTGCTCATGATCGGCCTGCTGTCGCGTGTCTCGGCCCTACCTCTGATCGGCACGATGCTGGTGGCCTACGCGACGGCCGAGAAGGACGCGCTGCACGCCCTGTTCGCCGGCGACCCGGACAAATTCACCGACGCGACCCCGTTCTTGTTCCTGCTGGCGAGCGTGATCGTCCTCGCGTTCGGACCAGGCAAAATTTCGTTGGATGGGCTCATTTTCCGACGGAAGTCCGGAAACTGAAATTCAGGAGACGCATTCGGCCATGAACGCATGGCGTCGAGGAACGATTGCCGGCCTGCTCGGCCTGGCCGTTTCGGCTTTTGGCGCCGAGCCGACACCTCTCCCGTGGCAACCGTGGAGCGACGCGGCGTTCCAGCAGGCCGCTCAGGAAAAGAAACTCGTGCTGCTCGATCTCGAGGCCGTGTGGTGTCACTGGTGCCACGTGATGGACGAGATCACCTATCGCGACCCGAAGGTCGTCGCGTTGCTGACGGAGCACTATGTCCTCGTGCGCGTCGACCAGGATTCGCGGCCGGATCTCTCCAATCGCTACGAGGACTATGGCTGGCCGGCCACGGTCATCTTTGCCGCCGACGGCACGGAGCTCGTGAAGCGCCAGGGATACGTTCCGCCCGGTCCCATGGCGCGCCTGCTGGAGGCCTGCGTGGCGGATCCGACTCCGGGACCGTCGGTGCGCGCGGATCATGCGGACGACGTCACGGGTAATGCGACCTTGTCCGAAGAGCGCCAGACCGCGCTGCTCGCGCAGTGGCGCGATGGCTATGACGACAAGGCGGGCGGGTGGGGTACCTCGCACAAGTTTCTCGACGGCGACACGGTCGAACTCGCCCTGCGGCAGGCGCTGTCCGGGGACGCGCGCGCGGCGACGATGGCGCGAACGACGCTGCGCCTCGAACACCGGTTGCTCGATCCGGTGTGGGGCGGCGTTTATCAATATTCGGTCGGCGGCGACTGGAATGAGCCGCATTTCGAGAAGATCATTCCGGCCCAGGCGGACAACCTGCGCGCTTATGCGCTCGCGTTCGCGCAATGGGGCGACGCGGCGGATCTGGCGCACGCGCAGGCCGTCGATCGGTATTTGCGGGATTTTCTGACGAGCCCCGACGGCGCGACCTACACCTCGCAGGATGCCGACCTGGTGGCGGGTGAGCACAGCGATGCCTATTTTGCGCTCGATGACGCCCGTCGCCGGGCGCGGGGCATTCCTCGGATCGACCAGCACGTTTACGCGCGGGAAAACGGACTCGTCATCGCCGCGCGGTGCGACCTTTTCGCGGCGACCGGCGACTCTAGCATTCTCCAGGAAGCGGAACGTGCCGCCCGCTGGATCGTCGCGCATCGGGCATTGCCGGACGGTGGCTTTCGCCACGACGAGGTCGACGCGGCCGGTCCGTACCTCGGCGATACGCTCGCGATGGGACGCGCCTTCCTGGCGCTTCATCGCGTCACGCAGCAACTCGAATGGATGACGCGTGCGTTCGCGGCGGCGACATTCATCGAGGCGCATTTCCGCCGTCCGAATGCGCCCGGCTACGCTTCGAGCGACCTGACCCACCAGGCGATTCCAGCGCCGCGCCCGCAATTCGATGAGAATATCAATCTCGCCCGCTTTTATGCCGCGCTCGCACGCGAGGCCGGGCGGCCGGAGCTACTCGAGTCGGCGCGTCGCGCCCTGCAATGGGCCTCGGCGCCCGAGGTGACGAACACCCGCGGCTTGTACGTGGGCGGACTGCTGCTCGCCGAACAGGAGGTGAACTCCGAGCCGCTGCACGTCACGGTGGTCGGTGCGAAATCCGATCCGGTGGCGCGGGCGATGTTCGCCGAGGCGTTGCGTTATCCGACGGCGCACAAGCTGGTGGAATGGTGGGACCGGCGCGAAGGCCCGGCGCCGCGCGGCGAGGATATTTTTCCCGATTCCCCGACCGCCGCGGCCTATCTCTGCGCCAACGGCGCGTGTTCCTCGCCAATGGACAGCGCGGAGAAACTTCATCAACGGCTAAATCGCACGAAAAAGTAGCAGCACGAGTTGATCCGAGACGGGATCGGTTTTGGCTAGCGATACTGACCGACGGGCAGCCGGATTGAAATTGTCAGACGCCGATCAGCGGCCAAGCGTATTGGAGACGCCGAAAGGGCCAGCTTTGCGGCGCTCATGCTATGAGATTTCGTGGAGGAAGGATTTTACTGGTGATCACATGCGCGGTCGTCCGAGGTGTGGCGAACGACGAACCCGCCACGGTCCCTGTGATTCATGTTCGGACCAGCGGCGCGCTCCCGGATTTTCTCGGCCAGCGATGGGCGGTGGACGGGCCCGCCCCTTCCATTCATTCGAAATGGCACGTGTTGTACTTCAGCTCTGCCACCGACCGTCCTCGCGACGAGGCGGTGATGGAATGGGCCGGGCAAATGGCCGGGCGGCTGTCGACCGTGCCTCGGGAGCTTGCTTTGCTCGGCACGAGTCAGGAACGCCTTCGCGCTGTGACCAGGCTGTTGGATCTGACGGATTGGCTTTCCGAAACGGATGGCTACGGAAATTTTCTCCTGGCGCTCCGAGCCAACGACCTGGCCGCAAGTGGACTCGGCCCGCTGGTGGCCGACGTGACCTTTCCGTTGGCCGAGCTCGAGCCGGCCCTGAAGAGATTGCCTCCGGCATGGATTGGCCTTGCCGGGCGCGAACGCATGCTCAACCGGGAAGTGGGCGCGCCCCTGTTCAACGAGACCAATGCGCAGAATCTCGCGCAGGCGTTTGCCCAGGGTTGGGTGGCTTTTCAGTATTTGAGCACGGACAAGCCCAGGAAACCCATTCTGAGCAGAGTGGTGAACGGTCCGCCGATTCCGATCGCCATCCTCGACCACTGGCAGTTTTTCGCGCCCGAAGAAACGGGGGGACTGATCCCATTCACCACCACGACGCGCCTGAATGGAAACTACTTTCACTGGTCGGGAATGGCATCGATAATCCGGTCGGTCGATCAGGTGATCACCCTGGCCGATTTCCGGCGTGCGGTGGGCGGATTTCCCGAAGCTCGTGTGTATTCCGCCGAAGAGCGTGCCAGATTGGACAAGGAGATTGCCGACTATGCGGCGCGCGGCATCAAGGTCGTGCCGATCGAGAGTGCGTATTCATCGCCTCGTGAGGCGGCGTTCTATCAGGCATGGGAGGCGACGCTCGAGAAGCCCACGAAGGCCAACAACGAAGAGTACAATCGAAAACTTAACCGGGCGGCAGCCGCCTGGGGTGCGTTCAAGATGATTTCTGAAGGAGCACCCTTGGATTCAGACTCTCAGGCCGAAGCCTGGGCGGAGATGAACCGTGTAAGATAAGTTTCGGGGCTGGCTTCGATTGTCCGTCGGCCCAATTCGGCATTGTCGCCCGGGAGCGCGCTCGGCAATCTTCGCCGATGCCCCGGAAGAGCACGGAAAAATGGGTGGTGATGGCGCTGGCGGCGCTGATCCCGCTCGCCTACGCCGCTTTCGCCGATCACGCGTGGGAGGACTATTTCATCACGCTGCGGAGCAGCCGGAATCTGGTCGAGGGCCACGGTCTCGTCTTCAATCCCGGTGACCGCCTGCACACGTTCACCTCGCCGCTCGGCGTGCTCGTGCCGGCGTTGTGCACGGCCATCGCCGGTGTCGGACATGAAAGTCTGGCGCTGTGGCTTTTTCGGCTGATCGACGCGGCCGTTCTCGCCGCGGGTGCTGGTCTCGTGTGGGACCGCTTGGAGTCGCTCAAGGTCGGCGCGCTGGGACGATTGCTCGTCTTTGGACTGCTCGTGACCGACTGCAAGCTGACCGAATTTTCAACGAGCGGGATGGAAACCGCCTTCCTGATTTTCTTCGTCCAGCTGCTGTGGTGCGAGATGGAATCATCCGCGGGTCCGCGGCTGCTGCCGATTGCGCTCGCGGCCGCCGGCCTGCAATGGACGCGTCCCGATGGATTCATTCTCGGCGGGGCGATCATCGCGCCCCACGTGATTTTCCGGAAGTCGGCGACTGAGCCCGTTTTTCGGGGATGGGGAAAAGTCTTTCTCGGCCTGCTTCTCGGCGTGGTGCTCTATCTGCCATGGATCGGGTGGGCGTGGTGGTACTACGGCACGCCGGTCCCGCACACGATCACCGCCAAGTCGCAGTTCACCGCGACCGTGCATGCCTCCGATCTGGTGTGGCTGCCGTGGCGATCCCTGACGGGCCAGTCGATGCTGATGGATCTGTATCTGCCGATTTATTGGGTCTACGGTGGCTGGCCCGCCTTCGTCGCATGGTTCGCCCGGATTGTCGGCGTGATCTCGGCCTTTGCGTGGCTTGTTCCCGGACTCTCGCGTCCGGCTCGGCGCACGTCGCTCGCCGTTTTCCTCGGCAGTTTCTATTTCTGCTCGATCATTTTGTTTCCATGGTATTCGCCGCCCTGGACGGTGCTGGGGATTCTTGCGCTCGGTCTGGTGACGGACTCCGCGGGACAATTCATCAGCCGGCAAAAGTTGGCCTGGCTCGCCTCGCTGCTGCGTGTCGCCGTCGGTCTGGGCATCGGCGCCTACGTCTTCATGCTCGCGGGCACGGCGTGGGAAATGCGCGAGCAGCAGCGCATCATCGAAAACCAGGGTCGTCGCGATATCGGGCTTTGGCTGGCGAAAAACGCCAGCGCGCACGACACCGTGTTTCTCGAGCCGCTGGGCTACATCGGATACTACTCGCAATTGAAGATGTACGATTTCCCGGGTCTGAGTTCGCGCGAAGTGGTCGCGGCGATCCGCGGCGGTTCCGTGCGCTTTGCGGAGGTGATCAATCGTCTGCGGCCGACCTGGCTGGTGCTGCGTCCTTTCGAGATCGCGGATCCGTCGAAACCTGAAAACGCGGTGTTGCGCGAATATCGCCTGGTCAAGGTCTGGAACCAGCAGACGCAGCTCGACCAGGTGACCTGGCTGCCGGGTCGCGGGTGGATCGAGCACGACGCGCAGTTCCTGCTTTTCCGCCACGAGCCGACCACGCAGCATTAAGGCAGTTGGGATATTTCTATAGCCACAAAAAGGCACGATAAGTCACAAAAAACGAAGCGACCTTGGGTTCGCGCGCCTATGGGCGCTCAGGAAGCTTTCCGAAGCGGCGGATTTTTGCGCCTCTTTGTGGCTACAAAATTATTTGATCCGCTGTAGGCCTGGTCGGGCTGGGACGGGAGCGCCTCGAATCGCCTGCAAGCAGGCTCCTACCTCTCGATTGCGACTCTAAGGTATGCGCGGCGGCGGGCGGCAGATTCCCTCGTACGCGTACATGAGCGACGCGTACAGGATCGGAATCGTGAGGATGACGCCAAAAACGAAACCGATCAGTCCGAGCATTGAGACGATTCCCGCGCAGATGATGAGAAAAAAGACCCGGAACCACTGGTGGCCAATGACCCGCCGGCTGACTTCGAGCGCCGTCCAAGGGCTCAGTCCCTGGTCGATGACGAGGGCAAACGCGAACGCCCAGCTGACGCTCAGGTAGACGAAAATGGTCGCCGCAACCAGCACGCCGACGAGGGCGAGGCCCACCGGTACCGGCGGAAACCCGCTCTTCGGGTCCATCAGAAAGGGAACGAAACTCACGATCACGTGCCCGGCCAGCAACATCCCGATCGCGACGGTGATGCCGGTGATGATCAGCGTGGTGAGCATCAAAGGCGCGAGGGCCCGATTGAATCCGGCAAAGGCGTCGCCGACGGCCCGCGGTTCCGAGCGGATCTTGCCCAGGTAGTAGAAATAGAGTCCGCCGGCGAAAACTCCCTTGAGCAGCAGGCCCGCAAACAGGTTAACGATGGGAATGAGACCGGCCAGGAACTGCGCCGCCATCACGAGAAAGGTCACGCCGACCAGCGGGCCGAAGTTGGCGAGCCAGAGGCTCCAGCCCTTGGCGATGCAGTCGAAAACGTCGAGCGGTGCGGCGCGCGCAATCAGATCCTGCGCGATGGTGCGGCTGTCGCCGGTGAGTGCGGGCATCTCCACCGGCCCCGGTGCGGCGGCCGACGCAGCGTAAACGGGCGGGGCGGGCGGCTCGCCGGAGGAGATTGGAGCGGCAGGCCGGCCGGAGAACTCCGGAAAGTCACCCAGCGTGCGCCAGACATCCTCGCCGTTGCGCCGGGCGCGGGTTTGCAGATTGGCGCGTCCGCCCGCGATCCACTCGCGGACACGAAACTCGGTGGTCGGTCCGTACTCGCGGCCGTCGGCGCCAATGATCGTGAACATGGCGCCACATAATTCGCGGAGATTCGTCCGGTCAACCGCGAGGTGGTTACAAAGCGGGGCGGAAAAACCAAACGCCCGGATCCAAATTCCAGGCCCCAATAGCCAAGCTCCAGCATCACGCCGCTCTGCGCAGGTTGGTTGTGGCGTTCGGACGCCGAGCCAAGGCCGGCGCGACGCCGTCCCCTGCCTGGGCAAATTCTCCGCCCGGAAATTCGCGCGATTGCGGTAGGGGCGGATGTCCGCATCCGCCTTTCGGCCGCATCGGCCCCACCGACACCGAGCCTTCGACGTTCCACCGGTTAGGTTACGGCTTCGTTCCACCCTCATCCCTCATCCTTCAACTCTCAACCCGGCCTTCCCTCACTCCTCGCCATGTTTCTCGCGCACGCGCTGACGGAGCGCCTTCACGGCTTTCTTGTGCTCCGCTTTGCGGCGCGCTCCGCCGCCGCTTCCGACCGCACGGCGGACGGCCAGGACAGTGCTGTCGCGCATCCGCTCGTAAGCTTCCCAGCGTTCGGGACTGAGCGTGCCGGCCGCGAGCGCCTCCTGCACGGCGCAGCCCGGTTCCACCGTGTGGGTGCAGTCGCGAAAACGACAGCGCGCCGTGAGCGCGGCGACATCCTCGAACGCCGCCGCGACGCCGCCGGCGGCATCCCACGGCTGGATCTCGCGCATGCCGGGGGTGTCGATGACGATCACGCTGGACGGGGTCACGATCAGTTCGCGCTGCGTGGTGGTGTGGCGGCCCTTGCGATCGGCTTCGCGCACTTCCTGCGTGAACTGCACGCGCTCGCCGACGAGACGGTTGATCAAGGTCGACTTGCCGACGCCGGATGAACCCAGCAAAGCCACCGTCCGTCCCGGAGTCAGGTACCGGCCGAGCGCCCTCAATCCGCGGCGGGTCTGCGCGCTGACAACGTACACCGGCACCTGCGGAGCCACGCTCGCGATTTCCGCGATCAGGCCATCGGTGTCGTCGTTCAGATCGGCCTTGTTCAACAGCACCACGGGTTCCGCGCCGCCGGCCCACGCGGCAGCCAGATACCGTTCGAGGCGGTGCAGGTGGTGATTGCCGTCGAGCGAGCTCACCAGAAAGAGCGTGTCGATGTTGGCGGCCACGACCTGTTCCACCGTCTGGTCGCCGGCGGCCTTACGCGAAAACTTCGTGCGCCGCGGCAGGACCGCGTGGATGGCGGCGCGGGTCTCGTCGCCAGGTTGAGGTGAGACAGCCACCCAGTCCCCCACCACCGGATAGTCGGCCGCCCGACGCGCATCGTGAATGAATTTTCCGGTACATTCGCCGAGGCGGGCCCCGTCGACGCCGGTGACTTCGAAGAATCCCTTAAGTTCGAGGGTGACGCGCGCGGGCTGCAGGCCGGCGGTCGCGTGCTCCGCAAAGGCGGAGGCAAAGAAATCGGACCAGCCGAGCTCGGCGAGCGTCATGCGCCCAGCAGTCTGGAGCCGTCGGGCGGCGGACGCCAGAACAAGGCGGTGTGGCCGACCGCGCCGACGGCCAGGGCATTGGCGGCCGCAGCGATGGCGTCGCCGAGATCGGCGCGCACATGGCGGTCCTGTCCGCCCGTGAAGCGCAGTTTCACCAGTTCCCGCGCGCCCAGCAGGCGGTTGAACTCGGCGAGAAACGCCGGAGTGATGCCGTCGCGGCCCAGTTCGATGTGATCGGGCAGCGTCTGGCCCAGGCCGCGAAGACGCGATTTCTGGGCGCCGGTGAGTGGAGGCAATTCGGTCGACATCGAAATTCAGATCACTCGGTTCCCACGATGCGCGTCCAGGCACCGTCGTCGATGTTCCGACCCGACAACACGACGCCGATCCGGCGACCGGCCACGGCGGCCTTGTCCTGCAACACCGCGGCGAGTCCGGCCGCCGCGGCGCCTTCCGCGGTGGCGCGCGCGTCGGTGAAATAGGCGCGGATCGCCGCCTCGATCTCGTCGTCGGTCACCGTGACGATCCGGTCGACGCCGGCCAGAATTTGCGCGAAGGCTTCGGGGTTGGGCGTGGAGCAGGCCATGCCGTCGGCGATGCGGGTGTTCGCCGGATGCGGACGGATTTCGCGGGCGGCGACCGACAGGCTGATGGCGGGCGCGGCGGCGGCGGCCACTCCGATCACTTTCATCGGCAGACCGAGCGCATCGCGCGCGGCCACCATGGCACACACGCCGGAGCCGAGTCCGATCGGCACGTAGACGGCCTCGAGGCGCGGCGCGGTGCGGAGGAATCGCAGTGAGGACACGGCGTTGCCGAGGACGAGGTCGCGATGAAACGACGGCACGTAATGGGCTCCGCGCTCGCGCGCGAGTTTCTCCGCGACATCGAGAGCGGCCTGAAAATCATCGCCGGCCTCGATCAGCTCCGCACCCAGCGCCCGCATGGCGGCATTTTTCATCGGACTGTTGCCGAACGGGACCACGATGATGGCGGCGAGCCCCTGGGCCCGGGCGGCGTAGGCCACGGCCTGTCCGAAATTGCCCCGCGTGGCGGCCACCACGCAGCGAAACGCCGGCGACCGCTTCTGTTCGCGCGCCAGGTAGGCGAGGGCGCCCCTGATCTTGAACGAACCGATGGCCGTTTGATTCTCGTGTTTCACCCAGAGCTCGCAACCCGTGCGCGCATTGAGCTGGGGCCAGCTGTATTGCGGGGTCGGCGGGACCAGTCCGTCGATAAACGGAGTCAGGGCGTCGATCTCGGCGAGCGTGGGCAATCCGGTCATCGGGACAGCGGACAGGGAACGGGGCCTCAGGTCAAACCCGTCGCGTTGGTGTCGCTGGAATTTCCGGCGGAATGCCGGTCAAAGTAGTCGACGGGCAGTTCGCGCCATTCTCCCGGTTTCAGGCCCTGCAATTCCAACGGGCCGAAGCGCAAGCGGTGCAGGGTCAGGACTTCACAACCCTGGCTCGAAAACATGCGGCGCACCTGGTGATAGCGTCCCTCGGTCAGGGTCAGCTCGGCCTCGCGCGGGCCGCGCACCTCCAGGCGGGCCGGAGCGCAGGGTTCCTTTTCTCCCGTCAGAACGAGGGTGCCGGCGGCAAACACGGCAGCGAGTCCGGGCGGAAGGTCGGCGTCGACGGTCGCGACGTAGGTCTTTTCCACCTTGTGGCGCGGGGAAGTCAGGCGGTGGACTAGCGCGCTTTGATCGGTGAGCAGAAGGCAGCCGCTGGTGTCCTTGTCGAGGCGACCCACGCTGACCACCGGCGGATTGCGCCGCTGCCAGCGCGTGGACAGCAGGTCGAAGACGCCCGGGCCTTCGCGACGATCGTGCGAGCAGACCCGACCCGTGGGCTTGTGCAGCAGGAGCAGAAGGCCGTTGGGATGATCGAGCAGCTCGCCGTCCACGCGCACGGCGCCCGGCGACACCTTTTGCGCCGGATCATCCGCGTTCTTGCCGTCGACCAGGATGCGTCCCTCGCGCAACCAGTCGCGCACCTCGCTGCGCGAGCAGTAGCCGAGATTGGCGAGGAGCTGGTCGAGCCGGCGCATCCGGACATTCATGGCGGATCGTGGCGCCGGGCCGCAACTCCATAGAGCGGCGCTGCGTCAGTCGCGAACCGTGCCGCCCGCTGTAGGAGCGGCTTTACGCCGCGAATGCTGGAAGTGTCCAGACTGGGATCGAGCTTTGCGCCGGTCGTGACCCTCGGAATATGTCGCGGAGGCCGCTCGTCGCCTCAGCATTTCCTTGATCCGGCCGCGCCGACGGATCGTTTCGGCGCGATCGCGCATGACGAGACAACCCGCCGCTTTCCAGCAAACATTCACCTATTCACCTCAAGGCCCGATCTACCATAATCCCGTCCTGCGTGGTTGTACTTTCGTGGTGTGGCGACCAGAGCCGACCACAATCCAGCCTACCGCTGGAGGACGTCGACAAGCTGCCATTTGCTGCGTGCGCGCCAAAAAGAGTTCTGGGCAGTCCACGATATCCTGCCTAATTTCCGGTCATGGCGGCTGGATCGATTCGCTTCGGATTCAAGAACTTCCTGCGGGGCGTTCGAGATTACGTGCGGCCGGTCCGACCCAAGAGCCAAGGCGAGGAATCGGCGGTCTTGGATCGAATCCTCGAATCGGTCGCGGTGCCGAAGCTTTTTGTGGAATTCGGATTTACGCCGGAAGAATTCAACTGTGCCGGCCTGATTGGGAGTTTTGAAGGCCTTCTGATTGATGGCGACGAGCAGATTGTCAGGCGAGCCCAACGGATTCTTCCCCGACGCCTTTCGGTCAAGCGAGCGTTTCTCGATTTGGAAAATCTTGGCCTGATTCGCGACTTCTGCGCCGACCGAGCCTTGGGAATTCTGTCCGTTGATGTCGACGGCAATGACTACTGGCTCCTTGAGCGGTCGCTCGATCTGCGCCCAGTCTGCATCGTTGTGGAGTATAACGCCTCATTTGGACTTCGCCCAATCAGTGTTCCTTACGACAAGAGCTTCGCCCGGCACGCCAAACACGAAAGTGGATGGTATCATGGGGCCTCCCTGACGGCATTGAGTCGTCTGTGTGGGCGAGGCGGGTATGGCCTCTTCGACGTTACCGCGAGCGGCTGCAATGCGTTTTTCGTGCGATCCGACACGATGGATGCTGCGAAATTCGTCGCTCCCGAGAGCGCCTACCGGGAGAATCGCCTGCGGAATCAATGGTCGAGCACGGTGGCGGCGGACCAGTGGCAGCGGATTCGGCACCTCGAGTACGTTGAAGTATAGTTTAGGGCCAATCCGAGGCGATGAGGGCCGAGGTCCCACCGGTCGAGGAGGCGTTCCGACTGGGTCGGGCCGTGCGCTCGGTTGCGACGAACGGGGCAATCGAGGCAGCGAAACGGTCGGAGCCATCGCCTGAGACCGACCGCCGCACCCGGACTGACTCCATCCTGTCACGCCGGAATTTAACGGCGATTTCGTTACCCAAGCGGCGTTGGATGGTTAGGGTGCGGGTGTGAAACAAGTCCTTCTTGTTTTGAGTGCGGGTATCCTGGCGGCGGCCGCACCGCTGACTTTCGTCATGGCACCGCCGTGGATGTGGGCGTGGAAGCTGGCGATCGGAATCACGGAATTCGGTCATTGGTTCGCACTCGCCGCGCTCGGGATGCTGGTCTTGGGGTTATTTTGTCTGCGGAGCGGATGGCGCATCGTGGGAGTGTTGTTGTCAATTTGGGCACTAATCGGATTCCTGCATCCTGCGGTGATTGCGTGGCATCGTGGCGCCCGACTTCCAACCGAGTTGCAAGTTGCGCTCGGGGGCAGCGCGCCGACGGAACCGGCGCTGAGCGTGATTCATCTTTTCGTCCCGCGAAAAGTGTCCGCGGCCACGATGACCACCGAGGTGTACAGTCACGCGGGTGGCGAATCGCTGCGTCTGGATTTCTATCGGCCGGCTTCCGGGGGTCCGACCGCTCCCTGTGTAGTGGTGGTGCACGGCGGCGGCTGGGATGCGGGCGATCGCACGCAATTGCCGGAGCTCAATCATCGATTGGCCTCGCTCGGATATGCCGTGGCGTCCATCGACTATCGCCTGATGCCCACGTGGCGCTGGCCGGCGCCGCGCGAGGACCTGCGGACGGCGATCGCCTGGTTGAAGGCCAATGCTACGCGCCTCGGGATCGACCGTGACAATCTGGTTCTGCTTGGCCGCTCCGCCGGCGCGCAGATCGTGCAGGTCGTTGGATTTTCCGGAGACGATCCGTCGATTCGCGGGGTCATATCGTTTTACGGACCGTCGGACCTCGATTTCGGCTACCGGCATACCGTCGAAAACGACACGATTCGCAGCCGGTCCCTGCTGCGCGCGTATCTTGGCGGGACGCCCGACGACGTGCCCGCGGCCTATCGCGAGGCGTCGGGAATCAATTACGTCACGGCGCGCACCCCGCCGACCCTTTTGTTGCACGGTCGGCTGGATACGCTGGCCTGGTACCGGCACGACGAGCGGCTCGAGGCGAAGCTGCGCGATGCGGGAGTTCCGCATTTTTATCTCGAGCTGCCGTGGGCAACGCATGGATTCGACTTCAATCCCGACGGTCCGGGAGGTCAGCTCGCCGACACCGCCGTGCGCTATTTCCTGACGGTCGTGACACGATCTCCGCGGCAATCGCGCTAGAGCCTATTGGCAAACGATGTCGCCGCAGAGAGGCGCAAAAACCCGCCGCTTCGGTGAATTTTTTGAGCGCCCATAGGCGCGCGCACCCCGTGTCGTTTCATCTTTTGCGCCTTATGCGCTTTTTGGCGGCTGCCGGATTTCTGAAACCTTTCGAGCCGGCTCATCCGCCTGCAGGCAAGTTTTGTCTCGCCTCAGGGGGGCGCTTGCAGGATGCCTAGCCCCCTTATGGGTAACTGGGAATACAAGGTCATCAGCAGCGGCAAGGGCGGCTTCGCGTCGCCGGCTCTGATGGAAAAATTTATCAACGATCTCGGACAGCAGCAGTGGGAAATCATCAGTTTCCACACGGCGCCCGAGAATCCGCTCGCCTTCAACGGGCTGGCGCGCCGGCAGACGGAACGGGACTGGACGCTCGAGGATGCCGCGGCCGCCGCCGCGCGCACCGAGGCGGACAAGTTGCGCGCCGAATTCGAGGCCAAGTTCAAGGCCGCCACCGGCACTGCGCCGTCCGAGGAGGACAAGGCGGAGACCTTTCTCGCCGAGGAAAAGGCGCCGGCGAACGGCGGCCTGCGCAGCCTGCGCGACACCTCGCGCGATGCCGACCCGGATGCGCCCGAGGAGGAGTCCGCCGGCAAGGATGAGTGGGACAAGCTCGCCGAAGAGGACGAGCTGCCGACGTTTTTCGATGCGCTGCGTCCGCACATGCGCCGCAACCAGCGCGGCCCGGGCATGAGCGTGGGCGTCGATTTCCTGGCGAAGAAATGGCACCTCGAGGAATCCGACATCAAGACCGCGCTGGTCGAGTGCGGCCTGCAGATTCCGGCCGACGAGAATGCGAAGCCGGTTTACGTCGAGTTCGAGGGCGATCTTTTTTGGGTGAACATCAATCGCCGCGGCGAAATCTGGATCAATACGCGCGAGAAACCCCAGCCGGTGTTCCGCGTCGTCCAAGGCAAACGCCTGGCCGAGGAGGAGAATCCTGTTCCCGCCGAAGCCTCGTCCGGTGGCCAGGCCCCGGCGGCGGCTCCGGCCGGCCACTCTTCGGGCGGTCACGCTCCGGCTCCCTCGCCCGAGCGCCGTTCCCATTCCGAGCCGTCAACCTTTTTGTCCAAATTGCGCGGCATGATGCGGCGCAACCGGCGCGGGCACGGCTGGTCGGGCAGCTTCGGATTTCTGACCAAGGCGTTGAAACTCGACGAGGCGGCTTTGATCGCGCAGGTGGGCGAGCTGGGTCTCCGGCTGCAAGGCGAGGGCGAGCCCCGGCCGATTTTCCACGAGGAGGGCGACTTCGTCTACTGGCTCAACAAGAATCATCGCGGCGAGATCTGGATCAATGCGCGCAAGGGTCGCGCGCCGCAGGGTGGGGAGATGGTGGCGGACGGTGAGGACGAGGGCACGGGCAACGGCGAGGCGGCGGCGTCTGCTCCCGTGGCCACCGACGTCGCCCCCGCGGCCGAACCGGCTCCGGCGACCGCAGCGGTCACGGCTCCGTTGCCGTCACCGGACAACGCGCTCGCGGCGGTGCGGTTGCTGTTGCAGCCGAAGAAACGCGGAGAGGGATTCGCGGCGCTGGTCGCCGACGTGGCCGCCCAGCTCGGTCGCACGCCGGAAGAGCTTCTCGCGGCGCTGGCCAGCGCGGGTGTCACCGTGCCGGCCGATCCCAAGGCCAAGCCGACCTTCGGCGAACACGGCGGTGAAATCTTCTGGCTGAACCAGAATGCCCGCGGCGAACTCTGGTTGAACGCCAAGGCCTCGATGGCCACCCGCAAATCGAAGTCACGCAAGGCGACGGCAGAAACCGAGATGTAGGGCGGGGTCGTTTTCCGCACCGGCCTTCGGGTAAATCGCAAAACCGAACCCCGCCTTGGGCACATTTGGCGGCCCGATGGGACATCGGGCCCTACCCAACCGGACCGATCCGGGCGGGATCGATGTCCTCATCGATCCGTTGCAATCACCGCACCAATGCCGCTGTGGCCGCCGGAACATTGTGGAACCGGGTGAGCGCGGCGAGCTGATCGGCAATGAGACGATCCGGTCGGCAGCAGGGCATGCGGCTCGAGACCGCTCCCGCCAGCTGCCCGCGCGCCCATTGGTCGAACACTCCGGGCATGACGAGGCGGACACTCGGCGGCTCCAGGTTGCGCGTGTGGCGCCGCGCTGCGTAGTCGGGGTTGCGCTCGGAAAGCACGCGGTCCAGCTCCTGGGCCAGGAACGGTCCGGTCGGCGTCTTCACCGTGCCCGGTCGCAGCTCGATCCACCACTCGTGACCGCCGCGGGGAGCCGGGACGGGTTTGGTGTGGAAGGGAGCCACGTGAAAATTCACGGCCACCCATTCGTGCTGCTCGCAGACGGCGAGAAGCGCCTCCGTGACCTCCCGCTCGCTGACCTGCTCGCCAAACGTGGACAGATGCAGACGCGTCCGGCCGACGAATTGGAGACGCGGCGGATCGACGGACAGGAACCGCACGACGTCCCCGACGACATAGCGGACGAGTCCGCCCGGTGTCGTGACGACGAGCGCGTAGTCGACTCCCGGCGAGACCTCCGCGAGCGGGACGCAGCGGCGGCCCAGGTGCGGCGGAAGGTCGTCGCGATACTCGCGCATCGGAAGAAATTCGAAGAAAATCCCGCTCTCCGCGAGCAGTCGGAGGCCGCGCGCCGCGTCGCCATCCTGAATGGCAAACCAGCCCTCGGCCGCGGCGTAGACCTCGTGGAAATTGGCCTGGCTGCCGAGCAGCGCGCGCAGTTCCGCCGCCAGAAGGCCGAGCGGCGCGCCGGTGTGCAGGAAGCATTCGAGATTCGGCCAGAGCGCCTGCAGGCTGGTGAGTCGCACCTTGCCGCGACTGCCGCGCGCGCGCACCGCGTCGGCGAGCTGACGCACCGCCGAGGGCGTGCCGCCGATCAGGGTGACATCCTCGGCGCGCATGTGGTCGGCGATCGCCGCGGCCTTTTCCGGTCCGTCGGGGAGCTGCGAGAGCGGGGCGGGCGGCGCGTGCAGATTCGCCTCGGCCCACGACGACAGCGACAGCGCGGTGATCGCATCGAAATTGCCGGCAAACATGCCATCCTCCTCGTGGAGCGCCGTGCTGGCACCCGCATGCAGATGGCGACCGAGAAACACGCCGGGGTGGCCGGCGCGCACCGCGTAGTGCAGCAACGACGTGGCGATGCCCTGGCGATAATGCGCGAGCAATTCGTCAGTCACGGGCAGGCGGCGCGGCCGGCCGGTGGTCGAGCCCGCGGTATCGACAAAGAAGCGGCAGCGTCCCGGCCAGATCACATCGGGTTCGCCCGCCTTCATGCGCGCGAAAAACGATTCGTAGTGGTGGTGTTCCACGAGCGGCTGGCCCGTCCGGAACGACTCGTAGTCCATGGCTGCCTGAATTCCCTGCTGCCGGCCGAGCTCGGTCTCGGCCAGTTTGCCGACGAGATGGCGAAAGGTGGCCTGCTGCGCCGCGACCGCGCCGCCAGGAGACGGCAGCCGCCGCACGAAACGCGAGACGCGCCACCCGGCCCACAGGCTCACCAGAATTCGCGGTGCAAGAGTCATGGAAAATTCTGCAACCATTCAATTGATACACCCGCGAAATGCCATCCGTGAGCGCGAAGTTCCCGGCAAAAATCGGTAAAGTTGCCCCGCACCCGGCTGTTCGACCAGGGCCGAATGGATGTATCGAGGTTGAGAGGTGAGAGTTGAGGGATCGGTCCCTCCGTGCGCACACCTCCGGTCGGCATCAGCTACTGTGGGAGCGGCTTTACGCCGCGAAGGAGTTTCAGAGCGGTCTCGAGTGCAGAGCTGAGAGTCGAGAGACAGATTGCCGGTTGCCCCGGTTTGCTCGCGTCGGCTTCGTGTGTATTCGTGGGCCACCTGCATGGATTCCGCTTCGGGATTGCAGGCGGACATTTGCGGGGCGAAAAAATGCAGGATGCGACCCGATCTGCCCATCGTGCACGAGGACGAACATCTCGTGGCGTTCGACAAGCCGGCAGGTTTCGCCGTTGGCCGCGGACCCGGATTGCGCGGCGCGGGCAATTTGGCGGACATCGTACGCGAACGCTGGGGCGCCGCGGCTGCCGTGGTGCACCGGCTCGATGACGAGGCGAGCGGTCTGGTGCTGTGCGCGAAGACGAAAGTGGCGCTGGATGCGTTGAGCGGACAGTTTCAATCGAAGACCGCGACGGTGACTTACGAGGCTCTCACGTCCGGCTGCCCGCCGGTCGAGGCGGCTTCCATCGATCTGTCCCTGCAGGAAAATCCGGAGGACCCGCGGCGGATGGCGACGGTGAAGCGTCACGGCTACGCCGCCTCAACCGATTATCGCGTGCAGAACCGATTTGCCCGCTTCGCACAGATCGAGTGCCGTCCGCGCACCTTCCGCCGGCATCAGGTCCGGGTGCATCTGGCGGCCATCGGCGCGCCGATTCTGGGCGACGCGTTGTATGGAAACGGAGCGGAATTGCGTCTGTCCGATTTGAAGCGCGGTTACAAGGGACGCGAGGAGGAGCGTCCGCTGATCGACCGCCTGGCCCTGCATGCGATCGCGCTGACGGTGCGGCATCCCGCGAGCGGACTTCCGCTTACGATCAATGCGCCGTTGCCGAAGGATTTCACCGTCGCCCTGCGCAACCTGGAAAAGTTTGGGAAGTAGGGCAGGTGCTCAATGCGACGGCGGGGACTAATAATCATTGTCGGGGCGGCGTTAGCGCGTTTACTCGACTCTGTGGCCGGAGTAGATCGGACGTATCCCCACTGATGAGCACAGCGGTCAATCAATCGGTTGATGGAGACGGCATTGGCTGGATCGTGCTGGGTGGGGCCGACCAGCGGGTGAACGTGATCAATCCCGAGTGGCAGGCGGCCTTGCGGGCCGCACTCGAGGATCTCGCCACGAAGTCGATCCGGGCGGTGGTGATTATCGGTGCGCACGACGACATCTTTGTGGCCGGGGCCGATTTGCGGTGGTTGAGCACGCTGGCCGACGCCACCGCGGGAGCGGAGGCGGCCCGGCAGGGGCGGCAACTTTTCGGGTCATTGACCAGGTACACGGTGCCCGTGGTGTGCGCGATTCACGGCGCGTGCGCCGGGGGTGGATACGAAATGGCCGTGGCCTGCGCGTGGCGGATCGCGAGCGATGCGAAGCAGACGAAAATCGGGCTGCCGGAAGTGGGCCTGGGACTGCTTCCGGGCTGGGGTGGCACCGTGCGACTCACCCGCCTGATCGGCGCCAACGCGGCTGCCACCCAGATTCTGCGTGCACAATTGATTCCGTCTGCCAAGGCGCTGGCCGCCGGCCTGATCGATGAGGTGGTTCCGGCCGCGCAACTGCGCGAACAGGCCCGGGCGGCGGCGCTGCGACTGGCGGCCGGGGGACTTCCGGCGCGGACGCCACCGCCGCACGGAGAGGCGGTGACCACGAAGTCGACGACTCGCGTGACGCAGGGAGTCTTGGAGGTCATTGCGCAAACGGTGTCGGGTGACCTCGACGCGGCCTTCGAACTTGAGGCCCGCTATTTTGGCGAACTCGTGGCGAGCCCGACCGCGCGCAACACGATCCACGCGTTTTTCCTGCGCGAGCGACTGAAGAAAACCTCGGTGGACCCCTGGCTGCCACCGGTAGCCGGAGAGGCGCCGGTCCCCGCTCCGCTGCGGCGCATCGGCATCGTCGGCGCCGGCGTCATGGGCTCGGGCATTGCCCACTGGTGTGCGGCGCGCGGACTCGGAGTGCTGATGAACGATGTCGATACCATTGCGCTGAAGCAGGGCGTGCAGATGGTGCGCGAACTCTTCCATGACGACGAGCGGCGCGGACTCACGACCGGCGCGGCGGCGCACAAGGCGATCGGCGGCATCGGCATCACCACCGACCTGCGCGATTTCGAGGATTGCGAGATCGTGATCGAGGCGGTCGCGGAGAACGTGGCCGTGAAGCGCAAGGTGTTCGCGGATCTTTCGAAGTATCTCGGTCCCGACTGCATCTTCGCGTCGAACAGCTCGGCCATCCCGATCGAGGAGATGACCGCAGGCATCGCCCATCCGGGCCGGGCAATCGGACTGCACTTTTTCAATCCGGTCAGCCGCATGCCGCTCGTCGAAATCATCCTCGGTCCGCAGACCGACCGCGAAACGGCGCGCCGGGTTCTCGCGTTCGTGCAGTCGTTCGGCAAGCTGCCCGTCGTCTGCAAATCGTCGCCCGGTCTGTTCGTCACGCGGGTGCTGTTCTCGTATCTCAACGAGGCCTGCCGCCTGTGGGAGCAGGGGGTGGCGACCGAGGCGCTGGATGCCGCGATGCGCGACTGGGGCTGGCCGATGGGTCCGCTGCGCCTGATCGATGAGGTGGGTGTCGACATCACCGATTTCATTTTCGCGGAACTGGGCCAGTATTTTCCGGGGCGGTTCATCGCGACGACCTTGTGCCGGCGGATGCTTTCGGCTGGACTGCGGGGCCGGAAAAACGGCACCTCGGCGGGTTTCTACGTTTATGGCGACGGCGAACCCCGGGTGAATCCGGCCGTCGCCGCGCTGGCGGCCTCGGCTCCGATGTCCATGGACGCGGCGACGATCCAGGCCGAACTCACGCGGGTTTTGATCGATGAGACGCAACGCACCTTGAACGAAGGCATCGTGAAGACACCGGACGAGGCGGACGCGGCATTGCTCGTCGGCGCGGGTTTCCCGGCCGCGCGCGGCGGACTCATGCGGTTTGCCCGCTCCTCGGGGTACGCCGGCAGTTGATTTCCCAGGCCGCCGGCCGGAGAGAAAGCCGTTGCGGTGGCCGTCATTTTACCATCCTCTTGGCACCCGTTCGCCCGACATGGCATCCGCTTCGAATCCGACCCTGAACAAGGAACAACGCCGCCATCTCCTGCGCACCATGCTGGAGAGCCGTCATGGCGATTTGCGGGAGGAGAGCCTCAACCGCCAGGGCAAGGGGCATTTCCACGTTTCCGGCCGCGGGCATGAGGGCATGTGCGCGCTGGGGGCGCTCCTGCGCGACGGCGACTACGTTTCGCCGTACTATCGCGATCGCGGCCTGTGCATGGCCCGCGGCATGACCACGGCCCAGCTGGCCCTCGAGTACTTTGCCAAGCGGCCCTCGACCTCGCGCGGTCGCATGATGCCGTCGCACTTTTCCTCGCGGGAGCTGAACATCATCAGTGTTCCGACGCCGACGGGCGCCCAGCTCGTCCCGGCCTGCGGCGTCGCGTGGGGACTGCAGCTCGACGGGAAGGACGGCGTGGTGGTGACGTGCATCGGCGACGCCGCGACCCGTCAGGGAGATTTCTACGAAGCGGTCAACTTTGCCCTCGAGCGCAAGCTGCCCGTTATCATGGTCGTGGAGGACAACGCCTACGGCATCTCGACCCCGACGCGGAAAACCAATCCGCTTTTTCTGCAGTCGCTGAATCCCACCCAGTGGCAGGTGCTGGACGGATCCGATCCGGAAGCGGTGCACGCCGCCGCCAAGCTGGCCATCGAGCGGGCGCGCAAGGGCGAGGGGCCGTCGTTCCTGTGGACCCGTCTCGAACGCCTCTCGAGTCACACCAGTTCGGACGACCATACTCTTTACCGCTCGAAGGAGGACATTGCGGCCCTCGCCACCTCCGACCCGATCAGCGTGATGAAGAAACGCATGATCGCTGCCGGTGAGCTGACCGAGAAGGAATTCAGCCAGCTCGAGGCCGGGATCAAGGAAAAGGTCCGCGCCGACTACGCCGCGGCCGAGGCCGCCGAGAATCCGAGCGGAGACGACCTGTTCCTCGAAGTGATGGGCGACTCCGCGGTCCCGCACCGGGAATTGTTCCCGGCCGGGCGCTACCGGATGGGCGACGTGATCAATCGCACACTGCGGGCCGGCCTAGAGGAGAATCCCGGCCGGATGATTTTTGGCGAGGATGTCGAGGATCCGAAGGGCGGCGTGTTCCGGCTGACGCAAAAACTGTCGACGGATTTTCCAACGCAGGTGTTCAACTCGCCGCTCGCGGAGTCGACGATCATCGGACTGGCCGGCGGTCTCGCGATGTACGGACGCCGTCCCGTGTTCGAAATCCAGTTCATCGATTTCATCTACCCGGGCTTCAACCAGCTCGTCTCGAACCTGGCGAACATGCGCTGGCGGTCGGGTGGTGCCTGGACGGTGCCGGCGGTGTTTTACGCGCCTTACGGAGCCTATCTCCCCGGTGGCGCGCTCTGGCACTCGCAGGCCAACGAGGCGGTGTTTGCGCATTTCCCGGGCATCAACGTGGTCATTCCGTCCACGCCTGAGGATGCCGCCGGATTGCTGTGGACGGCGATGCACGGCACCGACATCACGCTCTTTCTGGCGCCAAAGCACATGCTGTGGGCGGAACACGAGGTCGCGCATCCCGTGGTTCCGGTGCCCTTCGGCAAGGCACGCCGGCTCGCCGAGGGCGGCGACGTCACGGTGGTGGCGTGGGGCAACACCGTGGAAAAAGTTCAGGAGGCGCTGACCGCATTGCACGGAAAGGTCGCCGTCGATTTCTTCGACCTTCGCTCGATTTCGCCTTGGGATCAGACGGCGATCGAGGAGTCCGTGACGAAGACAGGCCGGCTGGTCGTCGTCCAGGAAGACACCGAGAGTTGTTCCGTGGGCCAGATGATCATCCAGCACATCACCGGCCACCGCGCGGTCTGGTCGAAGCTGGTGGCGCCGCCGCAGCTGGTTTCCAAGGGCGGCGTGATGATCGGCTACAATCCAATCTACGAGTACGCCGCACTTCCGGACGCGAAGCGGATTGCCGAGGCCATTCGGCGCACCGCCGCCACGACGCTGGCGCGTGGCGAGGACGCGACTGAAGTTCCGGTCGAGACGGTCGAATCCGGACACTCGATCCCGCCGATGCCGCAGTCGCACGGTCCGCAGAACACGGTCGTGGCCGGCACCGGTGACATCATCGTGCGCGTGCCGATCATGGGCGAAGGCTTGCGTTCGGCGCGCGTGGTGTCCCTGAACAAGAAGCCCGGCGATCCGGTGAAGCACGACGACGTTTTGTGCGAGGTGGAAACCGACAAGGCGGTCTACCCGATCGAAGCCTCGTTCGCCGGAAAATTGAAATCCTGGCAGATCAAGATCGATGACACCGTGCTGATCGGTCAGGAGATCGCGCTCGTGACCGGCGATGCGGCCAGCGTGGCCGCCCTGCCGACCGAGAAACCGGTCGCACCGGCCGCCGCCGCCAAATCCGCCGCACCCGCGCCGTCGATTTCCAGCCGTCCCGCCGCCGTCCCGGCTCCCGCACCCGCCAAACCGCTTCCCTCCATGAGTGGCCCGAACCGCCCGCCCGCCCTGCATCCCGCGATCACCAAGCGCCTGGGTTCCGTCGTCCCGGCCAACATCCTCATGGATTGCCGGTGGGACGCGCTCCGCAAGGCCCGCGAGGAAGCCAAGTCACGGCAGGGCGCCGCGGCGGCCTCGCCGTCGGCGATGATGGCGTGGTGCGTGGTCCGGGCCATGGAAAAACACGCCGCGTTCCGGTGCGTGGTGGACAAGGACGGCGTGATCACGGAGCAGAAGGATTTTGATTTCGGCGTGGCCGTGGCGCTCGAAGGCGACCGCCTGGCGACCGCAGCGATGTCGGGCGCGAATCGACTCGCCTGGCCGGCGTTCACAACGGCGTACCAGAAGGCGGTGGACGACACTCGCGCCGGAAAAGTCTTCGAAGTCCAGGCGCCGCTCAACCTGACCAGCCTGGGCGCGTTCGGCGTCGAATCCGCCACCCCGATCGTCGTTCCGCCGGCCATGGGAACGCTGTTCATCGGCACGGCGCATGAGCGGATGATCAACGACGGCGGGCTGATTCACCCGGCTGAGGTGGTCACGCTTTCGCTGACTTTCGACCATCGCGTCGTCAATGGCGCCGGTGCGGCCGCATTCATGATGGATCTGCGGCGATTTTTCGAGGCGTTCAAACTGCCGGCGTAGTCGGCGAAAGTGTGCCTGGGGTAGGAGCCTGCTTGCAGGCGATGTGGTGGAGCGCGGGCTCCGGACGCGCTTTGGCCAAAACCGGCCCGCCCCTCGACCTTGCTCGGGGCCCTGAGCTTGTCGAACGGGGAGGTCCGGTTCCACCTCGACAAGAGTTGCCTGCAAGCAGGCTCCTACATTTCCCATCTCGATGCTTGGGGTGCAATTTGAGGCCGGCATGGCGTGCCAATTCTCACCCGCAACAATCCGAATTGGAGCGCGTTGCAGAGCGATGTGTCAGCTTGGCGCCACCGACGAGTGGCGCGGTGAATAAGTTTACAGAGATTCTGTTGACGGAGCCATCCGCGGGGCGTAAATCGCGGCCCTTTTGGACGTGAAGAACACATCGCGAAATTTCCTCCTCCGGGTTGCCTTGGTGGCCATGATGGCCGCGCCATGGCGCGCGGGTGCGACCATTCCCACCGTTTTGAGCGGAGAGGCGTCGGTGTTCCTCACGGCGGACGAGCGGACCTGGATCAAGGATCATCCCCTGATCAAGGTCGGGCTTTTCGGCGACTCCGGGCCCTATTGTTTCACGGATGCGGCGGGTCATCTGCAGGGCATCGATCTCGACACGCTCGATCTCATCAGCCGCAAGACCGGTCTCCATTTCGAATCCACGGCGTATTCCAATTGGGCGCAGGCACTGGCGGATGCGCGCGAACATCGCATCGACGCGGTCGGCGGCCTGAGTCCGACAGCGGAGCGCGAGGTGTTCCTGGCGTTCTCGGATTCCTTCGGCTACTCGCCGGACGCGATCGTTTCCCGCACGGACGGGCCGACCATCTTCGACCTGCACCAGCTCGCGGACCATCGCGTGGGACTGGCGCGCACGAATCCGAGTCTCCGTCACATGATCCAGGCTCGCGCACCCTCGGCGCATCTCGAGGAATTCGACAACATGCGCGAGGCGGTCGAGGCGGTGGCGAAGGGTCATGTTGATTTTGCGGTGGTCGACGCGGTTGTCGGCTCGTTCATCGTGAAATCCGAGGGCCTCGGCAACGTGCGCATCGGGGTGATTTTCGATGAGTCCGCCGGGATCCATGTCGGCGTGCGACGCGACTGGCCGATGCTGGTCGGGATCGTGAATCGAGCGCTGGCCAGCATTTCAACGGCGGAGGAGGAGGCGATCCGGAGCCGCTGGCTGCCGCTCGAGATCGGTTCCAGTCAGGGCTGGAAGTTCGCCTTCCGGATACTGGCGGGAGTGGCGGCCATGGGCGGGCTGGTTCTGGTGATCCTGTACGTTTCCCATCGGCGCGTGGCGCGCGAACTCCAGGAAAGGCGTCGCATTCAGGGTGAACTCGAGGCCGCGCATGGCCAAGTGGCCCGCGTGAGCCAGGAAAAGTCCGAGCTGCTCGGCATGGTGGCGCATGACTTGCGCAGTCCGCTCACGGGCCTGATGCTCGGGACGGACATGCTCGAGGTCATGGGACCCGGCGACGCCCGCTCGTTTGCCGAGACGGTGACGCGGATGCGCGATGCCACGCAGCAGATGATGCGGCTGACGAACGACCTGGTGGACATCCAGGCGATCGAGGCGGGCAAGCGGAATTACGTGAAGATGCCGGTCGACCTGAGCGCATTGCTTCATACCACCGTGACGGGTCTCCAGGAAACCGCCGCGCGCAAACGTATCCGGCTCGCGCTGCGGACGCCGCGTCCGGACGTCGTCATTCCGTCGGACGCCACCGCGCTGCGCCAGGTGGCGGACAATCTGATTTCCAACGCGATCAAATTCTCACCGGCCGGTTCGGAAATCTCGATCGCGCTGAGTCGGACGGAGGCGGGAGTGAGCCTGCAGGTGTCCGATCGCGGACCCGGCATCAAGCGGGAGGACCGCGATCGGCTCTTTCAGAAATTCGGGCAGGCCTCGGCCCGCCCGACCGGCGGCGAAAAATCGATTGGCCTCGGACTGTGGATCGTCCAGCGCGTGGTCGCGGGTCTGGGCGGCGAAGTCTGGTGCGAAAGCGAACCCGGCGCCGGTGCGACGTTTGGCGTCGACCTGCCCGCCGCCGTGGAAATCCGGTCAGGCCGAGATCAGGCCCTTCCGAATCGCGAACCGCACGAGGTCCGTTTGTGACTGGAGGCCGAGCTTTCGCATCAGATTGGTGCGATGCGTCTCGGCGGTGCGCGGGCTGATGAAAAGTTTCTCGGCGATTTCCGCGTTGCCGAAACCCTCGGCGGCGAGCTGAAGCACCTCGCGTTCGCGCGGGGAAAGCGTGGCCAGGGCGTCGCCCGCTTCGGGCGGCTTGGAGGCGAGGTTGTTGATCGCCCAGTCGGAGAGCGGAGCGCTCAGATAGCGGCGGCCGCTCAGGACTTCCTTGAGCGCCTGGCCGATTTCCTCGGACTCCGATCCCTTCAGGAGATAGGCGGCGGCTCCGGCGCGCAGCGCCTCGATCACGTAGGGCTCGTCGTTGTGCATCGAGAGCACGACCACGCGCGTGGCGGGGCTGCTGGCGCGCACCTGTTTCAACACCTCGAGGCCGTGCAGTCGCGGCATGTTGAGATCGAGAAAGAGCAGGTTCGGCTTCAGCTTCTCCACCGATTGGGCGGCCGTCAGGCCGTCGGCGGCCTCGGCGACGATGCGGCAGGCATGGCCCTCGAGGAGGCTGCGCAGGCCGCGGCGGACGATTTCGTGATCGTCGGCGATGACAACCGTGGTCATGGCGTGGGCGCGGACGCGCGCGAGGTGGAAAGAAGAAACGCGGCGTACAGCCGAGTGCCCTGTCCGGGTTGCGAGAAGACTTCGAAGCGTCCGCCGGCGAGATCGACGCGTTCGCGAAT
This sequence comes from Candidatus Didemnitutus sp., assembly GCA_035545955.1. Lineage (GTDB taxonomy): Bacteria > Verrucomicrobiota > Verrucomicrobiia > Opitutales > Opitutaceae > Didemnitutus. The sequence continues at coordinate 156,421 of DASZXI010000034.1, read as the reverse complement.
GCCGGCGAGTCCGACCGAATCGCGTCGGGCCAGGACCGGTGCCAGTTCGAAGCCGCGGCCGCGATCGGAGATTTCCACGATCAGGTTCTGGTCGTCGCTCGTCACCGTCACATTCGCGGTGCGACTGCCGGAGTGGCGCGCGACATTGGTCAGGGCCTCCTGGGTGACGCGGAAGACGACGGTTTCAAGTTCGGCGGGCAGGCGCTCCGGGGGAAAATTCAGGTCGAGGGAAACGGAGATGCCTGTCTGGCGCTGGAATTGGTTGGCGTGCCACTCGAGCGCGGGACGCAGGCCGAGATCGTCGAGGATGCGTGGGCGGTAGAGTTGCGTCAGTTCGCGCACATGACGCATCAGGTCGCTGGCGGTCGTGAGCGCCTCGGATAGAATCCCTCGCGCCGCCTCGCCGTCGGCCGACGAGGCTGCTTCGAGCTGGAACTTCAGGCCGGTCAGCATCTGTCCGACCTGATCGTGCAGTTCGCGGGCGATGGCGCGGCGCTCATCCTCCTGGATTTTCAGCAGGCGCGAGGAGAGGGCGCGCAACTCGCCGGTGCGGGCCTTGACCTGTTCCTCGAGCGAGCGATTGAGATCGGCGAGTTCGCGGGTGAGCTGGGCGTTCTGTCGCTCGATGTCGACGCGACGCAGCGCGCTGTTGAGCGAGAAGACCATCTCCGTGAGATAGTCGTCCTTGCGCAGGATATAGTCTTGGGCGCCGAGCTTGAACGCCGCGACCGCCGATTCACCGTCGCTCGTGTCCGCGAGAATCAGGACCGGAACCTGGCCCGCCTCCGAGCGCAGCTGACGCAGGAGATCGAGCGGATTGGTGAGGGTCGGATGTGGACCGACGATGACGGCATCGGCCGGAAATCCGCTGCGGATGAATGCGTGGTACTCGGCGGCAGAGGCGATCACCTCAAGTACGATGTTGGGTGCGTTGCGATTGATGAAGTCGCGGATTTCCGCGCCCGCCTGCGAGCTGCCCTCGATGAGCTTGGTGCGATACGGACCCGCGGAGGTGGCCGCCGGAGCCACCGGTCGCGCCGCGCGATGACTCGCGTGGACGCGTTTCACGATGTCGACGACCTGCAGGAATTGCGCGGTCGACTTGTCAACGCAATCGACGGCGCCGGCGCGAAGCGCGCGCACCGCGAGTTCGTTTTGTCCGTGGCCGCTGACCATCACGACCGGCGTCGGATCGTGACGCATGGCGAGTTCGCCGAGGATGTGCAGGCCGTCGATGTCCGGCAGCTTCAGGTCGAGCAGCAGCACATCGACGTTGCCGACTTTCATGCGCTCGAGGCAGTCGTTGCCGGTCTCGACAATTTCCAGCGAGCAGTCCTCGCCGAAATGCTCGAAGTAGCTGCGCACCACGGAAGCGACGTTCGGGTCGTCTTCGGCATAGAGCACGCGGATCATGGCAAAAGGGGGTGGGTTGGGGCTGATCCGGGAGTCCCTCCCAGATCGGTCCGAATGTCCGCAGATTAACTAATTTAAAAAGCTGTTCAAGAATAAGTTGCCCATGCGGGTTATTATCCCCAGCGGAAATCACGAGGATGGGATACGGGGCCGCCCGGATACCGGAAAAACCGGCATTTTGGGAGAGTGGACGCATGCAATTCGCCTCGTCCAACCGCCTCCTCCGCCGCCTGATCACTCTGGCGGTGCCGGCGTTGTTCCTGGCGACATTGGCGAATTCGGCCCACGCCGGCATCTCGTCGCGCCGGCAGCTGGCGGCCATCCTCTCCCAGACTCCGGCGGCCCAGATCGTGTGCGAGGGACGTCAGATGGAGCAGGCGGAGCAGGCAGCCGCTCAGATTCCGGGAGCCCAGGCATTCTGGGGCGTGGGCCAATCGATGCAGCCGCTCTACACGCCGAACACGGCGCTGGTCGTGAAGACGATTCCCTACAACCAGGTCAAAAAAGGCATGACGCTGGTCTACGTAAAAAAGAACGGCCGCGTGGTCGCGCATTCGGTGGTCGATGAGGACGCCAAGGGCTACGTGGTCCAGGGCGTCAACAACAGCGATGCGGACGCCGAGTCGGTCAACGAGCACAACATGATCGGCGTCGTGGTGGCCGCTTACGCTTCCTCCGAGAACCCGCTTCGCATCGAACTCGCGAAGACGGTGGCCTCGCACGAGCGCCTCACCGCCGCGAACCGCGGCTGAGGGGAAAAAATTTCTGGGGCGTCCCCGTCCGGCGGGTCACCAGCGGCGTCAAGCGATGCCGTGCCAACCGGGCGGGGGCAACCCTGGGACGGATTCTCGCGGTTGAAGGTTGAGTGTTGAGGGTTGAAGGAGCGTGGAGTGGTTTCAAAAACCAGCAGCCGCAAGGATGCGCAGGAAGGAAAACTACCGGCGCGGATGGCAGCGACCGGCTCGACGCTGGAATCAGCGCTTCCGCCTGGTGTAGCCGGGGGCGTCCGCCCCCGGGGTCGATCGCGGCGTCAGTTGCATCCGAAACCTGGCCGGGCCCTTTGGACCCGGCTACACCTTTTCCGACGGGCCTGGCGTTTTCTCATGGCGTCACGTGCCAGATGCATGATGCCGACAGGAGGCGCACGTTCGGTTCGCGCTTGCCGGCCCCGCGCCTCGCGCCACGCTGGGCGCCGAATGGCCGCCAGCCTCGAAGTCCAATGGGTCGCCACGCTGGGCGCGGAGAAGGGACTGTTCACCTTCGCCCAATGCGCCGCGGCGTTGAAGGCGGTGGGCGAGTCCGCCGATGGCGTGACCTTTGCGCAGAAGCTGATTGATTCGGGCGTCGCCCACGATCTCGAAGCGCTCGAAAAGGTTCTCGACGAGGCCTTGGGCAAGGCGGCCGAAGGCCCGCCGGCCCGCGATCCCTTTGCCGGCGCCGCGCTGAAAATCGCCTCGCGATCCGGCGCGCCTGCCGCCGGCGAGGTGGCGCCGGCTCCGCGGGCTGCGCTGCCGCCGTTTCCCTTCGATCGCGTCGCCACGATGAACGACGCCGAGCTGCGCGAGGCGATGCGCGGCCTGCTGTTGCAGTGTGCGAAATCCGGGGTGAGCGACCTGCATTTGTCGGCGGGATCCCGGCCCTTCATCCGCAAGAATCGCGAACTGCTTACCTTGGGCGACAAGGCCCTGACTTCCGACGAGGCGTTGCGCCTGAACACCGCGATGCTGTCGGACGGCGAGAAACAGAATTTTCTGCAACGGCGGGATCTCGACTATGCCCTGGCGGTCGACGCCTCGAACCGGTACCGCGTCAACCTGATGGTGCACAAGAACGGCCCGGCGGGAGCCTACCGCATGGTGCCGGCGAAGGTGCTCACGCTCGAGGAACTCGGCTTCGGCAAGCACGTCGAGACGATCCGCAAGCTGCTGACTTACCACAACGGCCTGATTCTGGTCACGGGGCCGGTCGGAGCGGGCAAGACGACAACGCTGGCCTCGCTCGTGGCCTACCTCAACGAGACGCGCGAGGATCACATCATCACCGTCGAGGATCCGATCGAGGTCGTCCAGCCGGCGAAGGGCTGCAATGTTTCCCAGCGCGAGGTCGGCTCGCACACCCGCACGTTCTTCAGCGCGCTCAAGGGCGCGTTGCGCGAGGACCCGGACATCATCGTGATCGGCGAATTGCGCGACCTCGAGACAATCGAGATGGCGATCAGCGCGTCCGAAACCGGCCATCTCGTCATCGGCACGATGCACACGAGCGATGCCGCGACGACGCTCAACCGGCTGCTCGATGTCTTTCCCGCCGCCCAGCAGACCCAGATCCGCGCCAGCGTGGCGGAAAGCCTGCGCGGCATCGTTTGCCAACGCCTGCTGCCCGCGATTGACGGCGGACTGCAGCTCGCGTGCGAGATCATGGTCAACAACACCGCGATCCAGGCATTGATTCGGGAGAACAAGGGCGCGGGTCTGCGCAACACGATGGAGACGGGCGTCAAGGAGGGCATGTGCCTGATGGATGCGGTCGTGTTCGGTCTGTGGCAGGAGCAGCGCATTTCGGCCCAGACCGCGCTGGCCAACATCACCAACCGCGTGCTGCGCCAGAAGATTTCCTGACCATGGCCGCGATCGACCAGCTCCTGCGGACGATGCTCGACAAGGGCGGATCCGACCTGCACCTGACCGTCGGGCTGCCGCCCAAGGCCCGCATTTCCGGCGCGCTGCAGCCAATTGCCGAGAAGCCGCTCGATGCCGCGACCATGGAGTCGTTGCTCAAGGAAATTTGTCCCGAAAAGCGCTGGGCGGATTTTCTCGACCGCAAGGACCTGGATCTCGCGTACGAGATTCCCGGCCTCGCCCGCTTCCGCGGCAATTTCCTCTACAACCACTGGGGTCAGGCGGCGGTTTTTCGCCAGATTCCAGCGAAGATCATGTCGTTCGAGGAGCTGAAACTCCCGGAAGCGATCAAGAAGCTCTGCCATCTCGACCAGGGCCTCGTCGTCGTCACCGGCCCGACCGGCTCGGGCAAGTCGACCACGCTCGCGGCGATGATCGACTACATCAACACAAACCTGGCGAAGCACATCATCACGATCGAGGATCCGATCGAATTCGTGCACCCCGTGAAAAAATCGGTGATCGTACACCGGGAGGTCGGTGAACACACGGAGTCATTCGCCACGGCGCTGAAGGGCGCGATGCGGCACGATCCCGACATTCTTCTGCTCGGCGAGATGCGCGAGCTCGAGACCATCAAGCTGGCACTCGGCTGCGCCTCGATGGGCATGCTGGTTTTTGGCACGCTGCACACGAACAATGCGCCGAAAACCGTCGACCGCATCATCAACACCTTTCCCGCGGAGGAGCAGAATCAGGTGCGCATCATGCTCGGCAGCTGTCTCTCCGGCGTGGTCGCACAGCTGCTCTGCAAACGGATTCCGAAGGGGCGGTGCGCGGTGCACGAGATTCTCCTGACGCACGAGGCGCTGCCCAACACGATTCGCAGCGGGCAGATCGCCAACATCAAGACGATCATCGAGAGCGGCGGCGCCGACGGCATGATCACGATGGACAACAGCCTGATGGCGCGGGTGAAGGACGGCACGATCGAGGCGAAGGAGGCGTACATGAAGGCGGCCAACAAGGCCTTGTTCGCGCCGCTGCTGCAGGCGGGGGATACGGACGGCGGGCATTGATTGCCAGCTATAAGCCCTAAGCTTTAAGCGGTAAGCCCTGTCGTCCGGGGCGGGCCGGGCATCGGGTTGGCATGGCGTATTTCCGCGATCGATGCGGGCCTGCGACTTTGTGGGAGCGGCTTTACGCCGCGAAGGTGGAACGCGTTGCCCCAACGCGTTAGAGCGTCTTGAGGACAAGTCGCTCCACCTTAACGCAGAGGCGGTATTCGGACATTCGGCAGGCTCAGGTCAAGCGATGCCGCCCCACAGATCTGCTTAAAGCTTAAACCTTACAGCTTACAGCTTCGCTTCCCTCACACCTGCAACACACCCGTATGAAACGTCGCTGACGGCGCCGGGCGCGAGGCATACTCGAAAGCCTGCAACAATACGGCCCGGGTGTCGTGCGGCTGCACGAGGGCGTCGACCCAGCCGCGGGCCGCGCCGTAGCGGATGTCGGCCTGCTCGATGTAGCCCTGCTTCACCTTTTCGCGCAGCTGGTCGAGCTCCTCCTTCGGGCGATCCTTGGCGCCGCGCGCGAGAATGTTGTACACGACGTCGCTGGCCTGCGCCGCGCCCATCACCGCGTATTTCGCGTGCGGCCAGGCGAAGATGAAGCGCGGGTCGAACGCCTTGCCGCACATCGCATAGTTGCCCGCACCGTAGGAGCCGCCCGTGATCAGCGTGATCTTCGGCACCGTGGAGTTGCTCAGCGCGTTCACCATTTTGGCGCCGGAGCGAATGATGCCGCTCTGCTCGGCATCCCTGCCGACCATGAAACCCGAAACGTCCTGCAGGAAAAGCAGCGGCACCCGCGTCTGGTTGCAGTCCATGATGAACCGCGCGCCCTTGTCGGCACTGTCGGCGTAGATCACGCCCGGCATCTGCAGGCCGGCGGTCTTGGACTGTACCCGTTGACGCTGGTTGGCGACGATGCCGATCGGCCGGCCGCCGAGACGCGCGAAGGCCGTCACGATCGTCTTGCCGTAATCGGCCTTGTATTCGTCGATCGTGCCGGAATCGACCAGGCAGCGCATCAGCTCGCGCACATCGTATTCCTTGCGGCCGTCGACGCTGACCAGTTCGTAGATGCGGCTCGCGGGGAATTCCGGCTCGCCGGCATTTTGGATTTTGGAATCCCGATTTTCAAAACCGGGACCCGAATTTTCTGCGGGCAGGAGTCCGAGGAGCGAACGCAGACGCGCGATCGCCGCGGGGTCGTCTTTCTCGCGGAAGTCGACAGTGCCTGAGATCTCGGCGTGCATCGCGGCGCCGCCGAGCGTTTCGGTGTCGGTTTCCTGTCCGATGGCCGCTTTCACCAGTTGCGGTCCCGCCAGATAAAGCCCGCTGCCCTCGGTCATCAGGATCTTGTCGCACAGCACGGGCAGGTAGGCGCCGCCGGCAACGCAATTGCCCATGATCGCGGCGTATTGCGGGATGCCGGCGGCCGAAAGCACCGCGTTGTTGCGGAAGATCCGGCCAAAATCGTCCTCATCGGGAAAAATCTCGTCCTGCATCGGCAGGAACACGCCCGAAGAGTCCACGAGATACACCAGCGGCAGCCCGCATTCGAATGCGATGCGTTGCGCGCGCAGGACCTTCTTGCACGTCATCGGGACAAACGCGCCGGCCTTCACGGTGGCGTCGTTGGCGACGATCATGCAGGGATGTCCGCTGATGCGCCCGATGCCGGTGACGACGCCGGCGGCGGGAAACGAGCCCCAGTCGCGATAAAGTCCGTCGGCCGCCCACAGACCGATCTCGAGAAAGCCGGCGGGATCGTCGATCAGCGTCGCAATGCGCTCGCGGGCAAACAGGCGGCCGAGCTTGTGCTGCCGCGCCAGTCCGTCGGGTCCGCCGCCTTCGCGGAGCGTGGCTTCGCGCGCGGCGATTTCCTGGCAGCGTTCGAGAAAGGGATTTGTTTTCACAAGCGCGAACAGATCGGGTCCGCCGGGGTGGAGCGGAACGACATCGCCTAGCAAAGGCAAAGCGTCCGCCGGCGCAACTCCGGGCCGCTCGCCCAAAAGGACTAAACGGCCACGGGCGCTTGCGCCGGCCGGGCGCCGGCCTTACGTGCAAGGGAGAGGCCTGCCCCATGCTTCATCCGCACTCGCTGTATCTCGATCATCTGCGTCCCGAAGAGATCGCTTTCCTGAAGGAGGTGGGCGATTTCGTGGCGGGCGAGATCGCGCCGCATGCGGCAACGTGGGAGGAGAACGAGGAATTGCCGCGCGATCTCTTTACCAAGGCTGGCCGGGCGGGACTCATGGGGGTGCTGGCGTCGCCGGCGGTCGGGGGACGCGGGCACTCGGTGCTATGCTTCTGCCTGGCGATCGAGGAGGTGGCGCGGCACTGCGGTGCGTTCGCCATGAATCTGGCGGCGCACAACGCGCTGTGCGTCGGGCATCCGCTGGGCTTTGCCAGCGACGAACTCAAGGCGCGGATTTTTCCCTCGGCCTTGAACGGCGACTGGATGGTGGCGTGGGCGCTCACGGAGCCGGGGGCGGGCTCGGACACCGGCGGCGTCGAGACCACCGCCGCGCAGGCAGCGGACGGCACGTGGCGCCTGAACGGCCACAAGACCTACATCACGATGGGACTGCACTCGGACCGCATGATCGTGATGGCGATCACCGGTCACGACGAGAAGGGGAAGAAGGAATTTTCCGCGTTCTGGATCGACACCGCCGACATCACGCCCGTGCGCAAGGTGCCGACCTCGGGGGTGCGGGCGAGCAACACCAGCGAGTTTTTCCTGAAGAACGTCCGCGGCGAGATGATCGGCAAGCGCGGGCGCGGCCAGGCGGACGCGCTGGCGTGTCTCGACGCGGGCCGGCTCGGCATCGCGGCGATGGCGATCGGACTCGGACGCGGGGCGGTCGAGATCGCCAAACAGCGGATGCTCACCCGCCGGCAGTTCAACAAGCGGATCGCGGAGTTTCAGGCCCTGCAATTCATGCTGGCCGACTGCGAGGTCGAGCTCCGGGCCTCGGAAGCGCTGCTGCTTCAGCCCTGCGTGATGCACGCGCGCGGACAGCGTTTCACGCTGGAGGCTTCGTTCGCCAAGCTGCACGCGAGCGAGGCGGCCTCGCGCGCCTGCAACCGGGCGCTGCAGATCTGCGGCGGCTGGGGTTTTACCCGCGACACTGCGGTTGAGCGGATGTGGCGGGACGCCCGGCTCACCGAGATCGGCGAGGGCTCGAGCGAGATTCAGCGCCTGATCATCAGCCGTGCGCTTCTGCGCGAGGCCGAGGAGAAGTATGGGTTGGGGGAGAGGAAAAGTTGAAGGTTGAGAGCTGAGAGCTGAACGATACGGACATCGAAACGATACGAATTTGGTGCGAATGTGGCAACGCGATGGTCGTTGATTTGGCCCACCTCGCTCCACACTCCTCGGTTCTCGCTTCTTTCGCGGAACCGCGCTTGCGGGCGGACTTGATCCGGCTAGCCTAGGAATCCGTGAACAAACGGAACCTGCCCCACCGGTTTACGCGGCGAGAATTTCTCGGCCAGCTCTTCATTCTCGGAAGCCTGATGATGTTGCCACGCTGGGTGCGGGGCGCCGACAAGTCCGATCCGCCCAATCGAAAACTGGGCATCGTCCTCGTTGGGCTCGGAAATTATTCGACCTACCACCTGGGCCCGGCCCTCAAGGAGACGCCGCGCTGCCGGCTGGCGGGAGTCGTCACGGGGGATCCGGCCAAGGGACGCCGCTGGGCACGCGAATACGGGTTTTCCGAAAAGAACATCTGGAACTACGACACCATCGGGCAGATCGCGGGCCATCCCGAGGTGGACATGATCTACGTCGTGACGCCGAACGGCCTGCACGCGCAGCATTCGATTGCGGCGGCGAAGACCGGCAAGCACGTCATCTGCGAAAAGCCGATGGCGAACACCGTGGCCGAGTGCGACGCGATCATTGCCGCCTGCAAGGAGGCCGGCGTCCAGTTGTTCATCGGCTATCGCCTGCATTACGAGGCGCATCACGTCGAATTCGCGCGCTACGGCCGCGAGGACACCTTTGGACCTTTCATGAAGATGAGCGGGGCCAACGGATTTCGCGTCGACGGACTCGACTGGAACAACTGGCGGCGCGATCCCAAGCTTTCGGGCGGCGGACCGCTCATGGACATGGGGGTCTACGTGATCCAGGCGGCGTGCATGGCGAAGGGCGAGGTCGCGCCCGTTTCGATCACGGCCAAGTTTGCCCCGAAGAAGCATCCAAAGATCTTTCCGCAGGTGGAGGAGGCAGTGAACTGGACGATGATCTTTGGCGACGGCGCGACGGCCGATTGCCTGGCGACCTACGACGAAAACGTCAGCAGTTTCCGTGCGGAAGGAAACAAGGGCTGGGCGCAGCTGAACTATCCGGCCTTCTACTACGATCCGGTGACGCTCACCACTTCGAAGGGGCCGGTGAATTTCCCGAACGTGAATCATCAGGTCGCGCAGTTTGAAGGCATAGCCGCGACGATCCTCGATGGCGTGCCCAATCTCATTCCCGGCTCGATGGGCCGCCGCGACATGGCCGTGGTTGAGGCGATCTACGCTTCCGCGCGCAACGACGGCACGAGCGTGGAAGTGAAGGCGTGATTGGTGTAGGGCGGGTCGCCGAACCCCGCCATTGCCCAATCCCGATCGACCACGGATCACACGGATATCACGGACTTATCAAGAGGCAACGTTAGTGGAGCGCGACGTCCCGGCGCGCTTCTTCGCGAACCGGCCCGCCTCTCGACCCCGCTCGAGGACCTGAGCTTGCTGAACGGGGAGATCCGGTTCCACCTTGTGACCAGCAAGGCGGGGTTCGGCCCATCGACAGGCTCAGGGCGGGCGACCACGCCCTACATCTACCCATTCAAAACTCCGCCGACTTCGGCGTCCGGGCGAACGGGATCACGTCGCGGATGTTGCCCACACCGGTCACGAACATGAGCATGCGTTCGAAGCCGAGACCGAAGCCGGAGTGGGGAACGGTGCCGTAGCGCCGCAGGTCGAGATACCACCAGTAATCCTTCTCCGAGAGATGGTGCTGCGCGAGATTTTCGCGAAGGATCTCGAGGCGCTCCTCGCGCTGGCTGCCGCCGATGATCTCGCCGATGCCGGGCACGAGCAGATCCATCGCGCGGACGGTTTTTCCGTCCTCATTGACGCGCATGTAGAAGGGTTTCAGCGAACGCGGATAGTCGAAGAGCGTGACCGGACACTTGAAATGCTCCTCGGCCAGGTAGCGCTCGTGTTCGGACTGAAGATTGTCGCCCCACGCAACCGCATGTTCCCAGGTCCGTCCGGACTTCGCGAGGATCTCGATCGCGTCGGTGTAGCTGCAGCGCTGGAACGGCCGGTCGAGCACGAAATCGAGGCGGGCGAGCAGATCCTTGTCGACGAACTTGGCGAAGAATTCGAGGTCGGCGGCGCAATGGGTGCGCGCATCGCGGATCAGATGCTTCACGAACTCCTCGGCGACGGCCATGTTGCCGCCCAGGTCGCAGAAGGCGATTTCCGGCTCGATCATCCAGAACTCCGAGGCGTGCCGCGACGTGTTGGAGTTCTCCGCACGAAAGGTTGGTCCGAAGGTGTAGATGTTCGACAGCGCGCAGGCGAAGATTTCGCCCTCGAGCTGGCCGCTGACCGTGAGATACGCCTTTTTGGCAAAGAAATCCTGGGAGAAATCGACGGCGCCGTCCGGGGACTTCGGTGGCTGGGCCGGGTCGAGCGTCGTGACGCGAAAAAGTTCGCCCGCACCCTCGCAGTCGCTGGCCGTGATGATGGGTGTGTGGACGTAATGAAATCCACGCTCCTGGAAAAACTGGTGGACGGCATAGGCGAGGCGGCTGCGCACGCGGAAGACGGCGCCGAAAAGATTCGAACGGGGGCGGAGATGGGCGATCTCGCGCAGGAACTCCATCGTGTGTCCCTTTTTTTGCAGCGGATACGTGGCGTCGGCTTCGCCGACTACGGTGAATTTTGTCGCCACCACTTCCCATTTCTGGCCCTGGCCTTTGGACTCCACCAGGCGTCCCTCGATATCGACGGACGAGCCCGTGTGCGCGTGCGCCACGGCGGAATAGTCGGGGAGGGTGGCATCGACGATGACCTGCATGCCCTTGAGCGACGAGCCGTCGTTGACCTCGACGAACGAAAACGCCTTGGCGTCGCGCCGGGTGCGGACCCAGCCTTGGAGTCGGATGGCGTCGGCCGGCTGCGTGGCGTTGAGGGCGTCCTTGACGAGCGTGCGTGTCATAATGGGACGGCCAGCGAAACGCTCCCGGCGTGCGGAGGCAAATCCGGAAAGCGCGCCGGGATTCCTTGCCGGGCGATGCCGTCGCGGGTAGGACCGAATCGTGACGAAGCGCTCGGACCACGAATTAACACGAACGGACACGAATTGAACCGATGAACATCCGCACCTTCGATCGTCCGATGGAGCTCTCCGCCCATTCCCGATGAAATACGCCAAGCTGAGCATGGGAACCCGCAAACGGATCGGCCTGGTCGCGCACGACGGCAAGAAGCAGGACCTCGTTGAGTGGGCCAAATTCAACCGCGCCGTTTTGGTGGCGCACGAGATCTGGGCCACGGGCACGACCGGCTCGCTCCTGGAGGAGCTGCTCGAGCTCAAGATCAACAAGCTCCAGAGCGGCCCGCTCGGCGGCGATCAGCAAATCGGCGCGATGATCGTGGAAGGGCGAATCGATTTTCTGATCTTTTTTTGGGATCCGCTCGAGCCGCAGCCGCACGATCCGGACGTGAAGGCGCTGCTGCGCATGGCAGTGGTGTGGAACGTGCCGGTGGCCTGCGATCGCTCGACGGCCGACTTCATGATTTCCTCGCCGCTGATGCACGTCGCGTACGACCGCCTCGTGCCGGACTACGACGACTATCTCCACCGCAACATCAAGGTCGGGAAGAAGACCGTCCAGACCACCAGTCCGACGCCGAAACCGGTGGCCGCGGCCAAGGGCGGGTGATTGGCGATTTTGGATTTTCGATTCCCGATTTTGGATTTCGGAAAGCCGCGGCGTCTTTGAATATCGGTAGGGGACGGCGTCCCGCCGGCCTCAGTGCAAAACGTCGCGGAGCGGGCGGATGAGACATCCGCCCCTACCGGTGGGCTGTTTCACCCACGGTGACATCCTGAAGACAGGAGGGGCCTCGCGCGGTGCCGGAAAAGTTTTTCGCCGCTGCTTTTCCGGCAACTGCAAAATGGGCGGGCCGGTCAGAGGGGTCGTCATGAATACGTCATCAGAAAATCACTACACGACGAAAGCGGTCGTACCCTTGCTTCTGGCCTCCGCTCTCGCGCTCGCGGCGGGATGCAGCTCCGAGCCCGAATCGCATGTCGTGTCCGCTCCACCTCCCGGTTCCACGGTGGCGGTCGCGGCGAACACCGCCCCCGTCCAGGTTGTCGTTCCTTCGACCGGCGTGACGACCACCGCCAATGGCACCGTTGTTCTCACGCAAGCTCCTCCGGTCGCGACGCAGCCGCAGGTCGTCATCGCCCGCCCGGCTCGTCCGTCGTCGGACCACATCTGGGTCGACGGCTATTGGACGTGGCGTGACAGCCGCTACGAATGGGTGAATGCCCACTGGGAAGTGCCGCCCTCCTCGGGCTCCGAGTGGATCCCGCCGCGCTGGGAACAGCGCAGCGACGGCAACTATCTGTTCATCGAAGGTCATTGGAGTTCCTGAGCCATGAAAGTCTCGACGCCATCACGTTTGCTCGCTTCGGGTCTCGCGCCGGTCACCGCCCTGATCCTCGGCGCCTGCAACCGGCCGCCTCCGCCGCCACCGCCTCCTCCCACGACTTCGGCGCAGCCCGCTCCGGCGACTACCGTAGCGGGTTCGACGGACGAGGTCGTCGAAGCTGCTCCTCCGCCCATGCAACAGGAGGTCGTGGAGGTTCAGCCCGGCCCGGACTACGTCTGGGTCGGCGGATACTGGGCCTGGCACAGCGGCCGCCACGAATGGGTGCGCGGGCGTTGGGAACGTCCGCCGCACGGCAAGCGGAGCTGGACGGCTCCGCGCTGGGAGCATCGCGGACGCGGATACGTCTTCGTCCAGGGGCATTGGGATTGAGGGAAGGCCATTCGGTTGAAGGTTGGGTGTTGAGGGTTGAGAGATTCAGTCCTCGCACTTGACCGCGCCCTGAGCCGAGAGTCGGCGTCCTCCGGCCAGGTGTCGAAATGTAGGAGCCTGCTTGCAGGCGACAGGTGATCGCCGAATTCCACTTCGGCGATCGCTCATTTTATCAGCGCAGCTCGGCAGTCGTGGAGTGCTTTTCGATCGGCGGAACTGATGCCCAAGAAGCGTGGGGCGTGTTCGAGTCGCCAACAATATTGCATCTTGCTTGAAACTAATCGGGGCGTTGCGCGTCTCGTCTGCATGCGCCTTCTCTCCCCCAACACAACGAGACTGCAAACATGGCGGACGGCGGCACTGTTGGCCGTGGGTCTGTCATTTCTGAGTGGATGCGTCGTCGAGGAACATCCCCGACGCGAAGTGATCGTCGAGCCCGCGCCGGTCGCGGGAGAAGAGGTGATCGTGACCGCGCCTCCTCCGCTGCGCGAGGAAGTCATCGTGGAACGCCCCTCGCCGGAACACGTATGGGTTCACGGATACTGGGCATGGCGCGGCGGTCGTCACGTGTGGGTCGGCGGGCGCTGGGAATTGCCGCCGCATCCGGGATACGTGTGGGTCGAGCCGCGCTGGGAAGCGCGGAGCAATGGATACGTTTTTGTGGCGGGCAACTGGCGCGCGGGCGCCGTGGTGGCGGCACCGGTCGCGCCCGGAGTCGATGTCCGGGTGAATTTTGTCGCCCAGCCTCCGCCGCCCGTGCGTCACGAAGTGGTGGTCGAACGCACGCGCCCTTCGCGAGATCATGTTTGGATCGAGGGTTACTGGCGCTGGCGCGATGGACATCACGTCTGGATCGGCGGCCACTGGGAGCGTCCACCGCATCCGCACATGGTCTGGATCGCGCCGCGTTGGGAACATCGCCGCGAAGGCTATGTTTTCATCGAGGGTTACTGGCACTGAGCGGCAATTGATGGATTGAGAATTTATTAGACGCAGCCGGGTCCGAGAAGCCCGGCTGCCTTTATTGGTTTAGTCGAGATTCGTGAGAAAGGGGTCGGGCGTCCCGGCAACAAGGTGCCGGAGTATCGGACGAGGTGGAACCGGACCTCCGGGCCGGTTTTGGGACGAACGGGACTTTGCCCGATTGTCGGTCAGCCTTGGCCTCCGATTTTCGCCTCGATGATCTCGAAGGCCGCAATTTGAACCGGCCCGCCTTTCGACTCCGCTCAAGGCCCTGAGCCTGTCGAACGGGGAGGTCCGGTTCCACCCTTCAATCCGCGGCTCGCCGCCGGGAGGGTATCTACCCATGGGGACGGAAAGATCCGGTGGGGAAACGATATCTAAATGTCGGTGCCGCTGTCGGTTGAAGAATACGTTCACATACCCGAACTCCGAAAAACTCATTCGGTCTATACTGGTATCATGAATACATCATGGACTGAGTTCATCGGCAAACGCCGCGTCGCCTGCCTCTGCGGTCTGGGCATGGGACTGATGTCGCTGGCCGCTCCGCGCATGGTCTCGGCGACACTGCCGATTCCGGCGCTGCCGATCCCGAACCTGGTCGGCGAAGTCGGTGTGGGCATCAACATCGACGTGGCTCCGCCGCCGCCGCGCGAGGAAGTCATCGATGAGCATATGCGACCGTCTCCGGATCACGTCTGGATCAACGGCTATTGGGCGTGGCGCGGAGGCCATCATGAGTGGGTCCGCGGACACTGGGAACGCCCGCCGCATGCCCACGCCCGCTGGGTGGAGCCCCGCTGGGAACGCCACGGCGGCCACTACACCTTCGTCGAAGGTTACTGGCGTTGAGCCCTGACCCTTGGGTTAGATGAGACGACGGCGCGGATTCGTTCCGCGCCGTTTTTTTGGCAATCGAACGCCCGGAGAAATCCACCGCGGATTTCGCAGATGACGCGGATCGACCAGTCCGCTCCGTCGTTGGATCCGTGATATCCGCGCCATCCGCGGAGAATTTGAGGATTTTATCAAGGCGGGGTTCGGCGACCCCGCCCTACATCTATCGCCCCGGCAACGCCGTGCAGAACGTCGTGATGTCGGGACCCGAGCGCGATTTTCCCTCCGGTCGGAACAGGAAGGTCGCGAGATTCAAATTTCCATTCGTGACGATATGCACGGTGAGCACGCTCGTCCCCCTCGGGAGCGTCACTCGAAATGCATCGCGCGCAACATTCCAGTGATGCCACTGCCGCCAGGGAATCGTTTCGGCGGGATTGTAGGTCGACTCGAGGACAAACGGCAACGCGAGCGGCTTTCCGTTCACGTCGATGCCAATCGTGCCGCCCCGCTGGGAGGTATAAAGAACGTCCGCCACATAGCCGCCGGCCTCAACGGTGTTCACGGTGATCTTGAACCACTCACCGGGCTCGTTCCAACCCACGTAAAGCAGACCGAGCGGAGGCACCACCTTGTTGCACGGTGACTCGCGGTCGGGCACGGGCTTCGTGTACGACGTGTCGATCCCCTCATGACGGCGGAATTCATTGAGGTAGGATCCGTCCGCCGGATTCAGTTTCCCGCTGCCCTGGTTTGTCACTTCCGAATCGTGATAGGCCACGCCTTCGCCGCCGAGATCGTAGTAGGCACAAAATACGGGACCCGGAATCGACTGCGGCGCGGCGGCGTGGAGCGCATCGCCAAAGGGTTTTCCGCCGTAGGACTCGGCTTCGCCCCCGACAACGGACGGGGCTGAAAGAAAGGGAAGGGAGGCGACAAGCAGGAACTGGATGCGCCATATCGGTCGGGGAGTCATGACGGCAGGTGATTCAGCGCGCCTTTTCCGCCGTCTGGTCGCGGCCATTCTGATGCAGGACCAGCCGCACGACCTTGCCGGCGGCATCACGCTGGAACGACACCCGGGCGTCGACCACCGTGTAGAAGAACTCATCGCGCGCAGAGGCGCTGACCGGGAGTTTCGTTTGTCCCGTCAGTTGGATCAGCAGGCCGCTGCCGTTCGTCGTGACCGTCATTTTGACCGACGGAGTGAAGGCGTATTCGCCGACGTATTCGTTCAGGGTTTCGGCGGGCAGAAATACCTCCGGCGGCGAAGGAGGCAACGGGTGCCACGTCGCGCGTTGCTCGATTCCATTCTGGTGCAGGACGAGCGCCGTGATTTTTCCGTCGCCGCCGCGCTCAAACGAAATCTCGGCCGGCACATCGATGGTGATGAAGCGATCGTAGCCATTCGGCTTCAGGCGGATGGCCGGCTGCCCTGGCAGCTGCACCGTCAGGCCTTCGTCGCGCTGGCGCAGGGTTACCGGGGTGCCCTTGAGCGAATATTTTCCGACATAGTCCGCCGCATGCGCCACCTTGGGCGCGGCGTGCCCGGGGGCCTTCGCGCCCAGCAGTTCGAAACCGAGCGGCAGCGGATTCTTGCTCTCATTGGCGAGAATGGCCACGGCCGTTCCGGTTTTCGGGCAGAATGCGACGACGGAGAGCGTCCCGGCCGTCGCCCCGTTGTGCCAGATTACGGTTCGATCGGAGGACGTGGTCAGAAACCAGCCCATTCCGATCTGGCCGGCGTCGTCGGCTTCATGCTGGGGCTGGAGGGTCGCGGCGAGCGCGGGCCGCAGCGAGTTCCCGTCGGGGTGCAGGCAAAACGCGAGGAACTTTGCGAGCTCGCGGGCGGAGCTGCGGAGAGCGCCCGCCGGCGCGAAGGCCTGAAAGGTCCAGCTGGGTGCCTCCTTGCCGGCAACGTGGCCCGGCGCGAGGTCGGGCGGCGGGGCGTTCCCCGTCATGCCGAGCGTCGTGGCCGTCATTCCGAGCGGCTCGAGAACATGTGCGCGCAGCGCGCTCTCGTACGAGGTGCCCCAGGCGGACGCGAGGGACTCACCGAGGACCGCGACCCCGAAATTTGAATAGGCGAGCGTCAGGCCGATGGGGGCGACGGGACCATGGACGCGCAGGGCATCGATGAGTTTGGCGCGATCGTACTCCGCATACGGCTGCGCCATGCCGTCCGGATTCGGTCCCATGTTGTAGGGCAGGCGCGGCAGTCCGGACGTGTGGGTCGTAAGCGAGAGCAGCGTGATCTTCGCGAGCGGCGCCTGGGCGCGATCGTCCGCCGGCAGCAGATATTTCACCGCGGGATCGGCCCGGTTCACCTTTCCCTGCTGCTCCGACTCGGCGAGCAGCAGTGCGGTGAACACCTTGGTGATCGAACCGAGCTCGAACATCGTGTCCGGCGTGACCGGCCGTGGATCGGCCGCCGAATGTTGTCCCGCGGAGAAAAACTCGGGGCCATCCGCATCCACCCACGCCACGGAAATTCCGCCCGGTTGATGGACGATCCAGCGGTCGAGTTGGGCCTGGAGGTCCGGCGGCGGCTTGGCGGAAAGGACGATGGACGAGCCCAACCCAATCCAACAAATAATCAGTGCGGGTAGGGCGCGACCGCTGGGCGCGCCGGGCATCTGTGGATTGCGCGGATGCGGCGTCCTTCGGCCGTCGCGGGGTAGATCCGCTCCCACGGCTGACGCCGATCGCGAATCACGCGACGAAATGCGAGACAAACTCATGGACGGGGAGACGTTCGAGTTGGGGCCCGTTGGAGAAAAGAGACATGAGCTGGTCGGCGCGGGCGACTCCGAAATGCGCGGCGAAGGCGCCATGGGCCTTGTCCTGCAACAGCGGAATCCCCTCCGCCCGGCGACGGCGATGTCCGACCGGATACTCGACGGCGATCCGCGCCGTGCTCGATCCGTCCGAGAAGAAAATCTGGACGGCATTGGCGATCGATCGCTTGTCGGGATCGAGATAGTCGTGCGAGTAAGCGGGGTCCTCGTGCACGACCATTTTCGCCCGGAGTTCGTCGATGCGCGTGTCCGCGGCGACCCGATCCTCGTAGTGGTCGGCGGTGAGGTCGCCGAAAATCAATCCGATCGCGGTCATATACTGCAGACAGTGATCGCGGTCGGCCGGATTGTGGAGCGGACCGGTCTTGTCGATGATGCGGATGGCCGATTCGTGCGTGGTGATTTCCACGCGGGTGATGTTCCCGAGGCGATGCACGATTACCGGATGCAGCGCGATGGCCGCCTCCACTGCGGTTTGGGCGTGAAACTCGGCGGGGAAGGAAATCTTGAAGAGGACGTTTTCCATCACGTAGCTGCCGAGCGGACGCGCGAGGGTGACTTCGCGTCCCTGGAACGAAACGTCCTGGAATCCCCAGGTCTTGGCCGTCAGCGCCGAAGGATAACCCATCTCGCCCGTCATCGCGATCAGCGCGAGTCGCACCGCGCGGCTGGTGGCATCGCCCGCCGCCCACGATTTCCGTGATCCGGTGTTGGGCGCATGCCGGTAGGTGCGCAGCGCAGAGCCATCGAGCCAGGCGTGGGAGAGGGCGTTGATCACCTGCTCGCGATCGCCGCCGAGAAGGGCGGTGGCGACGGCGGTCGATGCCACGCGGACCAGGAGCACATGATCGAGACCCACGCGATTGAACGAGTTGTTCAGCGCGAGCACGCCCTGAATCTCGTGGGCCTTGATCATCGCCGTGAGAACCTCGCCGACGGTGATCAGCCGGCGCGGGGCGGGAAGCGTCGTGGAAAATGCCGTGGGCAGTGCGCCCTCGGCCTGGTGGCGTGAAATCCAGTCGGCGACGGCGAGAATCGCGCCGAGATTGTCGGAGGGGTGTCCCCATTCCGCGGCCAGCCAGGTGTCGTTGAAGTCGAGCCAGCGGACAATCGTCCCGATATCGAACGCACCGGTCACGGGATCGAGTTCGTAGGACGTGCCCGGAATGCGCACGCCGTTCGGCACGAGAAAACCGGGAGTAGCCGGTCCGAGCAGTTTCGTGCACGCCGGGTAGGCGAGGGCCATGATGCCGCACGCCAGTGTGTCGGCCAGGCACCAGCGCGCGGTGTCGCGTGCGTCCACGCTCGCCGGCGTTTCGTCGAGCACGTAGTCGGCGAGGGTGGCAAGGAGGGGATCGGGAGCCGGGCGAGTGTTCGATATGGGGGAACTCATTTTTTATTACCACAGAGGCACAGAGATTTCGGGAAACTTTTCCGATCAAAGTCTCTCCGTGTCTCTGTGGTTCAAATTCTGTCGTTGATCAAAAGAAACGCCCGCGGCTCCGGACCGACGTAGTTCGCGCCGGGGCGGATGATCTTGCCGTCTATGCGCTGCTCGACAATGTGGGCGGCCCAGCCGGCGGTGCGCGCGATGACGAAGAGCGGCGTGAACATGGCCGTCGGAACGCCGAGTTCGCGGTACGCGACGGCACTGTACCAATCGAGATTGGGAAACATCCTTTTCTCGTTCCACATCAGTTTTTCGATGGCTTCGGCCACCTGGAACTGAAGCCGGTGACCGGCGGCAGTGCACAGTTCGCGGGCGATTTCTCGAATGAGGGCGTTGCGCGGATCGCAGACCGTGTAGACGGGGTGGCCGAATCCGATCACGATCTCACGCCGGGCGATCCGCGCGCGGATGTCGGCCTCCGCCTCGGCGACCGACGAATAGCGCTGCTGGATCTCATCGGCGACCTCGTTGGCGCCGCCGTGCTTGGCTCCGCGCAAGGCGCCGATGGCGCCGGTGACGCACGAATGGAAATCCGAACCGGTTCCCGCGATCACGCGTGCGGTGAAGGTGGACGCGTTGAATTCGTGCTCGGCGTAGAGGATCAGCGAGCGGTCAAGCGCGCGGGTGTGCGCCGCCGTGGGCGGCTTTTGATGGAGCAGCGCCAGAAAATGCCCCGCGACCGAGGTTTCGGCCGTGGCGGTGTCGATGCGACGCCCATGACGGGAGAAATGGTGCCACGTCAGCAGCATGGCCGGGAAGCACGCGATGAGCCGGTCGGCGAGTTCGCGCGCGGAGGCGGCGTGGGCCGGACCGGCGCCCGAAGCCGGCAGCGTTTCGGTCTCGAGCGTGCCGAGCATGGCGCAGCCCGTGCGCAACACATCCATCGGATGCGCCCGGGCGGGAATTTTCTCGAGGACGGCGACCAGTTCCGCGGGCAGCGTGCGCAGGCCGGCGAGTTTGCGACGATAAGCCTCGAGTTGGGCGGCGGTCGGGAGCGTTTCGTGAATCAGCAGGTGGGCGACCTCTTCGAAGCTCGCCTGCGTGGCGACGTCGGCGATGTCGTAGCCGCGGTAATGCAGGTCGTTTCCCGTGTGGCCGACCGTGCAGACCGCGGTGTTGCCGGCGACGACGCCGGACAGGGCGACGGATTTCTTGGTCTTGGGAACCGGGTTCTCGGCAGACATGGACGTTATCCAAAGGTAGGGCGGGACCGCTGGGCCCGCCGCGAACGACAACAGGCGCCGCGCATCGGAGTGATTTCCGAACGATTGCCTGGAGGACCGAATGGATTCATATTCGAAATTTCCGCCGTCATTTTTCCTTCGGTGGAGTGTAGCCCAGGACGTCGTAAAGCTCCGTCCGGGTTTGCATTTTTTCGAGCGCGGCCGAGGCGGAGCCGTCGCGCCGGATCGTGCGATAGACGTCGAGCGAGGCGGCGGCGGCGGCGCGCGACGCCGAAAGCGGATAGAGCACGAGGGCGATACCCGCGGCGCTCAATTCATTCAGCGTGAACGGGGGAGTCTGCCCGAACTCCGTCAGGTTGGCCAACACCGGGGCCTGGACCGCCGTGGCGAAGGAACGGAAGTCGTCCAGCGACCGCAGGGCCTCGGCGAAAATCATGTCGGCTCCCGCCGCCACATATTCCTGCGCGCGCCGAATGGCGGCCGACACACCTTCGACCGCGGCGGCATCGGTGCGGGCCATGATCACGAAGGACGGATCGGGTTTGCCGGCGACGGCACTTTTCACGCGGGCCACCATGTCGGCCGAGGTCACCAGGTGTTTGCCGGGAAGATGACCGCAGAGCTTGGCCGGCACCTGGTCCTCGATGTGCACGGCCGCCGCTCCCGCCGCGGCGAGGGCCCGCACCGACGCGCCGGGATCGTCCCATCCGGTGTCGATGTCGACCAGCACCGGCAGCGGCGTACGGTGCGCGATCCGGCGGACGTCGGTGGCGACGTCCTCGAGCGTCGTCTGTCCAATATCCGGAATGCCGCGGGAGTGATTGGCCACACCGGCGCCCGAGACGTAGAGGGCGTGAAAGCCGGCGCGCTCCGCGAGCAGGGCGGCGTAGGCGTTGATGGCGCCGACAACTTGGAGCGGTCGCTCCGTCTGGAGCGCGGAACGAAACTTGGCGCCGGGTGACATGCGGACGGCGGGAAATTGGGCGCCGGTGTTCAATGATGCGAGTCAAATGACCGGCGGCTGGCGTGGGGAGGTAGGAACGGCTTGACGTCGCGATTGTCCCCCGGGGTCTGGCGCCCCCGGCTACAACAGGCCGTCCCGTCATGTAGCCGGATCCGAAGGGCCCGGAAGGATCGCGGGATAAACCCTCTCTCACAGGTGCATGGTAACATGAGTGGATCTGATCAAATGCACCGGAGCTTGATCCGGTGATCTTTACTCACCCGAGAAAATGTTTTCCTATGCAGATCCGCCCGGGTGGTGGAATGGTAGACACTGGGGACTTAAAATCCCCTGGCCGCAAGGCCGTGTGGGTTCGAGTCCCGCCCCGGGCACCAGTTTCTTATCCGCTTCGGAATCAACGTTGGCTAACAATCCGGCGTTTTCTTATGCGGATTTTGGCAACAAGACTGGCAACAAGGTCCGACAAATCTAGCGTCGGCTCGGCTTGTTCGACGTTGTCGCGCCTTCAGCAGCAAGATGCCGTGCTGTCTGAACCGAAAGCAACCAGGTCTTGCTCCTTGACTGATCGACCCGCCCGCAGCCCAGTTGCAGCCAACGCCGCCCGGTCCATGCCGCTCTCGCAATCGCCCCAAGCCTTCCAACTTCGAACCCTGTTCATGGGCTCCCTCGGCACGATTCCGGAGAGCCATGCGCGCACCGTGGGCAAAAAGCTGCTCACGGCCTGGCTCAAAGCGGGCCTCATTGAACACCGCCGCACCGAGAAGGCCTACGCACTCACTGCCAAGGGCGAAAACCAGATCCGGTAGACAGCCAGGGAGATCTCGCGAAGGGCGCGAAGGCAGGACCTCATTCCCTTTGCCGCCTTCGCGAGACAAGAGCGCCAAAAGGGCTCGGGTCATGGATGCCGAGGTCAGTCCGATTCTTCCCCGGGTAACGTGACCTGACCCTTTCCCGCTCTCCTGCGACACCCCCTGCAACTTTCCAGCCGGCTGCCGGGTTATGGCCGGGCAGGGGAAATCTCGATCCTTGGGCAGATTCCTCAAATCTTGAACCGCCCGCCTTGAGCATGGAGGCAAAGTCTTCCGGGACTGTTGCGACAAATCGCACCGCTCCGCTGGCAAACGAAACCGTCTGGCGACGGCGGATGCGCGTAATCGGACGGATGCTCGGCTCCCTGCTGCTGGGTGGGGTAGCGGTCCTGGGCTCGATCCTGATCTTCCGCAAGGGCCTGCTGCCGCTGATCGACGCCGCGTTCCATCCCGGACCCGATTGGCTCAGTGTCTTCAGGCGCGTGGGCATCCTGCTGTCCGCCGTGGGGGGCTACTGGGCCTTCGTGCACTGGCATGAAAAACGCAAAGCGGTCGAGTTGCGCCTGCGGCCGACTCACCTGCTGCTGGGCGGTGCGAGCGGCGCTGCCATGGTGGCGCTACCGATGGCCGCGCTCTTCGCATTCGGCGTCTACGAACGTGTCCTGTTTCGCGGCCCTTCACCGCCATTGCTCGGCGTCGCCGCCGTGATCGGCATCGCGGCAACCCTGGAAGAACTGACTTACCGCTGCCTGCTGCTCCGGATCCTGGAACGGACTTGGGGGACAAAGTGGGCGTTGGCGATCCAGGCGGTGATATTTGCCCTGCAGCACCTGGAAAACGTTGCCACCGGCGGGGTCGGCGATGCCGTGACGATGCTGGTCGCGGTGACTTTGACGGGCCTGCTGTGGGGCGCAGTCTTCACGCTGGCGCGCAACCTGTGGGTCGTGGCCGCCCATCATGCGGCATGGAACTTTGCCATCCTGCTGAGCGGCCTGCCGCTTTCGGGCATCGAGGACTGGCGGAAGCTGGCGCCGCTCGAAAGCCGCTACGCCGGGCCCGACTGGCTGACCGGCGGGATGTTCGGTCCGGAGAGTTCGTGGCTCATCATCGAGTCGACCACGGTCGCGGTGGTCTTGCTACTGCGCGCGGCCCGGCGACGCGGGGCCTTCCTCGCGCCGTCGGCCTAGCCCGATAATCCGACAGGGGGCCCTCAGAAGGGGTCAGGCTGCGAATGTTTGTGTCGAACCGACGAAAGCAGTTCAGGCCCTTCGAGGCGGGTCCATAACTTTGGGAATGCGGCGCGGCGGCCGCTCGCGGATCATGACGAAAGCCGCCGGAGATTTTTGACAAAAAATTTGCCAGCGAACGCTTGCCGACGACCCGCTCCGGGGCGGATGCTGACTCCAGCCTACATTCGGCCCGGCGCCCCTGGGCCGACTCAGGCAACCTAATCAGATGGGAATCAAGTCTGCGTGCATCACATCGACTCACCTTTTTCGCCTCCGGATTGCGACCTTGATCGCGACCGCGGTCCTGTCCTGCCTGCTGGGCGCCTGTGCCCGGGAACCGCTGGGAGTCGAGGTGCCCGAAATTTCCAGTAGCACCGCGCTCGAGCGCGAGCAGACGATCGATGGATTCGAGGAAAACTGGGCCAACCGTTCGACGGCCGTGACTCCCGCGAACGAGAGGGCGCAGCGCGCTTTCGTGCGCCAACTCCTGAAATTCGCCGGCAAGATCGACCGGACGCCCGAATCCGGCCGCACCCGTCTTCTCTTGTATCGGGTTTACGACCAATACAGCCGGGACTATCCCGACGTTCCCGATTCCGCATCGCGCTGAGGTCGGTTGGCCGGCGGGATGGGATGCGCGGCGGCAAGTTGACGGGACCGGACGATGCCCGTGCGCAATCCGGCCGGAGGGCGCGCGGGGCACGTCGATCCCCGCCAGCTCCGACCAAGGCGGCAGGCGGGATTCACCATCCATTGCACTATAGTTAGACTAACGCGGCTTTTGATTTCGCGGAAGCGCTGCGGTTGCCTCCGCGACAGACCGGGTAACCCCATCCCCCGATAACCGGTCGGTATATTCATGTCTGAACCCCACCACTTGCGCGCGCGTCTGCCCGCCCGCGACGGCGTGGGGCCACGATTTTAGCAAGCCGTTAGTCCAACCCTAATACCCTGATGAACACATTGAACAACCGGGCGCGTACCGCGATTGCAGGCGGCGCCGCCCTGCTCTGCTTGACTTGGGGCCATGCGCAGGTCGCGCCCGCCAACTCCCCGGCGGCGGACCCGTCCACGGTCGCCAACCTCAGAATGCTCGCCGCCGATGCTCCGGCGGCCGGCAATGCTCCTGAAACGATCACCCTGAGTCCGTTCGAAGTCACCGCGGACAAGAACATCGGCTACCAGGCGACCGAAACCCTGGCCGGCTCCCGCATCCGCACGAACCTGGGCGACGTCGCCTCGTCGATTCAGGTCATCACCAAGGAGTTCATGAACGACGTCGGCGCGACCGACAACGGCACGCTCCTCCAGTTCACGACCAACGCCGAAGTCGGCGGCACGCGCGGCACCTACGCCGGTGTCGGCAACGGCACGACTCCGACCGAGACCGCCGAACTGCGCGCTCCAGCGAGCGCCCAGCGCGTCCGCGGCCTCGCCGCGGCGGACAATACCCGCGACTTCTTCGTCACGGACATTCCGTGGGATTCCTACAACGTCGACCGCATCGACATCCAGCGCGGCCCGAACTCGATCCTGTTCGGTCTGGGCAGCCCGGCCGGCATCGTCAACGCGTCGATCCACAACGCTGAATTTCGCGACACCGGCGACGTCGAGTTCCGCACCGGTTCCTACGGCAGCACCCGCTCCTCGATCGACGTCAATCAGCAGCTGATCGACAACGTCCTCGCGGTCCGCATCGACGGCTTGTGGAACAACCAGAAGTATGAGCAGAAGCAGGCCTACCAGCACGACAAGCGCTTCTCCGGCATGGTCCGCTTCGACCCGCAGCTCTTCAAGGACCCGTCCTTCCACACCAGCATCAAGGCGAAGTTTGAGAACGGCGACATCAAGGCCGACCGTCCGCGCACGCTTCCTCCGGCCGACAGCCTGACCCCGTGGTTCGCCCCGGTGTCCGCGGGCAACCCGGCGGGCGGCATGGGCAAGCTTCTCATCAACTCGGCCTACGGCATCACGGCCCAGCCGCAGAACGTCAACCCGTGGCTGGCGGCCGGCATTTTTGCCAATCAGCAGCAGCCCTTGTGGACCGTTGATGGCACCACCAACGAGCTGTATCGCATTTCGGCCGGCTACATCAACAACGGCTTCATCGACAACACCGGCGCCTTTCGCGGCGTTGGCAACAGCGCCCTCGGCCAAACTTATTCCGATCAGTTCTACGGCCTGACCAGCTACGACCAGTACGCTCTTCTGGCCAAGGTTCCCGGCTACCAGTACGGCCAGTTCCGCCAAAAGTCCCTGCTCGATCCCTCGGTCTTCGATTTCTACCACAACCTGATCGACGGTCCCACGGCCTCCCAATTCGAGAAATGGAATGCCTTCAATCTCGACGTCCAACAGACCGCCTTTGACGACCGCCTCGGCATCGACCTGAGCTACGATCGCCAAAAGTACAAGCGCGGTGGCCAGTCGTTGATGGGCAATCCGACGCTCAACATCGACGTCCTGCAGAATTTCCAGGATCTGACCGCCAACCCGAACGTTGGTCGTCCGTATGTCCTGGCGGGACCGGGCTCCGGCAATTCCTACCAGAGCGACCGCAAGTACTATCGCGGCTCCATCTTCGGCGAGGTTCGCGCCTCGGACTGGATCACGAAGGGCAGCTTCCTCGAAAAGCTGCTTGGCTATCATCGCTTCAACGGCGTCTACAGCGACGAAAAGTACAGCACCATCAATCACAACTGGCAGATGTTCGCCAACAGCCGCGAGTGGGATGGCTATTGGAACGTGAACGACGGCAGCTCGAACAACATCAACAATCGCGCCCCGAGCATGGTCATCTATCTCGGACCGTCGATTGCGGGCATGAATTCCGCGTCGGGCGCCTACATTCCGGCGATTTCGGCTCCGGTTAACTTCACGAGCGGCAACGTCTATCAGTTCAACAGCCAGTGGAAAAACCTGCCCGGCGTCACCCCGTCGGCCGCCTGGACTCCCCCGGCGAACAGCGTGATCTTCCCGTCCGCGACTCCCCCGACGGGCGGCTACACGCAGGCCTCGAACCCGGCCAACTACGTCGGCTGGAACACCAATGTCGCCGACAACCTGATCGTGGACAACATGGACAACAATCCGCAGTTGCTCACGAAGGCGCAGCAAACCTTCCGCGAGACCAAGTCCTATGCCGGTTCATGGCAGGGCTTCCTCTGGAACGAAGCCATTGTGCCCACCCTCGGCTGGCGCTACGACGAGGTCGAAAGCGAGGCCGTGACGGCGTCGCCAGTCACCACGAATCGCGGCGAGTTGAACCTCAACACCAGCGGCGCCGCCAGCACCAAGCCCTACGTGCTGCCGACGAACGGGGTCAACCTGAACGGCAATCAGTCCTACTCGTTGTTCAAGAATCACTCCACGGCGGGCGGCGTGGTCCTCCACGTGAACAAGCTGTTTGGCGAAAAGGACCCGCTGCCGATCAACGTCAGCCTGTCCTACAACAAGTCGAACAACTTCCAGGTCACCGACACGCGGCACGACTTCTTCGGCAACGTCCTCGACAATCCGACCGGCGCAACGAAGGAGTATGGTTTGGTGCTCTCGACCAAGGACGGAAAGTATTCGTTCCGGGCGGTGAAGTACGACACCTCGATCACCAACGGAAGCGCGTCCAGCATCGATCTCACCGGCCTCGCCGGCACGATCGTGCAGGGCCTCAAGTTCCGCAACGTGTTCCTCTACCAGATGTCCAATTACACCTGGGTGTCGCGTGAGGACGGTTACGTGGCTGCATCCAACAGCATCGTTGTGGGCGCGGGCAATCGTCACTTCTGGACCCCGGCCTACATCAACTCCAACGGCCGTCCGGTCGCCGACCTGAACGGTCAGGGCGGCAGCACCGCCGGCGCCACGCTCGAGACGCAGGCGCAGGCCGATGCCCATCGCGATGCCTCGATCAATGCCTGGAACGACATCCAGAAGAACCTGGCGGCGACGAACTTCTTCAACGCCTGGAACTTCACCCCCACGACGCTCTCGGCGCTGACGGACCGCACAACGTATGCGAAGACCCTCGGGCCCAATACGGAACCCGCGGGCCCTGGCAGCTCGATCATCGTGCCGGTGCAAAACAATGCCTCCCTTGTGCCTGATCCGACGACCTTGGCCAGCTACGTGGCAACGGCTCCGACGAACATCACGGTCTCGGCGGATACCCGGTCGCGCGGCTATGAGTACGAGCTCACAGCCAACCCGCTGCCGAACTGGCGCATTGCCCTCAACGCGGCGGAAACCACCGCGGTCCAGAACAACGTCGGTGGCGGCCAGCTCGATGCCTTCGTGGCCTACATGGACACGCAGATGGCCGGCGTCGCCGGTGACATGCGCCAGTTCAACGGCAATTACGTTGCCGGCAACGAACTCCGCCAGACCTACGCCAACTGGCGTGGTCAGTACACCCTCCTGAAGCTTCAGGAAGGTGCGGACGTCGCCGAACTGCGCAAGTGGCGCTTCAACTTCATCACCAACTACACGTTCGATCACGGCTTCCTCAAGAACGTGGGTGTCGGTGCCGGCTATCGCTGGCAGGACAAGGTGGTCATCGGCTATCCGGTCGTTCCGGGTGCCAATGGACTCGCCAGCTTCGATCTCAGCAAACCGTACTACGGTCCGTCCGAAGGTCAGATCGATCTCTGGACGAGCTACGAGCGCCGTTTGACCAAGAAGATCAACTGGAAGATCCAGTTCAACGTCACCAACGTCGGCAAGAAGAACAGCCTCATCCCGGTTTCGATTGAACCGG
Source organism: Candidatus Didemnitutus sp. (assembly GCA_035545955.1). GTDB lineage: Bacteria > Verrucomicrobiota > Verrucomicrobiia > Opitutales > Opitutaceae > Didemnitutus. The sequence continues at coordinate 128,263 of DASZXI010000034.1, read as the reverse complement.
ACGGCCAGACCTGGGCCACCGCGCGCATCGCGCCGGTTCAGGAATGGTTCGTGACGAATACCTTGACCTTCTAGGTCGCGGAGCAATCCGCTTGCATGGGTTGACGAGCCGGTCCCTTTGTCAGGGACCGGCTCTTTTTTTCCGGGATGAATCCTTTCCCATGACCTTCACGAAAAACCAACGGCGATGTGACCCGAGGAAGTCGAGGACGGACCAACCCCGATGGGTGCGCCGCGCCCGTTATCCGTTCGGAACTCAGGATCGTGACGCCAAGCCGGGTGCACTGCGGATCAGTCCCTCAACCCTCATCCCTCAACTCTCAACCGTGATGCGGCTCGCGCATCACCCATTTTTGACTGGCTGACCTCTTTCGCTCGGCGAAAATTTTTCGACGAATTTCCAACATTTTTTTCCGCCCAACGATCGTCAATTTCATGACGTCCTACCGCCTTCTTTTTTTCTGTGGTTTGATCTCTTTCGCGCTGTGCGCGCGCGGAAACGCCTCCGACCATTGGGTTGGTACCTGGGTTTCGGCCCAGCAGTTGACCGAGCCCGGTAACATGCCCCCCGCTCCCGGCCTGACCGGCGAAACCTTGCGGGAAATCATTCACCCGACACTCTCTGGTCCGCGCCTGCGCCTGGTTCTCTCCAATGTATTTGGCAACGCTCCGCTAGTTCTCGATGCCGTTCGGGTCGCCCAGTCCGCCGGCGCCAGCGCCATCAGCCCGGCCACCGATACCGCGGTGACCTTCAATGGCTCGCAGGCGATCACCATTCCACCGGGGGCGTCTCTCCTTTCCGACCCGGTGAGCTTCGCCGTGGTCGCGCAACGCGATATTGCGGTGAGCTTGAGCGTGCGGTCGGCCCCGGCGGCCCTCACCGGCCATCCGGGCTCGCGCACGACCTCCTATATTCAGGCGGGGGACCTCGCCGGCGCGGCCGATCTGCCCAAAGCGCACGCGGTGGATCACTGGTATCTTCTCGCGGAGGTCGACGTTCCGGCCGCACCGCCCGCATCCGCAGTGATCGTCATCGGAGACTCGATCACCGACGGACGCGGCTCGACGACCAATGGCAACAATCGCTGGCCCGACAATCTCGCCCGACGTCTGGAAGCTGATCCAGCGACGGCGGGAATCGCGGTGCTCAATCAGGGCATCGGCGGAAACGCCCTGCTGCACGGCGGGCTCGGACCCACGGCCCTGGCGCGTTTCGATCGCGACGTGCTTGGTCCGTGTGGCGGCCGCTGGCTGATCGTGTTCGAGGGAATCAACGACCTCGGAGGCGCCACAGGGGCTCGCGCGCATGGCCGCCCTGCGACCACCGCCGCCGACCTCATCGGCGCGTTGCGGCAGATTGCCGAGCGCGGTCACTCCCACGGTCTCCGGGTGTATGGCGCGACCATCACGCCCTTCTCCGGCTTCACGATGTACTATACCCCGGAGAGCGAGGCGGACCGGAGGGCGATCAATCAGTGGATCCGCACCACGTCCGAGCTCGACGCGGTCATCGATTTCGATGCGGCCGTGCGCGACCCCGCCGATGCCTCGCGACTCGTGGCGGCGTACGACTGCGGTGACCATCTGCACCTTTCGGTCGCCGGCTACGAGCGACTGGCGGCTTCGATCGACCTGAAACTTTTCCAACCCTGATCATGACCCTCCGCGTATCCTGCCTCTCCCTCGTCGCCCTGGCCTGCAGCACCGTCCCGGTGGTCGCGGGCGAGATCCCGCACCTTCAGCGCCAGGGAACGGCGACGCAGCTGATCGTGGACGGCAACGCGTTCCTCGTGCGCGGCGGGGAAGTGAGCAACTCCCACGGTGAACCGGGATATTTGCGCGCCTCCTGGCCGCGCCTGAAGGCGCTCAACCTGAATTCGCTCGTGGTGCCGGTTTACTGGGACGTAATCGAACCGGAGGAGGGGAGGTTTGATTTTGCCTCGGTGGACGGACTGCTCGCGGACGCGCGCGCCGCGGATTTCCATCTGGTGCTCCTCTGGTTTGGCACGTGGAAGAACAGCATGTCGTGTTATGCCCCTTCGTGGGTGAAGACGAATCTCGAGCGGTTTCCGCGCGCGCGCACGTCGGCCGGACAGGCGCTGGAAATCGTCACGCCCTTCGCCGTGGCGGGCCGCGAAGCCGATGCGCACGCCTTCGCCGCCCTCATGCGCCACCTGCGCGAGACCGACGGTGAAAAGCACACGGTCGTCCTGGTCCAGGTGGAAAATGAAATCGGGATGATCCCGGAGGCACGCGACCGGACGCCGGCGGCCGATGCCGCCTTTGCCGCTCCGGTGCCGCCGGAGTTCCTGAACTATCTGGACGCTCACCGCGACACGCTGGCGCCGACCCTCCGCGATCGCTGGATGGCGCGGGGCGCGAAGAAGGCCGGCACCTGGACGGCGGTTTTCGGCGACGGACCCGCGACGGCGGAAATCTTCATGGCCTGGTCCTTCGGACGCTATGTGGATGCGGTCGCCTCTGCCGGACGAAAGGAATATGCCCTGCCACTTTACGCGAATGCCGCGCTGATCCGTCCGGCCTATCAGCCGGGACAATATCCCAGCGCAGGTCCGCTGCCCCATTTGATCGATGTGTGGCGCGCCGCCGCCCCGACGCTTGATTTCATCAGCCCCGACATCTATTTCCCGAACTTCGTCGAATGGACCGAGCGTTACACGCGCGGCGGGAATCCCTTGTTCATTCCGGAGGCGCTGCGCAGCGGCACCGCCGCGGTCAACAGCCTCTATGCCTTCGGGGCTTGCGACGGGATCGGGTTCTCGCCGTTTGGCATCGAGTCGATGCAGGAACCCGCCGCCGGCTATCTCACCGCCAGCAACGATCTCATCCGCCAACTCACGCCCCTGATCCTGGCGGCCCAGGGCAAGGGAACGATGACGGCCCTGTTGCCACCCGCCGCGGAGCAGCGCGCACCCCAGATGGTCGCCTTCGGCGGCGTCACGCTCGGGGTCACTTACGAGCAGCAGGAGGCCCCGGGTCTGGCCGACGGCGTCATCAACGAAGCCGGCGACAAGTCGGCGAATCGCGCCCTGCTCCCATCCGGCGCCATCGTCCTCCAAATCGGTCCGGATGAATTCCTGTTCGGCGGCGTCGGCGTGATCGTCACCTTTGCCGCGCCATCGCCGGGCGAACCGATCATCGGAATCCTCGAATGCGAGGAAGGACGCTACGTCGACGGAAAGTGGCAGCACCTTCGCTGGCTCAACGGCGACCAGACGCATCAGGGACGGCACCTCCGGCTGGAACCGGGACACTTCACGTTGCAGCGGGTGAAGCTTTATCGGTATCGGTAGGGGATCGGAAAAGTTGAAGGTTGAGTGTTGAGAGTTGAGAGTTGAAAGGCGCCAAACACGTGACGTTGCCCTTCGATAGAACACGGCGGCGAATCCGTCATTTCCGTTGCGTTCGGAATCTGCCTTGAGGGTGGGGCGCGACCGCTGGGCGCGCCGTGAGTTTGCGACCGTCTCGGTGGTCTCGCAATTCTCACGGTTGAGCGTGGCCCGGAACGCGAGAGATAGCCCACCACCGGTTCCCGTCTGCCGCAACAAACCGGCCCGCCTTTCGACCTTGCTCGAGGCCCTGAGCTTGCCGAACGGGGAGGTCCGGTTCCACCCAACGCAACCGGCTTCAGAACTTCTCGTGCTCAACAAGGGCCGGCCGAACCGTATCGGGCACGCCGCGGCTTGCAGTCACCGAAAAATCCGCAACGTGACGCAGTTCGAACGTGGCGGGTGAAATTGCATCGCGCGCCACATTCAGATGATCGAACCAGGCGCCGCTCACATCGGTAAGCACCATGGCCGGCCGGGCATCGGGCCGCTCGGTCCGGATCTGCACATGATGCAGGGTCACGCCGGTGACGTGGCGGAAAAAGAATCCGTACGACGGCATGTCGCCGAACATTTCGGGCTCGGGATATTTTTTCTCCTCTTCCGGCGGCTCGCGCGCGGCGAGTTCCGCCGTGCCTCCGCCCTGCTGGACGAGGGTCACATCGCTGATCGAGATGTCCTCGATGGGATGGCCGGGCAGGCCGCTGATGATGCTGCCGAGGTTCCAGTCGGCGTCCGCAACCGTCAGGTTGGTGATCGAGATCCGCCGGATCGATCCGACCGGCGTGCCAGGCGGCCCGCGCAGGCGTGCCCCGAGGCGGATGAAAATCGGGGATGACTTCACATGGCGCATGGTGAGGTTCGAGACCACGACATCCTCGATGTGGGACCCGTCGACGCTTTCGATCGCGAGGCCACGGCAACGGTCGAAAATGCAGTTGGTGATGGCGATATGTTTGAAGTCGCCGTTCGACTCCGTGCCGAACTTGATCCGGCCGCTTCCCCAGGAGCGATATTCCGGCGCGCTCACCTTGAAGGTGCCGTCGATCAGGGTGCCCTCATCGTAGCTTCCGCTGACGACACAGTCGGAAATGGTGATGTCCTCGCAATGATGCAACGCCCCGAGTCCGTACGAGGCTTTCAGGCAGATCGCGTCGTCCCAGGGTGCGTTGACGCTGCATCGCGCGACGCGGACATTCTGACAGCCATCGATGTCCATGCCGTCGCGGTTGGTGTCGATCTTCAGATCGTCGATGACGAGGTTGTTCACGCCCGTGGCGAGGATCCCGAACCAGCCCCCGTGCAGAATGGAGAAATCACGGAGCAAGACGTTGTGGCAGTCGCGCAGCGCGATCGCCTTGTTGCCGCTGTGCGGAGGATTGTGGTGGTATCGCTTCTCGCCCTTTGACTCGTCCGCAAACCGGTTGATTTCCGCATCGAGTCCGGTCCCGTGGATCAGACCCGGTCCGAGGATCGCGACATCGTGCAGGCCCTCGCCCCAGATCAGGCTGTTGTGCCAGTGGCCGTGTCCGAAATCCTGGTAGTGAAACTTGTCCGTCCAGTCGTTCGCCTCGGGCTCATCGTACACGCCCTCGCCGGGCGGCGCAGCTTCGATCGTGGCTCCGGCTTCGAGTGAGAGCGTGATGTTGCTGCGCAGATGAATGGAGCCGGAAAAATAGGTTCCCGGCGGGAAGCGCACGACGCCGCCTCCGGCCGCGGCGGCCGCGTCAATCGCGCGGTTGATCGCGGCGGTGTCCAGCGTGTGTCCGTCGCCCGTCGCGCCGTAGGTGCGGACATCGAATCCCGGTGGGGCGTCCGGAGTCGGGAGCGCGGAACGCAGCGCCAGCGAAAATGAAACGAGGAACGTGAGGGCAACGAGGCGCTTCATGGGGGAGACGGGGTGGACTGGCCAACGATTGATCGCTGAAATTCGAAACGACCCGGAAAGAAGGCGAATCTAATTTTTGCGCGCTGCCTGCCTGCATTGAGGCGGGTTTGGTGAACGGTCATGCGCGCCACCGCTTGTAGCGAGGGGTGCGCATGATTTGCTGGTTCCAGCCTCCGTGGCGGGGAGTTTCGTCCCCGACGTGTTCCCCCATGACGATTCCATTCCGTTCGTTGCTGTTGGCGCTGGCCGTCTCCTTTTCCGTCGCCGCCCAGGAAAAATCCGCACCGTTATCGCCGGGGCGGGATGGCCTCAACGGGCCACAGGCAGCCGGAACCAGAGCGCGCACGACATGGATGGCGGACAACGGCAATGGAACATTCACCAATCCGCTTTTCTACGATGAGTTTTCGGACCCGGACGTGATCCGGGTCGGCGACGACTACTATCTTACGGGCACGACGATGCACGCCATGCCCGGCCTGCCCATCCTGCATTCGCGCGACCTGGTGAACTGGGATTTCGTCGGCTACGCGCTGGCGGAGCTCGATCTCGGCCCGGCCTACCGGCTGCAGGGCGGGGACATCTATGGCCAGGGTATCTGGGCTCCATGCTTTCGCTATCACGCGGGCACGTTCTACATCTTCGCGAACGTCAATGGCCGGAAAACCCAACTCTTCCGCGCGACCAACCCGGCCGGGCCCTGGACGCACACCGAGCTGGGCAGCTCGCTGCACGATCTTTCGGTGCTGTTTGACGACGACGGCCGCATCTACGTCGTGTGGGACTACAACGAAATCAAGTTTGCCCAGCTGAAGTCCGATCTCACTGACATCATTCCCGAGACGAAGCGCGTGCTCATTCCGGCAGGCAGCGGCATGGGCGAGGGATCGCATTTCTATCACCTCAACGGCCATTATTATATTTTCAGCGCGAACTATGACCCGATGTGTTACGAGGTCGTGGCCCGGGCGGACCGGCCGGAAGGTCCGTACGAGGTCACTACGACGAGCGCGTTGGAAAGTTTTGGCATCGGCACCGGCTGGCGGCTCAAGGGCCTCGGGCGGGATGCGGGGCTGCAGCTGATTTCGCCGCGGCCCGACGAAGTTGGCTCGCTGGCCATGCATCAGGGCGGCATCGTGTCGACGGCCTCCGGCGAGTGGTGGGGGCTTTCGATGATGGACCACAACTCGGTCGGCCGGCTCACCTGCCTTTCCCCGATCACGTGGCGCGACGGGTGGCCCTATTTCGGTCTGCCGGGCAACCTGACCCGCACGCCGCTCACCTGGATCAAGCCCGGCACCGGCCACGATGATCCGCCCCACGCACCCTACGAGCACAGTGACGACTTCGCCGGACCGGCACTCAAACCGGTCTGGCAGTGGAATCATGTGCCCGACAACGCGCATTGGTCGTTGTCCGAGCGGCCCGGCGCGCTGCGCCTTCATGCCCTGGGTGCGCCGGATTTCTGGCATGCGCGCGATTCGCTCACCCAGCGGGCGGTCGGTCCGGAGTCGACGGCGACCGTGGAACTCGATGCGTCCGGAATGAAGGCCGGCGATGTGGCGGGCCTGGCGCTGCTCAATCTGCCTTATGCCTGGATCGGACTGCGACGGGGCGAATCCGGTCTGGCGCTCTCCTGGTTCGATCAGACTCGCGGCGCGACCCGCGCACGCGCCCTGGCGGGCACGCGGGCATGGCTGCGCGTGCACTGCAACTTCGATATCGAACAGGCTCAATTCAGTGTCAGCGAAGACGGGGTGACCTTTCAGCCGTTCGGTGATCCGCTGACGATGGTTTTTCAACTGAAGACATTTCAGGGCGTGCGCTTCTCGTTATTCAATTTCAACGAAAAGGGCGCGGAGGGTGGGTTCGTGGATTTCAGCCATTTCAGCGTCGACGAACCCCGGGCAAATGGCCGGGGTCGGCCGATTCCGATCGGTCATTCGATCGCGCTGACCTCACTCGCCGACGGGCGGGTACTGGCGGTGTGGAACGGTCATCTTCGCGCGCTGCCGGTCCCGTTGTCCGATCCTGCAGCCGGACGCTTTCGGGTGCGGGACCGGGGCCGCGGTCGTGTTGCGCTCGAGGCGGAAAACGGGGCGGGCTTCGTGACGGTCACCGGGGCCGGCGAGGCCGGGGATGTGCGCCTGGTCGGGAATGATGCGGGCACTGCGGCCACGTTTCAGTGGGAGCAGATGGAAAGTGGCGACATCATGCTGCTGTCGCTCGTCACCGATCGAATGGTGGCCGTCGATCCGCTCGCCAACGGCCTGATGAACGCGGCGACGCGCGGCGCATCGCCCGACCGCCGGAACGGCGCCAGCTTCACCTGGACCGACGCGAGCGCGCCCTGAACCCGCGGCCGTCCTTTTTTCGCCACGCCCATATTTGTTTCGCACCATGAAAATCCCCCCTGTCAGACTTGCCGTGCTCACCGTTCTGGTTCCCGCCGCGACCTTCGCCGCGTCAGCAACCATTCGCATCGATCTCGATCATGTCATCGACGAGATCGATCCACGCATCTACGGGGTCTTCATGGAACCGATCGGCTTCAACCGGACGGACATGAAATTCAACACGCTGTACGGACCCGTCTACGATCCCAAGTCGCCGCTCTCCGATGCCAATGGATTCCGCAAGGACATGATCGAAGCGGCGCGCGAGCTGCAGCTGACCCAGATGCGCTGGCCCGGAGGAAACTTCACCTCGACCTACGACTGGCGCGATGGCATCGGGCCCAGGAACGGGCGACCGCGCCGGATGGAACTCGCCTGGGGCGTGGTGGAGCCGAATCAGGTCGGAACGGACGAATGGGTTTTGCTCAACCACCTGATCGGCTCCGAAAACGTGGTCTGCATCAACATGGGCACCGGCACGCTGGACGACGCACGGTTTTGGGTGGAGTACTGCAACGCGCCCGCCGGAACGTATTGGGCCGACCGGCGCGTGGCCAACGGGCATCCCGAGCCGTTCGGCATCAAATACTGGTGCCTCGGCAACGAGGTCGACGGCGCGCCGTGGATCATCGGCCACAAGGATGCGGACGACTACGTGAAGTTCGCGGTCGAGGCGGCCAAGGCGATGCGCCGCAGTTCGCCGGGCACGAAACTCGAGTTCATCGCCAACGGATCCTCCAACTATCAGGACAATCTGGAGTGGGTGGAGTGGAACTGGAAAGTGATCAAGGGCCTGGCCGGCATCGCCGATTATCTCTCAATCCACCGCTACTGGGACGACAGCAAGGACTATTACGTGCTGCTGGGCCAGCGTGCGGTCGATCTGGATCAGAAGATCGAGATCACGGCGGGGCAGATCAAGGCGGTCGCCGACGTGCGCAAAATCAATCCCATGCACGTGTCGGTGGACGAATGGGCGCCGCCGTTTCGGGGCGGGCACCTGTCGACGCTCGCGCTGGCCGAGTATTTCAACTCGTTCCTGCGCCACGCCGATGTCGTGAAGATGGCCAATTACACGCTGCTGACGTCGATCCTGGGCCGCGATCCGAAGACCGACCAGACGTTCAGGACCCCGCTCTTCCAGGCATTTAAGATGTATTCGACCCGCTGTCGCGGCGCGGCGCTGGCCACATTTGTGCACTGCGACTCTTTCTCCACCGGCGAGCACTATGCGCACATCCCTTACCTCGACGTGTCATCGGTCTATGATTCCAAGGCGCACCAGGTCGTCATCAACGTGGTGAATCGGCATCGCGACGAGGCGATCGCCACTGAGATCGAAAGCGCGGCCGGGGTGTTCAGGGGCGACGCGACCGTCAGGCAGATCACCAGCGACGACATCGACAATCGGCCCTACACGTACGAGGCGCGCGACACCTACGAGCCCAAAGTGACGACTCTTGCCGCGGCCGGGTCCACGCTTCACGTCACCTTTCCCGCCCATTCGCTCACGCAGATCGTAGTGGACGTTGCCCGGCCCTGAGCCGGTGCCGACTGGCATAACGATTCAAGTGACTGTGTAGCCTGAATGTGACATGGTGGTATTGCTCGGGCCGCCGAAAGTTCACGGCGCGCCCGGTTTTGCGATTCACCCGAAAGCCGGTGCGGAAGTCGCTCGCGCCCTGCCACTCTTGGAGTAGTTGGACGTAATGAAGCTGATTCAGAAAAACTAAGGCGCAGATTCGGAAAAGGTGTGGCCGGGTCCGAAGGGCCCGGTCCGGTTCCGGAGACGGCTGATGCCGCAATCGACTCCCGGGGGCGGACGCCCCCGGCTACTTCAAGCGGGAACACTGATTCCGGCGTCGAGCCGGCGGGTGCGATCTGCGTAGGCGGGCCTCCTTCTTCCGCATCTTTGCACCTTTTTGCGGCTACAGGCTTTTTGAAACTGCTCTGGCCTCTGTAGTCTGCCTTGAGGGTGGGGCGCGACCGCTGGGCGCGCCGTGAAGTGGGAGATGGGTCCGGTTTCGCGACTCACCCGAAAGCCGGTTCGAGCAGCGGTCCCGCTCTGGCACTCTTGGGGAACTTGGACCGTTTCAGAAAATCCATAGCCGCAAAAAAGCGCAAACGGTGCAAAAAGTCGGATCGTTGGGGCGCACAGCCTGTCCAGGTTTCCCACGGTTCACTCCGTTCCTTCCGGTGAAAACCTATTCCGCGCATTTCCCGGCGACCCCGGCGGCCTCCGGTGAATATTTTTCTGCCGAGCACTGAAAGTGGCTACGACATTATTATCTTTGCTGTAATATGCACCCGGCGCGTCGACGCCGGGTGGCCCGTCACGGCCCCACCCGCTCGAGCTTCATCGCATGGTCGCTGTCGCCGACGGATACGGTCAGGTGCTTCGCCGGGCTGCTCGAGTCGAACTCGCATTGCACGTCCGTGCTGAACGCAAAAAACTTGGTGGGGGACTCGGCGTGCAGGACGAGTTCCTGGCCCGAGAGCGTGAGCGAAAGCAGTCCGTCCGCGAGACGGCGCACTTTGACGGAATTCCACTGGCCGGTGCCGTACGATCCGACGAAGCCGTCGAGCGTGGCGTCGGCGAGCATGAATTCCTTGTGTCGGGGATGTCCGAGCTCGCGCACCCAGACATTGCGGTAGCGCACGGGATGGCCATGGTCCTGGAACGCGATCGGCAGGCGCTCGGGGTGGGCCTTGTAGGGGATGCGATTGATCCAACCCGTCGGCCCGGTGAGCTCGACGTTGTTCTGGATCAACACGCCGTTGTGGAAAACGGTTTCGCGAGCCTTGGAGATCAGCTTGCCCTCAGCATCGAAACGCGGCGCGGTCCACACGATGTCATAGACCTGCCACTGGCCCGGCGGACGCGTCGCGTTGACGAGCGGCGGGTATTGTCCGTACACCGAGCCGGCGGCGCCATCGGCATAGGTCTTGGCCTGATAGGAATCGAGGACCTGGATCTCGTAGCGGTCGTAGCCGAGAAACACGCCGCTGTTGCCGCGGTCCTGGCTCTCGCCGTGCGGTGGGTTGGGGGCCGTCCATTCGACGTGCAACTGGCAGTCACCGAAGGATTGCAGTGTGCGCGCATAGCCGCTGCCCGGCACGCACTCGAACGCGCCGTCGTGGATGATCCACTTGGTTGGACTGCCGTCCATCGCGACCCACTGCGAAATATCCTTGCCGTCGAAGAGCACGGTGGCATCCGACGGCGGACGTCCCGGCTGATCCTGCGTGCTGGCGGTGCCGGGGTCGATCGGGGTGGCCATCGGACGCTCGCGATCGTGGTCGATCCAGTTCGGATCGGGTTCGGCGCGGACACAGGTGGCGGCGAAAGCGGTCAGACTAAGCGTGAGAAGGGCGGGGATCTTCATGGGCGAGGTTTCGAAGGTTAAACCTGGGACGCACGGGGCGATGCGCAGAAGGTCCAATTTTGCCAGCTCTCGCAGGATGGCGAGAACTTTTCCCACGAGGTGCGTCCGGCGCGGGCGGGAGAGATTCTGAACCGCGGAACGTTTGATACCGGCGGCGGGAGAAGGGTTGTTGATTCGTCAACATTGGAGGGCGGGCGACCACGCCCGCCATTGACCTCCGCATTGCGGGTGCTGCGATTGTTTCGACCCGATGTTCGCTGCGTGGCTTTCCGGCGGGCGGGTCGCCCGCCCTCCAATGAGCTAGTGTGCGGGACGAACTCCTCCGTCCGGAAATCGAAAATCGAGAGTCAAGAATCCAAAATTCCACCCGGTGAATCGCCTTGCGCCGGGGGCGCACCGCCCGCACACGTTTGGCGCATGAAAATTGGCCTGATGGGCGGCAGCTTCGATCCCGTGCACTTCGGGCATTTGATCGCGGCGCAGGACGCCCTCGAGCAGTTTCATCTGGATCGACTGATCCTGGTGCCGGCGGCGCAGGCTCCGCTGAAACCGAACGATGTCCAGTCCTCGATCGTTGACCGGCTGGCCATGCTGCATGCGGCGATCGAGTGGGATCAGCGCTTGGAGATTTCGGACTACGAACTGAACAAGGGTGGCGTCAGCTACACGATCGATTCGGTGCGGCATTTTCGGGACCGCTTCCCCAGCGACCAGCTGTTTTGGATCATTGGCGGCGACCAGTTACCCCTCTTGCACCGCTGGAAGGAGATCGACGAACTGGCGCGGATGATCGAATTCATCTTCCTCGAGCGGCCCAAGCATCCGACGCGGCCGCATCCTGACATCACCGGGCTGACCCTGCATCGATGCGACGGTCACCTGATCGAAATCAGTTCGAGCGAACTGCGCCGACGCGTGCAGGAGGGCCGTTCGCTCAACTATTTTTGCCCGCAAAAAGTAATCGCCTACATCGAGCAGCAGCGCCTCTATCGCTGAGCGAATGAAAAAACCGTCGTCTTCGAAGAGCGCCTCCCGAACCAAACGCGCGCCGGCCCGCACCCGGGCGGCGGCACCGGTGGTGAATCCGCTCGTCGCGCTCGTGGTGAAGGCGCTCGATGAGAAGAAGGCGGGCGACATTCGGGTGCTCAATGTGGCGGCCCTCTCCAGCATCACGGACGTCCTGGTGGTGGCGACCGCCACCTCGGACCCTCACCAGCGGGCGCTGCGGGTTGAACTCGAAAAGGTATTCGACGGCCAGGGGGCGCGCATCGTCGGAATCGAGACGGCCCGGGAAAGCGGTTGGACCGTGGTCGACGCCTTCGACGTGATGGTGCACATTTTTACGCAGGAAAATCGCGAAAAATACGGACTCGAGAATCTATGGAAGGATGCGGCCGAAATTCCGGTCGGCGCGATCCTCGCCGCAAAGTAAGATTTGTAAAAGTTTCGTAAGTGGCGGATTAGGAATTATCCTCGACGTATCTGTGGCTGGGTTATAGGCAGGTGGCGTACGCGTCTTGTAGGCTTGTGCCTTATAGTCGACGTGCCACTGCAACTGATTGCCACGCAATAAATAAATAACCCAATAATCCATGAAAATCCACAATCAGAACAAGTTGCATGGTTTCACCCTCGTCGAAATCATGATCGTCGTCGTCATCATCGGGCTCCTGGCTGCGATGGCGATTCCCGCATTCCAGAAGGTTCGCCAGTCCTCGCAGGACAAGGCCGTGTTGAACAACGCGCGCCAGCTGTCCGCTGCGGCTGACCAGTACTTCCTGGAAAACGGTGTCTCGACCGTCAACTCGGTCATGCTCGTCGGTTCCTCAAACTACGTGAAAGCTGTAAATACGGTTGCCAAGGAGACTTATCCGACCGGATACACCCAGGGTATTACTATCACCATCACCGGTGTTGCGGGCTCCCGCACGATTACCTACGCACCCTGAACGGGTGGCTGGCAATGGGGTGTATTGCCGGTTCCGGATACGCGCATTGGGGTTGCTTTTTTTTACCAATTCTAAAAAACTGCGACCTTGCTTCACGGTGCCGGCGTCCACCTAATGAAATTGCTCAAGCGAGCGGTTTAATAATACTCAAACACAATACCCATGAATAAGCATATCAAGTCGTCCAAGGGCTTCACCCTTGTTGAAATCATGATCGTCGTCGTCATCATCGGCCTCCTGGCCGCGATGGCGATTCCCGCGTTCCAGAAGGTTCGCCAGTCGTCCCAGGACAAGGCCGTGTTGAACAACGCGCGCCAGCTGTCCGCCGCGGCTGACCAGTACTTCCTGGAAAATGGTGTCTCGACCGTCAACTCGGTCATGCTCGTCGGTTCGTCGAACTACGTGAAGGCCGTCAACACGGTCGCGAACGAGACCTACCCGACCGGCTACACGCAGGGCATCACGATCACGATCACGGGCGTCGCGGGTGCGCGCACGGTGACCTACGCCCCGTAATCGAAAAGCTTTCGTTTTCCTTTCAAGCCGTCCATCGTCGATGGACGGCTTTTTTATGACCATTTCCGGCTTTTTCCGCGCGGATCGGAGGATGACGCTGCTGGTCCTGAACGGGATCGTGGCTCTGGTCCTGGGTTTTTTGACCCTGACGCCCGATCAGTCGCTCGCGGTCATCATCCATGGCGGCTACTGGGCCATGCTGGTCCTCACCATCCTCTTTGGGTGGTCGCTCTATAAGGTCCTGCGCAAGTCCTTTCCCGGATGGCAGGCGTTCCGAGCGGCTCCGAAGTGGCCGGCCGCCTTGATCGTCCTTTGCGGTATCGTTCTGCTCGTTCACGAGGCGTACGGATTCAAGATCCTCATGGACGAGGTGATGCTCCTCGGCACGTCGATGAGCATGCATTTCGAAAAAACCGCGCTCGTGCCGATGCGGGCCAACGACATCCAGGGTGCGTTTCAGATCGTCGCCGGCCAGCTCGACAAGCGCCCGCTTTTCCAGCCTTTCCTGGTCTCGGTCATTCATGACCTGACCGGCTACCGGCCGGAAAATGTCTTTGTTCTCAATACCGGCCTCACCTTTGTCCTTCTGACCCTTGCCTACCGGCTCGGTCTGCGTCTCGCCGGGCGTCTCGCCGGCGCCGCCGGAGTCCTGCTCCTGACCGGTCTTCCGCTGCTCGCCCAAAACGCCACGGGCGGCGGCTTCGAGATCCTGAATCTCGTGATGATTCTTTCCACGGTGCTGCTCGGCATCCGTTTCGCGGAGGATCGGGATGGCGATTCGCTGCAGGCCTTCTGCCTGTCCGGCGTGCTGCTCGCCCAGACGCGCTATGAGTCCGTGCTGTTCCTGCTGCCCGTCGCGGCGTTGATTCTTTGGGTCTGGTGGGCCGAGGAGCGTCCGATTCTCAGTTGGGTATTCGTCTTCGCCCCGCTCTACCTGCTCCCGTACGCGCTTCACAACAAGGTCTTCAGCGTGCGCGAGGCTTCCTGGGAGATGGCCAGCAAACCGGGCTTCGACCACCCCTTCGCCCTCTCTTACATTCCGGGTAATATCCAGTCCGCGCTGAAGTTCTTTTTCACCACCACGGGCGAGCAATCGAACTCCATTGTGTTGTCCGTGCTGGGCTTCATTGCGCTCCCGTTTTTCCTGCTCTGGGCGGTGAACGTCCTGCGCACCGGAAAGTCCGCCTCGCCGGTTCGGATCGCGGTCGCGATCTTCGGCTTCGGCTTCCTCGCCCACACGCTCCTGATGATGGTCTACTTCTGGGGCAAGTTCGACGATCCCGTCATCCGCCGCCTCAGCCTGCCGCTCAATCTCTGGCTGGCCCTCTCGATCGTCGTGGCACTGGCCGAACTCAGTCGCGACCGGCGCTGGCCTTGGGCCGCCCTGCTGGTCGTGTCGGTGGGAGGACTGTTCGCCTATTCGCTGCCCAACATGGCGCGCCACGACTATTCGATGGTTTATTTTCCGGGACGCGAAACGCAGTGGCGCCGCGACTTCATCGCCGCGCACCCCGAACGCGACTATCTGGTCATCGACAACAGCTCGATCACCTGGATCACGCACCTCGTTTCCTCGACGCCCGTCCGGCAGGCGCTCGACCGCAAGGACAGCATTCTCTACAATTTCCGGAATCACACGTTCACCTCCATGTACGTGTTTCAGAACTTCAAGGTGGATGACGAAACCGGCCGCGAGGTCATTCATCCCGAGGACGACCTGGGGCCGGATTACCAGTTGGAAAAGGTCGAGGAACGCCGGTTCGCCTTTCCCGAGATCGCTCGCATCAGCCGTGTGGTGTCGATTCGCGAAGGTCCGCTGACGAAGCCGCGGCCCGAGCCCGATCCGATCGAGAAGCTCACCCCCGACCAGCTCGAGAAGGTCCGGCAGGCGTACTTCGAAAAGTTCATCAAGCAGCTTCCTTGAACACCGCCGCGCCCCATTCCGATGTCCGCTGGGCGCGCCCGGATCTCCGGTTGGCGCTTTTTGGTCTCTCGGGTGTCGCGGCGGCCTACGTCGGTTTCCTCGGCCTGAGCGTTCCCACCGCGGAATACCTCGTGAAGCGCGGGGGCTACTACGTCATGCTCGCGGCATTCGGTTTGTTCCTGCACGCGCTGTGGCGGCTGTACCGGGCGCGGTCCGGCGGAGGCGAACCGCTCACGCGCCGGCAAAAAATCCTGACCGGCCTGACGATCGCCGTCTTCTCGGTCGTCGCCGTCGCCAACGACCGCTTCCAGAGCAAGATCCTCTACGACGAGTTCGTCCTTCAGTCGACGGCGTTCAACATGCATTTCTTCCGCGACGTCGCCACGATGGTGCGCGGCTACGACATCCAGGGCGTGTTCCTGTCGACCGACAACTATCTCGACAAGCGGCCCTATTTTTATCCGTTCGTCGTCTCTCTCGTCCACGACCTCACGGGCTATCGTCCGCTGAACGCCTACTACGTCAATGCCGCGCTCATGCCGGTTTCGCTGGGTCTCGTGTTTCTCCTCGGACGCCGGCTGGCGAAATGGGCGGGCGGCATGCTGGCGGTGTTGCTGCTCGGTTCGCTGCCGTTGCTCGGACAAAACGCCACCGGATCGGGAATGGAACTCCTGAACGTCGTGATGATTCTCGCAACGATCCTGCTCGGCGCCGAATATCTGCGCCGGCCGGATGAGGACTCACTGGCCGCTCTGCTGTTGTGTGCCGCGCTGCTGGCCCAGGCACGATATGAGTCCGCGCTCTACGTCGGTCCGGCCGCCCTGATCGCCGGAATCGGCTGGGTGCGCGCACGGCGGATCATCCTGCCCTGGCAGGCGATCGTCCTGCCCTGGCTGCTCGTGCCCGTCGCGCTGCAGAACAAGGTGCTGTCGAACTCGCCGATGCTCTGGGAACTGACCGAGCAGGCCAACACCCGGTTCAGCCTGTCCTACGTGCCCGCGAATCTGCGCGGCGCCCGCGACTTTTTCTTCAACACCAGCCAGGAAATGGCGAATTCGCTTTTCCTCTCGGTGCTCGCCCCGGTGGCGCTGCTGTGGGGACTGTGGCGGGCCGCGCGGGCGGGTCGGCGCCTGATCTTCGGCGATCCCGCGAGCGTGGCGCTCGGAACGTTCGCTTTGGCGATCGTGGCCAACACGGCCCTCGTGTTTTGCTATTATTGGTCGAGCTTTTCCGACCCGATGGCCGCGCGCTTCAGTCTGCCATTGTATCTGCTTATCGCATTCCTGGTCGTCCTGCTGGCTGGCGCGCTCGATCGAAAATGGATGGTCACTCCCTTGGTGATCGCGGCCACCGTGCTGTTTGCCGCGGGAGTCAGCGCGGGGCGGTTCGCCGGACATCACTACTCGCATCTCGGAATCGATGAGATCGAATGGGAACGCCGCTTCGTGGATTCGCTGCCGCCCGCTCCGCGACTGGTCATCACCAACCGCTCGACCCTGCCGTGGCTGGTGGAGAAAACGCCTTCCATTCTGATCGATCGGGCTCGTCAGGTCGCCGACCGGCTGCAGTACCAATTGCGCGACACCACGTTCAAGGAGATCCTCGTGACCCAGGCCCTGCCGCCGACGACCGCGGACGGCGACTACCAGATTCTGCCGGCGGAACGCCTGCCCGGATTTCACCTCGAGTTGCTCGCGGAGCGGCGCTTCGGGTCGAAGCTGGTGCGCATCAGCCGCCTCGTGACGATCGACGATTCCGTTCTGCCGAGTCCGCGCGCTCCGGCGCCGAAGGTGCGCGCCAACATGCAATGAGCACGCCGCCGCCGATCGACTCCCGGGAGCATTTCGACTGGGTGGCCGACCACGACTCCGGCCCGCGACGCGCCCAGCGGGGTTTTCACGCGCAACTGCTTCGCCAGTATCGTCACCACATTCCGGAAGGTTCACGCGTGCTGGAATGCGGCTGCGGCGCCGGCGATCTTCTGGCCGGACTCGAGCCGAGTCGCGGACTCGGCGTCGACTTCAGTCCGCGCATGCTGGGCAAGGCGCAGGCCCGGCACGGCGATCGCCCGGAACTCGAGTTTCGCGAGCTCGATGCGACGAACGGCGTCGGCGACGAGAAATTCGACCACATCGTCCTCGACTACCTTACCGGCTACCTTGGCGACATCCAGGCGACCCTGCAGAATCTCCACGCGTCGGCCCATGAGCGCACGCGGCTGCACATCACGACGCTGAACACGCTCTGGCTGCTGCCGCTCAAGACGGCCGTGAACCTCGGTGCGGTCATGCCCCAGGCTCCGAGCAACTGGCTGTCGCATCATGACCTGTTCAATCTGCTCGAACTATCGGGCTGGGAGGTGGTGAGCTTCGAGCGCCTGCAGCTGTTTCCCTTCGACTGGCCCGGCCTCGCGCCCCTGCTCAACAATGTGGTGGTGCGCCTGCCGGGTTTTCGCGTGTTTGGCATCACGCTCTGGATCACCGCGCGGCCGCGCCGGCGGTTGATCCCGGAAAGTCCGATCAGCTGCTCCGTGATTATTCCGGCCCGCAACGAGTCGGGCAACATCCGCGCGGCGATCGAGCGCGTCCCGGTCCTCGGTCGTCGCACCGAGATCGTGTTTGTCGAGGGCAACAGTCGCGACGACACCTGGGCTGTGATCCAGCGCGAGGTCGCCGCGTACAACGGTCCGCATCTCGTCCGCGCCATCCAACAACCGGGCCGGGGGAAATGGGATGCCGTCTCGAGCGGTTTCGAGATCGCCCAGGGCGAGGTGTTGGTCATCCAGGATGCCGATCTGACCGCGCCGCCCGAGGACCTCGCCAAGTTCTACGAGGCGCTGATGGCTGGCGCCGCCGAGTTCGTGAACGGCAGCCGCCTGGTGTATCCGATGGAGGCGAAGGCCATGCGCTTCCTGAATCTGCTCGGCAACAAATTCTTCGCCCTCGCGCTGAGCTATGTGCTCGGCCAACCGGTGAAGGATAGTCTCTGCGGCACGAAGATGATCCGGCGCGCGGACTACGAGCGGCTGCTCCGGCGCATCGCGGACCTCGGCGACTTCGATCCGTTCGGCGACTTCAACCTGCTTTTCGGCGCCGCGTTGCTCGACTTGAAGATCCGCGATCTTCCGGTGCGCTACAAGGATCGCACCTACGGCACGACCAACATCTCCCGGTTCAGCCACGGGTGGCTGCTGCTGCGCATGACCTGGTTCGCGCTGTGGCGGCTGAAGTTTCATCGCTGAGCGGCGACGTACGACGGCGGGCCCGCATGGAACCGACATCGAAATCCTCGCGCTCGAGTCTGCTCGGACCGATTCCGCTGCTGGTCTGCGCCACGTTGCTCGTTTGGGCGCTGCCCGCCGTTTTCACGCAGCTCCCCGCCTTGCTGGGCTTCGACCATCCGGACAAATGGTTTCTCGATTCGTATGCCGTCCTCGCGTCGAGCGACGCCGTGCGGGCCGGTATCAATCCCGACCTGCCCAACCCGCTCGATATTCTGCATCGGCCGCACAGCTATTCCAACTGGTGGTTCGGGTTGGGATCGTTGGGACTCACCCGCCAGGACAATTTTGCCGTGGGTTTGGTTTGGGTAGCTGTTTTTCTCGCCGTGGCCATTCTCATCCTGAGGCCGCGCACCTACCGCGACGCGGCCCTGGCCCTGGCTTTTCTCGGATCGCCGGTGGTTCTACTCACCGTCATTCGCGCCAACAACGATCTCGTGGTTTTTGCGCTGATCGGCGCGGCGGCCCTGCTTCTCCGTCGCGACACCACGGTGCGCATCGCGCTCGCTGCTCTGCTCGTGGCGCTCGCGGCCGGACTGAAATTCTATCCGCTGGTGGCGGGGCTTTTCGTGATTCTGATCCGGCCGGGAAAACGACTCTGCTTTTGTTTGCTCGGTGTGGGCGCCCTGCTCACCGCGGTGCTGATCGACGTTGGTTCGACGATCTCTCGCGGAACATTCGGGCTCTCGACGGACATTCACAAGACCGGCCTTCCGGTGCTGCTGACTGACTTGGGATTCGCCGGCCGCACGCCTCAGGCCATCGGCGCGGGACTGATCGGGCTGGCGGGATTCATGCTCGCACGTCGGGGCATCACTTCCGGTCTCGCCGACGCCGACGCGGGGAAACGCCAGGCATTTCTCCTCGGCGCCGTACTTCTCGCGGCGTGCTTTGTGGCGGGCGTAAGCCACGCGTATCGCTGGGTGTTCGTCGTGCTGCTGCTGCCCTGGCTGATCGGTCGCCTGGCCGATTCAAGTTCGCGTCGCGTGGCGATTGCGGCGCTGGCCCTTCTGCTGTTGGTTTGCTGGGGCGACGGGTTGCTTTGCCTGACGCTTAACTGGTTGTGGACAACGCGGACCGTCGAATCCGTCGCGCACCTCGAGCGTGTCTGGCGCTTCGTCACCCAGCCGCTCCACTGGATTCTGGTCGCACTGCTGGCCGGTTGGTTGTGGGACGCGGTTTTCGCGGCGGTGCGAGCGATTCAGCCGGCCCAGCGGGTCTGAATTCGTTGGACGTCGGGCAAGCCCACTCGGCATCCTGGCCAATCGCGTCCCGGTAGGGGCGGATGTCTCATCCGCCTTTCTCACGATCATTGTGCCGAAAGGCCGGCAGGATGACGTCCCCTACCTCGAACTGGCTCAAGAGGGATGCGCTTGGATCCCTGGAGGGCGGGCCACCGGGCCCGCCGCAGATCCACGTTGCGGCCGGCAGGTTGTATTCGCGGCGGATGTCCGTTGCGTGGCTTCCCGGCGGCCGGGGTCGGCCGCCCTCCAATTGCGGTCTCCGCCTTCCAACCCTCAACTCTCAACCTTCAACTTCCCGCTGCCCCCGCCACCGCGGCGCTCCACTCGCTGTACCGCCGGTTGAGCACGCGATTCACTTCGTCATCGGTGAGGCGATAGATCAGGATCGAATAGCCGATCATCGCGTCCGGCTTCCGCGCCCGCAGGTACGCGGTGAGACGCGCGAAACGGAGCAAATCGAGCCGAACCCACGCCGCCTCGAGGTCCTGTTCCTTGAAATCCACCACGAGTTTGGCGCGCGCGGCCGGGTTGCTGAAGTAATCGCGAAATAGCGGCAACGCCTTGCGACGATTCTGATATTCCTGCTCCATCGCGGCGTCGTAGTCGCCGCGGACCGGACTGTACACCTCGTCGAGCATCGTGGCGCTGATGCAATAAATTCCCCCGGTCGGCTCGCTCCATTTCGGCCGGATCTTGAAGCCATTCACGAAGGGTAGTCGGACGGCATCGATGTGATAGTAGTCGGGCTCGCCGGTGCCGAAGTAGGAAATGAAGACGGGTAGGCGATGGTCGCCGGAATTGTGTTTCGTCAGCCATTGCGCGAGGCCGGGCAAGTCCTGCCCCCAGTCGAGGGAGCTGTCCGCCAGCAGCCGGTAGCCATTGGATGGCCCGCCGGCCCAGACGTTGAAAAACGCCAGGTAGTGCGGGGCCACCCAGGCATTGGCGGCGAGTGTTCCGAGGCCGAGCGCCGCCGCGATTGCCCAGCGACGCGCGCCGCGAAAAATGCCGGGCGCGACGAGGCCGCTGACCAGGATGAATAGCGTGGGGTAGGTGGGCAGGATGTGCCGGTGGCCGATGTTTAGGTGGCTCGTTAGCGAGAACACCCAGTACACGACGAACAAAACGAGCAGCGGCGCGACTTTCTCCAGATCCGCTTCCCACCCGCCGGCGGGATTCGGCTTGCGACGAACCACGACACCGAGTCCGACCGCCATCGCGACCAGCAGCGCGGTCGGCGTCTTCCACAGAAACGCCAGGGGAAAAAAGCTCGGCCAGCCGAAAATGCCATATTCGCCGTGCAGGAACGACGCGCGCGCCTGCGCCGATTGGATCACCCAGCTGTAGCCGTAGAGAAACGCCTCGGGCAGCAGATGCCCCTTCCGACAGAATTCCACGACCTTCCCCTGAAATCCGATGTTGGGCAGCACCGACTCCCACGGGAGAATGTAGTGATCCGCGGCGGGCACCGTGGGCCCAAAGCCGCTGTAGCGAAAATCGAAGAACGTCCAAATGACCACCACCGCGAGCACGCCGTGCGTTGCGAAGCCGGCAATCGTGCGACCGGTCCAGGCCAGACGTTGGCCCGACGCGACGCGCAACAACCGCCACACCGCGAGGAGGAGGAACATCGGCAGCAGCATGACGGCTGAATATTTTGCCACACAGGCGAGTCCGAAAACGAGTCCGCTCCCGAGCGCTCGCCCAGCCGACGGCGAACCGAGGAACCACCAGAAGGCGGTGCAACTCGCGAGCAGGAAGAACACGGCGGCGCTGTCGGACGTCGCCAGCGGCGCGTGCGCGAGCACATTGGGGTCGAAGGCATAGAGCGTGAGCGCCAGCACTCCGGCCAGCGATCCGAACAGCCACCGGGCCCAGGCAAAAACCAGCAGTGCCGTCCCGAGCGAAAACACCATCATCACGCTTCGACCGGCCATCAGCATCGGCCAGTGATCGTGGTTCGTCTCGTAGAAAAGCTGATGGCCCATCACGCTCGCGTCGGACGTGGCCCAGAAACGGTTGTGTTCGAGTTCCGGCGTAGGCGCATGCATCAGCACCGCGGGCAGTCCGGCCAGGCGCTGGGGCAGGTTGCCGTTTTCGGGCTGGATGCGAAAATCGGCAAACTTGTCGTAGAAATACCCACCGGTGAGATGCAGCAGCTCGTCGTGCGTGACGCTCTCATGGGACGCGCCCCACAACGCGAGCGCGACATGCGCGACCAGGATGGCGATCACCGCCGGCACCAGCCATCGCGGGCGGTCGGCAGGGGAGAGGTTGGGGACGGACACGGCCATGCGTTCAGCGCACCGCGGCGCGCAGGGTCTCGCAGACCAGGTCGCATTGCTCCCGGGTCATCTCGGGGAACATCGGCAGGGAGAGAATCGATTTCGCGGCCTGTTCCGTGCAGGGGAAAGTCCCGGCCTTGTAACCGAGTCCGCCGTACGCTTTTTGCCGGTGAATCGGGATCGGATAGTGGATGACCGTCTGGATGCCGGCGGACGTGAGTTTGGCGGCCACCGCATCACGATCGTGGTCGGGAAAACGCACCACGAACAAATGGTAGACGTGGCGCCCACACCACGGCATCTCGGCCGGCAGGACGATTGCCGGACAGTCGCGCAGGTTTTCGCGATACCAGGCGGCAACTTCGGCGCGACGCTCATTCCACGACGCCAGATGGCGCAGTTTGACGCGCAAGATGGCGGCCTGCAGCGTGTCGAGTCGCGAGTTGTAGCCTTGGACGTCGTGGTGGTATTTGACCACCGATCCCCAGTTGTGCAGCAGGCGTACTTTTTGCGCCACAGCCTCGTCGTTGGTGGTCATGGCACCCGCATCCCCGAACGCGCCGAGATTTTTGCCGGGATAAAAACTGAAACCCGCGGCGACGCCGAGCGTGCCGCACGTGCGGCCGTCGCGGAGTCGCGCCCCGTGCGCCTGCGCCGCGTCCTCGACCAGGTGCAGGTCATGGCGCCGGCAGAGCGCCGCGATGACGTCGATGTTGGCCGGCTGGCCGTAGAGGTGGACGGGAAGGACGGCCTTGGTTCGCGGAGTGATCGCAGCCGCCAGGGCATCGGGATCGATGAGGTAATCCTCGAGGCGACAGTCCACCAGCACCGCCTTCGCGCCTGTGTGGGAAATCGCCTCAGCCGAGGCGATGAAGCTGTTGGCGACCGTGATTATTTCATCACCGGAGCCGATCTCGAGCGCGCGAAAGATGAACTGGAGCGCGTCCGTGCCGGAACCCAGGCCCACGCAATGCGCGGTGCCCATGGCCGCGGCGAACTCCTTTTCGAACTCGGTACAGGGCGCGCCGAGGATGAAATTGCACTGCTCCAGCACCGGGTTGATGGCCGCGTCGAGATCCTTCCGCAGGCGGCGGGTTTGCAACGGCAGGTCCTGAAACGGAACACGAAAATCGGATCCCAAGGTGCCGCGAGGCTCGCCGGTTCGCGGCGCAGGGTCGAGTCGGGAATGAGGCGGCGGAGGAACCGGGAACCGAGGAGCGAGGAACGAGAGTCCAGATCGGCGACAGGGATCGATGCCTCCATTCGACGAGCCCTTCGACCGGCTCAGGGCGGTGAGCGAAGTCGAACCGCTCAGGACCCCGAGCCTGTCGAGGGGCTCATCGATCCGACGCAACCCTCAATCGCCGACCAAAATTCTCCTACCCATCGGACTGGGAGGACGCACGCGATCGGTCGAGACTTCGCCGGTCCTTCCGCCACTGCCGCCAGAATTGAAAGAGTCCAGCAAGAGTCCGTCGCATCACTTTGAAGCGCGACGCCGATGGCACGCCGCCGAGCCGCGCTTTCATCTCGACCTCCACCTCCACGAACGTCGCGCCGAGATCACGCAGCCGCACCAGCGCCTCGACGAGCATCGGGATGCCGCGCTGGGACAGCGTAATTTGAGCGAACGAGCTGCGGCGATAGGCGTGAATCCAGTTCACATCCCGCAGGCGCAGGTCGAACAGCAGGCGTGAGAGACGCGGATAAATCCACGCGTTCACCTGCATGACCGGATTGTAGCCCAGACGCGCGCGGCGCACGCCGACGATCACGTCAGCGCGACCGAACTGCCGGGTATAGGGCTCGAGGTCGGCCGGCTCGGCCGGCATGTCGGCGGGCCAGAGAATGAGATATTCGCCGGTGGCCCGCGCCACGCCGGTGCGAAACGCACCGCCGATGCCTTGGTTGGCCTGATGACAGGCGACCACGCCGGTCAACTCGTGTGCCAGTGCATCCACGATTTGCGGGGTGCGGTCGCGACTGCCGTCGTCGACCACGATGATCTCGGCGTCGACACCGACCGTTTGCAGTGCCCGGTGCAGCTGCCGCACGCAGCCGTCGAGCAGGACTTCCTCGTTGTAGGCCGGCAGGATGACGCTCAGCGCGGGCGGCATGGTGGGGTCTTCACAGGAGGAAACTGAGCGATCTACTCAATACACGGCCAATTGAAATTGAACCACGGAGACACGGAGGACGCGGAGAGATCTTGGGCAGGTCAAACAATTCCATAGCCACAAGAAGGCACGATAAGTCACAAAAAACCGAAGCACCTTTGGGTTCGGGCGCCCATGGGCGCTCATGAGATTCACCGAAGCCACGGGCTTTTGCGCTTTTTTGCGGCCACAGCTTTTCTGAAACTGCTCCAATTGCGGCGCCGAAGGCCGGGCCGGCGATCATGCCGATTGCACCCGCGCGGCCCGGCCGTGATTTTTCAGCGACTCCATCGCGCCCTCCATCGCCTGCACGACGGCGAGGCCGACGCGCGCATCGGCGAGCGGCGGGCGGCGGGAACGGATGGCGGCGATGAATTCGGCGTCCTGCTTTTGCAGCGGCTCGTACATCTTCACCTTCGGGATCGTGATCTGGCCATCGCGCAGGATCATGTGAAACTCGCCGAAGGAGGAATAGTGATCCGCCGTCACGCCCTTGTCGTAGTAGCGGATCGGCTCGAGATTGTTCATGTCATCCCACACCGCCATCTTGTGCGCGCCGACGATCGTGAACTGCCGCACCTTGCGCGGATTCAGCCAGGAAACGTGGATGTGGCAGACGACGTTGCCGGGATAAAACAGCGTGATGAACCCGACGTCCTCGAGGTCCTTTTGCAGGACGCAATTGCCCGTGGCCGAAACCTCGAGCGGCTGCGCGCCCAGCAGAAAATTGAAAATGGAGATGTCGTGGCTCGCCAGATCGTAGATCGCGCCGACGTCCTGCCGCACGGGCCCGAGATTCGTCCGCACGGCGTCGATGTAGTAGATGCGGCCGAGTTCGCCGCGATCGAGATCCGTCTTCAGGTGCAGCACCCCGGAGTTGTACAGGAAAACGTGGCCGACCATCAGGATGCGGCCCTTGGCGACGGCGAGGTCGGCCAGTTCGCGGCACTCCGCGGCAGTGCGCGCGAGCGGCTTTTCGCACAACACGTCCTTGCCGGCCTCGAGCGCCGCCTTCACCAGCGCGTGATGCGTCGACGTCGGCGTCGCCACCACCACCGCATCAATGTCCTTCGCCTGGATGATGTCGGCCGGATCCTTGGTCAGCGCCACGCCGCGCTGGAATCGGGCGGCCGCCTGCAGGCGCGCCTCGCTGGCGTCGCAAACCCGGATCACTTCGCAGCCGTCCTGCTGGCTGAAATTGCGGACGTGGTTCGGTCCCCACTGGCCGAAGCCAATGACTCCGACGCGCACGGTCGAGGGGGTGCTGCTCATGGCTTGGTTCAGAATCTCCGTTGCTCCGCGGGTGTGTCGAGAGTGAAGTCAGTTTTCGGCGGGCGTCGGCTTCGAGTGGCGCAATGCCATCCACGCGGTAAACGCCAGCACGACGGCAAGCAACGCGACGACAACCGCGGCATTCATGCCCGGCGCATCGTGCAGGAACGGCTGGCCCAGCCGCAACTTCCCGCCGTAGTTGGCCTGCGCGAAGAAGGTCAGGCTGTGCAGGTAAGCGTCGATGCTGTCATATCGGGTGTGTTCGAGCACGCCCGCCTCGGCGGCCCATTGCAGCCCGATGCCCAGCGTGAGATCGATCGCGGCGGCGAGACCCAAAATCCAGGCCAGGGCTCGCGAAAGACCGGTGTGCAATTCTCGACCCAGCCGGGCCAGTCCAAACGCCAGCGCGAGCGCCACTAGCGGTTGCAGGCAGATGTGCGCCACTCCCATGCGATCCGTTTCGCCATGCACGCCGATTCCCAGCGGGATGACCGCAAGGATTCCGATGATCCAGAATCCGCACTCGGCCGCCGCGGCCCGCGGAATATCGGTGACAGTCGGACTGCGCCAGGCCCGCCACAACATCACCAAACTCGCCGCGCCGAGGATTCCCGGCAGGTTGATCTGAAAGAGGCAAAAGGCTTCGTCGCGCAGCCAACCCAAAGAATTCTGCTGGGCCAGCATCGGAAGCGTGGGCTCCCGCACCGGGTAGGGAATGATCGAGTTCCAGATTTTCTGTCCGAGCGCGGTGAACGCATTGGCAACACCGGGAGCGGATTCGGTCACCACGCTGGTGTTCGATGCAAGCGTTCCGTGCCAGCCGTAGTGCGTCACGGACCAGAAAACCCAGGCGGCCACTGGCAGGGCGAAAATCAAAAACGCCATGACGAGAGTGCGGACGAAAGCGAGATCGGTCCACGGGTGCCTTCGCGCAAATATCCAGGCCGTGCCAAACGCGAGCATCCAGGGGATCACCGAGTAGTGGACCAGCACCCCTGCGGCGAGGGCGGCGGCGGCCGCCGCGACTGACGCACGGTCGGGTTGCCGAACATCGCGAAGGAGAAAATAGGTCGCCGTGAGGGCGTAGAACGTCGCGATCAATTTTGTCCACGCGAAGGTCGCGTTTTCCATCACCGACGGATTCAGCATCAATCCCAGGGCCACGAGGACCGCACCCCGCGTGCCGATTTTCCACAGGCGGGCGAACAGCAACGTCGGGAAAAAGACGAGGCTGTTCAGCAACACGGTGAACACCTGGAACTGCACGTACCGATCATCCGTGAGCGCGAGGAATCCCGAGGTCGCGACATTCGCGAGCGGCGGCCGCGCCGGCAGCAGGTACATGGCGATGAATCGGAAATCCATCGGCCAGTGATGGAGGAAGAACTGGGCGCGTTGATAATGTTCGTCCCAATCTCCCGCCCAACCGCCGCCATTGTACGTCAGGATCAGAGCCGCCCCTCCGACGCACCAGAGAACGAACACCAGCCACCACGTTACCGCCTGCCGCACCGTGGGATCGCTCGCCCAGGCGCTTGCGCGCGACCACGTCATCAAACCAGCCCCAATCGCGATGAACGCCAGCACCCAGTGCCAAGTCCCCGATGCGTTGGTTGCGTAGATCGTAAATTCGGCCGCGCCAAAAAAGGCCACGCCGGCCGCGACTCCAATCGTGAGACGTTCCAGCGGATCGAAGCGCGCTGCGAGCTGGCCCAGCGCGACGGTCAGCCCGCCGATCACGACGACGAAGACCAACAGATCGCGGATCAGGAAGAGCACGGAAAACTCCTTCGGAATCGGACCGGAGTAGCCGAGAGCTGGGCCGGACTCATGGAGTTGAAGGTTGAATGTTGAGGGTTGAGGGACCGAGCCCGAATGAAACGGCGTGTGTTCGATTCATCGGATGCGACCTACCGTCCGGTTCTACCATCATTCGTGGGTTTTCGTATCGATTCGTGCGCGAGAGCAGTTGAAGTAATTGTATAGCCACCAAGAGGCACGATAGGTCACAAAACGAAGCATCTTGAGGTTCGCGCGCCTATGGGCGCTCATAGAATTCACCGAAGCGGCGGGTTTTTGTGCTTTTTTGCGGCGACAATAGTTTTTGATATGCGTTACCGGATTGGTCCGACGGGCTTGGACCGTACGGTCTCGATGCGTCGCGCCATTTCACGGAATTACCTCCGGTCCATCCCAGCCGAACACCGGTCCGTGCAATGCCTGCTGGATCTCGGCGGCGCTCAGCCGGAATACCAGGATCGAATATCCCGGCGCGGCATCGGGACGACGGTGCTGGAGATACTTGCACAGCCGCGAAAACCGCACGTCGGCGAAGGCTTCGCTGTCGTGCGGCAGGGAATCGTAGAGCGCTTGCATCCCGGGCGTCCATGGACCCTTCGTGCCGGAATAGACCTCCGAGAGCGACGTGGCGCTGATCGCGTAGAGTCCCGGTTCCAGATCGTACGGCTTGAACGGCGGGCGCACGACATTGACGGCGGGCAGAAAGATCGTCGGTCGCACGCCGTAGTGCGGCGGCCACGCGTTGCCGAAATAGGAAAAATAGAACGGTTCGTTCGCGCGACGGTTCCGGGTGATCCACTCCTGTAGCGCCGGAAGATCCTGGCCCCAGTCGAGCGAGCTGTCGACGACCAGACGATAAGCACGGCTCGGCCCTCCGCCGATCACGTTGAAGTACGCGGCGTAATTCGGGCGAATGGCGATCGACTCGGCGATCTGCACGACGCAGAGAATCGGGACGGCAAATCGGACCGCGCCGCGCGCGGTGGCGAGTCCGCCGATGGCTATGAACAGCGGAGGATAGACGGCGAGAATATGCCGGTGGCCGATGTTCAGATGACTGGTGAGAGCCACCGCCCACGTGACGCCGGCCACTGCGACGAGCGGCAGCCAGCGGATGACCACCTCACGGCGCCGGTTCGTCTCTAGGGCGCCGAATCCGGTCATCGGGGAGGCAAGCGCGAGCAGTCCGCCCGCAAGGATTGCCAACGGTGTCTTGATCAGGAAAACGACGGGGAAAAATTCCCACGATCCCGTCGAGCTGTAGGTTGCGGCGAGAAACGACGGCCGTTCGGACTCGCTGGCGAAAACGTAGTCGAGGCCGCGCAGGAATGCCTCCGGGAAAAGATGCCAGTCCAGCGCATGTGCGATCACCGCGCCCTTCCAGCCCGCGAGCATCAGGCTCGGTCGCCACGGCCAGGAGAATTGCACGAGGGCAGGGGCGTCGGGCGCACGCGCAGCGAAGCGGAAGTCGAAGCACGCCCAGATCACGATCCACGCGACGAACGCGGTGGCAAACGCACCTCCGACATTGAGACCGAAGCGACGCAGGCGCTTTTCTCCGGCGGGCGCCAACAGAACATCACCGACGACCAGGATCGCGAAGATCGGCAGGACCAGCACGCCGTTGAACTTGGCCGTGAGCGCGAGCCCGGCAACGAGCCCGGCGAGCAGCAGTGAAACGGCAGTCCGGCGCTGCAGGAACGACCAGAAGCACCACGCGCTCAGCGTCAGGAACAAGGTCCCTGCGGCGTCGGATGTCGCCTGTGCGGAGTGAAAAAGGAAATTGGGAGAAAACGCGAAGAGGCCGAGCGCGACGGCGGCGGGCCAGATGCCGTACCATTTGCGGGCGACGAAAAAGATGAACGCTCCCAGGCCGATGCCGAAGAGAGCGTTGAGCGCGCGTGCGCTCTGGACCATCCGATCGGTGGGATTGTCGAGTCCGTACAACAAATCCCAGCCAAGTTGCCAGACCTGAGAATTCTCCCACCAAACCTTGTTGTCCGGCATCCGGGCTCCGAGCGCCATCGGGACCAAACCGTGCAGTCGCTGGGGCAACACGCCGTTCTCCGGCTGCAGTCGGAAGTCGCCGATCTTGTCGTAGGCATAGCCGGCCATGAGGTGGGGCAGCTCGTCCGAGGTCTGGCTCCAGTGACGCGATGCCGTCACTGCCTGAATCCAGAAAACCAGCAACAGCGCGCCGGCGACTGCCAGGCTCACCAAGCCTGTTCGAGCGTGGGTTTGAGCGGCGGTTGGCGGGTCGGTGGCCAAGCAGTTTGAAAATGAGATGGTTCAGCTGCCCGTCGGACCCGGCGGAGGGCCGTTCAGGGCGCGGTCGAGATCGGCGTCCGTCAGACGAAACATGAGCAGCGATCCGCCCACGATTTCCACGGGAGTGCGTCCCTGCAGGAAACAAAAGAGGCGGCAGCCTTCGAGCGTTTCATAGTCCTTCGCGTCGAGGAGCAGCCGCCGCATCGCCTCCGAATCGCGCGGACCACTGTCGCGTTGCGCCACCAGCAGTCGGCCACGCAGTTCGCCGTAGAGTTTCTCCGCGGCGGGCGTCCATGGTCCCCGCACCGGCAGATAGACCCGCTGGAATTGCGTGGCGCTGATGGCGTACCAGCCACCGCGCAGGCTGGCGGGATACGAACGCTCGCCGGAGTCGGAAGCGTCGTCGGCAAACCGGGTCACTTCGAGATGACGCGGACGCACCGGATCGGCGCCCAGGTACGACAGAAAAACCGGCGCCCGATCTCCCGCCGCGCGTTTGGCCGCGATCCAGCGCGCGAGATCCGGCAGGCCTTGGCCCCAGTCGTACGAGCTGTCGACGAGATAGCGGTAGCCGGCGCGCTCGCCGCCGGCCAGCGGCTGGAAATACGAAAGATAAAACGGACGGGCCCGCCACGAGTCGGCGGCATGCGCCAGCAGCGCCAACCCGAGGAGCAGGACCACGCCGCGCCGCGCCCGCACGCCGAGCCAGAGGGCGGAGGCTGACGCGAGGACGAAGAAAATCGGGTACAGCGGCAGGATGTGCCGATGTCCGATGTTGAGATGCATGTTGATCGCCATCGTCGCGTACACGACGAAGAACGCGAGGAGCGGTGTGGCCCGGTAGAGCCACGGCTTCACGCGGCGGGGCAGGGCACGCGCTCGCGGCGCGAGAAAAAGCGCCAATACGCCGGCGACCACCAGGACGAGCGCCGGCAGCGTGGTCTTGAGCACGAAGGCCACGGGGAAAAACAGCTTCCAGCCGGTGGTGCGATAGTCGCCGAGGAAAAACGCCGGGCGGTATTGCGAGAATTTGTAGGTCTGCGCGAAGCCCCAGAGGTACGCCTCCGGCAGCAGACGATGGTCGCGCAACCAGCCGACGAGATGCGTCATTCCGGTCTCCCGGACCGGCTGGTGATCGGTCACGAGCGCATCGATCGGCGTTTTCTCGGAGGGTGGCAGCGGCGCGCGGTCGAGAATGACGTCCCAGCTCAGATAGTAGTCATGCGCCTGCGAGGTCGCCCGATTGAACCCTTCATAGCGAAAACCATATCCGGCCCAGAGCACGACGAGGCTTCCGGCCGCTACCACGAGCGCGACCGGGACCGTGGCGCCGACGATCGAGGCGCGGGTCCGCAACCAGCGCACGCGACCTCCCAGGGCCACCGGCCACGGCGTCCCGCGAATCCAGCGGACGAGGACCATCAGTGCGATGAGCGGCACGATGAGGACGCCGGACATCTTGGAAAGAAACGCGAGGCCGCAGACCAGCGCGGCTCCGAGCAGACGCAGCCACGTCAGGCGATGGAGCATTCGCCACACAAGGGACAGCGCGCCGATTACGCACGCGGTCATCATCATGTCGGACGTCGCCAGACCCGCATGGGCGAGCATCGTCGGACTGAAGGCGGCGAGCGTCAGCGCGATCAATCCAGCGGTCCGCCCGAACAGTCCGCGCGCCCAACGCCAGGTGAGCCAGACCATGACTGCGCCGACCAACGCGATCATCATGCGGCCGCGGAGCAGCATCGCATCGACCGGATTGCCTTCGTCCTCAAAGAACTTGCCGCCGAAAACGTTCACTTTCGAGTCGAGCCAGGACGGGTCGTCGAGCGGCGGCAGCTTCAGGTTCATGCCCAGCAACGGCAGCGCGGCGATGCGCATCGGCAGCGTGCCGTTTTCCGGATGCATCCGATAATCGTTCAGCTTCCAATAGGTGTAGCCGCCGGTGAGATGCACCACCTCGTCCGAGGTCGTGCCATTGCGCGGCGAGACGCTCACCGCCATCGCCCAAAACAGCGCCAGCGCGGCGGCCACCAGCAGAAAGTCGACGCGGCGCATCAGCGGGCGCCGGGTCGCGCGTCCGCGCCGGGCGCCGACTTCAGCAGGTAGAGCGGCCGCTTCTTCACCTCGTCATAAACGCGGGCCAGATATTCGCCGAGGATGCCGATGCCGATCAGCTGCACGCCGCCGAGGAACAGCACGACGGTGATGAGCGTCGTGAATCCGGTCTGGGCCGATTCGACGCCGAGCAGTCGCTTGATCACGAAAAACAGGCCGAGCACGAAGCCGACCAGGCTGATCGTCACGCCGAGATAGGTGAGCAGGCGCAGCGGCAGATAGGAAAAGCTGAACATGCCGTCGAAGGCATAGCGCACCAGCCGCCGGAACGTCTGCTGGGGCCGGCCCGCGGCGCGTTCATGCCGGTCGTACTCGATCTCGGCGGTGGTGAATCCGACCCACGCGCGCAGACCCGGGAAAAAACGGTGGCGTTCGGGCAGTTGGTTCAGCGCGGTCACGGCCGCGCGGTCCATCAGGCCGAAGGTGCCCGTGTTCGCCTCGATGGGGAAATCGGACACGCGATTGAAAAACGTGTGGAAGAGATCCATGCCGAACCGGCGGGCGCCGGTTTCCTGACGCGAGCGGCGAACGGCCCGCACCACGCCGGCCCCTTCGCGCCAGCGCGCGACCAGTTCCGGGATGCACTCGGGCGGATCCTGCAGGTCGGCGTCCATCGTGACGACGGCATCGCCGGTGGCGTTCGCCAGACCGGCGGCGATGGCGGCCTGAAAGCCGAAGTTGCGGCTGAGTTCGAGCAGGCGAAAGCGCGGATCCCTGGCCGCATGCTCGCGAATCAGGGCCGCCGACTGATCGCGGCTGCCGTCATTGACCAGAACCGCTTCCCACGTGACGCCGGGCTGTCCGGCGAAAACCGCGTCGAGCCGGGCAAGCAATTCCGGCAGCACCTGCTGCTCGTTGTAGATCGGAATGACGATCGAGACGGCGGGCTGGCTCATGCGCACAGGAATGATGACAGACGCGGCTCGCGGGGCGAAATCAAAATGGCCGGAAGGGTCCTCAAAGCGGCGCCCGTGAGTCGTTGCTTCTTGTGCATGTGGGCGGCCGGACCGCTCAACGGAACAGGTTGTATTTCAAAATCGCGTAAATCGCGCGGAATCCGTCGCGCCAGCCGATCTTTTTGCCCTCGGCGTAGGTGCGGCCGTAGTAGCTGATGCCGACCTCAAAGATCCGGCAGCCCTTGAGTTTGGCCATCTTGGCGGTGATTTCCGGTTCGAAGCCGAACCGGTTCTCCTCGATCTTGATCTGCGCGAGGACATCGCGGCGGAACAGCTTGTAGCACGTCTCCATGTCGGTGACGTTGATGTTGGTCAGCATGTTCGAGAGCAGCGTCAGGAAACGGTTGCCGACCATGTGCCAGAAATAGACCACGCGGTGCGCCTCGCTGCCCATGAAGCGGGAGCCGAACACCACGTCGGCCTTTCCATCGACGATCGGGCGCAGCAGCTTCGGATATTCCTGCGGATCGTATTCGAGGTCCGCGTCCTGCACGATCACCGCATCGCCGGTCGCCGCGGCAAAACCGGTGCGCAGCGCGGCGCCCTTGCCCTGATTGACCTCGTGATAAATCACCCGGGTGACCAGCGGCTCGATTTCCGCGCGGAGCAGGTCGCGGGTGCCGTCGTTCGAGCAGTCGTCGACGACGATGATTTCCTTCTCGGCGACGGGCGCCGCGCGCACGGCGTCGACGATGGAGCGGATGGTGTTTCGTTCGTTGTAGCAGGGGATGACGATCGAAAGCTTCATGCGCCGGTGCTGCGGCGCGCACGGTAGATGGTCGCCGCCGTAACGGAAGCCGAATCTGCGTGGCGAGCGTTGACTGGCCGCGGGCCATCCCGCACCGTGCCGCCTTGCGCCGCGCCTTCCAGAAACTCCCGGCCCGGTCGGGCCGGCCGCGATGAACCTCTCGCGCCTGCTTCCGGCCCGCCTCGCCCGGCACCTGGAGGGACGGGACACGATCCGGCGGTCGCTCGACAATGCCGCGTGGCTGTTCGCCGACCAGATGGTCCGGATGCTGACGGCACTGTTGGTGGGAGTCTGGATGGCGCGCTACCTGGGTCCGGAGAAATACGGATGGCTCAGCTACGCGACGGCGTTGGTGGGCACGGTCACGTCCTTCACGTCCCTGGGAATCAATGCGGTGGTCGTGCGCGAGCTGGTGCGGTATCCCGACGAGACACCGCGCTGGATGGGATCGGCTTTTTTTCTCAAAGCCATCGCGGCCTCGGTCGGTTTCCTGATCTGCGTGTCGGTGGCGGCTTTGGAACCATCGGCTACGGCGCCGACGCGACCTCTCGTCGTGATCGTGGCGCTCGGAATGTTTTTTCAGACGTTCGATGTGATCGACCTGCTTTTTCAGGCGCGCGGCGCGTCCCGGATCTCGGCGTGGGTGCGCATGATCGGGTGCGTTCTGTCGAATGCCCTCAAGGCCATTCTGATTCTGCAACATGCCTCGCTGTCCGCCTTGGCCACCGCGGGCGTGGTCGAGCTCGCCGTGTGCGCCATCGGATGGTGGGTGGCGTTGCGGAACGGCGATCTGTCGCCGGGCCGCTGGGTGCGCGATTCCGTGAAGGCCCGCCAACTCGTGCACGAGAGCTGGCCGCTGGCGTTGTCGGGCCTCGCGATCTACACGCAGGCCTATGCGGACCAGATCGTGATTGCGCATGCGCTCGGGGCGGGAGAGCTCGGCCAGTACGCGGCGGCCATGCGACTGGTCAACGTGCCGGCTTTTCTTCCGATGGTGGTTTACACCGTGGCGGCGCCCGAGATTACGCGGGCTCATCGCGAGGCGCCGGAACTTTATTTGAAGCGGCTCCATAATCTCTACCGTCTCATGCTCGTGCTTTTTGTGGTCTCGGCGGTTCCCCTGATGGCGATCGGCGGACCGGTGGCGCGCTGGCTCCTTGGCGGGCCCTACGAAGGAGCCTCGCTGCTTCTGCCGTGGCTGGCCTTCCGACTTTTCTTCACGAATTTTGGGGTGGCACGGAGCATTTTCATCACGAACGAAGGCCTGTTCCGGTTCAGTCTGGTCACGGCCATCGCCGGAGCCGTCGTGAACATCGGGCTCAATCTCTGGCTGGTTCCGCGGTGGGGCGCACGCGGCGCCATCGCCTCCTCGCTCGCGTCTTTCGCGGTCTCCACGTTCCTGCTCGAGGCGTTTCAGCCGCGGGCGCGGGAGAATCTCGCGCTCATGCTCCGCGCGGTTTTCTTGCCGTGGCGGTCGCTGACGAATTAGGAACGACAATACCCGATGCCTTCCCCTCCGCTGCGATTCACCCTGTTGCGCGTCCTCCGGCGCAGCGGACGCGCTTTGTCGGAGCAATTTGGACTCGGGTTTCGCTGGATTGGCGGGATAAGCCGGCTGTTTTCTTTTTGGGGCGAATATCGGCGTTTCCGTAAGCTGAATCGGGGATCGGCGTATGTCATGCGGGGCGGCGAGATCATTCCCTGTTTGTCGGATCGCACCGACGCCACGCCGGTCGATCCGATCTACTTTCTGCAGGATTCCTGGTGCGCGCGAAAAATCGCCGAGCGACGGCCCGCCACGCATGTCGACATCGCCTCATCGGCGAAATCGATGGCGCTGATCGCCCAGTTCGTGCCCGTGACGTTTGTCGATATCCGACCGGTCGACATTGAACTCGAGCGTTTCACCTTCGTGCGCGGCACGGTCCTGGAACTGCCCTTCGCCGACCGCTCGCTCGCGAGCGTGTCATCGATCTGCGTGCTCGAACACATTGGACTCGGCCGTTACGGCGACCCGCTCGACGCCGCCGGTTCCGAGAAAGCCGCGCGCGAGGTGGCCCGCGTTCTCGCCCCCGGCGGTGACCTCTACGTCAGCGTTCCGGTCGACGCGGAATCCAAAATCTACTTCAACGCGCAGCGTGCGTTCACCCGCGCGCACGTGCTGACGCTTTTTCCCGACCTGGAAATCGTTTCCGAGCGCTACATCTACGGTCGGGCCTATGCAGAGGCTTTCGATCCGGATCGCGGTTTTGGCACCGGGCTCTTTCATTTTCGGCGGTCGTCATCGGCGTGAGCGCGAACCATTCCCGGGTGCCGCGGCGGCCGGTGGCGATATTTGGCTTCGTGCCGACGGTCAGGTTTGCTGGAATCATGAGCGTGAAAGCCACCCGCTGGCGTGACTGGTTGGTCCCTGCTCGTTGCTGGGGGCGTTATTTCCGGCATCGATTGGCGCCGCGTGCGACCTATGCCGCGGACCGGGAAGACGTAGCGGCGCGGTTACTTCTCGGTCGGGTCGACCGGTTCATCGACGTTGGAGCCAACGACGGCATCTCGCTTTCGAATACTGTCCAGTTTGCGTTGCTGGGCGCGCGAGAGCTGTGCTTCGAGCCCAACGCCGGCGACTTTCGTCGCGTCCGAGAGCTTTACCGCTGGAACTCCCGCGTCGAGAGCACCGAGGAGGGGCTCTCCGACGAGGCGGGGGCCAGGCAATTTCGATCGGATGGTCTCCTGTCGGCCATGACTCACACGGAGGACCCGGGACTGGAGTTTATTCAGATTCGGCGCCGATGAAAATTTTCCACCGGTCTTCACCTTGGCGGCGTTTGCTCCGGGCGGCGGGGCGCCGGATATTCAGTTTCGCCGACGGCAACGGAAATCCCGCGATGGAGCGCAATGGAGAGTCGCGGCTGCTCGAGCACCTGCTGCGCCAGGGCGCGCGGGATCGGCCGTTCGTCCTGATCGATGCGGGAGCGAATCGCGGAGATTACACTCGTTTGGTCCTCGACCTCGGCCGGCGTCACGGCCGCGGCGTCCAAGTGCACGCCTTCGAACCGGGGCCCGCAGCGCTCGCCACCCTTCGGGCGGAGTTCGGCGGCCAGGCGCAGGTCCGGATTTCGGCCTGCGGCCTGGCAGACCGTGCGGGCACGGCGATTTTGTATGGAGGCACGGGTGGCAGCTCCCTGGCCTCGCTGGTCCCGCGGCCGATCCTCGGCGGCGCGGCCCCGGTCGGCATTCCGCTGACCCGGCTGGACGGGTATCTCCAATCCGCGGCGGTCGAACACGTGGATTTTCTGAAGCTGGATGTGGAGGGTTCGGAAATGTCCGCCCTGCGCGGGGCGGGTGAGTGCTTGCGGCCCGGGATGATCGACGCGCTCCAGTTCGAATACGGGGGCACGACGCTCGACGCCCGGGGCACCCTGGCCGAGATTTATCGGTTCCTCATGGACCGCGGCTATCGCGTGGGCAAGTTGAGGCCACGTGAAGTGGAGATCCGGGAGTATCAGCCTTGGATGGAAAATTTCGAGTTCTCCATCTACGTTGCTCTTCATCCCCGGTGGGGCGAAAGGCCGGGCGCGTGATGCCGGCGGAACGCCATACGATCGTGTATACCCGCGGCGGCGGACGCTTGGGCAACCAGATCTTGCGCTTCGTGCACTGGCTCGCGTGGGCGCGGGAGCATCCCGAGATCGAGATTCTCAATCTCTCCTTCTGGCCTTACGCGCGTTTTTTTTCCTCCTGGCGCTCCAATCCGGCCTGTCTTTTTCCGGCGCGCGAATCGGCGGCGGATGCGTTGGCGTCGGTCGTCGCCTCGCTCCCCGCGCCGCTGCGCGGGCTCGTCGAAAAGAACATCCGCTTGCAACGGGCGGTTCATCAGGCGTCCGCCCTGGTTCCGGGCTGGGACCGGATAACGCTCGACGAACCGGCCGAGGAATCCATCGATCTCGACGATCCGGCCTTCCTCGCGCGGGTCCGCAGCCGGAAAGTCATGGTGTGCAGCGGCTGGCGTATTGCCGCCTGGACCCTCGTGGCGAAACACCAGCGCGCACTGCAACCGTTGTTTGCTCCGGCGGAAGAATTCGCGGCGCCGGTTGGGGATTTCGTGGCTAAGATCCGCCAGCGGCACGACGTCGTGGCGGGCGTGTTGATCCGGCAGACCGACTATCAGCACTGGGCCGGGGGACGTTTTTTTTATCCGGCCCGACAATACGCGTCATGGATGAGGAGCGTGGCGGCGCAATTTCCGGACCGCCGGGTGGCATTTGTCGTCGCTTCCGATGCGCCACAGGCACCGGCAGACTTTGATGGGCTCGACGTGCATTTTTCGACCGGCCTGGCGGGACGGGAAGGTCATTGGTTCGAGAGCTTCGCCGCACTCGCCCGCTGCGATTTCGTCCTGAGCGTGCCGAGCACTTTCGCCGCCTGCGCGGCCTTCGTCGGAAACATTCCCCTGTGGCCGCTCGACCGGCCGCCGCCGGCGTTGTCGGTGGACCAGATGATTCGCGACCCGCTGACCGGCGCGGCGGCGCACGCGGTTTTCTCGGAGGCGGTGAAATGAGCGATCCCGGCGAAATTCCGGTGGTATTGTTCGCGTATGCCCGGCCCGATCACCTGACGCGGCTGCTGGCTGTGCTTCGGACCGAGGGAGTCCCGCGGCTCATCGCCTTTGCCGACGGGGCGAAGGGACGTGCTGATGAGGATCCGGTGAACCGGGTGCGCGAAATCCTTCGGGCGGTCACCTGGGCGCCGGTCGAGCTCATCGAGCGGCCGCAGAATCTGGGGCTGGGCCGTTCCGTCCTCACCGGCATCAACGAGGTGGCGGCGCGACACGAGGCGTTCATTGTTTTCGAGGATGATTTGGTTTGCTCGCCGGGAACCTACGCGTGGATGGCCGGAGCGCTGCGATATTATCGGGACGAAAGACGGGTTTTCAGTGTCACCGGCTGGACGCATCCTCGGGTGCAGCCATCGCGGACGGGGCCATCCGCCTACTTCGACGCGCGGGCGGAATCCTGGAGCTGGGGCGCCTATGCGCGTTCGTGGCAGGGAATGGATCAGACGGCTTTGGAGAAAGTGGCCGCGCTGCGCCGCAGTGGAATTGCCGTCGACACCTGTGGCGCCGATCTTCCCGCCATGGCGGAAGTGGAGGCCCGCGACAATCTGTGGGCGGTGCGCTGGCTCTATCATCATCTGATGCATGGCGGGCTCTGTCTCCGGCCGCCGATGACGATCGTGCAGCATGCCGGATATGACAAGGCTGCGACCAACGCCAAAGCCGAGGATGCTTGGCCCGGAGCGGTCCTGGCGGAACGGGCGCCCGCGCCGGCGGCATGGCCCTTGGTGCGAGAAGCCATGGAATGCCGGGCGCTGTGGCAGGCCGCCGCGCCGGCGCCGCCAGGGCGAATTCGTCGGATCTTTAACCGGATTTTGGCAGCACGATTCCGCGGCTGACCGACGCCGTTCCACCTAGTCGGGCCTGCGTTCCGCCTTGCTGGCGCCGGGCGCGGGAATAGACATGCACGCGATGGCCGAAGTCGACACCGCCGGCGCCGCCCCGTGAACCGGTTCTGCACGTATTGCGATCGTGGCTATGCCGCGCGACTCTTGTGCCTGCACGATTCCCTGCGGGCGCATGGCGAGCCCTTCCGTCTTTCGGTGCTGTGTTTCGACGAGCATGTCGAGGCGATCGTGGCCGCGGAAAATTCACCGTCGCTCGAGGCGATTCCGCTCCGGGAGCTTCTGGCCGCCGACCCCGAATATGCCGCGGTACGGCCGCAGCGGAATCGCTACGAATTCTATTTCACCGGCACGCCTTCGATTGTCCGCCACTGTTTCGCCCGTGACCCGGCGGCGGATCGCGTGACGTATCTCGACGCGGACCTCTATTTTTTTGGGCCACCCTCCGGCGTGTTCGCAGAACAGGGCAGCGCGTCGGTGGGCATCGTGCCGCACCGGTTCCCGGCGCGATTGAAGGAGCTGGAGCGCCACGGCATCTACAATGTCGCCTGGGTCTCCTTTCGCCGGGACGCCGAGGGACGGGCCTGCCTGGACTGGTGGCGGGAACGGTGCCTGGAATGGTGCTACGACCGGTTCGAACCGGGACGATACGGCGACCAGGGTTATCTCGACGAATTTCCCCGGCGCTTTCACAGCGTCACCGCTCTGCAGCATCCCGGCATCAATGCCGCGCCTTGGAACGTCGATGGCGCGCGTTTCAGCGCCGCCGACGGACAGGTGCGGATCGACGACTGTCCGTTGTTCTTTTTTCATTTTCAGGGGATCCGCGAAATTGTCGCCGACTGGTTTGATCCGGGATTCCGGCCCTATCAGACCCGGTTTACCGAACCATTGCGCGAACTGGTCTATCGTCCGTACCTGCGCGCGCTGGCAACGCAGCAGGCCCGCTTGCAGGCGAGGGATGGGGTCGGGCCGGTTCTGGGCTATCACCGGCTGCCAACGGGTCCCTCGCTTCGCAATCGCTGGGAGCGAATCAAGGGCCGCTGGATTCTCCCCGGCTACCAGCGCGCCCGGGGTCGGTTGATACACGTCACTCCGGCGTCCTCCTTATGAGGTCGATCGACTCCATCGACAACTCTCATCGGGTTCCGCACCGCAGCGGATCGACCCACCAAGAGGAGCGATGAAGCGCGTTCTTGTCATTCCAACCCTGGGGGAGTCCGCGTGGCTAGCCGAGGCCGTGGCGTCGGCGTCCGCACTTGGCCGCGACGTGCGCGTCGTGCTGGTGGCCCCGCCGGATCGGGTTGCAGGCTTGCTGATGCGATTTTCGGGCGTTGAGGTTTTCGCTGAGAAAGGGCGCGGTTTGTATCGCGCTCTCAACGAGGCGCTCGAATCCGCCGGCGAGTGGGATTACGGTTCCTATCTGAACGACGACGACCTGTTGTTTCCCGGCGCGGTGAAGATGCCGCCGGCGGGAGCGGATATTTTCTACGGCCGCGTTGACTATGTCGATGGATCCGGGCGCCGGTTGGGCTCGTTTCCGATCGAGAC
This sequence comes from Candidatus Didemnitutus sp., assembly GCA_035545955.1. GTDB lineage: Bacteria > Verrucomicrobiota > Verrucomicrobiia > Opitutales > Opitutaceae > Didemnitutus. The sequence goes on along the minus strand of DASZXI010000034.1, from coordinate 87,726 downwards.
ATCGCCGGAACGTATTTCGGCCGTCTTTTCTGCGGGCATTCCGGGGCTTACTCCTCAGGGCACCTGGATCTCGCGGCGCGCGTATGAACAACTCGGTGGATTCGATGCGGGGCTGAAATACTGCGGCGACTTCGATTTCTGGCGGCGGGCAGCGGAGCGCGGCTGCCGCTTCGCCTTCAACACCGCGCTGGTGGGTGCCTTCCGCCTGCGACCAGGTCAGCTCTCGCGCGAGCGTGAAGCTGCGGCGGCGGAACGTGCGAGGGTGGATGCGCGAACGGCGTCGCGACCGGGATCGCTCACTCGGGCGCTGATTCGCTTTCGTTTCCGGCTCCGCCACCTGCCCCTGATCTGGGAGCGCCGACGCCTGACGGGGCATTGGCGCAGCGCGGATTTGTTTTCCGACGAAGGAAAATGAGACGCGTCATCGTCATCAATCCGCTCGAGTCGGACGACCGCACCGGCATGGCGCGGGCGGCGGAAGGACTGGCCCAGGTGATGCCCGAGGGCGCGGTGGCGTCCCGGTTCAATCGCTGGTTCCGGCGGATCAACCGCCTGCGCCCGGCAATGCTTCGGCAATTCTGCCGCCTGTTCCTGGCGCAACTGACTCCGTTGTTTTGTCCCCGGGACGCGCTCCTCGTGTTCAGTTCGCATCACGCACCGCTTTGGCGGACGGGGCGGCACGCGGTGATCATCCACGACCTGATCGCGCTGCGTTTTCCGCAACAGTCGCGCTCCCAGACGCGCTATTACCGGCGCGTCCTGCCGCGGGTGCTGCGCGCGGCCACCCGCGTCGTGACCATCTCGGAGGCGATGCGCGGGGAACTGACGACGACGTTTCCGGAAATTTCGTCGACGGCTGTGTTTGTGGTGCCGTCGTACGTTTCGCGACTCGATGACGAGCCAACCGCTGGCACTTCGCTGGCGGAACGGCGCCGCCTGGGTCAACTCGCGTTCGTCGGAGCCCGCTATCGCCATAAGAATCTCACGCTGGTGCTGCGCGCGCTTTGTCTGCCGGAAGCGGCGGAATTGCGAATGGTGGTGACGGGATGTCTGCGCGGGTTATGGCCGGAGCTCGCCGCCTTTGAGACCGCTCATCGCGTGGAAATTCTGGACTTCGCTTCGGAGGCGAATCTCGACCGTCTATACGCGACCTCCTTGGCATTGGTTTATCCGTCACTCGCCGAAGGTCAGGGCCTCCCGCCGCTGGAGGCGATGCGGTCCGGATGTCCGGTGATTTGCGCGGATATTCCCGTCCTGCGCGAGACTTGCGGCGAGGCGGCGTTTTATGTCGATCCAGGCGACGCATCGGGCCTTGCGGCTTTGCTCGGGCGGATCAAATCCGGCGCGCTCGATGAGGAGATGACCCGAAAAATTGAGATGGGTCGCGCGCAGGTCGGGCGATTCCAGGTCGCCGCCACGCGAGCCCGATGGATTGAATTCATGGAGTCATTTTCATGACCCCAATTCTGAGCATCGTCATCGTCGCCTATCGCTCGCGCGAGGAATTGCCGGCGTGTCTTGGTTCCCTTCCATCGACCCTGCTCGACCGGCCGGTTGAAATCCTGGTCGTCAATAATTCCCCGGGTGATGGCGTCGCGGAGTGGGGACGCGCGGCTTTTCCGTCGGTGCATTTCATCGAGCCGGAGAAAAATCTGGGATTCGGGCGCGGCAACAACGAGGGCTTTCGGCGTAGCTCGGGCGAATGCTTGCTTTTTCTTAATCCCGACACAATCAGCAACGCCGGGACACTCGACCACCTGCTGCAGCGCGTCCTGGCGGAGCCGGCCATCGGAATGATCTCGCCGAAACTGGTGCTGGCCGACGGCACGATGGATCTCGCCTGTCGACGCGGCATTCCGACGCTCTGGGATGGTTTTTGCCGGGCCGCTGGTCTCGCATCTGCCTTTCCGAAAAATCCCCGGTTCGCGGGCTACAATCTCACTTATCTCCCGGACGATGGCACTTACGACGTCGGTGCGATCAACGGTGCCTTCATGCTGGGGCGCCGGGACGTTTTCGCGACAGTCGCGGGGCCCGGCGGAGCGGTGTTCGACGAAAACTTTTTCATGTATGGCGACGATCTCGACCTTTGCATCCGGGTGGCGCGGGCGGGCCGGCGCATCGTCTACGACGGTCGGGTGAAGATCACGCACCTCAAGGGCCTGAGCGTGGCTAAGGATTACGGGGCGATGTCGCGGGCGATCTTCGATGCCAACCGCGACGTCTACCTGAAACATTTCAATCCGCGGAATTCGGCCTTCGTGCGCTGGAAATATCGGTTCGCTTTCGGCCTCTGGAAGTGTGTCGCATTATTTCGTGCCCGCAGGCGCGGACACCGGCGCGTGAGGCCGCTCTAGGACGTGGATGCAGCCCGCGGCGCGCGGCATCGCGATTCGCTTCGGGTTTGCCTGTCGGTGGCGCGGCGGTTTGATGGGGCGATGCGGCGTCACCGTCTTTTGGTTCCCGGCTGCCTTTCATGAATCCCGCGCTCGATTCCCTCGCGGCGAAATTTGCCGGCCGGCGAATTCTCATCACCGGTGGCTTGGGCTTCATCGGTTCGAACCTGGCGCGGGCGCTGGCCGGGCAGGGAGTGCCGGTGACGGTCGTGGACAGCCTGATCCCTGAATACGGCGGCAATTTGCGCAACCTGCACGGCGCCCCGGCGGGGATCACGGTGAACATCGCCGATGTCCGCGATCGATTCAGCATCCGCTATCTGGTTCGCAATCACGACGTGCTCTTCAATCTCGCCGGCCAGACGAGTCATCTGGATTCGATGAAGGATCCGTTCACCGATCTCGACATCAACGCCACCGCCCAGCTGTCCCTGCTGGAGGCATGTCGGGAGCATAATCCGGATCTCGACATCGTTTTCGCGAGCACCCGGCAGATCTACGGCCGTCCGCGCTATCTGCCGGTCGACGAAAAACATCCGATCACGCCGGTGGACGTGAATGGCGTCAACAAGGTCGCGGGCGAGCAGTTTCATCTGCTCTATCAGAGTGTCTACGGCCTTCGCACCCGGGTTCTCCGCCTGACGAACACCTATGGCCCCCGGATGCGAATCAAGGATGCGCGCCAGACCTTTCTCGGCGTGTGGATCCGGCAGATTCTAACCGACCGGCCGATCGAGGTCTGGGGAGGGGCGCAGCTCCGCGACTTCAACTATATGGACGATGCGGTGTCCGCGCTGATGCAGACTGCACTGGCACCGGGCACGGTGGGGGAGGCGTACAACCTCGGCAGCACCGAACACATTTCCCTCAAGGCGCTCGCGGCCCTGCTCGTCGAGGTCGCGCAGCGGGGAACATTCGAAATCCGCGCGTTTCCCGAGGAAATGAAGAAAATCGACATCGGGGACTACTATTCAGACTGCTCCAAGATCGAGCGGGCCCTGAACTGGAAGGCCGCGACCTCGCTGCGGGACGGCCTCGGCGCCACGGTCGCGTATTTTGCGGCCGAGCTCGACCACTATCTATGACCTCGCGGCTCGTGCCGATGAACGATTTCCGGCGGCTGCCGGCCGACCGGATGCGGACGCTCGAGGAGGCGGTGCAGACGGTTCTCCGTTCGGGCTGGTACGTTCTTGGCACGCAGGTTGCCGACTTCGAAAAGGACTGGGCGGGCTTCTGCGGAACCCGGCACGCGGTGGGAGTGGGAAATGGCATGGATGCAATCGAGATCGGGCTGCGCGCGCTCGGCCTCGGGCCGAACGACGAGGTCATCACGACGCCGATGACGGCCTTCGCTACCGTCCTCGGCATCATGCGCGCGGGCGCGGTTCCGGTGCTCGCCGACATCGATCCTGAAACCGGCCTGCTGGACCCGGCCAGCGTCGAGCGTTGCCTGGGCCCCCGCACTCGCGCACTGCTCGTCGTCCACCTTTACGGCCAGATGCGCCGGATGGATGTCTGGCAACGCCTTTGCGCAGCGCACCATCTCATCTTGCTCGAGGACGCCGCCCAGGCGCATGGAGCGGAATGGCAGGGCCGGAAAGCCGGATCGTTCGGCCAGTGGGCCGCCTACAGCTTCTACCCGACAAAAAACCTGGGAGCCGTTGGCGACGGCGGCGCGCTCTGTACGAATGACGACGCCGTGGCGCGGCAGGCAATGGCCCTCCGCAACTACGGCCAATCGGATCGCTATCATCATCCGGTTGCCGGATTGAACAGCCGGCTCGATGAAATCCAGGCCGCCTTGCTGCGTTCAGCATTGACTCATCTCGCCTCGGACAACCGGCGCCGGCAGGATATTGCCGCCCGGTATGCCGGAGCGCTGCAATCCTCGCGCGTGCATCCGCTGGCGCCGCCGGAGGTCCGCAGCGCTCACGTCTATCATTTGTTTGTCGTGCGCACTTCCGCGAGGGCGGAGCTGCAGGCCCATCTGCAGAAACACGAGGTCCAGAGCCTCGTTCACTATCCGGTTTGCGTGCACCGTCAGCCTCCGGGCGCCAACCTCCGCCGCGATCCGCTGGGCGTGCCCGCCGCCGAGACTTTTGCCAACGAATGCCTCTCGCTTCCGTGCCAACCTTTCCTGACCGACGAGGAGGTCGAGCGGGTGATCGCGGCGGTGAACTCATTTTAGGCGCCTGCCCGACGTGGAGTCACCTCCCCACGCGGAGGCCGTACTGACCGACCCTGCTCACGACGGCCTTCGACTCAGATATTTCGCCCTTCAGTTCTTCGGCCTTTCGCTCACGCCGGCGCCCGCCAGCGCACGAAGGTCAGCATCATGATCTGCAGGTCCAGCCAGAGGGACCAGTTCTCGATGTAATAGATGTCGTAGCGCGCGCGCTGATTGAGGTCGCTCGCGCCGCGCAAGCCGTGGACTTGCGCCCAGCCGGTCATGCCCGGTTTCACCAGATGGCGCGGCAGGTAATGCGGAATGATCGCTGAGAGCTGATCGACGTGCGCCGGCCGTTCGGGCCGCGGGCCCACGAGACTCATGTGTCCGCAAAGCACGTTCCAATACTGGGGCAACTCGTCCAGATTCCATCGCCGCATGAAGGTGCCGATGCGGAGCAGCCGCGGGTCGCCCCGCCGCGTGCTCTGCTGGCGGTCGTCCGTCGCGGCCGCATCGGGGACCATGCTGCGCAGCTTGTACAACGTGAAGGGGCGGTGACCGGCGCCAACCCGGCGCTGGCCGAAAAAGACCGGACCGCCGGGCGACTCGCGCTTGATGGCCAGGGCCAGCAGCGCGATCACCGGGAGCGAAATCAGAAGCCCGAACGCGGCGCCGAACACATCGATGATCCTTTTCGCGGCACGGTTGAGCAACCGATTGATGGCCAGGTCCTCGACCCCGAGAACCGGGATGCTGCCGATCGACTGCAGTGTCAGGCCGCTGACGAAGATCTGGAACGCCGACGGAATCACCTTCCATTCGACGTAGGCGTTTTCGCACAGCTCGGTCGCGCGTTGCAAATCCGCGCGCGGCAGGTCGAGCGTCGCGGCGATCAGGACGTCGATGTATTCGCGCGCGAGCACGTCGGCCAGTGCTTCAAAATCTCCGAGCGACTGCTGTCCGGCGGGCAAGGGAGCAGCGCCGGGCAGCGTCACCACGCCGACGACGCGATATGGGTGGGCGCGCCGTTCATGCAATTCCGCGGCCAGCTCCGCGGCATCGCCGTTCCAGCCGAGGATCGCAACCCGCCGTTGCACGAGCGGGAGGACGGCCGGCCGGGTGAGCACGAAATAGAACAATTCCCGCCAGATCCACATCGCGAGCAGCGCGACGATCGCCGCGAGCACGACAAACAGCCGCGAAATGGGCGGGTCGAATTTGATGACCAGCGAAAACGCCAGATAGGCGACCAGCCAGAAGGCGGTGGCGCGAAGAACCGTGCTCAGGCTCTGGCGTTTGCGAAGCAGGAGACGGCCGTCGTAGAGGCCCTGTTGGGCGAACGCGCCGACCAGAAAAACCGCGCCGAGCAGGACCAGCGGCAGATAACGTCCGAAATGCGCGTCCGGTACATCGATGCCGAGTGCACCGAGGGGTGAGCGATAGCGCAGGACATAGCCGGTCACGAGGCTGGCGAGGACGACGACCGTGTCGCCCGCCAGCAGAAGCAGCGGCAGCTTCGTTTCCCGGAGCGAATTGGAGGCCGCGCGTGCCATGTTAGCGGGGAGCCGAAGCGTGCGCCTCGAGTTCGGCCAGCAAAATCCTTCCTGGCAGATGGAGGCGCGCCGGCACGAGATTCGCTCCCTCGACCACGACGGCTCGATCGTGACGCGACCAATAAAAATCCGCCGGCATCGGCGCGTCGAGATTGCGCATCAGGACGCCGTAACCGGGTCGCCGCGCACGCATGATCAATTGATCGCCGACCGGTCCTCCCTGGGATACCACGGCTTCCAGCAACGGGCGGCCTTCGAGCAATGCCTGCGCGTTGCCGGAGGAAAAGAATTGGCGCTGGCCGGGATTCAAGGCCACGGCGGCGACATCGGCCGATTTCTTCTTTCCGGCCAGCCAACTGGCGACCGTGCCGACGCAAACCAGTTCGGATTTTTGCCATTCGGCGAGACTGGAAGACTGGGCCAGAGCGTCGGCGCGAGCAGTCACGGTGGTGAGCACATCGTGCTGCAGGTCCGCGAACGGGGCGGACCGCCAGTCGGGCGAAAACAAATAGGGCGGATTCATCAGGCACTCCGCCGCCAATGCCGAGACGGTTCCGTCGCGATTGCCGCGCGCCGATCGGGCGCGGGCGAGCCCCACTCCGAGCCCCTCCTTTTCGGGCAGCAACGCGGCCGAACGCAGGAAATGCCGTTCCGCGGCAGCGGGATCGTCGGGCAGCAGGAGCCAGGCAAGATTGGTCTCCGCGATTTCCTGGTCGGGATTGCGCTGCAGGGATGCGGCGAAGTATCCCTCCGCGAGCTGAGCGAGCTTTCCCCGGGAGCCCGTGTTGTCAGCGATCGCCTCTTCTCCGAAATGAAACCCGAGGGCGTTGAGCGCGGCGGTATCCGCGGGGTCGGCACGAGCGGCCAGCTCGGCGAGTTTGCGGAAGTCACCGTCGTCCTTTTGTTCCAGCGCATCGGCAGCGGCTGCCAGCCGCCAATGACTGCGCAGCGACGGGACACGCCAGATCAGTGCGCCGATGAGAGCGACGGCGATGACCACGCGAGTCAGCCGGAGCGGCACCGCGGAGGAGGCGGAGCGGGACAGGCAGAGCGCAAAGACGATCGCGGCGACAATCGCGAAGAACGGGACGTCAAATTCGAAATCGTAGAAGGCGAACGCGCCGTAGGCCGCGAGGGAGACACCGGCAACGGCGGCGACGGGCAGTTTGTCCCCTTCGGGCTCCCGACAGGCGCGCCAACACGAGACGAATCCGGCGAGAGAGATGAGCGTGAGCAGGGCGAGGCCGGGGAAGCCTAGGTCCGCGGCGATTTGCATCGGCGTGTTGTGGAGCTGGAGCGCGGAATCCACTCCGCCAGAAACATCCGTGCGGAAGCGCGGATAGGCCAGGGGCGTGGTGCCCGGTCCCCAGCCGAGCGCCGGTCGCGCGCGCACCATTTCCTTTCCCACGGCCAGCATCGCGCTTCGTTGCAGGGTGCTGTCGTCGGGCACCACCGCGGCGGACGATCGGAGCATGCCGCGGATTCGCGGGTTCGCGATGGCGATGACTGCCGCGGCGACGCAACACACCCCGGCGAAGAGCAGCGCGCGTCGCAACGGGAGCAGATTCGAGCGGATCAGCAACACCGCGGCCGCGACCGCACCGGCACCGAGCCCGAGGATCGCCGCACGACTGCCCGCGGTAAACAGGCAAAGCGCGGCCAGGATCAGGCCGAGAATCCAGCCGAGGCGCACGCGTCCGACTCCGCGCCACGCCCGCGCGGCGCCGAACGGCAGCAGCAGGAGCAGGGCGCCGGCCGTATAGTTGGAGTGGCCGAGGGGATGAGGGTTGCGCTCCTCCCAGATGCCGTGAAATCCGTTGGGAATCGCGATCGTCGTCAGCCAAAGCACGAGGCTCTCAAACGAAAAAATCAGCAGCATCCACGCGAGCGCGCGCTCCAGTATCTCGTCGGTCGCCGGATCGATTTCCCGCCAGAGCCGAACCTCGAAGACCAGGGCGATGGCGGCGAGCGGCAGGAGGAGGGCGGTCCCGGCGGCGTCCGGGTAGGGCGACGTTCCGGCTGATGCCAGGAGCACGATCACGAGTGTCGTCAAACCTGCGGTGACTAACTTTCCCGGGTTCGGAGTCTTCTCGCCGCGCAGAAGCCGGACCGCGATCGCCGCCGGCGGCACGGCCAGCGCGAGGGTCAGGATCAGGGGCCATGGCCAGAGATAAATCAGCGTGGCGCCGCGCGGCAGCAGGGTGACCGCGAAGACCACGACCCCGGCCGCGAGGTAGGCGATGCGCAGCATCCTTCCGCGGCTTCCGGTTGGACTCGGGTTGGTCACAAGGGCGTTAACATCCAAGATTCCCGCGGGATGGAGGCAAGCCGCATCACGTCCAGCCTTGACGGTGCCAAAGCGGCGCGGGCATCGTCCGGACATGGCGGACGCTGCCCCGAAGAAAAACCGTGCCCTTTTGGTCAAACTGGGTGTGGCGGCCGCCTTTGTGCTCATTGCGGCGGTGATGGTCGCGCGCGGCATGGATTTGAAGGCGTTGATGCAGCAGGGACTCGACACCGTTCGCAGCGCGGGACCGGTCGCCTTTTTCACCGCCATGGCGCTGCTGCCGGCGGTCGGTGCGCCGGTGCTTCCGTTCTCGCTTTCGGTGGCCCCTTTGTTTGCCGAGCGGATCGGACTCGGATGGGTCATCGTGTTTTCCCTGCTGGCGTACGGCGTCAACATCGCCCTGACGTACCTGCTTGCGACCCGCGCACTGCGACCGCTCCTGGAAAAACTGTTCGTCCGACTTGGATACAAGCTGCCGGAAGTCGAGTCGGCCGACGCCGGCGACCTGATCGTGCTCCTGCGCGTCACCCCCGGCATTCCGTTCTGCGTGCAAAATTATCTGCTCGGACTGGCCCGCGTGCCGTTCCTCAAATACCTGCTCATCTCCTGCGGCATCTCGTGGAGCATGACGGTCGCACTGATTCTTTTTGGCCAGGCCCTCCTTCAGGGTCAGGGCAAGATCGCATTCATCGCCATCAGCGTGTTCCTCGCCTTGAGCGCGGCGGCTCAGCTCGTCCGCAAGCACTACCGGCGCAAGAAGACCCCGTGAAGCCGACGGAAGCGTTGTCCCCGGAGGAGGCCGGTCGCGTGCAGACCGTCAGCGACTTCACACGCCGCGTGAAGGAGCTTCTCCGCGGCGGACTTCCGCCCGGCTGGATCCGCGGCGAGGTTTCCAATCTGCGCGCGCAATCGAGCGGTCACGTCTATTTCTCGCTCAAGGACGACGGCGCGCAGTTGTCCTGCGTGCTGTTTCGGGGCGATGCGCTCCGGCAGACGGTCGTACTGCGCGACGGACTGCAGATTCTGGCGTTTGGCAACGTCGATGTTTACGAGGCCCGCGGACAATACCAGCTCGTGGTCCGCGCGGTCGTCGAGGATGGCGCCGGCCGGTTGCAGCAGGAATTTGAAAGGCTGAAGCAACGCCTGGCGGCCGAGGGGTTGTTCGATCCGGAGCGCAAGATCCCGATCCCGCTCATGCCGGACACGATCGGATTCGTGACGTCTCCGACCGGTGCGGCGCTGCAGGATTTCATCCGCATCCTCGAGCGTCGCGGCTGGACCGGACGGCTTCTGGTGTTCCCGGCGCGGGTGCAGGGCGAAGGCGCGGCGGCCGAAATCGCCGAACTCGTGCGGTGGGCGGACGAGAGGAAGCTGGTCGACTTGCTCGTGGTGGGGCGCGGTGGCGGCAGCATCGAGGATCTCTGGGCCTTCAACGAGGAGATCGTCGTGCGCGCGGTGGCCGCCTGCGCGCTGCCGATCATCTCGGCGGTTGGCCACGAGATCGATTTCACGTTGTGCGATTTTGCCGCGGACGTGCGGGCGGAAACTCCGAGCGCGGCAGCCGAGCTGATTTCCAGCAATTATCTGGAGGCGCAGAACCGGGCGGAGCGCGCCGGCGAGGCCTTGCGTGAAATCCTCGACGAGGCAGTGACACGCGGACGCGACCGGCTGGACCACGCGCGCAGCCGGCTGCGGCTGCTTTCGCCCTCCGCCGCGATCGAGCAGCATTTCATGCGACTCGACGACCTGACGAATCGTCTGGCGGCGGCCCTGCGCATTTCCTTGCAGGTGCGGCGCGAACTGCTCGGCGGGGCGCGGGCCCGGCTCGCGGCCACGTCGCCCGAGAAGCGGGTCCAGTTCGACTCGCACCGGCTGCTGGCGCTCTGGAAACGTCTCGAATCGGCGAGTCCGAAGTCGGTGCTTTCGCGCGGCTACGCGATTGTCCGCGATGAATCTGGCCGACCCGTCGTGCAGGCGGCGGCTGCGCAAAAGCAGAAGGTGCTGGTCAACGAATTCCACGACGGAAAAGTGCGTGTGCGCGTGGAGTAGGGGATCATGAGGTAGAGCGCGTCCTCCCCGTTCGACAGGCTCAGGGCCTCGAGCAAAGTCGAGAGGCGGACGCGTTTGAATCCGGACCCGCCGGCCTGGTCCGGGAATAAATCCACGCGTTACCGCTCTCACCTGGACCGCATCGAAACGGTCAGCCGGCTCAAAAGGCGCCCCTTTCGAACCGTTGCGGAATCCCTTAACTTCACTAGTTTATCTCCATGAAAGCGTGGTCCATATTGATCGCTGCCGCCGCCCTCGCGGCGGTGCCGGCGGTCATCAGTCTTCGCGCCAAGGAAACCATGAATACTCCCGCCCCCTCCACGTCGTCCGATCCGGCCAGCTGCAAGATCGACAGCGACAAATCCGCCTGCGGCCTGCCGTCGAATGTCGTCATCGACATGAGCAAGACGGCGGTGAAGCACGCCGACGCCGAGTGGCAGGCGATGCTGACGCCGGAGCAGTACCGCGTCGCGCGCCGGCAGGGCACGGAATACGCGTTTCGCAACGAATACTGGGACAATCACGCCGATGGGGTCTATTTTTCGGTGTGCAGCGACACGCCGCTTTTCGACAGCAAGGACAAGTTCGATTCGGGCACGGGCTGGCCGAGCTTCACCAAGCCGATCGAACCCGCCTTCGTCGGCGAAACCTCGGATTCGAGTTTCGGCATGGTCCGCACGGAGGTGCACTGCAATGTCGACGGCGCCCACCTTGGCCATGTTTTTGACGACGGTCCCGCGCCGTCCGGCCTGCGTTACTGCATCAATTCGGCGTCGCTGAAATTCATGCCGCGCGCGCAGTACGACGCCTGGGTGGCGCAGCACTCGAAGAAATAGAGCTGCCCGGTGTAAGGCGGGGTCGCCGAACCCCGCCTCGCCCATTCCCACTTCAGGTGGAACCGGACCTCCCCGTTCGACAGGCTCAGGGCCCCGAGCAAGGTCGAGGGGCGGGCCGGTTCAAAAAAGCGCGCCCGGAGGTCGCGCTCCACCTTGGCGGGTCGGAGACCTCGCCCCACATTTCCTCGGGGCTTCGATTGGCATTGGTGCGCCCGCACGATGGACGCCGTGGAACGCGCTTAAGCAATCGCTGCCAACGCATCGCGGGCTCGTGGGTTTGCGCTCGCGTGTATTCACGAGGCCAATATACGAATTCCGACCGGGCCCAAAACTCCTACCTCAACTGATGAAACACCTGATTGTTGGCGCACTGATTATTGCCGCTTCCCTGACGAGTGGATGTGTGACGGGCCGGAGAGTGATCGGACTCGAGGTCCCGAGCGTGGCCGTCGCGGCTTCCGCGACGCGCGGGGATGCCGCCGTTGTTGGCGTCTCGGACCAGCGCGCATTTGCCAACAAGCCGGACGATCCCGCGGTGCCATCGGTCGACGGTGACGTGAACCAGCTTTCCCCCGAAACCAAGGCGATCATGATCGGCCGCCAGCGCAACACCTACGGTCACTCCATGGGCGACATTGCACTCGGGTCGGGGCAGACCGTTTCGCAGCAGGTCAAGGCGCTGGTGGAATCCGCATTGAAATCCCGCGGTTACAACGTGACGTCCGGCGCCGGTGCGGCAACGACCCTGAACGTGTCGATCGACCAGTTTTGGGCATGGTTTACGCCGGGATTTGTCAGTGTCACATTCGAGGCCAGGGTTTATTGCAAGATCACGGTGACCAAGGACGGAAAGGGCACGCCGCTCACCATCGAAGGTTACGGCAAGAACTCCGGGCAGATCGCGAGCGACGACAATTGGAAGGAAGCCTACGCGCGCGCCTACAAGGATTTCGAGACGAAGCTCGCCACCGGCCTCGAAAAGGCGGGCTTCTGAGCCGGAGGCATGCAGTTGAAAGCTGAATGTTGAACGTTGAAAGGCCTGACCTAACCGCCAGGTCCGAAGGTCGCCGGAGCCCAGGACCCCCGCACCGTTTGGTTCGCCGATCCATCTCTCAAACAAGCGCACGGATCCGATCGGTCCGGGCCCATTCAACACTCAACTTTCAACATTCAACTGAATCGTTTCGGCTGAGGCGCGCGACCGGCCCGTCGGCGGGTTGACGCGTAACGGGACGGACGCGCCTGATCGTGAGATTTCAACGCAGCGCTCCCCGAAATCCCTGGCGCTATGGGTTGGCTGTCGCGATTTTGATCGCCGCCGGCTTGGCCAGCCGGCGATTCCCGGGAGTCCTGCCCGGCGTTCTTGGCAAGTATCCTGGAGACAGTCTGTGGGCGGCGGTGGTGTTTGTGGGAATGGGGGCACTTCTGCGCTCGTGGGCTACGCTGCCGCTCGCTTTTCTGGCCTGGACTATCTGCCTGGGCGTGGAATTCGCCAAATTGTCATCGGCCACCTGGCTTGCTGCGCTGAGGCAGACCACACCGGGCTATCTGCTGCTGGGACATGCGTTCGATGAGCGAAACCTGCTGGCCTACACGGTCGGGATTCTCCTGGCCGTCGCGGCAGAAATGACCTCAGACCGGATGCGCCGTCCTCCAAACCTAGGAACCGGAGATCCGAACGACTAATTTTCGTTCCCGAAAATTCCTTCGCCGCGCGGGATTCCCCCAGACCGGAGTTATTCAGTCGGGAAGTTGAGGCAGAGGTCGAAAAGTCGAACCGAACAGGCCTCGCATCGATGAGTTAAGAATATGCCGTTTCATTCGGGGATCGGTCCCTTAACCCTCAACATTCAATTTTCAACCTCACCCGTCCAGCTCAGTTGTAGAGCCAGTACTTGCGGCTCTGCTGCTGGTAGACGGCGTCGCGTTCGGCCCAGCTGCGGACGTAGGCCGCAACGTCGACCCGGGAACCTTCCCGTTTGAGCGCGGAAAACCAGGCGCTTGAGCCGACGTGGATCTTGAACGTGCGCTCGTCGGCGGGTGAAAGCCGGGCGAAGGGATTGGCGGCCGACCAGCGGGCGGCGACCTTCTGCATGTAGAACGCCAGTTCGGTCGGGTGCCACGCTTCCCAGTTCGCGACCTCGACGTAGACGCCGTCGATGACCTTGCCGTCGCGCGCAACACCCGGAATCCGCTGCAGCTCGATGCCGGGAATGTGATACTGGCCGAGTTCGGCCATGATCTGCTCGGGCGTTCGCTTGGGAAATCCGATCCCGCGAAACGCGTAGAACGATCCGATGCCCGAGGTCCAGCCGCTGTTCTGCGTGCCGAGGCCGACCATCGCGTACCCGATGACCGCATCGTAGCTGGCGATCATCGGCGACGTCGGAACCCAGCGCAGTCCCGTCTCGGGCCAGCGCATCGCGCGGGTCCAGCCCCGCATTGGAATGACGGTGAGACGTCCGCGGGCCCGCACCGCATCGGGCACATTGATGATTTCGGGAATGTACATCGGCCCTGCCGAATCCTTGGCCAGCCGGGCCAGCTCGCCAATCGTGAGGCCGTGCACGTAAGGCACCCGAAAGGCGCCGACGTAGCTCTTCAATTCCGCGTCGAGCGGCGGGCCGTCGACCTTCAGGCCCCCAAGCGGATTGGGCCGGTCGAGCACGACCACTTCGACTCCGGCCTCGAAGCAGGCCGCCATCGTGCAGTACATTGCGCTGGCGAAGGTGTACGAGCGGACACCGATGTCCTGCAAATCGATCACCATAGCGTCGAGGCCCTTCAACTGCGCGGGCGTCGGCTTCCGGTTTTTCCCGTGCAGCGAATAGACCGGGAGGCCGGTGCGCGCGTCGACGGAATCCGCAATATTGTCGCCCGCCTTGATGTCGCCATAGATGCCGTGTTCGGGGCCGAACAGCGCGACGAGCTTCACGTGCGGGGCCCGGCGCAGGATCTCGATCGTGCTCTCGCCGCGACGGTTGACGCCGGCGGGATGGGTGAGCAGGCCGATGCGCTTGCCCGCGATTGGGGCGAAATGTTCCGCCTCGAGGACGTCGATGCCGAGCATCACGGGCGGGAGGTTTTCCTCGACGACGGGTGGCGCGACCGGCTTCGGCGGCGTGACCGGGGGCGGCGCGACTTTGGGCGGGGGAGGAGCGGACTCCGGTTTTGTCGCGCATCCCGGCACGAACAGGAAGGCGCTCGCAACGGCGAGGAGCAGGACGAGCGGGGCAACGAGCCGGCGGTTGCGGAAATGCTTCAGGATGCGCGCCTGCATGGACATCGGCTTTTTTGTGAAAATGCGATTCACGAATGGCGAGGAGAATCTCCGGGCAGCGGTGAGTTGATTGGACCACGGATTTCACGGATAACACCGATTCGAGATCGATCGGTTCGTGAATTTATCCGCAGTATCAGCGTAATCCGCGGAAAAAGGTTCGGTTATTTGTCGACCGACCTTTGAAATTTTTCCAATCGGATTTGAACCACGGAGGCACGGAGACTCGGAGAGTCGCGGCCTAAAGCCGCTCCAATATGTATATCCTCTGTGCCTCCGTGGTTCAAAATTGGCCCGCTCGCGGCTCAGGCAACGAATCGATCGCGGCCCCCCTACAATTCCCGCGCAATCGCCGCCTGCAGCAGCTCGGCCGTGCGCGGCAAGGCCGCGGCCAGCGGCATGCCCTCGGGCGTGATCGGATGGTGGACGCGGTCGGCGGATACGCCCAGGCTGCCGGCAAAGATGTGCGCAGTCTTGCCGAGTCGACGAGCCCGCGCGGAGAGCGTGCCGGGCGCCTTGCCCGCGAGCGACGTGGCGTCGAAGCGCCCTTCGCCCGTCACGACGAGATCGGCCGCCGCGAGCCGCCGATTTAGGCCGAGGCAGGCCGCCACGAAATCGAATCCCGGCAGAAGTTTCGCTCCCGCGGAGATGGCCAGTCCGAAAGAAAAACCGCCGGCGGCACCCATTCCCTTTTCACCCGCGCGGGCGACGGCTTGACCAAAATGACCGCACATCGAATCCGCCACGCGGCCGGCGAGCGCGTCGAGGCGCCGCACATCCGAGGCCGGCAGGCCCTTCTGCGGACCAAATATCGCGGTGGCGCCGGAGGGACCGAGCAACGGATTGACGACGTCGCAGGCGATCGCGAGCGGCGCGACGGTCGGGCGCCCTTCGAGACGCGCGAGATCGACCCACGTCTTGGGCGTGGGCGGATCGAGCGGTGTTCCGAAGGCATCGAGGAAACGCACGCCGAGCGCCGACAGGGCGCCACAACCGAGATCGTTTGTCGCGCTGCCGCCGATGCCGAGGACGATTCCGTCGACGCGGCGGGAAAGTTCCGCGAGCAACTGGCCGGCGCCGAGCGTGGTGGTTTCCCACGGATTGCGATCGCTGAGGGGCAACAGCGCGAGACCGCTGGTCGACGCGAGGTCGGCGATTGCGATGCAGTTGTGCCGGCCGGGCTCGAGCTTGAGCATCGCACGGGCGTCGTCGGGCAGGGCCGTGGGTGAAACCAGTCCGAATGCGGCCGTGGCCGGACCGCGGCGCGGACCGGCGACTTCGAGTGTCTCGAGCGAGCCACCGAGAGCCCGCGTCAGGGTGACGGCGAAGCCTTCACCGCCATCGGTCAGCGGACACAGATCGATCGACCAATCCGGATGTTTTGCCGCAATCGCCGGCGCGGCCGCAGCGCAGGCCGCCTCGGCGCTGAGCGCGTCCTTGAACTTGTCGAAGGCGACCAGGACGCGCATGGGGAACGGAATTCAGGAGGAGTGCCCGCGAATCACACGAAAGGACGCGAAAATCGGGCTGTCCGGTGGAACTATCTCCTCGCGGCGAATTGCCCGCACGACGTCCGGATTCCAATCGATGGCCTTCCGGTCATTCATCTTTCGCGTCACTTCGCGTGTTTCGCGGGCAACTTTGCCGCTCTCCGCGCGGCGACCGCGGACGCGAGCACGCGCAGGACGGGAAGGGTTTCGTCGAACGACAGGCACGCATCGGTGATGCTCTGGCCGTAGGTGAGGGCGCGCCCCGGCTCCTGATTCTGGCTGCCGCCGACCAGATTGCTTTCGAGCATGACGCCGACGATGGCCCGCTCGCCGGCCGCGACCTGTTTCGCGATGGCGGCCGCGACGGCCGGTTGCTGGTCATGCTTTTTCCCGCTGTTGCCGTGACTGCAGTCCACCATCACGACCGGCGGCACGCTGGCTTTGCGCAGGAGGGCGACGGCCTGCGCGATCGATTCGGGCCCGTGGTTGGGGCCGCTGCGGCTGCCGCCGCGGAGCACGATGTGACACTGGTCGTTGCCGGTGGTGGCGAGCACCGCCGGTGCGCCTTCGCGGGTGAGCGACGGAAAACAATGTGGGTGGCGCGCGGACACGATGGCGTCGACGGCCACCTGGAGATCGCCATCGGTGCGATTCTTGAAACCGACGGGCATCGAGAGGCCCGAGGCGAGTTCGCGATGGATCTGGCTCTCGGTCGTGCGGGCGCCGATGGCGGCCCAGGAAACCAGGTCGGCGTAGTACTGGCCGAGAGTGGTATCGAGGAACTCGGTCGCGATCGGCAGGCCAACGGCATTGATGTCGATCATCAGCTGGCGTGCGAGGCGCAGGCCCTTGTTGACGAGAAAACTGCCGTCGAGATCGGGGTCGTTGATGAGTCCCTTCCACCCGATGGTCGTGCGCGGCTTTTCGAAATAAACGCGCATCACGATCAGGAGATCGCGGTCGAAGTCGCGGACAACGCCCTGCAGGCGGCGCGCGTAATCGAGGGCGGCCGTGGGGTCGTGGATCGAGCACGGTCCCACAATCGCCACGAGGCGATCGTCGCGACCGGCCAGAATCTCGCCGACGGCACGCCGGCCCTCGCGCACCAAGGCGGCGCCGGCCTCGCGCAACGGCATGTCCTCCTCGAGGATGGCCGGCGACAGCAGCGGGCGCGCGGTACGGATGCGGAGATCGGAAGTCGGCTGGCGCATGAGGGAGGCTCAGTCAACGGACGCGGCTGCAAATTGCACGGAGAATCGCGGGTTGGCGGTAAGCGGTGAGCCCAAGCCCGATGCCATCCGGATGGGCACCGTTGTCGTGCTCGTGTGACCAACCGAAGGCGGATGGGACTTACCCCCTGCCAGGTCGCCATCATGGGAAAGAAATCCGCGCGGTAGGGGACGGCGTCTCGCCGGCCTCGTTTCACCTAGCGCTGCGCCGCCAGTGAATGCAGGAACTCCTCCGTCGCCCAAGCTGCCGCCCCGGCGTAACGGGAGAAAAATTCCGCCCTCGCGCCAACCTTCACCCGATCCGCGGTCCACTCGGGCGAAAGCACGTTCGCCATCAGGGCGTATTTGGCGCCGGGACGGAGGCGCAGGGCCTTCCAGCAGCCACCGGGAACAGCGATGACCAATCGCTCGCCTGCGGCAAAGTCCCGACCGAGGGTGATCTTTTCGGCCCGACCATCGGGATGGAAAATGAAATAGTCGACGGGTCCGCCCTCGAGGAGAATGTGGGTGTCGTCCGAATCCAGCCAGTGCAGATAATTCGTCGGCGTTTCGGCGGTGAGCAGATAATAGATCTGGCTTTGCGCGGCGAGTTCGCGGCCATCCTTGATGACATGCTGACTGGAGCGGCCGATGAGACCAAAGTACCCCGACTCACCATCGAGATAGCTGAGATGCAGGCTGGCGATGATTTCGCGAGCGCGGGCGTCGGCAGGTGGCGGCGGGGGGTTCGCACCCTGAAGAAATGAGGGGAGCAAGGCGAGCGCGGCCAGGAGGAGCCTGTTCACGATTACAGGCTGTCGCGGGCGTCCTTTTTTGTCGACCCTGTCTTCGCGCCGGACAGGGTCGCGTCATGCTCTTTCTCGGCCAGCACGGATACGAAAGCCTGCTCGCTGGGGAACTGACGGGCGCCGGGTTGACCGTGGCGGAAACGGGTCCGGGATGGGCGCGGGCTGAGCCGGTGCCGGGCGACGCGGTGCAGGCGTCGCTCGCGGACTTTGCCTTTCCGCATCTCACGCTCATCGCGCCGACGGAGTTCGCGGGCGAATCGGTCAACGTGCTCGCCCAGCAGGTCGCCGATTTTTTCCTCACCAGCCTGCGCGGCGAGCGGATCGAGACGGCCTGGCCCTGCGTGTTTCTCGCCGCGGCCGAAGTTCCCGGCCTGGCCAAACGGGTGGCGTCGGTGGAGAAGGCGTTTCGCGAACTGGTGCGCAAGAAGCTGGCCCGGGTCGAGCGACTCGCGGTTGACGAGCTTCCGCGCGGAATGGGTCCGGCCCGCGGACTGGTGGTATTTTTTCCGACCTTTCACCGCGCCTTCGCTGTTCGGGAGATCTGGCGCGGTGGCCAGCGGCGAATGGCGGACGACGCGGCGGCGCCCTCGCGCTCCTATCTGAAAACCGAGGAGGCGTTTGTCGTGCTGGGATCCGAGCCGGCCCAGGGCGACACCGTGTGCGATCTCGGCGCGGCGCCGGGCGGATGGAGCTACAGTGCCGCGAAGCGGGGCGCGCGTGTCGTCGCCATCGACAACGGTCCGCTCAAGGGCGGTGCCCTCAACCATCCCTTGATCGAACACCGGCGCGAGGACGCGTTTCGCTTTGCGCCGGCGGCGGGCCAATCCTTCGACTGGCTTTTTTGCGACCTCGTCGAGGAACCGCATCACGTGCTGCGCAACCTGGTCGGGCCATGGCTGCGTCAGGGCTGGTGCCGGCGTTTTGTGGTCAACCTGAAGTTCGGCCGCGCCGACCCGTTGGCGCTGCTCCGAGAAATTCGCGCGGCCGACTCACCGCTCGCGCCGGCCGCCGGCGCGCTGCGCATCCGGCACTTGTATCACGACCGCGAGGAGTTTACGGTGGTGGGAGCGCTCGGGCCGGCGCGTCCCTCATGACAAACCGTATCCTTCTGGTGCTGGCCGGCGCGCTGCTGGCTGCCGGTCCCGCGACGGCCGAAATTCGCGTCAAGTACACCCGGAAAGGCATCAGCCGCGAAGTCGCCGGTTACATCGACGGCAAGCTGATGGCCCGTTCAGCCACCGGTCTGGAGGAGCTCCCGGCGGGTGGAACGTTTTCCTTCGAGGGAGACCAATGGTCGCTCGATGAGCAGATGCTGATGACGCCTCGCGTCGAGATCGAGCGGGTGGCGCGTCCGGATCGTTTGGATTCCGGGCCGCGAAGCTATCGCATCGGCATTTTTGTCCGCAACGGGGGTTACAATTTTCCCGAGGCCAACAAGACGATTAGGGAACGGACATTTCAGCGCCTGTATCACGTGCCGGACAACGTGCGGACGCTGGGTCTCTTCGTCTGGCTGGCAGACGGTGCCGCACCGGAGGTTGGTGTGAGGGTGATCCCCGCCGGGAACAAGCAGTGGTACCAGATCGAATACTTCCTGCATTGTGGGGAAGATCGCATCCGCGGCCGGGCGCTATCGTTGATCCTGGGGCCTGATGGGATTGTGAAGCCCGCCCCGGAATTCGAGCTGGCGGAGGCACGGACGGCTTTGCGGTTTCTGGCCGACAGCGATGCCAGGAGCTTGGCCGAACTTCTTCGGACTCATCCCGCAATCGCCAAAGCCAAGTCATACAACAGCGCGTCCCTGCTGCATTTCGCCGCCCTGATGGATCGACCTTGGGCCGTGCCCATGCTCGAGGCCGCGGGAGTGGAACTGAACGGCGAGGATGACTCGGGCGACACGCCTCTGGTAATCGCCGCGCGCATGGGCCGGGACGATTTTGTGACCGCCTTGACCTCCGCGGGCGCCAGTCGGCGCGAAGGATCTCCGATGGTGGTGGCGGCGCGTTTCGGCCACACGAATGTCGTGCGGGCGCTTCTGGCCGCCAAAGTTGGCATCAATCTCACCGACGAAACACACAAGAGCGCGGTCGACGCTGCCATCGACGGAGACTACGGCGACATCGTGGAGTTGCTCGCGTCGAAGGGCGCCGACGAGAATCTGGAACGGGTCCAGGCGGCCCGCGTCCTCCTTTCCAAGGCGCAACATGGGCAGACCCGAAGCGTGCGCTATCTGATCGCCCGAGGAGTCGAGCCCGACGTTAAAGAGCAGAATCTGTCGCCGGTCTTGCTCGCGGCATCCCAGGGGGACGCCGAGACGGTAGCCTGCCTCGTCAAGGCCAAGGTCAACGTGAACTATGTCGGACAAAACGGTCTCACTCCGTTGCTCGCGGCGGGGCGTGCCGGCTCGGTCGCCACGATCGAGATTCTCTGGCAGGCGGGAGGCAATCCCCACGCCAGGACCAAGTCGGATCATTCGCTGTTGGAGTGCGCCGCGGAGTCGGGCAATGCCGAGGCATTGGAGTACTTGATTGCCAGGCTGCCGGACGACTGGGTCGGTCGCCGGCAGAAGATCATGCGCCAGGCGTTATTGGTGGGCGAAAGCCGGCCGGCAGCGCTCGTGTTGGCGGCCCATGGCGCCACCCTGGATCCGGCGGATCCGGATTTCGTGGAGGAACTGGAGTCGGTTCTGCGCCTTGATCTGGTCGAATATCTCGATCCGCTGCTCAAGACGGGCTGGTCGCCCACGATCACGCTGCACGGTGCCTGGCCGTTGGCCCAGGTTGCTTCGCAGTTTGACGCCAGCCGATGCGTGGCTCTCCTTGCGGGCACGAAGGCGGCCGAGGTTCCGAGCGTGAAGTTATGTCCGTCCTCGGCCGTCTCCCGTCCACCGGCGATCCAACATTCCGTCGCCGTGATGGATCCCCGGCCCGACGCCGATGATCTGCCGCCCGGCAGCACCACGGTCACCTTCGTGGTCGACCGCGCCGGAGAGGTTCGGTTTCCGCGAGTGATCTCGACCAATGACGAGCGCCTGCGCGGTCCCTCCATCCGGATCATCGGACATTTTCACTTCCGTCCCGCCGAGTCGGTCGACGGCCCCGTCAACATTCTCGTCAGCCAGGAGCTGGGGTGGGGCCAGCCCTCCAAGCAGACCTTTTCCGTCAAGGAGCTGGACGTACCGCCACAGTTGTTGAAGTCGGTGGTGCCCGTTTATCCCTCCGAGGCCAAGCGGCGCGGTCTGACGGGCAGCGTGGAATTGCGCTACATTGTCGACACCCAGGGAAGAGTGCGAGATGCTTGGGCGGTGCAGGATCCCGGCGCAGGCTTTGAGCGCGCCGCCGTTGAAGCGGTCAAGCAGTGGACCTTCCAACCAGGCCTCAAGAACGGGCATCCCGTGAATACGATGGTGCAGCAGGAGCTTCGGTTTAACCTGGAGTGAATGGCAGGATTGGCGGTGCTTCCCCGCCGGGTCGTGCCGACGGCTCTGTTTGTCATGGAAATGAACGGGTCCATCGGCCTACGCTGACCACCGTGCGGAAAGAACCGATTCCTCGAGTGACTGAGATAAACGTCTGCGGCTGGCAGGCGGTATCGACGCTGTTCGCGCGGCATCCGGACGACATCCGGCGGCTGTTTTTCGATCCGGCGACGGGCAAGCGCACGGGCGAAATGTGCCGGTATCTCGCCGAGAAGAAAAAGGTCTACCGGCAGGTCCCGGCCGATGAATTGGAAAAGGTCGCTGGTACCGTGCACCACGGCGGCATCGTGGCCATCATCGCGGCGCGGCCGCCGGCAAAGGTGACCCGCGAGACGATCGAGCAGTGGGCGCGGGATCGCGTCCCGTTGCTCCTTCTCGATCGCGTCAGCAACGCCAACAATCTCGGCGCCATCGTGCGCTCCGCGGCATTTTTTGGCGTTCGCGACATCATTGTGCCCAATCATCCCGCGCAGGCGATGCCCGGCGATGCGGCCTGGCGCGTCGCGGAAGGCGGCATGGAGTTCGTGCGGTTTCACGTCGTGCCGGCGTTGCCCGAATTCTGCGCCGACTTGAAACGCCACTATTTTGTCATCGGGACCAGCGTCGGCGGCAACCAGCTCTCACCCGCCGAAGTGAAATCACGCGGCCTGCCGCGTCCGCCGGCCGTGATTCTCGGCAACGAGGAAAAGGGCCTCGCCCCCGGCCTCGCCGCGGTCTGCGATCGCCTCGTGCGCATTCCGGGCGCGGACACGGTGGAATCGTTGAATGTTTCCGCGGCCGCGGCGGTGTTGTGCTGGGAGTTTTTTGGGAAAGTGCCCTGAACCTCGGCTTGTTGTAGGGCTGGGTCTCCGGGTGACCCCGCCTTCAGACCGTCGGATTTTTGCGGGCGGGTTTCGCAGATGACTCGCATCGACCAGTCCGGTCCGTCTTCGGATTCGTGATATCTGCGTTATCCGTGGACAAGTTCAGGATTTGATCGAGGCGGGGTTCGGTTTTGCGATTTACCCGAAAGCCGGTGCGGAAAACGACCCCGCCCTACACCAGGCTACCGTCCGCGCTTGCTCCAGAACCCACCCGCCCTGGCCGTCGCGGGCTCCGGCAACACCGGCCGGTAATGCCCGGCCTTCTTGTAGAGAATCACGACATCCTGCATTCCCCAGCATTCCTCCAGATAGGAACGGATGATCACCTCCGGATGCCGCTGCAGCTGGCGCATGACCCACTCCGGCGAACTGAGCGCGAGGCCGTAGTCGTTCGCCGCGTCGTTTTCGAAATAGCGCTGATAGGCAAACCCGTCCCGCGCGAAATCGGCGAGCAGGGCGGCCTTGTCGACGTTCTCTGCGACGTCCTTGCGTCCTTCGGCCAGCAGGCTCGCGACGGTTCGTCCCTGCGTGGTGAACACGATGACGCCGCACTCGCGTGTCCATTTGATCAGGTGCTCGAGGGTGGAGAGCCAGCGGTCCTGCGGGAGATGGGTGACGAGCGAACCGACCCAGATGAGGTCGAATTGCGCCTTGAAGGGCAGGGACGCGGGATCGGCGGAGGCGACCACCGGCGTGGCCCGGAATTGCTGCGCGCAAAAGACGACCCCGGAGCGATCGACGTCGCAGGCCGTGATGCTGGCGTAGTCGTAGGCCGCCCGGATCCAGCGCATGACGCGGCCGTGTCCGCACGCCAGATCCAGAATGTCGGGATAGTGGGGCTTGTCACACAGCTCGGCGGAAAACCGGATCAGCTCGAGCGCGCGCCGGCCGAGATCGAAATATTGCTCCGGTTGCGCGGACGCGACCATCGTGTCGCCGGGCGACAGCGTGCGGTCGACGGCCAGCGAGCTGAAGTCGTAGAGCGGTTTCATCAGTGCCGGTGGGATCAAGGCCCCGGTGTGCGAATGCGTCAACCGCGCTCGTTTGGGTTCCTGATTGAACCACGGAGACACGGAGCACACAGAGCTTGGAAAGGAGTTTATCTTCGTGCCCTCCGTGCCTCCGTGGTTCAATTAAACCCAATGAACACGCCGCTATGGGACGACGCTCCCGGTCCTGAATTGCCCCGCCTGAGCGGTACGCAACGCGCCGATGTCGTGGTCGTGGGTTTGGGCGGATCGGGCTTGTCGGCACTCGAAGAGCTGCAGCGCCAGGGTGTGGAGGCGGTGGGAATCGACGCCGGAGTCGTCGGCGGCGGAGCGGCCGGTCGCAACGGAGGCTTCGTCCTGGCGGGACTCGCGAAATTTTATCACGACACGGTGAAGCAGCTCGGTCGCGAACTCGCCGCGGCACTCTATCGGGAAACCGAGTTGGAAATCGCACGCTGGATTTCCGAGTGGCCACAGGTCGTGCGGCGCACCGGGTCGCTGCGCATCGCGGCCGATGAGGAAGAGGTTGAGGATTGCCGACGGCACCTGGCGGCACTGCACGCCGATGATTTTGGGGGCTCCTGGTACGAGGGAGCCGAGGGTACGGGTCTGCTGCTCCCCACCGACGCCGTGATGCAGCCGCTCACACGCGTGCGGGCTCTCGCGCAGCGCCTGCGGAATGCAGGGGTGCGCCTCTACCAGGGTTCGCCGGTGCGCCGCTTGCTGACCGGGCAGGTGGTGACCGACGCGGCCGTCATTCACTGCGACGCCATCGTGGTCGCCGTCGATGGACGTCTCGATGTCATTTTACCCGAACTGGCGGGTCGGGTCCGAACCGCGCGCCTGCAGATGCTGGCGACGGCGCCGGCCCCGGAAGTGACAATTCCCCGGCCCGTCTATTGGCGGCACGGATTCGAGTACTGGCAGCAGCGACCCGACGGCTGCGTGGCACTGGGGGGATTTCGCGACCATGCGCTGGAGCAAGAGTGGACGGTAGACGCCGCGCCGACGGAATTCATTCAGGGGTTGCTGGAGAAATTCCTGCGAGAACATCTGCACGTGCGGGCGCCGGTGACACACCGGTGGGCGGCCTCAGTCGGCTACACGCCGGACGGTTTGCCGATTCTCGAAGAGGTGCGTCCAGGAATCTGGGCCGTCGGCGGCTACAACGGCACCGGTAATATAGTAGGTGCATTATCCGCGCGAGCGGCAGCGGCGCGGGCGGTTGGCGGGCGGAGCGAATGGGGAGAGTTGCTGGCGAGGGCCCGGCGCTGAGGTCAGAGGTCAGAGGTCAGAGGTCAGAGGTCAGAGGTCAGAGGTCAGAGGTCAGAGGTCAGACTGCCTGAACGGCTTCCTAACAATCTTTTCCGAAACGACGAGTCTTGCTGACAGTCGAATTCTGATTTCTGACCGTTAATTTTCGGCTTATAGCTTAAAGCTTAGAGCTAAGTGCTGCCTCCGCTTTTTTCTCGGCACGACGACGGCCATCCGGTTGGATGCGGCCATGCGTCCCCTGCGCGTGCTGTTTGTCTCTCCCGAGGTGGAGCCCTTTGTGAAGGCGGGGGGCTTGGGCGATATGGTCGGCGCCCTCCCGAAGGATCTGGCGGCGCTGGGCCACGACGTGCGGATCGTCTGCCCGCTCTACGGTTCGGTGAAGCGCATCGGAGAATGGACGGTGCGGGACGAGGCGCTTGGGGTCGATGTCGGCCCTGAGGCGCGCTGGGCGAAAGTCTGGCAGGCGAGTCTGCCCGGAGGAGCTGTGCCGGTTTATTTTCTCGAGCACGACTGGTTCTTCGCGCGGCCCGAAGTGTACAGTTCGTGGAGCGACAACTCCCACCGCTTCGCCTTCATGTGTCGCGGCGCGCTCACGCTCTGCGAGCAGCTCGACTGGATTCCCGACGTGATTCACTGTCACGACTGGACCACGGGATTCGTGCCGGTGCTGTTGAACACGATTCTCCGCGACCGGCCGATCGGTCGGGCGGCGACCGTCTTCACGATCCACAATCTCGAGCATCAGGGCTATTCGGACAAGGGGCTGATGCCGTATGCGCATCTGCCGTGGAGCGAGTTCCGGCCCGACAGCCTGGAAAGCTACGGACAGGTCAACCTGATGAAGGCGGGGCTCTATCATTCGACGAAGCTGACGACGGTGAGCCCCACCTACGCGGCGGAGATTCGTACCCCGGGTGGCGGATTCGGTCTCGATCATGTGCTGCGATATCGCGGCGCTGATCTGATCGGCATCGTGAACGGCATTGATGCCGCCTCGTGGGATCCGGCGACGGACGCCGCGCTGGCCGCCAACTACAGCGCGTCCGATCTTACGGGCAAGGCGACCTGCAAGCGAGCCCTCCAGGAGCAGATGGGTCTGCACGCGGATCCCCGGGTCCCGGTCATCGGCGTGGTGGCGCGCTTTGCCGGTCAGAAGGGCCTGGATCTTTTCGCCGATGCGCTGCCGTCGCTGATGGAAGGCCCGCGTCCGGCGCAGGCGGCCATCCTCGGCGGCGGAGACCCGCAGCTGGAAACGGCATTTCGCTCGCTCGCGCGCCTGTATCCGGGGCGTGTCGGCGTGCAGATCGGATTCGACGCCAGGCTCGCGCGGCGCATTCAGGCAGGCGCCGATCTTTTCGCGATGCCAAGCCGTTCCGAGCCGTGCGGCCTGACGCAGATGTATGCGATGCGTTATGGAACGCCGCCGGTGGTGCGGGCGACGGGCGGACTGCTCGACACGGTCGACAATCATGAGGCCGGGCGCGATCGCGGCACGGGATTCGTGTTTCACGACCCGACTCCGGCCGCGCTTTTCGGCACGCTCGATTGGGCGGTGGCGACTTACCTGGATCACCCCGACGAGTTTCGCGGACTTCAGCTGCGCGGCATGGCGCAGGATTTTGCCTGGCGGAAAAGTGCTGAGAAATACGTCGAGGTCTACGGCTGGGCGATCACGGCGCGCACCGGTTCGGCGCCGTGAGCTGGAATTCCGCGGCATAAAGCGGAAATGGGCTTGGTGCGTGCGAAACCGATGATTGACAGCACGGCCAAAGCCGTGCGTCATCGGGGCGAAATGATCCGCGTCGACCGCTATGCCAAAAAATTCTTCCGCTTTGATGTGCTGAAGAACATGGGCGGCTGTCCGAACGCATAACCTGACCAACAGAAAAATGCCGAGGAGCCGCCCAGAGAAGGGCGGCTTTTTTATTTTCCCACGACCCACTCTTTTTGACCACGGATTTCACGGATGACACTGACTAAGATAACCACGGAGGCACAGAGAACACGGAGGATACTTGAAAGAGTTTCCTTCGGAGCCTCCGTGCCTCTGTGGTTCAAAATTGATTCGGATTCGTACCAGAAATGATTCTCCCCAAGGCCAATCGACTGACGCCGGAGCAGGCCGACGAACTCGCCGCGATCGCGGCCGAGTTCGGCTGCCGCATCCAGCCGATTGTCGGAGCGGTGCGGACGATCTACGCGATCGTGGGCGATGAGCGGCACGAGCTGATGATCAACCGGCTGGAGGGTCTGCCGTTCGTCGATCGCGTCGACACGATCCAGTCGCCGCACAAGCTGATGGATATCCGGTCCGACCTCGCGCATCACCGCGTGTGCATCGGGGGCGTGACCCTGGGCGAGGAACTTTTCGTGATCGCGGGCCAGTGCACGATCGATCCCGGCAAGCCGGAATTTTTTCACGAGACGGCGGCGGCTGTGAAGGAGGCCGGCGCACAGGCAATTCGCGGTGGCGTGTGGAAGCCACGCACAAACCCGTACACCTTTCAGGGCGACAATCGCTCGCTCGATATTTTGATGGAGGCCTCGCGCGCCACGGGCCTGCCGGTGGTGACCGAGGTGATGGAGCCGGAACACCTGAAGCTCGCACTCGACGCGGGCGTGCAGGTGTTGCAGATTGGAGCCCGGAATGCGCTCAACTATTCGCTGCTCCGGCAGGTCGGCCGCGCCATCGCGGGGCGGGACACCGTCGTGATGCTCAAGCGGAGCATGCACATGGGCTCGTTGAACGAATTCATTTCCGCCGCCGAGTACATTGCGGCCTTCGGCAATCCCAACGTGATCCTTTGTCCGCGCGGCACGCAGCCGGGACTCGATGGTTACCGCAACCATCCGGACGAATCGATCACGCCGCTGCTGAAGGAACGCACCTGGGCGCCCGTCGTGGTCGATCCGTCGCACTCGGTCGGCAAGGCGGCCTACGTGCCCGCCTGTGCGCTCGCGGCCGTGGCCTACGGCGCGGACGGCCTGTGCATCGAGGCGCATGTCAGTCCGGCGCAGGGCATCGGGGACGATCCGAAACAGGCCATCACGCCCGCCGTTTTGTCCGACCTCATCGGTCGCGCCCGCAGCATTTTCGCCGCCCGTCGCCGGCCGGCCGCCGTGTCATGAAGCGTCAACTCGCCAAAATCCGCACCGAGATCGACGGCATCGACCAGAAGGTCGTCGCCCTGCTCAACGCCCGTCTGAAGCTCGCGCAAAAAATCGGCGAGCTGAAGCGCGGAGCGCGCGGACGCATCTACGTGGCCGAGCGCGAGGCGCAGGTGCTCCGGCGCGTGCAGGCGGCCAACTCCGGCCCGCTCAAGTCTGCGGCGTTGTCGGCCATCTACCGGGAGATCATGTCGGCGGCGCTCGCGCTCGAGAAGCCGCTCGTGATCGCGTATCTCGGACCCGAGGCGACCAACACGCATCAGGCCGCGCTGAAAAAGTTCGGTGCCAGCGTGGAGTATCGTCCGATGCAGGCGCTCGCCGACGTTTTTGCCGCGGTGGAAAAGGGCGAGGCCGATTATGGTGTGGTGCCGGTCGAGAATTCCACCGAGGGTTCGGTGCGCGACTCGCTCGACCTGTTTGTCGAGACGCCGCTCAAGATCGTGGCGGAGGTCCAGCTTTCCATCGATCACGCGCTGATTTCGCGCGAACCGCTGGCGAAGATCCGCAAGGTCTACTCGAAGGATCAGGCACTCGCGCAGTGCCGGCGCTGGCTGCAACGTCATTTGCCGCACGCGCAACTGGTCGACGTCGACAGCACGGCGCTCGGCGTGCAACACGCCGCGAAGGAAAAGGGCGCGGCGGCCGTGGCGCCGCGACTCGCCGCCGAACGTTACGGTGTGCCCGTGCAGGCGGAGCACATCCAGGATCAGAAAAACAACACGTCGCGTTTTGGCATCCTCGGTCGCGAGGCGTCCGGAGTCGTCGGCGGCGGACAGGACAAGACCAGCCTGCTTGTCTCGCTCCATCACGAGCCGGGTTCGCTCCTGCGCGCGCTCGAGCCGTTCGATCGCCGCAAGCTCAACCTCACGCGCATCGAGTCGCGTCCGAGCCGGCTGCGTCCGTGGGACTACATTTTCTTCCTCGATGTCACCGGCCACTACGACGATCCGGCGATGCAGGCCGCGTTGAAGCACTTGCGGCGGCAGTGTCCGCTGGTCAAGTGGCTGGGCAGCTATCCCACCGCGAAACCCGAACAGGGATGAGTCGATCCGTTTTCACGTTGTTTCCTAATACTTGCAACTATGTCACAACTCAGGCGCGCCAAGGGTACGTCCGTTGCTTAACCATGATTTCAGCTATGCCTTCACGCGTCACCCCTGAGACCACCGCCATCCTGCGGTCATCTGACCGGACTCGCCGCCCTGCGAATCCGGCAGCGGCGGCATAAGCTCGTCCAATCTCCGAATTTCCAAGCCAGCCATGTCCAACCAGCACGACACCTCGACTGCCGCGACCCCGCGGCCCGGATGGCCCCGCAAGCAGGGCCTCTACGATCCTTGGTTTGAACACGACGCCTGCGGCGTCGGATTCGTGGTCGATATCAAGGGCCGCAAATCGCACAAGATTCTCGCGGACGGACTGCAGGTGCTCCGCAACCTCGACCACCGCGGCGCGAGCGGCGCCGAGGTCAACACCGGCGACGGCGCCGGCGTGCTCATCCAGATGCCGCACAATTTTCTCGTCGAGGCGTGCCGCAACGCGCGGTTCACGCTGCCGCCGGCGGGCGAGTACGGCTGCGGCATCATCTTTCTGCCGCGCAATCCGACCATCCGGCGCAAGATCGAGGAGAAGTTCGAGCAGATTATCCAGTCGGAGGGGCTGACGTTTCTCGGCTGGCGCACCGTTCCGACCAACAGCGCGTCGCTGGGCGATTCCGCCCGCTCGTCCGAACCATTCATGCGCCAGGTGTTTGTCGGCCGCGGCCCGAGCACCGGCGACGATCTGGCGTTCGAGCGGAAGCTTTATGTGATCCGCAAGCGCGCCTATTCCGAGGTGCGCACCTCGACGATGGACGGTGCCGAGTACTGGTACACGGCGAGCCTGTCGACGAAGACGCTCGTCTACAAGGGCATGCTCACCACCGAGCAGCTCGACGAGTATTTCCCCGACCTCCGGAATCCGCTGATGGAAACCGCGATGGCGCTCGTGCACTCGCGATTCAGCACGAACACCTTCCCGAGCTGGGAGCGTGCGCATCCGTACCGCTATCTCGCGCACAACGGCGAAATCAACACGCTGCGCGGCAACATCAACTGGATGCACGCGCGCGAAGCGCTGTTCGAGAGCGATCTCTTCGGCGACGACATCAAGCGCATCCTGCCGATCGTGAATCCGAACGGCAGCGACTCGTCGATGTTCGACAACACGCTCGAGCTGCTCGTGCTCGCGGGGCGTCCGTTGGCGCACGCGATGATGATGATGATTCCCGAACCGTGGTCGCACCACGAGTCGATGGATCCGGATCGCCGCGCGTTCTACCAATATCACTCCTGCCTGATGGAGCCGTGGGACGGTCCGGCGTCGATCGCGTTCACCGACGGCAAGCAGATGGGCGCGATTCTTGACCGCAACGGCCTGCGTCCGTCGCGCTACTACGTCACGAAGTCCGGCCTGGTCGTCATGGCCTCCGAGGCCGGCGTGCTCGACTTCCCACCCGAGGAAATCCTGACCAAGGGCCGCCTGCAGCCCGGCCGCATGTTCCTCGTCGACACCGAAAAGGGTCGCATCATCGAGGACGAGGAGATCAAGCGCGAGATTTGCGGGGCGCGTCCGTACCGCGAGTGGATCAAGCAGCATCTGGTCCATCTCAGCGACCTGCCGGATGCGCCGCCGGTCGAACCGCCGGATCACGCCACGTTGCTCCAGCGCCAGATCGCGTTCGGCTACACCTACGAGGACCAGCGCATCGTCATCACGCCGATGGCGCGCGATGGCGTTGAGGCCGTGGGCTCGATGGGCAACGACGCCGCGCTCGCGGTGCTGTCGAACAAGCCGCGTCTGCTCTACGACTACTTCAAGCAACTGTTTGCGCAGGTCACGAACCCGCCGATCGACTGCATCCGCGAGGAAATCATCACCTCGGCCGAGACCCGTCTTGGTTCCGAAGGCAACCTGCTCAACCCGCAACCGGCCGCGTGCCGTCGCGTGGAACTGAAGTGGCCGATCCTCACGAACGAGGAGTTCGCCAAGATCCGCCGCACCAATCTGCCGGGTCTCCGCACCGGCGTGCTGCCGATCCTTTTCCGCGTCACCCGCGGCGAGAAGGGCCTGGCGAAGTCGATGGAGGAACTTTCCATCATGGCCCGCCGCATGATCGAGGAGGAGGAGGTCAACGTGATCATCCTCAGCGACCGCGGCGTCACGCGCGACTACGCACCCATCCCGGCGCTGCTGGCGATCGCCGGGCTGCATCACTATCTCATCCGCGAAGGCCTGCGCACGCGCGTGTCGCTCGTGCTCGAGACGGGCGAGGCGCGCGAGGTGCATCACTTCTCGCTGCTGATCGGTTACGGTTGCAGCGCGATCAATCCGTATCTGGCGTTCGAGACGATCGACGACATGATTCGCGAGGGCGAGTTGCCGAACGTCGACCACAAGACCGGGTGCTACAACCTGGTGAAGGCGGCCTCGAAGGGCGTGATCAAGGTCATGTCCAAAATGGGCATCTCCGCCATCCAGAGCTACCGCGGCGCGCAGGTGTTCGAGGCGCTCGGATTGCGGCAGGATGTGGTGGACCAGTATTTTACGTGGACGCCTTCCCGCGTCGGCGGCATCGGCCTCGATGTCATCGCGCAGGAAGTGCTGCTCCGCCACCGCGCGGCCTATCCGGAACGCCCGGTCAACGGTCACGTGCTGCCCGTGGGCGGCCTCTACCAATGGCGTTCAAGCGGCGAGGCACACCTGTTCACGCCGGAATCGATTCACAAGCTCCAGAAGGCGGTCCGCACCAACAGCGCCGCGACCTACAAGGAGTACGCCGCACTGATCAACGACCAGTCGAAGGCGCTTTGCACGCTGCGCAGCCTGCTGCAGTTCAAGACCGGCACGGCGATCCCGCTGTCGGAGGTCGAACCGGCCGAGACGATCATGAAGCGCTTCAAGACGGGCGCGATGTCGTACGGCTCCATTTCGAAGGAGGCGCACGAGACGCTCGCGATCGCGATGAATCGCATCGGCGGCAAGTCGAACACGGGCGAGGGCGGCGAGGATCCCGAACGGTACATTCCGCTTCCGAACGGCGACTCCAAGAATTCCGCGATCAAGCAGGTCGCCTCGGGCCGCTTCGGCGTCACGAGCGAATACCTGGTCAACGCGCGCGAACTCCAGATCAAGATGGCCCAGGGCGCGAAGCCCGGCGAGGGCGGCCAGCTCCCCGGCACCAAGGTTTATCCGTGGGTCGCCAAGACGCGGCACACGACGGCCGGCGTGGGACTCATCTCGCCGCCGCCGCACCACGACATCTATTCGATCGAGGATCTCGCGGAGCTCATCCACGACCTCAAGAACGGCAACCGCGACGCGCGCATCAGCGTGAAGCTCGTGGCCGAGGTCGGCGTCGGCACCGTCGCCGCCGGCGTGGCGAAGGCGCACGCTGACGTCGTGCTCATCTCGGGTTACGACGGCGGCACGGGCGCCTCGCCCCAAACGTCATTGCAGCACGCGGGTCTGCCGTGGGAACTCGGCCTCGCCGAGACCCACCAGACGCTCGTGTTGAACAACCTGCGCTCCCGCATCGCGGTGGAGACCGACGGCCAGCTCAAGACCGGACGCGACGTGGTCATCGCCGCGCTGCTCGGCGCCGAGGAATTCGGTTTTGCCACCGCGCCGCTCGTCGCGACCGGCTGCATCATGATGCGCGTCTGCCATCTCAACACCTGTCCGGCCGGCGTGGCCACCCAGGATCCCAAGCTGCGCGCGAAGTACACCGGCAAGCCGGAGCATGTGGTGAACTTCATGCGGTTCATCGCCGAGGACATGCGCGAAATCATGGCCTCGCTCGGCTTCCGCACGATCGAGGAAATGGTGGGCCGCACCGACCGCCTCGAGGGTCGCAAGGCCATCGAGCACTGGAAGGCCAAGGGGCTCGATTTCTCGAACATCCTTTATCAGCCGGACGCGGGCCCGGAAGTCGGCCGTTACTGCCAGATCAAGCAGGACCACGGGCTCGACCGTTCGCTCGACGTCACGACGCTGCTCAACCTGTGCGAGCCGGCGATTCTGCGCGGCGAAAAGGTCGTCGCCGAGGTTCCGATCCGCAACATTCACCGCGTGGTCGGCACGATCACCAGCGGCGAAATCACCAAGAAGCACGGCGCGAAGGGCCTGCCCGAGGACACTGTCCAGATCCGCTTCAAGGGCTCGGCCGGACAGAGCTTCGGCGCCTTCATGACCCATGGCATGACGTTCTCCATCGAGGGCGACGCCAACGACTACCTCGGCAAGGGCCTCTCGGGTGGCAAGATCATCGTGTCGCCGTCACCGTCGGCCACCTTCAAGGCCGAGGAGAACATGATCGTGGGCAACGTCGCGCTCTACGGCGCGACCGCCGGCGAGGTCTATATCCGCGGCGTGGCTGGCGAGCGCTTCGGCGTTCGCAACAGCGGCGTCGACGCCGTGGTTGAGGCCATCGGCGACAACGGCTGCGAGTACATGACCGGCGGCCATGTGGTCGTCATCGGTCCCGCCGGCCGCAACTTCGGCGCCGGCATGTCGGGCGGCATCGCCTACGTGCTCGACGAGACCGGCGACTTCGCCAAGCGCGTCAACCCGCAGATGGTCGGCGTTGAAAAGCTGGAGACGCCGAAGGAAATCGCGAAGGTCCGCGCGATGCTCGAAAAGCACCAGGCCTACACCAAGAGCCCGCGCGCCCGCGACGTGCTGGCCGCGTGGGACAAGATGGTCCCGAAGTTCGTCAAGGTCCTCCCGAAGGACTACAAGCGCATGCTCGCCTGCATCGAGCGCGCGCAGACGCAGGGCCTGACCGGCGACGAGGCGGTCATGGCGGCCTTCGAGGAAAACGCCCGCGACCTTTCGCGCGTGGGTGGAAACTGATCCAGAAGTAGCGAGCATCGAGTAGCGCGTAGCGAGCATACCAATCCCGGAACATCGCTTTCGTTTTACTCACCAAAGCCTACTCGCTACCCACTACCCGCTACTCACTACTTCCCTTCTACACATGGGTAAACCAACCGGATTCATCGAATACCTGCGCGAGCAGCCTGTCGATCGCACGCCCACCGAACGGGTGCGCGATTGGAAGGAGTTTCACCACCACATGGAGGAGAAGAAACTCCGCCAGCAGGGTGCGCGCTGCATGGACTGCGGCGTCCCGTTCTGCCACACCGGCCGGCTCATCAGCGGCATGGCCTCGGGCTGCCCGATCAACAATCTGATCCCGGAGTGGAACGACCTCGTTTATCGCGGGCTGTGGCGCGAGGCGCTCGATCGCCTGCACAAGACCAACAACTTTCCGGAATTCACCGGACGCGTGTGCCCGGCTCCGTGCGAAGGTTCGTGCGTGCTCGGCATCAACAATCCGCCGGTCACGATCAAGAACATCGAGGTCTCGATCATCGACCATGGCTGGGACGAGGGCTGGGTCACTCCCGAGGCGCCGAAGGTCCGCACCGGCAAGAAGGTTGCCGTCATCGGCTCCGGTCCGGCCGGATTGTCCGCGGCGGCCCAGCTCAATCGCGCGGGTCACACGGTCACGGTCTACGAGCGGGCCGACCGTCCGGGCGGCCTGCTGATGTACGGCATTCCGAACATGAAGCTCGACAAGAAGGAAGTGGTCCTTCGCCGCATCGAGCTCATGCAGAAGGAAGGCGTCACCTTCCAGTGCAACGCGAGCGTCGGCGGCAACGTGCCGGCCGAGAAATTCCTGTCCGACTACGACGCCACCGTGATCTGCACGGGCGCGACGCAGCCGCGCGATTTGCCGATCGAAGGGCGCAATCTCAAGGGCGTCCATTTCGCGATGGAGTTCCTGACCGCGAATACGAAGGCCGTGCTCAACGGCGGCGCCGAGCACGCGTTGATCAGCGGCAAGGGCAAGGACGTGGTGGTCATCGGCGGCGGCGACACGGGCACCGACTGCGTCGGCACGTCGATGCGCCACGGCTGCCGCAGTCTGCTGCAGATTGAAATCCTGCCGAAGCCGCCGCTGGAACGCGCCGCGGACAATCCGTGGCCGGAATGGCCGAAGACCTACAAGATGGACTATGGCCAGGAGGAAGCCGCCGCGAAGTTCGGCGCCGATCCGCGCATCTATCTGACGACGGTGAAGAAGTTCGTCGGCGACGAGAAGGGCAACGTGAAGGAGCTCGTGACCGTCGAAATCACCTGGGAAAAGAACGAGAAGGGTCAGTTCGTGCCGAAGGAGGTTCCCGGCTCCGAAAAGACCCGTCCCGCCCAGCTTGTGCTCCTCGCGATGGGTTTTCTCGGGCCCGAGCAGCCGCTGCTCAAGGCGCTCAACGTCGAGACCGATCCCCGTTCCAACATCAAGGCGGAGCACGAGAGGTACACGACGAGCATCAAGGGCGTCTTTGCCGCCGGCGATTGTCGTCGCGGTCAGAGCCTCGTGGTCTGGGCCATCAACGAAGGTCGCGGCGCCGCGCGCGAATGCGACCGGTATTTGATGGGCGCGACGGATCTGCCGTAAGTGGAAGTAGCGAGCATCGAGTAGCCAGGAGCGAGTAGACGAACAACGCTCGGCGGGGCTGATGGCCTCATTTGACCGCTCAGGCGTTTTTGGTGGAACCGGACCTCCGGGCCGGTTTGTCCGAAAGCGCGCCCAGAGGTCGCGCTCCACCTTGGCGGGATTGGACATCCCGTCCGGTCATCCGACATTCTGACTTCCGATATCGGTCCTCGTGCGCTTGGCTTTCGCCATGAAACGCCTCGTTCTCGCAACTCTTATTCTGGCGGTCGGCATCATCGTCGCCCGGGCAGCCGATTCCTCTCCGGTCTACGAACTCCGCATCTACACCACGAACCCGGGAAAGATGCCCGGTCTGCTCACGCGTTTCCGGGATCACACCTGCGCGATCTTCGAACGGCACGGCATGGTCAATGTGGGCTACTGGCTCCCGGCTGACCCCGCGGACTCAAACCGGCTGTTCTACTTGCTGAAGCATCCGAGCCGTGAACAAGCGGCGAAGCACTGGAAGGAGTTTGCCGCCGACCCCGAATGGCAGCAGGTCCAGAAGGCGAGCGAAGCCAACGGCAAGCTTGTGACCAAGGTCGATTCCACTTTTTTGGAGCCGGCCGACTATACACCGCCGCTGGCCGTTCCGGCAGGCAGCGGTCATGCCTTCGAATTGCGAATCTACACCACCAACGAGGGCAAGTTGCCGGCGCTCGATGCGCGGTTTCGTGATCACACCATCGGCTTGTTTCGCCGGCATGGCATCGAAAGCGTTTTCTACAGCCACCCGCTCGACGTCGCGCAGGGAGCGGGAAACACGCTGATCTATCTGCTGGTGCATCCCGACCGGGCCACGGCCGCCAAAAACTGGGCAGCGTTTCAGGCCGATCCGGAATGGATAACGGTGCGCACCGAGTCCGA
The DNA here is from genome assembly GCA_035545955.1 of Candidatus Didemnitutus sp. Taxonomy (GTDB): domain Bacteria; phylum Verrucomicrobiota; class Verrucomicrobiia; order Opitutales; family Opitutaceae; genus Didemnitutus. Next base: position 51,471 of record DASZXI010000034.1, on the reverse strand, counting down.
AAAGGCGGGCAAGCTGCTTGTGCCGCCGGGACCGAAGTCCACCTTCCTCACGCCGACGGATTTCTCGCCGATGAAGTAGGGATGCCGATGGTGGGCGGGGCCGCCTGATCCCGCCTTCGGTGTCGCGGTGGAACCGGACCTCCGGGCCGGTTTTCGACTCGAAAATAAAACTCCATTGTGGATTCAAGCGCGCCCGGAGGTCGCGCTCCACCTTGCGGAATCAGGCGACCCCGCCCTACAACCCAAGGCTCTTCGTCTACCACACCTCGTGTCCGACGTTCCAGCCGTGGCGGGCGGGTTCGCGGACGATGTGTTCGAAGTCGTCGTGATTCGTCACCTTCATCTTTGCGGCGTCCCATTCGATGTCGCGATTGGTGCGCTGCGCCATGACGCCCACGAGGGCCATTTCGGTGAGACGTGCGGAATAGTCGAAATTCGATCCTGGAAGCGGACCTTCGCCCTTGATCGCGCGCAGCCATTCGCGGAACGGCCCCCCGATGATGCGCGGAATGGTCTTGGCGGGCAGGTTGGCTTTGAAGTCCTGCCAGTTCGCCTCGTTCAGCAGACGCGGACTATCGGGCCGCTCGCCCGTCATGAGGGTTTGTTTGCTGCCCACCATCAGCATGCCGCCGCCCGGAAACGGCTTGGTGCGATCCCAATCGAGCGGCATCGGCGGATGCTGGCCGCCATCGTACCAATGCAGGGAAACCGGCGGCTTGTTGCCGCGAGCGGGAAACTCGAACTTCAGATGCGTCGAACGGGGAACATATCCGTCGTGGATCGACTCCAGGTTCTCAACGGTGACCCGCGTGGGCGCGTCGAGATCGAGCGCCCAGAACGGACCATCGAGCGTGTGACACGCCCAGTCGCCGAGCTCACCGCAGCCGAAATCCCAGAAGCCGCGCCAGGTGAGCGGCACATAAAAATGGCTGTAATGACGCTTCTTGGCCGGCCCGAGCCAGAGATTCCAGTCGAGCGTGGGAGGCGGCATTTCGCCGTGAGGGGGAAATTCCGGTGGAATGCGAAAATAAGGCGCGCCGACAAAGTCGGGACCGTTGAACCAGGCGTGAACCTCGCGCACGTCGCCGATCACGCCGGCGTCGTACCATTCCTTGATGTATCGAATGCCTTCGGTGGTGTGGCCCTGGTTGCCCATCTGGGTGATCACCTTGTAGTGCGACGCCGCGCGGCGCAGCGTGCGGGCCTGCCAGATGTTGTGCGTGAGCGGCTTTTGGACGAACACGTGCTTGCCAAGCTGCATCGCCATGTACGCGGCCGAAAAGTGGATGTGGTCGGGCGTCGAGACGACCACGGCGTCGATGTCGCGGTGCATCTTCTCGAGCATCACGCGAAAATCCTTGAAGCGCTTCGCGTCGGGGAAACGCGTGTAGGCGCTGGCGGCGCGGGCGTCATCGACGTCGCAGAGCGCGACAAAATTCTCGCCGTCGCAGCCCGAAAAGGCGGCCTCGGCCTGGCCGCCGGCACCGATGAACGCGAGGTTCACCTTCCGGCTCGGCGGCGGACCCGACTGGGCGATCGCGAAGCGGGGAAGAACGAACAGTGAGGAAGCGGCGAGCGAGCCCTTGATGAACTCGCGGCGGGTCGGGGAGGGTAGGGGCATGACGGCGTTAGGGGATGACGCGGACTGCATCCATCGTAGGCATTAGCGTGACAAATGCCAGCGTAGGTTTCCGTCCAGCAGAAAGTTGGGTTGCTTTTGCCTGGGCGGAGACGGATTGCGGGAATCCCGCGCTGAATTGGAAATATACGAGTCGTATATGCATTTTCGGCCACGCTTATGTCATAAATGCTGGTTTGGTGCGTAGACTGCTCCGTTAACGAGCGGTGGTCTTTGCCACCCCCGCATCCCAATCCCCCAAAATGAAAAACCCCTGTCTGCCAATTGTCCTCGGGCTCGCTCTGGCGGGCGCCACCAGTATTTCGGCGCAAACCGCGGCGAGCACCCCCGCTCCCGCGCCGGCAACCGCCGCTCCGGCACCCGCCCCCGCTGATGCCCCGGCTTATTCCTGGACGCTTACGCCGGCATTTGCCTCGCAGTACATGTTTCGCGGCGTGCGGCTGGGCGGACCCTCCTTCGAACCGTCCCTGGAATTCGACGATGGCAACCTGGCGGTGGGGGTGTGGAGCAATTTCCCGCTGGCGGACAAGGTCGATGGTCAGTCGGACCCGGAATTTGATTTCTACGGCTCATACAAGCAGGAGCTCATCAAGGACAAGCTGTACTTCGTTCCGGGTTACACGATCTACACCTACCCGAACGCGGATCGTAACAACGGATTCTACAAGGCGACGTTCGAGCCGAACCTGGCGATCAACATCACCCCGATCGACAACCTGACGCTCACACCCAAGGTGTACTACGACTTCGTGCTGAAGGGCGCCACCTGGGAGTTCACGGCGGCGTACACGGTGCCGCTGAAGGACGCCGGCACGGAACTGGACTTCACGGGCACGGTCGGCACCTACCTGTGGACCGATGCCGTCGCGGAAGCCGATCCCAGCTTCAAGAATTGGGGCGACTACTATCTCGTCGGCGTCGCCATGCCGTTTGCCGTCGGCAAGAACGGCAAAATCACGGTCGGCGTGGCTTACACGAAAGGTTCGAACAACTTCATCAAGCAGGGATCGGATCCGAAATTCCAGAATTCGGCTGCGGTCGGTCGCGGTGTCGTGACCATCGGCTACGCCTACACTTTCTGATCCGGGCTTTCGCACTCTCTCTCCAACGGCCGCGTTCGCGCGGCCGTTTTCAGTTGTGTCGCCGGCTTGATCCGGGACAAGGAATCGCCACAATCGTGGCCCGGCTTCTGCTCCCTTTTCTCCATGCGTTCTCGTCTTCGCTTTCTGTTTTCATCCGCCGCCGCATTTCTGATTCCTGCCCTGGCCTGGGCGCACCCCGGTCATCCGGGCCACGAGGTCGAATGGGATTTTCAGGCCGGCGCGGTGCATCCGCTTTCGGGCCTGGACCATGTGCTGGCGATGGTCGCGATCGGCCTCTGGGCGGCCCAGCTCGGCGGGCGCGCCCGCTGGCTCGTGCCGTCGGCGTTTGTGGCCATGATGGTGGCAGGTGGTGTTCTGGGCCGGTTCGGCGGGGAAGTGCCGGCCCTCGAGCAGGCGATCGCAGCCTCGGCGGTGATTCTGGGACTTCTGATCGCACTCGCAATCCGCCCGCCGGTAATTTTGGGCATGGTCGTTGCTGGAACTTTTGCGCTCTTTCACGGCTATGCGCATGGCGCCGAAATGCCTGAGAATTCCTCGGCGACGATGTACGTCCTGGGATTTGTCGCCGCGACCATCACGCTGCACCTCGTAGGATTGGGCCTCGGCCTGGCGGCCTCCCGATTGCCTTCGGCGGTCTCCAAGGTTGCCGGTTGGGCCGTGGCGGCGTGCGGGATTTATCTTTTCGCAGTCTGAAAAGGGCGGGCGGCGTTGCCGCGGGTGGAACGCGTTGAGCCGGTAGGGGCGGATGTCCCATCCGCCTTTCGAGCCGGAATCAAGGCCGACGCGGACGTCGTCCCCTACCGGTGTCGTTCGATCTCACAACTTCCTCGCATCACACCCGAGATGCGGGAACTGCGGCGCGAGAATCCGTCGAATCGCCTGCAAGGCCTCGCGCAGGTGCAGGCTGTCGCGCGCCACAAACTTGATGCTCCAACCTCCCAGTCGCAGCGGGCTGACGCCGACCCGGCATTGCGGCTGATCGAGTTCACGCAGAGCGTCGAGCGCTGCGGGCTCGGGCGTTCCGATCAGGACGGCGTTGCCGAAACATGCGTCGTGGCCCGAACCCGACAGCGCAGCCAGTTCTCCCAGTTCCCCGCCGCGATGGGAAAACCGCTCGTGCAGGGCGCGCTGCCCGTCGAATCGGATGTCGGTCTCAAGGCAAAGATGATTCCAGGCCCAGCGTTCGCCATGAGCGATCCGGCCCGGCAGGAGAAGGTCGGCGAAAAAAAGGGCGCCGCCCCCGGCTACGTCGATGCGCACGCTTTGCCGGTACGAGCACTCGCGGTGCGGAACCAGCGGTTCCGGCAGGATCTCGAGCCAGCCGCCCTTCGCCACCGTCAGAATTTGTTCGCTGCGCGCCTCGCCGCGTTTCATGCGGAAAACGCGGTTGGCACTCGGGGTCGTTACCAGGAGTGCGGCGCCCGGGCCAACGGAAATCTCCGAACGCAGACGATCGCCGGCCAGCACCCCCGCCGTCGGATTGACGACCTGGGCGACCAACGTGCCCGTGTCGACATCCCAGTACGGCTTGCTCAGGTGATAGGGCACTTGGAAGGACTGCCGCGCGAGAAACGTGCGCCCTTCATTTGCCTCAGCCTGCAGGGAAATATGACCAGTCAGCGAAGCCGAGCCTTGAGTTGCGCAGGACTTCGGTGGAGCAGCGACCATTGCGGAACCGGGCCTCTTCTTTCTTGCCGCTTGGGTGACCATTCGTGGGCTGATTGAACGGCTCCGGATCAGACACTGGCCTTGGTTGTGAACATTACCTGTCTCTCGATCCACGCGATCACGTCGGGCAGGTTGTGCTCACGCTTGAGATCGCAGAAAAGAAACGGGCGGGAACCGCGCTGCACCCGGGCATCGCGTTCCATGACGCCCAGGTCGGCTCCGACGAGTGGCGCGAGATCGATTTTGTTGATGATCAGGAGATCGCTGTGCCGGATGGCCGGTCCGCCCTTGCGCGGGATTTTGTCCCCTTCGGCGACATCGATCACATAGATGAATGCATCGACGAGCTCGGGCGAGAAGGTGGCGGTGAGATTGTCGCCGCCGCTTTCGACGAGGAGGAGCTGCAGATCGGGGAATTTTGCCTCCAGTCCGCGGCAGGCCTGCTCGTTCATCGTGGTGTCGTCGCGGATGGCGGTATGCGGGCAGCCGCCGGTTTCGACGCCGACGATGCGTTCCGGGGGTAGGGCCGTGTGCCGGATCAAAAACTGGGCGTCCTCCGAGCAATAAATGTCGTTGGTGACGACGGCCATCGACCAACGCTGGCGCAGATGCTGGCAGAGGCGGAGGCAAAGCATGGTCTTGCCCGAGCCAACGGGGCCGCCGATGCCGATGCGGGGAGGACGATTCATATAACAGAGTTGACCACGAATGACACCAATGTGCTCAAATTTGAGGCAGCCGCTTGGCGAGCCCAGAATCTCAGTACCGGTGAACGTACTCTGCGGTCTTGTTTCGTATGATCTGTGTTCATTCGTGTTATTTGTGGGCCGTATCTTTTCAGGAAATGAACATGCGGGCGTCGGCGATCTCGTGCCGCGCCGCGGCTATGTCGAGCCACGGATTGAACCATCCGATATCGCTTCGCGGAACGGCCCGTGCGGCGGCGACGGTCGCGGCCGTGTGCCCGAGCATTTCGGTGAGAAGCGTCTGGCTCGCGTTCTGGCCGAGTCGCAGCAGCTTCATCGCCGCCGAGAGAATCGCGGCATAGGTGGCATAGTGGAAACCCGCAAGCACCGCGGTTTCGGGTGCCCCCAAGGCGCATCCCTCGAGGGCGGCCGAGACCGGCGCGGAGTATGGCCAGTGGTCGGCTTCCGCACGCCGGAGAAACTCGGCTGCCAGTGCGCTGTGATGAAGTGAGGCGACGAGCTCGGCTCTTTGGCGGCCGATTTTTTCCGAGGCCAGGCGAGCCTCGAGCGCGGTCCGCGAGGCCGACGCCAGTTCGCACAGCTCGCCGATGGACATCCAATCGGAGGCCTGAAAGGCGCGGAAGGCCTGCGCGACGAGCGGAAGTTCGAGCTGACGGAGGGCCGGCAAAGTCGAACGCAGAAAGAACTGCCGCAGCGACTCCCGATCGTGCACGATTCCGTTCTGTACGAGTCCTTCCAGGCCGAAGGAGTGGGCATAACTTCCCGTTGGATAGAAGGAGTCGCCCGCCTGCAGGAGACTCGCCACCCAGCTCGAAACGTCAGTGCCGGTGACTGGGGCCGAGTTCATGTGGTGCCTGTTGATGACGGGCGAATCGCCCTGGCTGGAAAACGGCCGAGGTCGTTCGATAGGGGACGTCCAGGCGATCGAGCAGTGCCCTCACGGCTGTCTCATCGGGCGCGAGGAGCCGGGTGGACTCGGATGCGAGTTCGAGATGAAGGTTCCCGATCGCCCAACCAAGACCGGCCACCGCCGACGGCGGAAGATCGAGCGCGATTTCCACGACGGCCTCGGGCTGCTGGTGCAGCACGTAGCGGGCGGTCGCGGATTGCCAGAAGGTCATTCCGTGCCGCAACGGTTTCTTGAGGTCGAAGCCGAATTCCATGCCATCATCGGCGACACCGCGCCAGCGGCGCTTGACGACCTCTTGACGGGCGGCAACGAGCGGAATCTCGCACAGGGATGCGTTCGGTGACAAAACAGAGTGGTTGACGATTTGCATCCGCAGGTTCGCTCAGGGATTGCTGATTCGACCGTCGTCACTGGCAGGGTGGGGCGCGACCGCCGGACGCGCCGCATGTTCCCGGCGCGTCCGGCGGTCGCGCCCCACCCTAAGACTCGATTGTCGGCGCATGGCGATGGATGAACCGCGAACTTTTTACGGCTCTCCCAGCCTCAAAACAGAAAATACCTCTGCGCGAGCGGGAGTACCTTCGCGGGCTCGCAGGTCAGATGCTCGCCATCGGCCTTCACGGTGTAGGTTTCCGGATCCACCTCGATCCGGGGCTGTGCGTCATTCAGCACCATATCCTTTTTTCCGATCTTGCGGCAATTCTTCACCGGTTCGAGCTGACGTTTGAGTCCGAGCGATTTCGGCCCGAGGCGGTGGCGGAGCGATGCTTCGCTGACAAACGTCAGACACGTCTTGCCGCGGGCGAGTCCGGCGGATCCCCACTGCGGGCGATAGAACGTCGGCTGCGGGGTCGGAATCGAGGCATTCGGGTCGCCCATGTTCGCCCACGCGATGAAACCTCCCTTGAGGATGAGCTCGGGCTTCACGCCAAACAGCGCCGGCTTGAAGATCACGAGGTCGGCCAGTTTTCCGATTTCGATCGAACCGACGGCGTGCGAGATGCCATGGGTGATCGCCGGGTTGATGGTGTATTTTGCGAGATAGCGGAGGACGCGAAAATTGTCGGCGGCCGGATGGGATGAACCTTTCAGGTGGCCGAACTGCGTCTTCATCTTGTGGGCCGTCTGCCAGGTGCGGCAGATGACCTCGCCGATGCGGCCCATCGCCTGCGAGTCGGACGACATCATCGAGATGGCGCCGAGATCGTGCAGGCGGTCCTCGGCGGCGATCGTTTCGGGGCGGATGCGCGATTCGGCGAAAGCCACGTCCTCGGGAATCTTCGAGTCGAGGTGGTGACACACCATCAGCATGTCGAGATGCTCGTCGAGCGTGTTGACCGTGAACGGACGGGTCGGATTGGTCGATGAAGGCAGCACGTTGGGCTCGCCGCACACCCGGATGATATCGGGCGCGTGCCCGCCACCCGCGCCTTCGGAATGATAAGTGTGGATCGCGCGTCCCTTGAACGCGCGAAGGGTGTCGTCCACATAGCCCGACTCGTTCAGGGTGTCGGTGTGGATCGCGACCTGCACATCGAGGTCGTCCGCCACGCCCAGGCAGGTGTCGATCGCCGCCGGCGTCGTGCCCCAGTCCTCGTGCAGCTTGAGCCCGATCGCACCGGCCAGCACCTGGTCACGCAGCGGTCGGGGCGTCGAGCAGTTGCCCTTGCCGAGAAAGCCGAGATTGATCGGAAACCCTTCGGCGGCTTCGAGCATCCGGTGCAGATTCCATCGACCGGGCGTGCAGGTGGTCGCCAGCGTGCCATGGGCCGGTCCGGTGCCGCCGCCGATCATCGTGGTCAGGCCCGAACTGATCGCCTCATCGATCTGCTGCGGACAAATGAAGTGGATGTGGGTGTCGATGCCGCCGGCCGTGATGATGCAACCCTCGCCGGCCAGCGCCTCGGTGCCGGCGCCGACGATCATCCGGTTCTTCTTTCCCGTCCGCGGGTCCTTGAAAACGGAACCGATGCCCGGCTGGATGCCGGGATTGCCGGCATGGCCGAGGCCGACAATGCGTCCGTTCTTCACGCCGATGTCCGCCTTGATGACCCCCAGCAGCGGGTCGAGGATCAGCGCATTGGTGATGACGAGGTCCAGCGACTCGGAGTCCGGAGCGGTCGACGACTGGCCCATGCCGTCGCGGATGACCTTGCCGCCGCCGAACTTGATTTCCTCCCCGTAACCGCCGGTTTCGGCAATCAGGTCGCGTTCGACCTCCACGAAGAGGTCGGTGTCGGCCAGGCGCACCTTGTCGCCCGTGGTCGGACCGAACATCTCGGCATATTGGCGGCGGGTCAGATTCAGGCTCATGGCGTCACTTCCGTTTCCTTCGGGCCGTCGTCGCCTTTTTCCCGCCCAGCTTTCCATTCACCAGACCCTGGAACCCCCACACTTCGCGGCTTCCGGCGAGTGCGACCAGCTCGACTTTCTTCGTATCCCCGGCTTCGAAACGGACCGCGGTTCCGGCCGGAATGTTGAGGCGAAATCCGCGAGTCGCGGCGCGATCGAACGACAGGGCGGAGTTCGTCTCGAAGAAATGATAGTGCGAGCCGACCTGAATCGGCCGGTCGCCGGTGTTCGCCACCGTGAGGGTGATCGTCGCGCGACCGACGTTCGCGGCGAGCGGGCCGGCTTTGAAGGAGGGAATGATTTCGCCGGGAAGCATCGGGGAATTTTCGAATTTGGATTGCTGATTTTCGATCACTGGCGAACTGAAGGCAGTCGCGATCGCGCGACCGATCAGATATTTCTTGGCGTGTTGATTGGCCTTCGGGAATCGGGGTTCGGAATCGAAAATCGATATTCCAAAATCAAGAATCCGATCACCGGATCGGGTGGTGCACGGTAACCAGCTTGGTTCCGTCGGGGAACGTCGCCTCGACCTGCACCTCGGGAATCATGGCCGCGACGCCCTCCATGACATCCGAGACTTTGAGCAGGGTGGTGCCGAAACTCATGAGCTCGGCGACCGACCGGCCGTCGCGCGCGCCCTCCATGATCTCATACGTGATGATCGCGACCGCTTCGGGATAATTCAGCTTGAGGCCGCGAGCCTGGCGCCGGCGCGCGAGGTCGGCGGCCGTCACGACCAGCAGCTTTTCGCGTTCACGAGGGGTCAGGTGCATGAAGAATGGAGCGGGGAGTGAGTAACGGGAATCGAGAAGAAGTCCAAGCCTCGGCGTCGACTCGCGGCGAAAAAGTTTCCGGTCAGAATGAAAGCTTTTGGGGCTGGGGCCAACTCGGTCTTCGTCTCTCGCTCCTGGTTCAGACCTGCAGATGCTTTTTCACGACCTCATCGGTGAGCGTGGCGATCGGACCCGAATAAACCACGGCGCCGCGGTCCACGGCATAGAACCGGTCGGCGACCTCGCGGCAGAAATCGACGTATTGCTCGACCAGCAGGATGGCGAGGCGACCTTCCGCCTTGAGCGTGCGAATGGCACCGTGGATCTCGGCCGCCTCCGCCTGGCCCAGTCCCTCGGATTTCAGTTTTTTCAACGTGTCGCCGATGTGATCGATGATCGACGGTTGGATGCCTTCCGTGGGTTCGTCGAGGATCAGAATCCTCGGATCGAGCAGGAGGGCGCGACCGATCGCGAGTTGCTGTTGCTGGCCTCCGGACAACACTCCGCCCTTGCGACCGCGCATTTCCTTCAGGACAGGAAACAGCGAATAGACGCGCTCGAGAGCCTGACGGGCGGCGGCGCCCTTCGTGCCCCGCACCACGAGGCCGACCTCGAGATTTTCGAGGACGGTCAGATGAGGAAAAATGTCGCGCCCCTGCGGAACATAGCCGATTCCGGCGCGGGCCCGCGCATCTGACGAGAGTTTCAGGAGATCCTGCCCGCCCAACGTGATCCGGCCGCTGCGCACGGGCAGCACGCCGGTGATCGAGCGCAGGGTCGTGGTCTTGCCAACGCCGTTGCGACCCATCAGGGCGACGACTTCGCCCGCGGCGACGTCCATCGACAGGCCGCGGAGGATGCGCGAGCCCCCGATGTAGGTTTCGACGCTCGCGAGCTGGAGCAACGGGCCGGAGCCGGATGAGTCGGGGGCGATCATGATTTTCCGTGTTTCCCGCGCCCGAGATAGACCTCGCGCACTTTTTCGTTGGCCTGGACCTCGTCGAACCTGCCTTCGCACAGCACCGAGCCCTGATGCAGCACCGTGACATTGCCATCGCGGGCGATCTGCCGGACAAAGGTCATGTCGTGTTCGACCACGATCAGGCTGTGTTTTCCGGCGAGGGAAAGCAGCAGTTCCCCGGTCTTGTGCGTCTCCTCGTCGGTCATGCCGGCGGCCGGCTCGTCGACCAGCAAAAGCTTCGGCTGGGTGGCGAGCAGCATGCCGATTTCGAGCCATTGCTTTTCGCCGTGGGCGAGCTGGTCGGCGTTCCATTCCCGCTTCGCGGAGAGACCGATCAGCTTCAGGATCTCGTCGAGACGATCGCGGTCCTCGGAGGAGAGCCGGTAAATCAGGGTGGCGAAGACGCTGCGTGGTCCTTTCAGCGAGAGCACGAGGTTGTCCCAGACCGTGTGGTCCAGATACACGCTGGGCGTCTGGAATTTGCGGCCGACACCCAGGCGGTTGATCTGGTATTCCTTGAGCTTGGTCAGGTCGATGCTGTGACCGAACTGGATGGTTCCCGTGTCGGGTCGCGCGCGCCCGGTGATGAGGTCGAAGAAAGTCGACTTCCCCGCGCCGTTCGGTCCGATCACGGTGCGCAGTTCGCCCTCGGCCAGGGTGAAATTAAGATTCGAGATGGCCTTGAAGCCATCGTACGTCTTGTGGACGTTTTTGACGACGAGCAGCGCGGGCGGCATGATCAGGACTTGATCGCGGCTGGCGCGACCGTTTCGGGTTCGGGCTCGGCGGCGCCGGTTTTGCGGCGCAGGGCCGCGAGACGACCCGGGATGCTGACGATGCCGCCGGGCAGGAAAAGCACGACGACGATGAACAGGCCGCCGAGGATGATCAGCCACGAGTCCGGATAGGCGTGGGTGGCCCAGCTGCGGAGCGCGTTGACGCCGATCGCCCCGATGATCGGCCCGATCAGCGTGCCGCGTCCGCCGACGGCGACCCAGACCACGGGCTCGATGGATTTTTCCGGGGTCATCTGGTCGGGATTGATGATGCCCGCCTGCGGGACGAACAGCGCTCCGCCCACGCCGGCGATCATCGCCGCCGCGACGAACACGAACAGCTTGTAGTCCGCGGTCGCGTAGCCGCTGAAGAGAACCCGGTTTTCGCTGTCGCGGATCGCCTTGCGCACGAGGCCGAATTTCGTGCCGTTGACCCAGTAGCAGCCCAGCGAGACCAGCAGAAGGGCCGCGGCCGACGCCACGAAAAGCCCGCGCATCGTCGCCGGGCCCGTGACCTTGTCGACCAGCGAGTAACTCAGGATGAACTTGAAATCGGTGAAGCCATTGTTGCCGCCCATCGTGGTGTCGTTGCGAAAGAACAGCAGCGCGGCGCCATAGGTCAGCGCCTGCGTGAGAATCGAGAAATACACTCCCTTGATGCGCGAGCGAAACGCGAGGAAGCCGAAGATCAACGCCAGCAGGCCGGGAACCGCGAACACCATCAGCACGGCGAAACCGAACGAATGAAATGGACGCCAGAAGGGCGGCAGGAAGGTGTGGCCCAGGAACACCATGAAATCCGGCAAGCCCGCCGGGTTCTGTCCCGCCTTGGCGTAGCTCCCGAGCGGGCCGATCAGCAGCATGAGGTACATGCCGAACATATAGCCTCCGAGACTGAAGAACAGGGCCTGGCCCAAACTCAGCAGTCCGGTGTAGCCCCAGAGCAGATCGACCGAAATGGCCAGGAGGGCATAGCAAAGATATTTTCCCCACAGGGTGATGGTGTAGTCACTGAGCAGTCCCTGGACGTTGAGCACGGGGAGAACTCCGCCCAGCACGACGAGGAACAGGGCGACCACGGTGAACTCGAAGTGGCGGGATCGAAAAAGGGATTGTCCGGGGACGGCGGGACTCATGCGATGGGTCAGGCGGAGGATGGAGGTCAGTCGAGGCTTCGGCTGCGGGCGGCAAACAGCCCGGTGGGTCGCCATTGCAGGAACAAAATGATGGCAGCCAGGACGAGAATCTTGCCGAGGACGGGATTGAGGAGAATTTGCTGCAGCGATTGGTCCGCCAGGCCGATGCCCACTGCGCTTACCACCGTGCCGAAAATGCTGCCCACGCCTCCGACCACCACGGTCATGAAACTGTCCACGATGTATTCCTGTCCCATCGACGGTCCGACCGTGCCGAGCTGCGTCACGAAGACGCCCGCCAGCCCCGCCAGGCCGCTGCCGAGGCCGAAGGTCAGCATGTTGACGCGCTCGGTGCGCACGCCCATGCATGAGGCCATGGTCCGGTTCTGCATCACGCACCGGATCAGCAGGCCGAGGGGCGTCCTGGTCAGCACCAGCCACACGCCCAGCACGATCATGGCGGCGAAGCCGACCACGAAGACCCGGTTCCAGTCGAGCGTGACGTCGAAGATCGTCCAGTTGCTGCTCAGATAGACCGGGCTGTCCACGTTCACGTTGTTGGAGCCGAAGGTCAGCTTGAACAACTGCTGCAGGATCAGCGAGACGCCCCAGGTCGCGAGCAGGCTCTCGAGCGGCCGGCGATAGAGGAAGCGGATGATGCTGCGTTCGAGGGCGATTCCCACCAGGGCGGCGCTGATGAATCCAGCGGGAATCGAGGCGAGGAAGTAGCACTGATACTCCCAACCCGTGAGATGCATCCCGGGGAGGTGGATCGCGAATTTGACGAAGGGCAGCGTGAAGTTCATCCCGTCGCCAAAAACGTTCTGGGTGATGTACGTCGCATAGGCGCCGACGGTGATCATTTCACCGTGGGCCATGTTGATGACGCCCATCAGGCCGAAGGTGATCGCGAGTCCGAGGGCGACGACCAGCAGGATGCTGCCGGCGCTGATTCCACGGAAGAGCGTGCCGGCGAAGTTCACGAAAGAGCGGTGTCGTTCGATCGCGGCGAGGGCGGCATCCGCCGCCGCCACGACCGCGGACTTCGACGCGGTGGCGGCCTTGGCCCGCGCCGCCGTGATCAGGTCAAATGTGGCGGAGCTGTGCAATTCGCGCAGCGTTTCGAGTCCCTTCAGCTTCACCTCGTCATTGGGATCCGCCAGCTGGATCAACGCGACGGCCTGGTGGAGCGCGAGCCGGGCCTTGCCGTCGGTTTCGCCCTGCAGACGACTCAGCAGAACCGGCAATTTGTCGGGATTCTGAGAGCCGCCCAGGGTTTGGATCGCGCGGAGGCGTTTGGCGAGGATTGGGGATCCGAGATCGAGCAGATCCACCACCGCCTTCATTGAGCGTCGCAGGGCGGCATCATGCTCGACGGCGACCAGGGAGGAGCTCGCGAGGCGCAGCGAGTGTCCGGCGGAGTCGGTCAGCGGCGCACCGCTGTCCACACGCACCGCGGCCTGGGTTCCCTGGGCGTCCTTGTCGCCGGTGAGTTCGACGGGGATTTTGATTCCGTCCGGTGCGGTGTAGATGAAGAGATTGTCCTGGCGCCAATTGGTGAACAGATCCCGGATGACCTCGTCGCCCTGGCCGGCCAGCGAACCAATGATCTCGCGTTTCTGGGCCGGGGTCGGCGCCAAAATGGCACGGACAATGATGGCGCGGGGCGACTCGGCGGCGGAGGCGGTCGCGCCAGCCAGAATTCCGAGGAAGGCGGCGATGCCGCAGCCCAAGAGGCGAAAAAAAGGGTTCCGAGCCATAAAAAACGAGGGAATTGTTCGGGGTAGAACCCGGATATAGCAGGCGGAATGCCGACTGCCTTCCAGGTGACAAACATTGAAAAAAGAGGGGCGGCTTCGATTGAAACCGCCCCTCCGGAGATGGGTACGAATCCGATGCGGCGCGAAAGGCCCCGCACCGGAACGACGGTGCTATTCCTTGGCCTTGAACGTGCCTTTCAGGTGCGGCTCGCCAAACACGTCGGCGAAGGACTGGAGGATCTTGAACTGGCCATCCGCCTTGCTCTCGCCAATGTAGACCGTCTTGGTGAGATGCATGTTGGGCTGCGTCGTGACTTTGCCGCCGGGTCCGTCGAACGAGACGCCCGACTTCCAGGCCGCGCGAACCTTGTCGACGTCGAAACTGCCAGCCTTTTCGACGCAGGCCTTCCAGAGATAGACGCCGTCATAGCTCAGCACCATCGGTGAATCCACGACGCGGCCTTCCTTCACCACGCCATCCGCCGTGGTGGTCTTGAGCCACGACTGGAAGTTGGCGAGGAAGGTCTTGTTGGCCGGACTGTCGATCGACTGGAAATAGGTCCAGCAGCCGAGCTGGCCGACCAGATCCTTCGCGGGCAGACTGCGGAATTCGTCTTCCGCGATCGAGTAGGAGACAACCGGGCAGGTGTCGGCGGTGAGGCCCGCCGCCGCGTACTCCTTGAAGAAGGGCGGATTGGTGTCGCCATTCAGAGTGCTGATCACGCAGGCATCGCCGCTGGCGGCGAAATCTTTGATCTCGGCCACGATCTGCTGATAGTCCTTGTGTCCAAAGGGCGTGTACTTGCCGGCCGAGATGATTTTGCCGGAACTGTCCTTCTTGTACCCGCCGCCGATGTTCTCGAGCGGCACGCCCTTGCTGCGGAGATATTCGAGCAGGACGAGGTTCGTGGTCTGCGGGTAGACGTAGTCGGTGCCCAGCAGGTAGAACTTCTTTTTGCCCTGGGCGATGAAGTAGTCGACCGCCGGGATGGCCTGCTGGTTGACCGCTTCCGCCGTGTAGCAGACGTTCTGGCTCTCCTCCTCGCCCTCGTACTGGACGGGATAGAAGAGCAGGCCGTTGTCCCGCTCAAACACGGGCAGGGCGGACTTGCGGCTCACCGAGGTCCAGCAGCCGAAGACGACCGACACCTTGTCGACCTCGAGCAGCTGCTTGGATTTTTCGGCGAACGTCGGCCAGTCCGAACCGGGATCGACGATGACGGGAACGATCTTCTTGCCGAGCACGCCGCCCTTGGCGTTGATCTCGTCGAAGGTGAAGAGCAGGATGTCACGCAGCGAAGTCTCGCTGATGGCCATCGTGCCCGAGAGATCGTGGAGGACGCCGACCTTGACGACTTTGTCCTCGGCGCGGAGGAGGGACGCAAACGCGGTGGCGGCAAAGGCGCCCGCGGTCAGGAAATGCCGGAATGATTTAATCATGGGGATATGGGTGTAAGGAGGGAGAAACCGCGTGATTCGACGCGGCGGGTGGAACCGGGGTGAGTGGCGACGGCCGGAACACCCCGGGGTGAATGGCCCAAATCAGAACTTCACGATCGCCTGGACGCCCCAGAAGGTCGCGTGGTCGACGACGTAGTTCTTGTAGTCGTAGTAGGAGATTTCCGCGCGGACCAGGAGATGGTCGGTGAAGTTGTAGCCCGGGCACACCGTGAACTTCGTGAAGCCCTTGCCCATGCTGATCGGATCGTCATCCATCTTCTCGCCGCTGATGCGGAGGGCCGTGGTCCACTTGCCGGAATTGACGCTCAGGAACGTGAGCCAGTTGTAGCCCTTCGCGCCGTCGCCGCCGTCCTTGTGCTGGTATTCGGCCGCGGCCGCGATGTCCTTGGTGATCTGGTACTGGCCCCAGAAATCGAGCGTGAGCACGGAGTGGGGTTCGAAGAAACCCTGCGTGTCGTAGGCAAATCCGCCCCAGAGCGTGAGCTCGCCGATCTTGTCGGTGACGTAGCCCTCAAAACCGGCATTGTGCTTCAGTTCGCCATCGCCGCGATCGTAGCCGTACGGCGAATACACGGAGTCGAGCACCGCGGCGCCGTAGGACACGTTGCCGACGGTGTAGTCGGCCTTGAGTCCCGTGTGGTACGCCGGGATGGCGCCGAGAAAGTCGCCGTTCGCGTACGAGATCTGCGACATCAGCGTCGGATAAAACGACTCGTAGCCGAGATAGCTGAGGAATTTGCCGCCGGTGATGGTGAGTCCGCCGCCCGCATCGTAGGTCGCGTAGGCATCGAGAATGGTCGTGCCGATCGACGTGTTGGGGAAGTCGAAGACGCTGACGACGGCCGTCACGGGTTTGAAGTTGCCGGTGAACGTCAGGTCGATCGCGTTGGCGTCGCCGGCCCCCGGAGGCGCCTTCGAGGCGTCGAAGACCGAGTCGAAGCTGGTGCCCGGCGACGGGCTGTAGTTGGTATAGGCCCCAGCGATATATCCGCTGATGGTGAGATTGTCGTTGACCTTCACGTCGGCGAGGGCCGCGACCGGTGCAACGAGCAGGAGGCCCGCGACACTTAGCGTGCGTAGATTCATGGAATGACTTTCGGTTTGGTGTTAGTGTGCGTGCCCAAAGTTCGGCACGCGGCGGTTGGTAAGCACCTCCCTTGCCACGGGATTCGCGGTTATTCACCGGCATCGTGTCATACCTCCGGTCTGCGCTCTGAAAAATGGCGGAGAGAATTTTTCTGAAGACCTTGTTTTTTCGGGGCGGCGAAAAGGGAACGAAAGGCGGCTGGCATCAAATACGCTCCCAACGTTTGCACGCGTTTACATGCCGGCGCCCGAACGCATCCTTGACGTTCCGCGTCCTCCGCGAAAACGTGAGCCTTTCATCCCTGTGAGCACACATCCCCGCAAAGTTGCCATCCTCACTGCCGGCGGGCTCGCGCCCTGCCTCAGCGCCGCCGTGGGCGAGCTGATCAAGAAATACACTGAAGCTTCGCCAACGACCGAGATCATCTGCTACCGGTCCGGCTACAAGGGCCTGCTCAAGGGCGATTCGATCGCGGTCACCGAGGAGCTGCGCGCGCAGGCGCACATCCTCCGGCGCTACGGCGGCAGCCCGATCGGCAACAGCCGCGTGAAGCTCACGAATGTCGCGGACTGCGTGAAACGCGGCCTGGTTCTCGCGGGACAGGATCCGCAAAAGGTGGCGGCCGACCAGCTCCGCAAGGACAAGATCGATGTGCTGCACACGGTGGGCGGCGACGACACCAACACTGCCGCGGCCGATCTGGCCGCCTATCTCGCGAAAAACGGCTACAACCTTTCCGTCATCGGCCTGCCCAAGACGGTCGACAACGACATCACGCCGATCCGTCAGAGCCTCGGCGCGCTCACGGCGGCGGAACAGGGTGCGCGCTTTTTCCAGAACGTCGCGAGTGAGCAGGGGGCGAGCTCCCGCATGCTCATCGTCCACGAAATCATGGGTCGGCACTCCGGTTGGCTCACGGCGGCCACCACCCGCGATTACCTGCGCTGGGTCGACAGCAGCATTTTCGTTCCCGGCCTCGGACTCAACGCCGAGAAGTGGTCCGTCCACGGCGTTTACGTGCCGGAGATCGAATTCGATCTCAAGGCGGAGGCCGAGCGCCTCTCCGGCGTCATGGATCAGCAGGGCAACGTGAACATTTTCGTCAGCGAGGGCGCGGGCGTCGACACGATCATCGCCGAGATGGAAGCCCGCGGCGAACAGGTCACGAAGGATGCCTTCGGACACGTCGCGCTCGACTCGATCAACGTCGGCTCATGGTTCGGCAAGCAGTTCGCCAAGCTGATCAAGGCCGAGAAGGTCCTGGTGCAGAAGAGCGGCTACTTCGCGCGTTCCGCACCGGCCAACGACACGGACCTCACGCTCATCGAGCGCTGCGTCGAGCACGCGGTCGAATGCGCGCTGCGCGGAGAGTCCGGGCTCGTGGGCGAGGACGAGGAGCAGGGCGGCAAGCTGCGGGCGATCGAGTATCCGCGCATCAAGGGCGGCAAGCATTTCGATCCGCGCGTCCGCTGGTTCCAGGAGATGCTCGTGCGCACCGGCCAGAAGGCCGGCCGGCCGCGGAAGGCGTGAGGCCGGCGATGAAGGTGGAACCGGACCTCTGGGCCGGTTTGAGACAAGCGCGCCCGGAGGTCGCGCTCCACCTTCACGCACTCTGAACAGGCGGGGTTCGGCCCATTCGACAGGCTCAGGGCAGGCGACCCTGCCCTACAATTCTCAGTGCGTCGTGCTCGACGCCGCCAGCGCGACCTTGCCCTCGAGGCGCAGGTCGCGCGAAGAGGCGCCCACGCGGACGACATAATCGCCGGCTTCGGCGACCCACCCGTGCTGCTCGGGCGAATAGTACGCGAATGAGCGCTGCGTGAGCGGAATCGTGACGCTCTTTTTCTCGCCCGGCTTCAAATCGACGCGGGCAAATCCCTTCAATTCCCGTTCGGGGCGGTCGACTGACGATTTGCCCGGCTGGACGTAAACCTGCACGACCTCGCTGCCTTCACGCTCACCCGAATTGGTGATTTCGCATTCGACCGTGGCCGTGGCGCCGTCGCCGGGCGTCACCTTGAGATTGGCGTAGTCGAAATGCGTGTAGCTCAATCCGAATCCGAACGGAAAAAGCGGTTCGATTTTCTTCGCGTCGTACCAGCGATAGCCGACGAGCAGTCCCTCGTCGTAATGCTCAACGCCGTTCTCGCCCGGAAATTGCCGAACCGAACCGGAAGCGTGCGCGGGCGAATCCGAGATCTTGTGGGGAAACGTGCAGGGAAGTTTTCCGGAAGGATTGGCGTCGCCGAAGAGAACCGAGGCCAGCGCGGGCCCGGCTTCGGAACCGCCGTACCACGCCTGCACCACGGCCGGCACCTGACCGAGCCACGAATCCATTTCGATCGGCGAGCCGGACACCAGCGTCACGATGGTCCTGGGATTCGCCGCGACGACGCGACGAATGAGATCGGCCTGGCCGGATGGCAGGGCGAGATCCATGCGATCGACGCCCTCGTCGTCGGCGAGCGACTGGTGGGTCAACCCGGCCACGAAAATGACGACATCGGCCTCCTTGGCCGCGCGCACGGCCCGGTCGGCGAGGGCCTGCGCCTCGGCGGTCGATCCGGATGACAGCTCGCTGGCCCGCACACCCGCGAGATCGGCTGGCTTCACCCAGCGGCGCGCGGGCTGATTGTAACCTTGCGAGTAGCGAATGTCCGCCTGCTTGCCCGCCCGCGCCACGATGCCTTCGAGCACCGTGATCTCGCGAAACGCCTTCACGCCCGCGGAATTGCCGCCCGCGGCAAACGTGCGGATGGCGTTCTCGCCGATGACCGCGATCGTGGTGACCTTGGTCGGATCGAGTGGCAGGATGTTTTCGGAGTTCTTCAGCAGCACGATTCCCTCGGTCGCAATTTTCCGGGCCACGTCGAGGTGAGCCTTGGTGTTGATGGAGCCGGGTCGGCGGCCGTCGACCGCTCCCGTGGCAAACAACAGTCGCAAATGGCGGCGAACCTTGTCGTCCAATACGGCCATCGGATACGTGCCATTGGCGACGCCCTCGCGAAACGGGCGCGCGAGAAAGTAGTCATCGTACGGCTTGCCCGTGCCCATCTCGATGTCGAGGCCGTTGACGACCGCCTCGCGGGTGTCGTGCGTGCCGCCCCAGTCGGAAATGACGGCACCGGCGAAGCCCCAGTCCTTTTTCAGGACCTGATTCAGGAGGTAGTCGTTGTGACAGCAATGTTCACCGCGAAACTTATTGTACGCCCCCATGATCGCCATCGCGCCGCCTTCGCGAATGCCCGCCTCGAAAGCGGGCAGGTAAATCTCGCGCAGGGTGCGTTCGTCCATCTCGACGTCGATGGTGCCGCGATGTGTCTCCTGGTTGTTGGCGGCGAAATGCTTGATGCACGCGATGACGTTCTCGCCCTGCATGCCGTGCACGTAACCGACCGTCATCCGGCCGGCGAGCCACGGGTCCTCGCCGAAGTAGTCGTAGTTCCGGCCGCACAGCGGCGTGCGCATGATGTTCAGCCCCGGCGCGAGCATCACGTCCTTGTGGCGGGCGCGCGCCTCCTCGCCGATGACCTTGCCGTAGGCCTCGGCCAGCGAGGAATCCCACGTTGAGGCCAGCGCGATCGGCACGGGCATCGCCGTGGCAAAATCGTCGGTGCGGCCAGCCGGTTCCCAAGTGTCAGGTCCGATCTCCTCGCGCACACCCTGCGGGCCATCGGCCATCCAAAGCGCGGGCAATCCAAGGCGGGCGATGCCACCCGCCGAGAACTTCGAATTGGCGTGCACAAGCGAGATTTTTTCCTCGAGCGTCAGGCGCGGAAGGAGGTCATCGACGCGGGATTCGACCGGCAGCGTCGGATCCAGGTAGGCCGGGCGGGATTCACCAGCGGACATCATGGGAAAAAGGAGGGCGAGCGCCAGCGACGCTCCGAAACGGGGCAACGACATGGGACGGAATCTTAGGGGTGGCCGGCGCCATGCAGGTGCCGAGGGGAGGCGAGGAGAGTTCCTGCGGTCGCCAACGACCGCAAGAGCGGAGTGCGACACAAGAGGCTTCAGGGCAGAGGCAAGGTCACGGACTGCCCACCGTAGCTGATGTCGCGCCCCCTGGCGTCGAACGAGAACCCGGCCGGATGTTGCGGGTCGATCACGACGACCTCAAAATGCCGCTGCTGGATCATCCCGGGAAACGAACCGTGGCGCATTCCAATCGTCAGGGTGCGGGACGAGTCTTCCCAGTGGATTGGAATCTCGGAAAAGGCGCCGCGTTCATATCCATAGCTGAGACCGTCGTCCTCATAGAGTGTGAAGTCGCCCGAAGCGCCGGCGTACATATACAAGGTGATCGCATCGGCGGATTTCTCCGCGACGTATTGGATTTCGGGGCCGATGGGGATGATCGATCCCGCGCGAACATACAACGGGATTGCATCGTACGGCGCGGGCGCATCCAGGATTTTTCCGCCCGACGCATCAGCGCCGGTCCAGAAGTCGTACCACCGGCCATTGCCGGGGAGGTAAACGGAGCGATGGCGTGCCTGATATTCGGTCACCGGACTTACGAGCAGGGCCGGTCCGAACATGAACTCGTCGCGGGCATCACGGGCCGCATGGTCATCGGTGAAATCCATCACCAGCGGGCGCATGAACGTGTATCCGTGGCGATGGACCGCTCCCGCGACCGAATAGACGTACGGCAGCAGGCGATAACGCAGACGGTCGAACTTCAATTGCGCCTTGAAGGCGGGACTTTCATCGCCGCCAAACTCCCACATTTCACGATTCGGCGACTCGCCATGCACGCGAAACAGCGGCGTGAAGGCGCCGAATTCCAGCCAGCGCGTATTGAGTTCGCGCCACTCCTCCTGATCGGCCGCAGTCGGTCGAGTCGTGGAAAACCTCGGCGGCACGGCAAATCCGCCGATGTCCTGCGTCCAGTAGGGCAGGCCCGAAATCGAGAAGCCCAGCCCCGCCGTGATCTGTTTGCGCAGCGCGGTCCAGGTGGAGGTGGTGTCGCCCGACCAGGTTGCGGCCGCGTAATGCTGCTGGCCCGCGAAACCGGATCGGGTCAGAATGAAAACACGCTGGTCGGGCGCCGACCGGCGCTGGCCGTCATAGACGCCTTCGCTGTTGAGGAGCGGATACGCGTTGAGCACGCGCGCACCAGTTCCGAGCGCGGTGGGATGGGCATAGGTACGCTGACCTTCGAGCGTCGGAACGCGCGTGAGGTCGGGCTCGGTGGCGTCCATCCACCAGGCATCGATACCCCGGCGGAAGAGTGCGGAGTCGATCTGCGACCAGAAGAGTTTCCGCGCGTCGGCATTGAAGGCATCGTAAAAGGCGTACACGTAGCCGGGTCCGACCCAGTCGCGGATTTTCTCGTTCACGGTTCGCTCATACAGAAATCCATGGTCGTGCATCGCCTGAAAGTTGTCCGTGCCGGGATAGAATTTCCCCCAGACCGAAATCATCAGGTGGGCGTGCCGGTCGTGGATCGCCTTGATCCAACCATCCGGATCGGGAAAGCGCGCCGGATCGAAGCGATGCGAACCCCATGCATTTTCGGGCCAGTAAAACCAGTCCTGCACGATGTTGTCGAAAGGGATGCCGCGCTTGCGAAAGCCGTCGACCACGTCGAGCGATTGCTGGGCCGTCGCGTACCGCTGGCGCGACTGCCAGAGACCGAAGGTCCAGGCCGGCATCATCGGCGCCGGACCGGTCAGACGACGATAGCCGGCGATGACGTCGTCGAGCTTCGGCCCATAAACGAAGTAGTAGTCGATGCCGTCGCCGACCTCGGACCAGAGCGAAGTGGCATGATCCGTTGCCGGCGGACGCCAGCGGAAACGCATCGTCGGCTGGCGGTCATCGCGGCTCCATTCGATCCGGATGCGGTGCTTCTCGCCGGCACTCCCGGACATTTTGGCGACGTCGAGCCACGGCAGCCACCCTTGCCGCCAGTGATTCATGACGAGACTACCGTCGACCCACACCTGAATGCCGCCGTTCGAATAGCATTCGAGCGTCGTCTCGCCGGCCTGGTCCGGCACCAGGAATCCTTCCCAGCGAATGCTGCAATTGCCGTTCTCGGGCAGCGCCGGGTTGATGCGTTGGTTGGGATGATCGACAGCGCTCGGCACCTCGAACGCGATGGTCGCGTCCGTTAGCGTGGCGACCGCCTGGTTGAATTTCTCGCCGGCGAAATAGGTGGCGGTGAGACCGCCGGGTTTGCCATCGACGCCCAGCATCTGCCCGGCGGGCGGGGTGACCGGATCGTGCACCGAGCCGAAGCGCGTGTAAGAAGGATTGTCCCAGAGAATTCCATAGCCGCGACTGGAAACCAGGAAGGGAACGGCGACGGTGCCGTTGTGCTGCCAGAGATCGAGGTCCCAGCCCTTGAGGTCCATCAGCCCGAGCTGCTGCTGGCCGAGCCCGTACAGCGACTCACCCTCCGCAGCCTGCCAGCGCTGCCGGACGTGCAGCGTTTTTTCGCCGAGAACGTCCGCGGGCTCGAGGGTTCGCCCATCGGGTGATTCGCCGAGGATTTCCTTTCCGGCCGCGTCGAGAAAGACGACGGCACCGGTGGCGAGATCGACCCGCGCCTGGATTTTCGAGGTGTGCACCGTCGCCGTGCGCTCATTCGATTCCAGGGTCCAGGTCGGTTTCGAACCGGACGAGGGAAGGACGATGAGGCTGGGACGGTCAAAGAAGTCGCGATTCGCGGCGAAGGCGACACGAACGGTGTCGTCGGCGCACACACCGATTTTCAGAAAACCACCGCGTCGCGAGACCACAATTCCGTCGGGCACCTTTTCCGGAGCGGCGGCAACGAGGAGAACAGGCAGCAGCAACGCCGCCGCGAACGGAGCGAATCGGAGGGGCATAGGGGAACGCAACGATGCGCATGGATGATTCTTGGGACAAGACGCAATCGGTCACGGACGTCGCGTTTGGCGCAGGCCGGTAGGGCACGATGTCCTCATCGTGCCGCCGGTCCGACTCCCGCCATTCGCGGCGTTCCGCCGTCGCCAAGGTTTTGGCGGACGAGAAAGCCGCTCCCACAACAATCGTCACACCGAACTCAGTCGCCGGTATAACGACTCGTATTTCGGCACGATGGCGGCGGCGGAGAATTTCTCCGCGGCCCGCGCGCGGGCGGCGTCGCCAAGCTGGCTGCGCCGGGTCGGGTCGCGGCGCAGCGATTCAATGGACCGGGCCATGGCGTCGGTGTCGCCGAATGGAACGAGCACGCCCGTTTCTCCGGAGGTCACGACTTCGGGAATGCCGCCCACCGCGAACGCCACGCTGGGACGACCGAGGCTCATCGCCTCGAGAATGCTCAGGCAAAAGCTCTCCGTTTCGGACGTGAAGATCCCCACGTCGGCGGCCTCGAGGTAGTCCTCAATGTCGCTCACCTTTTCGCGCACGACGACGCGGTCGGAAAGGCCGAGGCGTTCCACCGACGCGCGGAACGGCGTGAAGTGGGCGCCCGCCAGGATGACGAGCTTGAATGCGGCGCGGGGTTGAAGCGTGGCGACGGTTTCGAGGAGCAGATCGATCCGTTTCAGTGTTCGCAGATTGGACGAATGAATCAGCAGCAGTTCCGATCCCACACCGAGTTCACGCCGAACCTCCTCGCGGGAGCGCGTGGCGGGTTGGGGTTCGAAAAAATTGTGGATCACCTCGATCGGCCGTTGCAGACCCAGCAGCCGCACGGTTTCCCGCCGCATGAAGTCGGAGACCGTGGTGATGGCATCCGAATGCTCAAGTGCATGCCGGATCGCGGGGCCATAGCCGGGATCGCGTCCCAGCAGCGTGGTGTCCGTGCCATGCAGCGTGGTGACGATTTTCGGACGGATGTCGGCCGGGAGCATCGAACGCGCGAGCAGCGCCGCAGTGGCATGCGGCACGGCGTAGTGCATGTGCAGGATGTCGAGGCGATGATCGCGGCTCACCTCCGCCAATTTCACCGAAAGGGGAAGCGTGTAGTCGGGGTATTTGAACAGATCGTAGCTGTTGACGACCACCGGATGAAACGAGATCCGCGGATGGTCTGCCGGCATGCGGAACGGCTGCTCGTAGCTGATGAAATGAATCTCGTGGCCGCGGGCGGCGAGTTCGGCGCCGAGTTCCGACGCGAGGATGCCGCTTCCGCCGACGGAAGGATAGCAGGTGATCCCGATCCTGAGCGCCCGGTCACCCATGCCGGCCGCGTCCGATGGCCTCGATCGAGTCGAAGACGAGCGGATCGTTGGGATAAAGAGCCTGGGCGTACTCCACGCCGATGCGTGCGCCGAGCGCGCGAGCCCGCACGAGTTGCAGCTCGGCGTAGTTGCGCGTCCGCATCTGAGTCACATGGGCGTTCATCGCGGCCGTCCACGCCCGGATCGTGGTCGGCAGCGAGATGTCGATGGCCACCATGGGCAGCGTGGTGGACTCCGCCTCGGCGTCGACGGCGTAGAAAAATAGCCGGCCGATGCGATGCGCCGGCTGCGAAAGGAGTTCGCGGAGTCCGCCGAATCGGGCGAGCCGCACCGCATCAAGCGCGATCTGGCCCACGCGCCAGTGGTCGGGGTGCTGGTTGTGTTCGAGCGTGGGCGCGAGAACGGTCTCCGGCTTCAGACGACGCAGCACTTCGGCGAAACGGATGGCGTGGGCCGCGCGCACCTCGAGATGCGCATCGCCGTCGAATTCGAGAAATTCGATTTCCGCTCCGAGCGCGGCCGCGGCGTTGCGCGCCTCCGCCTGGCGCTCGTTCGGCGTTCCATTCGTGCCGGCCTCGCCCTGCGAACACACCACCATGATGACGCGACGGCCGCGGGCGGTCTCGCGCGCCACGATGCCGCCGCAGCCGAACTCGATATCATCGGGATGCGCGGCGACCGCGACGATCGGACCGGGGGTGGATACGCTCATGGCCGGAAGGAGGAGAGGTTATTCGCCGAGATAAGCTTCGTCGGAACGGTCGATCACGTCGCGCGGCACAAACGTGATTTCGGGCGCGTCCTGACGGTTGAGGTAGGCCTGTTCGCCGGCGCCGCATACATAGTGCGTGCACTGAACCACACTTTGCATCCAGCGCAACCGCGAGTCGCGGCTGGGGCTGATTTGTTCCTTCCGCACGGCCACACGCGGGAGAGGCAGAAATTTGTCGCCGCCCTCGTGCAGCCGCGGCTCGCCGTCGCACAGGCGCGCGCGGACGATTTCGCCCTCGTAGGGGACATCGACAAAACAGTCGGCGACCTCACACGCCGCCGTGCGCACGGTGGGATCGCCCGAACGCACGAGACGAATTCCGTCCATCAGCCCCATGCGGGTGTACATTTCCAGGCAGAAATCGGCCACGTTGGAGGCGTGGGTCGCGCGGAAGTCGTCCACGAGCTTCGGCGACGCGTAGGCTCCCAGCTGACGCGCGGTGGTGGCCTGCCAGTCGGGCAGGACGCGTTTCAGGAAGAGCGGCGACCACTTGCGCTGAATCTTGTTGGCAAAGGCGAAGTTCAGCGTCGCTTCCGCGCCGGTCTTCCGATGGCGAACGATTGTCTGCGTCTCGCGCGGGTCGTGATCACTGTCGTGATAGAAAAAAACGATTTCCCCGCCGATCTCCGATTGCAGTCGCCGCGCGGTGACGATCTTGGCGAACAGGAACCGGCGCGGAAAAATCCCGCACGGTTGCTGTCCGAAGCAGATTCTTGGAGCGGACATGATTTCAGGTCGTGGACTCACGCGGCGGCGCGGGCAGAAACAACTGCAGCAGCAGGCTCAGGCCCATGCAGGCCGCGCAGCCGATCACATTGTACCACAGGTAGGAGATGTTTAGCCTCGCGTAGAGCGCAAAGACGAGGATCTGGCCGGCGAGAGCGGCCCAGAACACGGCGGTGCCTCCGACCCGGCGACAGAAGAAGGCGGTGAGAAACATCCCCAGGACCACGCCATAGAAAATCGAGCCGACGATGTTCGTGGCCTGGATGAGATTTTCGACGAGGTGCGCGAACAGTGCGAAGGCGATCGCGACCAGGCCCCAGAATGCGGTAAGCCATTTCGTGGCGACGAGATAGTGCGCGTCGCCGGCATCGCGTCGCACGAGGTGACGGTAAACGTCGACCGTACTGGTCGAGGCGAGGGCGTTGAGTTCGGCGGCCTTCGAGGAAAACGTCGCGGCGAAGATGACGGCGACCAGCAGTCCGATCAGTCCGTGCGGAAGCTGGTCGAGGACAAACGTGATGAAGACATAGTCGGTATCGTTGGTGACGAGATGCGGATCGCCCTGGGCCAGGGTTTCCTTGGTGGCCTGTCGGGCGGAGGCGGCGCGCGCCTGGGCGGCGCCCGCTTCGGCGCGGGCATGCTCAGCGGACGCAGAGTCGCCCTTTTGTCGCGCCGCGACGAGCGCCTGGAGGGCACGCGCTTCGTCATCGTGGGCGGTCTGAAAATCGGCGGCGAGAGCCCGCAGTTTCTGCCCTTGCGGCCCCGCGGCCTGCTGCTGCCAGGCGGGCCGGTTGAAAAACACCGGGGCGGGTTCGAGCTGGTAGAACACGAAAAGCAGCGAACCGAGCAGCAGGATCAGGAACTGCATCGGAATCTTGAAGACCGCGTTGAACATCAGCCCGAGACGGCTTTCGCGCAGGGAGCTGCCGGAGAGATAGCGCTGCACCTGGGATTGATCCGTGCCAAAGTACGACAGCGCGAGAAACAGGCCGCCGAGCAGGCCCGTCCACAGCGTGTAACGGCGATTGGGATCGAGCGAAAAGTCGACCGCCTCGAGCTTGTGGAAATTTCCGGCGACGGCGAACGCGGCCGGCAGGCCGATTGTCGACGAGAGACGCGTCAGCAGGATCACGAAGGCCGCGAGCATGCCGGCGAAGATCACCGCCATCTGGTATTTCTGGGTCAAGTTGACGGCTGCGCTGCCGCCCGAGACGGTGTAGGCGATGACGAGCAGGCCACTGGCCACGATCGTGACATCGAGTCGCCAGCCGAGCACGGTGGAAAGCACGATGGCCGGTGCGTAGATCGTGATGCCGGCGCCCAGGCCACGCTGGATCAAAAAAAGGATCGCACCCAGAAGGCGCGTCTTTGCGTCGAACCGGCGGCCGAGGTATTCGTAGGCCGTGTAGACATTCAGCCGGCGATAGATGGGCAGGAAAACCGCGGCGATGATCATCAGCGCCAGGGGCGCGCCGAAATAGTTTTGCACGAAACCGACGCCGCTTTCGTAGCCCTGGCCGGGCGTCGACAAAAACGTGATCGCGCTGGCCTGCGTGGCCATCACGGAAAGTCCGATCGTCAGCCACGGGGTATGCGCGGCGCCCTTGAGAAAGGTCCGGAGATCCTTGTTCCGGCGGGTGCTCCAGATGCCGAAGCCCGTGATGCCGAGAATGACGCCGAGCAGGACGACGTAGTCGACGAGGTTCACGCGAACGCGAAGGTCAGCCAGATCAGCAGTCCCACCCACGTCACGAAAAGCACCGTGACGAGTACATAGACCGAGCTCCAGTGCGACAGCCCGGGCAGGCCGGTGGCGTCGTCATCCTGGGCGGACAATTCCGGCTGCTTTCGGCCCGGTCCGGACATCAGGGTTGCCCGAGCGACAGAAGGTTGGCGAACAGGCGGTACGCCCCCGGATTGCCGGAGGGCAGCTGGCGGAAAAAGGAAAGCCCGGTGTAGACGAAGTGCCCTTTTCCATATGTGGCGACCAGCAAACTGCCCTGCAGCGGAGCCTCGCCCGGATCGTTCATCGCCAGGATGGGTACAAAGTGAGCCTGGTCCCAGGAGCTGGGAAAATAGGCGCCGCGCTCCTGCACCCAGTTCGCGAAATCGGCCGGGCCGATCTTGTTGGGTTGATTCAACACGACGTTGTCCGGCGCCAGAAAAGTCACGGGTGCCGTTTCATCGGTCACGCGCAGACGCGGCGCATCGCCGGCGATCGAAAGTTCATACGGGCCGAGATGAGTCGCCTTGAGACCGTTGGGGCGATTGTACTGGGCGATCACGGTGCCGCCGGACTCGACCCACGCCCACAGCGCGGGCAGATGATCGGCGAGATCGGTGCGTTCGTTGAAAGCGCGCACGCCCAGGACCACGGCGGAAAGCCCGGAGAGTTTCTCGGGCGTCAGATCGGCGCCGGTCAACGTGACCACCTCGCAACCGAGAGCCGCGAGGGCATCGGGAATGCTGTCGCCGGCGCCCGGCACGTAGCCAACCTTGGGCGCGTTGACCGTGACGCCAAAAGCCACGACGTGCAGCGCCGCGTTGAACTGCAGCAGCTGCGTCGGCAGGTGGGCGTACGCGAGTTCCTGGCGGCTGCGGTGATAGTGTTTCGCCCCGATGTTGATCCGCACCTCAACCTGTCCGTCGGCGGCGGAGTTTGGTGCCGCGAGTTCGAAAGTAAAACGTGACGATTCGCCCACGCCGCCCAGCTTTACCTCCTGTTGGGCGGGCGCGATCTGCCAGCCCGAAGGAGCCGTGACCAGCAATGTGCCCACTATGCCCGCGCGCGCCGGCGTCACCTCGAGTGTGAAGGTCCGGTGATGCCCGGGCTCGAGGAGTTCGAGCGGATGCTTCCAGGCGAATGATACCGGGCCGATCGCGAGCAGGGGTCGGCGCGAGGCGGCTTCGGTGGCGGCGTTGACCACCTGGACCGGATTGGATTCGACGACGAATTCCTGGCCACCGATATCGAAAATTTGCGCAACGGGAAAGACGGGCGGATTTTCGGGCCGGCCGATCAGCGCGGGATCCTTGACCGTATAAAGACCGGTCGTCGGCTTGTCGCGCAGCCAGTACGGCTGGCTCAGCGGCGTCTCGAGCGGCAACGTGGCTTGGGAATCGACCTGCACCGGCCGGTCGGGCCGCACCGGCACCGCGTCCGACTTCGCCCGCTCGACGGAGCCGGCATAGCGTGCGCCCAGCCACTGCACCGGAAAGGTGGAGGTCACGCTCACCGAATGATGCAGCGTGAAGGAGGAACCCGTCACGATCTCGGCCTGATCGATCGTCGTCTCAGTGTGCAGTCCGAGGCAGCCAAGGATGAGATGATCGAGGTCGTGACGCTTTTCCGTGACGACCGGGTCCGGAGCAAGCGCACCCAGCTGGGTGCGGAGTTCCAGCAACGCGGGAACGGACGCGGCGGGATCATCGGTTTTGAAGGCGGCGATGACGGCATCGATGCGTCGGCCGACTTCCGCGCCGCCGGGTTCCCGCGCCCACGTCGTGTCGATGCCGTCGAAGAAATCACTCTTCGCGGCGTCACCACCGAGCAGCAGAAAATTCTGCACGTTGGGGCCGTTGCCGACGCGGCTGGTGAATCCACCCAAGCCCTGCGTTTTATGCATCGCGCGGCTGCGGGCGGCGATTGACCCGAACGATTCACCGCTGACAGGATCCTTGCCGGCGATGTCGACTTCAAAGGTCGGGCCGGAGAGCGGCAGCGGGCCGCCGCCAAAATTAAAGGCGTTCCAAAGGATGCGCTTGGGCTGCCAGGGAGCCAGGCCTTGCGCGATTTGTTCCGGATACGCCTTTGGATCACCGGCAATCTTGAAGGCTTCGACGGCGAGAATGGCCGAGGCGGTGTGGTGACCGTGGCCGCCGCTGCCCGGCGGAATCGGGAAACGGGTGATGATGACGTCGGGGCGGAATTCGCGAATGACGCGCACGACGTCGGACAGCACGGCATCGTGATTCCAGATGCGCAGGGTTTCCTCCGGTGACTTGGAGAATCCGAAATCGATCGCCCGGCTGAAGAACTGGCGGCCGCCGTCGAGACGGCGGGCGGCGAGCAGTTCCTGGGTGCGCAGGACGCCGAGACTGGCGTCGAAGTCGCGACCAAGCTCGTTTTGTCCGCCATCGCCCCGCGTGAGCGAAAGATAGGCGGTGCGGACGTGGCGTCCGCGGGACAGATAGGTGATCAGCTCGGTGTTTTCGTCGTCGGGATGGGCGGCGAGATAAAGCACGCCGCCGGTTTCCCGCAGCCGCTGCAGTTCGAATTGCAGGGCAGCCGGCGTATCCGCGGGAGCGGACGCGCCGGCGGCCAGAGTGGCCAGAAGGCCGAGGGCAGAAGCAACGATTCCGGTCCGGGCGAGCCGCGCCATGGTTATTTCAGTCGCTCGATGATGGCCTCGTTAAGGCCCACGTATTCGTCGCCCACGGCGCCGCCGGCCTTGCGGGCAGCGTCGATCGAGGCATTGGCCGAGGCGATGGCGCCGGCCTTGTCCCCCATTTTTTCCTGCACGAGAGCCTTGCGGTAGACGAAATAGAAGGCGTCGGGCTGCGCGGCGATGGCGGCGTTCATCCACTCCAGCGCCTTGGGGAGCTGGATGTTGTGCTCGAGATAAAACATCGCGGCCGCCACATAATATTTCTTCGCATCGGGTCCGGCCATCGCGGCCTCGATCTTCGGCACCAGGGCGGAAACCACGTCGACGCCGAGCGTCACGGGCACGCGGGTGTTTTCCCACATGATGTTCAGCGTCGCGGATTCGTCGCGCAGATCGTTGATGCCGATGGCGAGCGACTCGACCGGCTGGGCGGTAGCCTCGGGCTTGGCGGTCACGCGGGCGACATCGTTCTTGGGGTCGTAGGTGTAAGCGCCCCATTCCGACATGTCCTTGTGAATGATGATTGTCCACTCCGAGCGACCCGGAATGGTGAACAGTTCATACGTGCCGGCCGGGACTTCGGTGCCGTTGAATTTCACCGGCGTGCTGATGATCAGCTTGGTGGCGTTGTTGGCGCCGGTGCGCCACACCTTGTCGAAGGGAACCAGTCCGCCGAAGACCTTGCGTCCGCGGGCGCTCGGGCGGGAGTAGTCGATCTCGATGTCGGTGACGCCGACGCGTTGCTTGAGGACGCCGCTCGGGCTGGCGGCCGGGATTTCGAGTTTCGCGTTCTGGGCGGAAAGACCGGCGGCCAGGGCCAGGCCGGCGAGTAGCATGCAAGTGCGGGGCAGTGGGGATTTCATGGGGTGGGGAACTTGATACGGGGAATTGTCTCCGGGGTGGGAGCAGCGGGACCGTGAGCGAATTCCCGGGGAAGTCGCGTCAGCGGCCACGAACGGTCATTTTTCGACCGTGAACGGCGCGGAGTACTGGGTGTTTTCCCACGCCAGGGCGAGCGTGCCGCCGCCGCCGGGATTCTTCGAGAGCGAGATGGTGAACTCGTCGACGGGTGCGGCCAGAACGTCCTTTTTCAGATCGAGGCGCACGAGATCCTGCGCGGCATCGTACTGCGTGCCCCACTGGCCCACCTGTTTGTTCACGATCAGCTTCGCGGAACCATCCTCCGCGGGCAGCGTGTACAGCGTGTAAGTGCCGGCGGGAATGGTGGCTCCTCCGAGCACGATCGCCTTTTGCGTGATCAGCAAGGTCGCCTCATCGGCGCCCGTGCGCCAGACCTTGCCGGTAGGAATCAATCCGCCCCAGATCTTGCGCGGGGCACCGGTTTTGGGATCCTTGGTGTAAGGACGTCCGTAAACAATGGTCACGCGATTGTTGTCGGTCTGGAGGCCAACCGTTTCATGCGGGCTGGTGCGGGCGGCAAGATGAGCGGCGCCAACGGCGGCGACCGCCACGGCGAGGGCGAGACGGAGTGATTTCATGGGAGTAACGAGTGAACGCGGGGCAGGGGAACCGCTCACTATTGCCAACCCGGGGAATCCTGCAAAAGCAATCGGGTGCCCGAAGGTCACGATCCGGCGAAGCAAAGCCCGGAACTTCGGACTCACCGGAATCGGTTGCTACTCCGACGACACCGCACGATCCGCCAGCGACTTGCCTTACGGACCAACCGGTGGCTTCGGAGCCGGACCAGGCGCCGGAACGGCTTTTTTTGCTGCCGCGATTTTTTGCGCGGTAAGGTGCTCCGCGAGCAGTTCGGCAGTAAACCGGGTGATGGTATCGGGATCGGTGATGACGCTCTGAGTGTTGTTTTGGGCCTTGTAGTCGGCTCCGCCTGGTCCGGCTGCCAGCGTCGCCTTCGCGTTGGCGGCGTCCTGGCCCGCTTTGGTGACGATGAATGTGCCTTCGCCGCTCGCCGACCAGTTCGTGGAACCCTCCGCGGCCACCTTGCCGTCGGCGACGAATCCCTTGGTGTGACTGATCTGTCGCGTGGCACTGGTGCCGATGACGATATGGGTATTGAAGGCGGAGAGGTTTTGCTGACGGTCCAGATCGAGCAATTTCTTCTCGTGCACCCCGTTGCTCTGGCTTTCGTCGAGTGTGATCAGCGTCGTGACCGTTGGATCGAGCACCTTCTGAAAGATGATGTCGTTGAGCTCATCGTCGTCGTACCCGAACATGTTCAGATAAAGCGAAACGCGCACGCGCGACAGGATGTACTTCAGGATGTCATGGACGTCGTCGCGTCCGACGAAAAACAGGTGGAAATCGCGACTGGCGTTGTTCGCGTACTTGCGTTCGCGTGTGTACGGTTCGAGGTCCGACAGCGCGAACGCCTGCAGGCTTTGCGTCGGATCGTCGGTCTGATTGCTGGGGCTGGTGGGCATGGCATTTTCTCCCGGTTGGAATCGTGAACGGCCCGTAGTTCCGGGATGCACCGGCGCCGCGGCCGAGTCAACGCGACACCCCGCGCGTCACGTCGTTTTGACCGGGGCGTCCGTCGCGCCGGGCCGACCGCTCATCCCGCTTCCGGGCCGGAGGATGGTTCGCGGTTGCGCCGGAGCGAAGGCGATCTATTTCCGGCAGAATGCAATACTTTCATCGGACGTTGGTTCGCAGCGTGATTCTGGCGGGGCTGGTGGGCGGGATTCCGCGGGCGGGAGCGGCGGAAGGACCTTCGGACGATCCGTATTTGTGGCTCGAGGACATCAACGGCGCCAAGCCGCTCGAGTGGGTGCGCGCGCACGATGAGGCGACGGAGAAACGACTCACCGCCGACCCGGCCTACGCGGGCCTTTATCGCGATGCCCTGACGGTCCTCGACTCCAAGTCACGCATTCCATCGGTCGACCAGCACGGCGATCAGCTCTACAATTTCTGGCGCGATCAGGAACATCCGCGCGGCGTCTGGCGTCGCGTCTCGCTGGCGGGTTTCCGCGCCGAGTCTCCCGCGTGGGAAACCGTGCTCGACGTCGACGCGCTCGCCAAAGCCGAGGGCAAGGCGTGGGCGTTCGGCGGCGTGACCTGGCTCAAGGGCGACAATCGGCATTGCCTCGTGCACCTCTCGGTTGCGGGCGGCGACACGATCGAGGTGCGCGAATTCGACGCGCAGGCACGCGCGTTTGTCGCGGGCGGATTCGTGGTTCCACCAGCGAAATCGCGCGTGTCGTGGCTCGACGCCGACACCATTTTTGTCGGCACCGATTTTGGCCCGGGCACGTTGACCGACTCCGGTTATCCGGCGCAGGTGAAAATCTGGCATCGGGGCACGCCTTTGGCGGCGGCGCAGCTCTTATACACGGGAAAGACGTCCTCGGTCGCGGTGTCGGCCTACGTGATCAGGATGGATCCAGAGCCGGTCGTGCTCGTCAGCGAAGGGCTCACCTTCTGGGAACAGAAACTTTTCCAGTATCGTGACGGCAGGCTCGTCGCACTGAACGTGCCGGCGACGGCGCGGATTGTGGACGGAATTCGTGGGCGCCTCGTGATCGATCTGAAGGCGCCCTGGACTCTCGCCGGGAAATCCTACGCGGCCGGTTCCATCATCCTCGCGGATCCCTCCCTGTTGCGAGGCGAGGCCGGAACGAGCGAACTGCTGGTCGAACCTTCCGGTCCGTTCGTGGTGAGCGGCGTGGCCGTGACGGATCATGGAATCTACGTGCATGCGCTCGACAACGTGCGCGGACGCCTGCTGCGATTCACGAAAAGCGCTTCGGGCTGGCAGCGGGAGTCAATTGCATTTCCGGACAACGGCGCCATGAGCATCGTGTCGACTAACGATGAGACCGGCGAAGCGTGGGTGCAGTACGAGTCCTTCCTCAATCCGCCGTCCCTCTACTACGTCGGCGCAATGGCGGTGGAGCCCGAGCTCGTGAAGGCGCAGGCGCCGGCGTTCGACGGCTCGCGATTTGAGGTGAAGCAACTGTTCGCAACTTCGGCCGATGGCACGCGCATTCCGTATTTTCTGGTTCAGCCCAAGGGCATGAAATATGACGGCACGAGGCCGATATGGATGTTCTCGTACGGCGGATTCGAGAACTCCCTGGTGCCTTCGTACTCGGGTTCCTACGAGGACATGCATGGCGCCTACGGCAAACTCTGGCTCGAGCGGGGCGGGGCATTTGTGCTGGCGAACATCCGCGGCGGCGGCGAGTTCGGTCCGACCTGGCACACCTCGGTGTTGAATGCCGGCCACCTGAAAACGATCGAGGATTTCGAGGCGGTGGCGGCAGATTTGTCGGCCCGCAAGATCACTTCACCGGCGCATCTCGGCATCGAGGGACGCAGCAACGGCGGGCTGCTGGTGTCGGCCACGATGGTGCGGCATCCCGAACTCTACGGCGCCGTGGTCTGCGGGAATCCTCTGATCGACATGAAGCGCTACAGCCATCTCCTTGCCGGAGCCAGCTGGATGGCGGAATACGGCAACCCGGACATTCCCGAACAGTGGAATTTCCTGAAAACCTATTCGCCCTATCAGAATATCGTCGGCGGAAAGAAGCTGCCTCCCGTGCTTTTCTACACGACGACACACGACGACCGCGTCCATCCCGGACACGCGCGCAAGATGGCGGCCAAGATGGAGGCCCTGGGCTACCCCGTTGAATACGCGGAGAACACCGAGGGCGGCCATCACGGCAGCGTCACCAACGAGCAGCTCGCGAAACGACTGGCGCTGAGCTATACGTTTTTGTGGGAAAAGATTAAGTGAGCGGTGAGGGGTGAGCAGTGCGCAGTAAGCAGCGAGCGGTCGGTTGAAGCTGAGTGCCGAGGGCAAAGAGCTGAGAGCAAGAATCCGGATGGGTTTTCCGGAACGGATGGAAATCGCCTGCAAGCAGGCTCCTGCATTTCCGAATCCAAATTGCGCCGTTGGAAGTCAGTGCGCCTTGGATTCAGTCTCTCAGCTCTAGACTCTGGGCTCTCAGCCTCAGGGTTTGGCTTAGAGCTTATCGCTTACACCTTAGAGCTTCCTTTCAGAACTGTAATGTTTCCGCAACCCCCCGGAAAGGTCGCTGTGGCATCTTGGCGTCACCATGAATGCCTTCCTTTCTCATCCCACCGTGCGCCGGTCCGCGTATTGGACCGGCGGCCTCCTCGGCGCGGCGGCGCTCCTGGCGGCCGTCTACGGTGCGCCGGAAGTTAATCCGGCCCTTTCCGTCAAACACGATAGCCAGCCGGTCAACCGCGGCCAGCTCGAGCAGGCGAGTTTCGCCAACGTCGTGAAGCGCGTCTCGCCCAGCGTCGTCAAGATCACCGTCCAGACCAAGTCCCACGAGATTTCGGCCAACGAACAGGGCCTCGACCTCGACAATCCCTTTTTCCGCCAGTTTTTCGGGGGCCGCATGCCCCAGATGCGCACCGAGCCCGAGACCGGTCTCGGTTCGGGCGTGATCATCAGCTCCGATGGCTACATCGCCACCAACAATCACGTGGTCGCCAATGCCGATCATGTGACCGTGACGCTCGACGACGGTCGCGATCTGACCGCCCGGGTGGTCGGACGCGATCCGCTGACCGACGTCGCCGTCGTGCACGTTGACGCCAAGGATCTTCCGGCCGTGACCTTTGCGGACACGAGCAAGGTCGAGGTCGGCGATCGCGTGCTGGCGATCGGCAATCCTTTTGGCATCGGTGAGACGGTCACCAGCGGCATTGTCAGCGCAATGGGTCGCCGGATCGGCATTCTCAGCGACGTTCGCGGCTACGAAAACTTCATCCAAACCGACGCGGCCATCAATCCCGGCAATTCGGGCGGCGCGCTCGTCGACGTCGACGGTCGCCTGATCGGTCTCAACACCGCCATCCTCAGCCGCAGTGGCGGCTCGCAGGGCGTCGGGCTGGCCGTGCCGGCCGATCTCGTCAGCCGCGTCGCCGACAGCCTCGTGAAAAACGGCAAGGTCGTCCGCGGCTATCTGGGCGTGAGCGTCCAGGACATCACCCCGGCGCTGGCCGATTCCTTCGGACTGAAGAGCCGCAAGGGCGCGCTCATCGCGCAGGTCGAGCCCAACAGCCCCGCCGCCAAGGCCGGCCTGAAGGAAGGCGACGTCATCACCAGCGTGAACGGCAGCGCGGTCACCGATTCCAACAAGCTGACGCTCGATGTCAGCGGCTACGCTCCGGGCACGAAGGTCAGCCTCGACGTTCTCCGCGACGGCAAGACCGAGCAGGTTGCCGCGACGACGGGCAATCGTCCGTCACGCTTCGGCGGTTCAACGGAACAGGTGGCTCCCGCGACCGACGACGAGGGTGTCCTCAACGGCGTCGCCGTCGACGATCTGACGCCGGAAAGCCGGCGCGAAATGAATCTCCCCGCTCAACTCCATGGCGCGGTCATCACCGAGGTCGCCCCGGATTCCGCCTCCGCCCGCGCCGGGCTCAGCGCCGGCGACGTGATCCTCGAGATCAACCGCCAGCGCGTGACCTCGGCCCAGCAGGCCATTGACCTCAGCGCCAAGGCCGAGTCGAAGAAGACCCTCGTCAAGCTCTGGTCCCGCGGCTCCACGATCTTCGTGGTGGTCGACGAGACGGCCGGCGACAAGGCGGCTTCATAACCATTGGGTGTGCGTGCAACGACCCCGGCGCTCGCTGCCCGGCTTCGGCCGGGAGAGGGCGCCGGGGTCTCTGTTTGACGCTTTTCAATTCGGCGGCGCGCGACAAACTTGACCGACCATGCGCGTGCTTGTCGTCGAAGATGACGCCCGGATTGCCTCCTTCGTCGGACGCGGGCTGAAACAGGCCGGCTTCGCGGTGGACCACGCGCCGGATGGCGACACCGGCCTGGCGCTCGCGCAAAGCACCGACTACGACGCGGCGATCGTCGACGTGATGTTGCCGCAGCTCGACGGCCTCAGTCTGGTGCGCCGCCTGCGCAACGCCCGTCGCCCCGTGCCCGTGCTATTTCTCAGTGCCAAGAGTTCGGTCGACGACCGCATTCGCGGACTGCAAAGCGGCGGCGACGACTACATGACGAAGCCGTTCGCTTTTTCGGAACTCCTGGCGCGGGTGCAGGCGCTGATTCGCCGGGCCTCGCAGGTGCCGGAGGCCACCAAGCTCGCGGCGGGCGACGTCACGCTCGATCTCGTTTCGCGGGAGGTGACGCGCGCCGGCGAGGCGGTCGCGCTGCAACCGCGCGAATTCACGCTGCTCGCTTTCCTTCTGCGGCACGCGGGCCGGCCCGTGAGCAAGACGATGATCCTCGAGCACGTCTGGGACTACAGCTTCGATCCGCAAACGAACGTCGTCGACGTGGTCGTTTCGCGGCTGCGGTCGAAGATCGACCCCGAGCACGTTCGCCTCGAGACCGTGCGCGGGGTGGGCTACATTTTTCGTCCCCATGTTTGATCGCCTGCGCGAATCCCTGGCTCTGCGACTGGCGGTGCAATATGCCCTCGTCTTCGCGCTGGGCTCGGCGCTGCTCTTCACCGCGCTGTACTGGATGCTGGCGGGTCTGCTCGAAAAACGCGAACAGGTGGCGGTGGAGCACCGCGTGGCGGAACTGACCGCGGCCTACAGCGACGGCGGCGTCCCGGCCCTGAGCGCCCGCGTCCACAACGACCTGTCGCCGGAAGCCCGGTCGCTTTTTGTCCGCCTGATCAGCCCGTCGAACGGGGCGGTGTTCGTGGCCGCGCCGCCGGACTGGATCGAGACGCAGGTGCAGCGCGTGCCGTTCCCGGAGGCCGGGGTCGTGGCCGAGCGCAAGCTCGACGTGGTGCGCGTGCCGCAGGACGCGCTGCGCGACTACACCGTGGCCTCGGGCACGCTGCCAGATGGATGGATCGTGCAGGTGGGCCGGCTGACGGACAGTCGCGCCGTGCTGCTGGCGCCGCTGCAACGGGCGTTTTCCTTCGTCGGGGCGGGCGCACTCCTGCTGTCCGTCGGCATCGGCACGCTGCTCGCCTGGCGGGCGACGCGTCCGCTGCGGCTTCTCTCCCAGACCGCCACGCGCATCCTGGAGCAGGGCGACCGCGCCGCGCGGGTCACGGGTTCCTTCGACGGCGGCGAACTGGCCACGCTGGTGCAGCAGTTCAATACGCTGCTCGACCGCAACGCGGCGCACGTGCAGGTGCTGCGCGACACGCTCGACAACCTGGCGCACGACTTGCGCACGCCGCTGACGCGATTGCGCGGCTCGGCGGAA
Source organism: Candidatus Didemnitutus sp. (assembly GCA_035545955.1). Taxonomy (GTDB): domain Bacteria; phylum Verrucomicrobiota; class Verrucomicrobiia; order Opitutales; family Opitutaceae; genus Didemnitutus. Next base: position 12,932 of record DASZXI010000034.1, on the reverse strand, counting down.
CTGGCGATGCAGGACGTGGGCGATCCTGCCGACGCGCGGGCGGCGCTCGCCGATTGCGTCAACGAATCGGATCGGCTCCTGCACCTGCTCGAGGCGCTGCTCGACATCTCCGCCGCGGAAGGCGGAGCGCTCAAATTGCAGCGCGAGCGCGTCGATCTTCGCGCCCTGGTGGAACGCTCGGCGGATCTTTACAGCGAAGTGGCGCAGGAAAATCAGGTCGGCGTTTTTCTGGAGACTCCGGCGCCGGTCGAAATCGACGGCGATCCGGTTCGCCTCGGGCAGGTCGTAAACAACCTGCTCGACAACGCGCTCAAGTACACGCCGGCGGGCGGACGGGTGACCCTCACGGTGCGCCGCGATGGCCCTACGGCCCTCGTCACGGTGACGGACAACGGTCCGGGCATTCCCGTGGCCGAACGCGATGCGGTTTTTCGGCGCCTCTACCGCAGCGATGCCAGCCGGTCCCAGCGCGGCCTCGGATTGGGCCTGAGCCTCGTCAAGGCGATCGTCGAGGCCCACACCGGCACGGTGGCGCTTGATGGCGCACCCGGCGGCGGTGCGCGCTTTACGGTGCGATTGCCCGCCGGGTAGGCGGCGTGGTGACCCTCGGTAGGGGCGGACGTTCCGTCTGCCTCGAGCCCTTCCGCAAGTCGCATTGCGTTTCCGGCCGGCGCGGGTGGGCGTTCTTGGCCGCGCAAGCTTGTATCCAGCGTGCGGAGCGGTAGGTTCGGCGCGATCACACGTGATCCTGCGATCGGTCCACTCCCCATGATGCCGCGCGCATTTCTCCGGTTGCTGCCGATTTTTGCCGGTGCCGTCCTGACTTTGTCCGCGGCGGCGGATTCCGCGGCCGCGGATCCCTACGATTCCGTCAAGACGACCGAGGCCATGGTGCCGATGCGGGATGGCGTCCATCTGGCGACCGACATTCACCAGCCCGCGCGCGCGGGCATCGCCGTGGACGGCCGGTGGCCGGTCATCCTGATCCGCACGCCTTACGACAAGCGCGTGAGGGTGCAGGGGCTCGGGGAAATCTTTGTCCGACATGGCTACGTGCTGGTGGCGCAGGACGTCCGCGGCCGGTATCGCTCGGAAGGACTCTGGCGGCCGCTGCGCGATGATCCGCTCGACGGATTCGACACGGCCGCGTGGATCCTCCAGCAGCCGTGGGCCAACGGAAAAATCGGGACCATCGGGACGTCCTACGAGGGAGGAACCCAGCACGCGCTCGCCATCGCGGGCGCCCCGGGCGTCGTGGCGATGATTCCGCGCAACGCGATGTCCGATTTCGGACTCTACGGCGTGCGCCATCACGGCGCCTTCGAGCTGCGGTGGCTCAACTGGGTGATGACCATGGGCAACGCATCCGGGACACCCGATGCCCTGCCGGCGGCGCGCCGTGCCGCCGCCGATCCGGCCGCGGCCCCGGCCCTGGTCGAGCTCGGCCTCCACGTGCGCGACTATGTTCAGGCGCTGCCGCTGCGGGCCGGGACGACGCCGCTGCAATGGGCGCCTGACTACGAGGCCTGGCTGATTGAGGCGATGCGTCATGGGGCCTACGACCAATTCTGGAAGGACGCCGGTTCAAGCGTCGTGGATCATCTTTCGGAGTATAAGGACATCCCGGTCTATCACGTCACCGGCTGGTACGACTCGTGGGGAACCCCGGCGGCGAATCTCAACTACGTGAACCTGAAGAAAGCGAAGCACAGCCTGCAGCGTTTGATGGTCGGGCCGTGGATTCACAGTCGCGAAAACCTCGACCATGCCGGGATCGCGCAGTTTACGCCGGACGCCGCGCTCGACGCCGCCTCCTTTCATCTTCGCTGGTTCGACCACTGGCTGAAGGGCGTCGACAACGGGGTGGAACGTGAACCGCCGGTCCGGCTCTACGTCATGGGTGGCGGCGACGGACACCGGACGCCCGAAGGACGGGTGTTCGTCGGTGGCCACTGGCGCGACGAGCAGGAATGGCCGCTCGCCCGGACCGCCTACACTTCGTATTTCCTGCATGCCGGCGGGAATCTGACACCGCAGGCGCCGGGCGATGAGCGGTCCACCTCATATGCCTTCGATCCGCGACATCCGGTGCCGACCTTGGGCGGCAATATTTCGTCGCAGGGAAATCTGATGGATCAGGGTGCGGCCGACCAGCGGGACCGAACCGATTTCTGGTTAACGCACGACACTCTTCCGCTCTCAGCGCGAAGCGACGTGGTTGTCTTCCGAACGGACCCGCTCGCCGAACCGGTCGAAGTCACCGGACGCCTGGTGGTCCGCCTGTGGGCCTCGTCGAGCGCGCGCGACACCGATTTCACGGCGAAACTGGTCGACGTGTATCCGCCCAGTGCGGATTTTCCGGGCGGGATTGACCTCAACATTGGCGACGGCATTGTGCGGGCCCGCTACCGGAACAACCTCGACCACGAGGAGCTGCTGGAGCCGGGGCGCCCGTACGAATTCGAGATCGAGATGTACCCGACGTCGCTGGTTTTCGGGCGCGGACATCGCATCCGGCTGGATGTCTCGAGCAGCAATTTCCCGCGTTTCGACGTGAATCCGAATACCGGCGAACCGATGAACGACAATCGCCGGCAGCAGATCGCAGTGAACACCCTCCTGACGGATGCGGCGCATCCCTCGCGCCTGATCCTTCCGGTGATTCCGCGTTGACCGGGCCGGCGACCAACGTGTCGCCGACGAGCGGGTGCTTGCGAAGTGCGGCGATTGTGGCAATAAGGAGGTGTTCGTGTGACCCCGCCCTTTCCCGACCTGCAGACGGTCTTTCTGGTTTGCTGCATCGCGAACCTGATGCCGAGCCTTGGTCTGCTGATCGTGTATGCGACGAATCGGAGCTATCCGGGATTTCGTTATTGGGCCATCGCGTCGGCCGGCGCCACCACGTCAATGGCATTGCTGGCGTTTCGCAACTGGCTGCCCGAGCAGCCGGACACCATCGGCGTCAACCTGACGTTTTTCGCCTTCCCGCTATTTCTCTCCCGCGGCTTCCGGGAGTTTGCCGGCCTGCCGCCCCGCCGATGGATTGCGCCTTCGGTGCTCGGATTCGTGGCGGCCGTGGCGATTGTCTTCACGTATTTTCGTCCGGAGCCCAACATCCGCGTCTTCCTGCTCTCGGTGCTGCTCGTGGGACTTTTCCTCGACTGCATTTTGCTGGTGGCGAAGGAAAGGCATTTCGGACATCCGATCGTCAAGGCGAGCCTGATCACGGTCTTTGCCGCGCTCATCATCTGGAATCTGCTGCGCGTGCCTCTGGCGCTGGCCGCCAACTCGCCGGCCTTCGCGAGCCTGACTCCGGTCGTGATCATTTCGGTGACGATGATCCTCCTCACCGCGTCCAACATCTGGATCACGCTGGGCGTCGTCCTGCTGAACTTCTCGCATGCGATGCAGTCGCTGCGCAGCAGTGAGGAGCGGTTTCGCCAGGCCATGCAGCATTCGCCGATCGGCATGGCGCTGGTGGCGATTGACGGGAGCTGGCTCGAGGTCAATCCCGCGCTCTGCCAGATTGTCGGCCGGACGCGCGAGGAACTGCTGGGGACCAAGTTCCAGTCGTTCAGCTTCGCAGACGACATTCCCACCGACCTGGAGCTGATCGCGAGTCTCGTCGAGGGCCGGCGCTCGAGCTATCGGCGGGAGAAGCGCTACCTGCACGGCGACGGACGCACGATGTGGGTGCAGGTCGATGTCTCGATCATCTTCAATGCCGATGGCTCGCCCCGTCATCTGGTCTCGCAGGTGGTCGACGTCACCGAGCGCCGGCGCACCGAGCAGGCCCTGCACGACTATCAGCAAAAGCTGGTGCTGGCCATGGACGCGGCCCGCCTCGGCCACTGGGAATACGACGTGGCGACGAATCGCTTCATCTTCGACGAGAATTTCCTGAAATTGCTCGGACTTCACTCCGCGGACCCGATGACGATGACGCCCGACGATTATGCGTCGCGCCACCTTCCGGCCGAGGCGGCAACGGAACTGGCGGAGGAACTTGCCCGCATTCGGACGGGCACGGAGGACCGCCCCAACCGGCAGATTCGGCACGCGTTTTTCCGGGCCGACGGATCGACCGGCTGGATGTCCGTGCGTTGTGCCGTCGAACGCGACGCCGCGGGCCGCGCCACGCGCGCGTATGGCCTCACCCAGGACGTGTCGGAGCAGGTGCTCGCCGAGCGGCAGCATCGCGCGCTCGAGGAACAACTCCGCCATGCGCAAAAAATGGAGGCGCTCGGCGCGCTGGCGGGCGGCGTGGCTCACGATTTCAACAACATCCTCACGGGGATCATGGGACACATGCAGCTGGCGGAAATGGATCTTCCGGCCGGCCACGCCGTGCAGCTGAATCTCCACGAGGCCAGCCGGGCGGCCCGGCGCGCGCGCGACCTCGTGGCGCGCATCCTCACCTTCAGCCGGCGCTATCCCACCACCCGCCGTCCGGCTCCCCTGGGCCCGATCGTCACCGAGGCGGTCCAACTGCTGCGCGCCAGCCTACCGGCGACGATTGAAATCCGGACGGTCATCGCGCCCGATTGCCCGCCGGTGTCATGCGATCCGATCCAGATCCACCAGGTCGTGATGAATCTCGGCACCAATTCGGCGCACGCGATGCGCGACCGCAGCGGCATTCTGACGGTGGCCCTCGAATCCGGGGAGCCGGCGCGGGAATTCATCGAGCGCCACCCGCAGGTGAAGCCGAACCATCGCGTCTGCCTGACGATCCGCGATACCGGCGTCGGGATGGAGAAGGCGGTCGTCGAACGGATTTTCGAGCCGTTTTTCACCACCAAGGCACCGGGCGAGGGCACCGGGCTCGGACTCGCCGTGGTGCACGGCATCATGCAGGATCACCAGGGCGCCATTGTGGTCGACACCGCGCCCGGAGCCGGCACCACCCTCCGCCTTTACTTCCCGGCGGAGACGCCGCAAGTCCGGGCCAACGGCACCAACGGAAGCCGGTCGCCGTTCGACCGCCTGCCCAGGAATGGTGCCGGAAGAAGAATTCTGGTCGTCGATGATGATGCCGCGGTGCTGAGCGTCGGCGAGGGCGTGCTCCGCCGCTGCGGGTACGCGCCGGAAGGTTGCACGAGTCCGGTCGACGCCCTGAAAAAATTTGCCGCGGAGCCCGCGCGCTACGATGCGGTGATCAGCGATCTGACCATGCCGGGCATGTCCGGCGTGGAACTGGCGAGCCGGGTCCAGGAGATTCGGCCCGGCACGCCGTTCCTGCTGGCGTCGGGCTACCTCCATGCCGAGGCGCACGCGGGGGCGAAGGAGTCGGGCGTGGCGCATTTCATCCGCAAGCCGTTCGACCTCGAGGAACTCGTCGCCCGCTTGGGCGAGGCCCTGCGGCGCGAGCCGGCGGTCTGATTGCCCCGGCGGACACCCATCAGTCCTGCGGCAGCGGCTGTCCCCTGGTCTCGGGCAGGAAGAGCAGGGGAACAAGCCCGAGCAGAAGCACCAGGTTCACCCATTGCCCGGCCGCGCGGAACGCATCGAGATCGCCGCCGAGCGAGGCGGTGATGCGGCTGAGCGTGAAGGGCGCCGTCGCGGCGATCAGGCGGCCGAAGTTGTAGCAGAAACTCGTCCCGGTGCCGCGCAGACTCTGCGGAAAAAGTTCGGGCAGGTACACCGCGAAAACCGCGAGCACCCCGAGTTGGCCGAATCCCATCAGCGGCAGCATCCAGAAGATCTGATCGAATTCGCGCAGCCCGCGAAACACGGCGAGCGTGGCCAGGAACGACGCCACGAGCGCGCCCGCGCAGGCGAGCTTGCGTCCGCGCGTCTGCGCGAGCCAGGAAAGCGTCAGCATGCCGGCGAACCCGCCGATGTTCTGCAGGAGCAGTCCCGCGGACCGCCAGTAGGCGACCTCGCTGGCGAGCTCGCCGGGCGGAAGGCTGCGCGCGGCCAGGTGGCGGCGCACGACGTCACCGACGATTTCCGGATAAAAATTCCCGACGCCCCAGACACCGACGACGCCGGCGCAGCAGACGGCGAGTCCGAACCACGCGTGTCGCGCCCAGCGGGAATGCCCGAGCAGGGCCGCGTACGATCCGAAGCGAATCCCGCGCCCGCCGGCCTCGGAACGCGCGCGCTGCCACTTCTCCGGTTCCGGCACGCGGGTGATGATGACGGCGCACAGGAATGCGGGCAAAGCGCCGATTAACGAGAGCGCCTGCCAGGCTTTCAGGCCGAACGGCAGGCCCGGATGCAGCGCCCACGCGCCGACGCCCATGCCGATGAATCCGGCCAAGATGTTGCCGCAGGTGGAAAGCGACTGCAGCAGACCCAGCGCAGGCGGACGGGCGGCGTCGGAAACGGAATCGGTCACCAGGGCGACGGCGAGGCCGAAGACGCCTCCCACGCCGAATCCCGTCAGCAACCGAAACGCGCAGTAGGCGGGAAACCCGCCGGCGAACGCGCTCAGGCCGGTTCCAATTGAATAGAAAAGAATGCACACCGTGAGAATGCGGGCACGGCCCAAGCGGTCACCCAAGGCGCCGAAGATCAGGCCGCCGATCGACCATCCCACGAGCATCATCGAGGTCGTGTACGGACCGAGGACCGTGGCCTGCGCGCGATCGCCGACGAAATCGAAGACGGCGGCGTCCCGGGCCAGGTTGAAGAATTGCAGGTCGAGGCAGTCGAAGAGCCACGCGAGCGAGGCGACGGCAAAGACGAGCCATTGGGCGCGGGTCAGCGTTCGCCACCAGGGCGCGGTCGGGGTGGGGTGACTCATGCGGCGAGGTCCGTGGGTTTACGGCAACGTCGGCGTCGCGACGAGAGGAAACGTTCCGGCGCACCCGCCGGGACATCGATCGCCGCTTGCCGGCGCCGGCAGACGGATTAGCCTGAAATCTCCACCCCTTCTCCCGTGAAATTCCCGCTCGTATTGGCGGCGATCGTTGGATCGACCGCGCTCGTCGGATCCGCGGCCGAATTCGGCCAGGACGTCGACTTTCTCCAGAAGCATTCACCCGTGGTTGTCCTTTCCGGTCACGACGGAGCCCGGGTCGCGGTCGTGCCGGACTGGCAGGGACGCGTCATGACCAGTTCCGCCGCCGGCGATCACGGGGTGAGTTTTGGCTGGATCAATCGCGAGCTGATCGCGACCGATCGGCCGCAGCCGCACATGAACGCCATCGGCGGCGAGGATCGTTTCTGGCTGGGGCCGGAGGGCGGCCAGTTCTCGGTTTTCTTCGCGCCCAAGGTGCCCTTCGACCTCGCGCACTGGTACACGCCGGCGGCGGTCGACACCGAGAAATATGCGGTGAAGGAGCAGGCTGACGACCACGTCACCTTCCAGCACGCGATCGACCTGACCAACTATTCCGGCACCCGTCTGCAGCTCGATCTTGTGCGGCAGGTCCGGGTGCTGGATGCGGCCGCAGCGCTGAAGGAGCATCACGTCGCGCTGCCGGCGGGCGTGTCGGCGGTCGCTTACGAGTCGGTGAACACGATCCGCAACACCGGCCGCGCGCCCTGGACCAGGGCAACGGGACTGCTCTCGATCTGGATCCTGGGCATGTACAATGCCTCGCCGTCGGCGACGATCATCGCGCCGTTCCAGCCCGGACCCGATTCGGAGCTCGGGCCGAAGGTGAACACGGCGTATTTCGGCACGATTCCGGCGGATCGGCTGGTCGTGCGGGACCACGTCGTGCTTTTCCGCGGCGACAGCCATTATCGCAGCAAGATCGGTTTCTCTCCGCGTCGCGCCTCGCCGGTGGTCGGCAGCTACGATGCCGACTCGCACACGCTGACGCTGGTGTCGTACACGCGGCCGAAGGGTGCGAACGAGTACGTGAACTCGATGTGGGAGATTCAGCGCGAGCCTTTTGCGGGGGACGTGGTCAACAGCTACAACGATGGACCGCCGGCGCCGGGCGCGAAGCAGCTTGGTCATTTCTTCGAGCTGGAGTCCTCATCGCCCGCGCTCGCGCTCGCCCCGGGCGCCTCGGCCACGCACACGCATCAGACCATCCACCTGCAGGGCGACGAGGCGGCGCTCGATGAAATTGCCCGGACGGTGCTGGGAGTGACGTTAAAGGAAGTCTCGACGGCCTTTCCACATTAGGTGCTCGCGGAAATAATTTCGCCGCAAAAGAGCGCAAGGGACGCATAAACGAACCGGCCGATTCGATTGGCGGTGAATCGATCGCGCCTCGTTTTTCGGAGGGCGGGCCACCTCGCCCGCCGAGGACACACGTTGCGCAAGACAGGTTCTTTTATCTGCTGATTTTCGAAGCGTAGGTTTGCGGCGGCCGGGGTCGGCCGCCCTCCAATATGCGTCAGGGCGGCATTCCCCCGAAATGGGCGCGCCCCTACAAGGCCCGGCTTGCCAGACCAAAGGACGTCGTGGATCGTAGGCGGATGAGCGGGCCCCACGAGCATCACGACCACGCCGATCACGATCACGATCATGATCATGGGCACGAACATCGCCATGACCACGATCACGGCCATGGCCACGATCACGACTGCCATCACCACCATGGCCTGGGTCACGGGCACTCGCATGCGCCCGCGACTTTCGGCCGGGCCTTTGCGATCGGTGTCCTGCTCAACGGCGGCTTTGTCGTCCTTGAAGTCGTATATGGTTTGTATGCACACTCTTTGGCGCTGGTGGCCGACGCGGGGCACAATTTGAGCGATGTGTTCGGCCTTCTGCTGGCCTGGGGTGCAGTCGAATGGAGCAAACGTCCGGCGACGTCGCGCCACACCTACGGACTGCGCCGGTCGTCGATCCTCGCCGCCCTGGCCAATGCGATCTTCCTGCTGGTGAGCGTCGGGATCATCGCGTGGGAAGCCGTGGCGCGTCTGCGCAATCCCGCGCCGCTCGGGGCCGGCACGATGATCTGGGTCTCGGCGGCCGGCATCGCCGTGAACACCTCGACGGCGCTGATGTTCATGTCGGGGCGCAAGGGCGACCTCAACATTCGCGGCGCGTTCCTGCACATGATGGCCGACGCGGTGATTTCCGCGGGCGTCGTGATCGCGGGCGTGGCGATTCTTTCTACCGGTTGGACCTGGCTCGATCCGGTCGTGAGCCTGCTGCTGGTGGCCACGATCGTTTTCGGTACGTGGGGGCTGCTGCGCGACTCGTTCAATCTCGCCATGGACGCCGTTCCGACGGGAGTCGACCTGCACGCCATCCACGAATTCCTGTCCGGATTGCCGTCGGTAGCGGACGTGCATCACATTCACGTCTGGGCGCTGGGCACGAGCGATGTCGCCCTCACTGCCCATGTCGTGCGCTCGAGCGGCTCGCTGGACAACGGCTTGCTGCATGCCATCGACGACGGTCTGCGCGAGCGGTTCGGCATCGGGCACGCGACGATCCAGTTCGAGGCGGCCGACCAGGAACCGTGCGAGTGCCGGGACTGTGGAGCGGGTTCCGAAGCGCATCCGGCCGGCCCGAGCTCAAAGTCTCACTGAGGCAATCGCCCGCACCCATCGCCAGTCGCGCAAGGCATCGAGGGCCACGACTTCGTAGAGGACGACGATCAGCCAGTAGACCGCGAGATAGGAGCGCTTGGCGGATTTGTGCCGCAACCAGCGTTGCGCGAAAAATGCGCCGGGCCAGCCGCCGAGCAGTTCCATGAGGTGCAGCAACGCTTCGGGTTCGCGCGGTCCGACCATTTTCGCGCGGCGTTTGTCGAAGGCGTAGAGCAGGAAAACCACCGCCGACATCAGCGCTGAGGCCACGACGGAGAGCGCCAGAAACGTTTCGCCTCCCTTTTGCCACGCGGCCCAAAGCGGAGGGACGAGGAGCGGCAGAAAAAGGAAATGCACCGCGCGGACGCGACCTCTGCGGCGGCGTTCGCTCCCGCGATCCCGTCGCTCAGTATTCCACGTCACGACAACGCTGGTCGAGCTGGCGGGCAAACAGATCCACTTGCGTGGGATTCAGGACATCGTTCCGCATCGTCACGAAACCGGCGAGGTAGGGCAGGGCGACCACGCTGACGGGATGGCGCGCGTTGGGCGGAGTCACGTACCAGCAGGGGAAAACCAGGATGGGGTTCACTTCCAGGCGTTCCCCGGTGATCACCGCAAGCCAGTCGCGCAGCCACTCCGCATTGCGGGCCGCCTGCGCGAGGCCGTAGGTGTCCTCCGTCCACGGCCAGCTCAGGCGCTGGCCGTCGTAGGCGACTTCGTGATCCTTGCGTCCGGGGCGGGCGGAACCTTTGCGGCGCATTTTCGTTTCGATCGAATAGACGCCGCCGGGGCCGACGAGCACGTGGTCGATGTTGAACTCATGACCGCCGCGCTCGCCCGGCACGTCGTGGAATATTCTCCAGCCCTGCTCGCGCAACGGTTCCAGTTCCTCGGCGGTCATGCGCTCGCCAAACCAGCCGAGATAGTGATTGCCGCGCCGGATGACCTCCTGTGCGAGATACCACGCCCCGAGGACGACGATCACGAGCGCGGAGGCGAGGGAGATACCCATGCGGACTCCGGGCGTGGCGAATCCCGCCGATTGCAGCACCGCCAGCAGGCCCACGCCGATGAGAATCGGGACCGCCATGAGCGCGAACAGCAGGTAAAGCTGGTTTTCGTCCATCAGCTGGACGCGCCGCTGCAACGATTCGCCCGGTCCGCGGCGCAGGCGGGTGCGCTCGGGCTTGAACGGCAGCTTGGGCCGGCGCTGGGCCTTCAGCCATTGGATCGCCACGAAAAGCGCCGCGAAGATGATCAGAACGTAGAGCAGGAGAAAGACGACAAGGGACATGGGGCGCGATCGATCAAAGAGGTTTGTTTTTTCCGACGCAAGGCGGGTGCGCGTTCAGGGTCCGGGCGGATGCGCCAGCCCCCCAAGGCAAACGCCATCGGCGACTTGTCGGGTGACAGTGAATTCCTACTCGCTCCTCGCTACTCGATGCACGCTACTTGCCGGTGACGGCGTCCCGCCGGCCTTGGCACGACGCTGAAAAAGGCGGATGGGGCATCCGCCCCTACCGAAGCGCCATCAATCATATGTTCCGCATGGCGTGACGATGGATCGCCTACTCGCTCCTCGATGCTCGCTACTTCCCTCTCTCTCATTCGTCTTGGCCAGAGGAGGGGTTCGATGCCATGGTGGGGCATGCTTCGATTACTTTTCGCGCTGGCCGGACTGGGCGTTTTCACCGGCACCATTCGGGCGGCGGACGAGTACGTCACGACGCCGTCGGGCCTCAAATACCAGATCCTGGTCCATGGTTCCGGCGCGCAGCCGAAGGTCGGCCAGGTGGTGTTGGCCAATTATGTCGGCACGCTTCCGGACGGGACGGAATTCGACCGCACGAAGGACGAACCGTTTGCCTTCACGCTCGGGCAACACCAGGTCATCAAGGGCTGGGACGAAGGCTTCGCGCTGCTGCACGTGGGCGACAAGGCCGTATTCGTCATTCCGCCGGCACTCGGTTACGGTGCGAAGGCGATCGGCCCGATTCCCGCGAACTCGACTCTGAGTTTCCAGGTCGAACTCGTGGCGATCAAGGAGGGCGCGCTCGCCGACGCCCTCAAGGAGGTGATCGATCGCGACGGCCTGACGGCGGCCGAGAGCCGGTTTGCGGAATGGAAGGCGAACCACTTCGGCCGCTATTTTCCGGACGAAGGGCAGTTGAACGCGCTCGGTTACCACTATCTGCAGGGCGGAAAACTGCCGGAAGCGCTTGCCGTTCTCGGCTGGAACGTCGAGCTGTTCCCGAACTCGGCCAACGTCTACGACTCGGTCGCCGAGGCGGAGGTAAAAAACGGCGACGCCGCTGCAGCCATCCGCGACTACGCGAAGTCGTTCGAACTCGATCCGAAAAATTCCAATGCCGCCGCCATGCTTGCCGAACTGCGTTCCTCGCCGGGCGCCATCGAGGCCATGCGCGAACGGATGAGGCTGCAGGACGATCTCGAGGCGGCATTCACCGCCCAGGAACAGGGGAAGCCGATCGATCTTCCTTCACTGCGGCGGCGGGTTCTCGACGTGGTGGCGCGCAATCCGGCCGCCGACGCCGATGGCAATCTGGTCAACAACTACCTCTATCTTTCCGAGTCGATCGATCTCCACGGCGCGGTGCAGGATTGGAAACTTTTCGTCGACAGTCCCAATGAAAAGGTGCGGGAGCTGGCGCACGACAAGATGGGCCTGGCCGGCGTGCTGAACGCGCCGCTGGAATTGAAGTTCAAGGCGGCGGACGGACGGGAGGTCGACGTGGCGCAATTACGCGGCAAGGTGGTGCTCGTCGATTTCTGGGCCACCTGGTGCGGCCCATGCCGCGAGGAAATTCCGAATGTCGTGGCCGCCTACAATCAGCTCCACGCGCAGGGATTTGAAATCGTCGGCGTCACCTTCGACCAGGCTCCTGATCCCGAGCACCCGGCCAAGCGCCAGAAGACGGCCGGGCAGGTGCTGGCGTTCACGCAGGAGAACGGGATGACCTGGCCGCAATATTACGATGGCACCTACTGGAAAAATCCGTTCGGCCAGCGCTTCGGCATCCGGGCGATCCCGGCCATGTTTCTTTTGGACAAGACGGGGATGATCGTCTCGACGAATGCGCGCGGTTCGAAGCTCGCGACGGAAGTGAAACGACTGCTGGCGCAACCTGCGGCGCCGACGAAGAGCTGAGACGCATCGGTTTGGTGTAGGGCGGGGTTGCCGAACCCCGCCTTATACCGGTCAGCTTTTGACCACGGATTTCACCGCGATACACACGAATTCCGAACCAATTTGGTGGGACATCCGTGTTTTCCGTGAAATCCGAGGTTAAGTATATTCGGTAAGAGTGTAAGGCGGAGTTCGGCGGCATTTGGCCTCTGATGGGTGACACTTTTGGCCTTTGATGGGTGACACTTTCATGGGCGGATGCCCTGGAAGTTAACCGACAGGAACGAAGCGCGTCGTCAGTTCGTGAGGTCTCGGTGGCGAGGCACAGAGA